>JAQXDW010000066.1 GCA_029251165.1 Myxococcota bacterium
GACACCGACTGCGACGACTCCGACGCCGACGTCAACCCCGACGCCGACGAGGTCTGCAACGAGATCGACGACGACTGCGACGGCGACATCGACACCGACGACGCCGATCTCGACGCCTCAACGGAAGAGACCTACTACGCTGACGACGACGCCGACGGCTACGGCGATGCCGATCGCAGCACCACCGCCTGCTCCGAGCCCAGCGGCTACACCGACGACGACACTGACTGCGACGATGACGACTCCGACATCAACCCCGCAGCCTCTGAAGACTGCAATGGGCTGGACGATGACTGCAGCGGCTACGCAGACGACGGCGGGGTCTGCCCATGCAGCGTCGAGACCTACGACGGGCACCCCTACATGTTCTGCGAGTACTCCGAGTCCTGGACGAACGCTCAGGCAGAGTGCAGCAGCTACGACTACCACATGCTGACCATCGACGACGCCAGCGAGGACTCTTGGACGGACACCACCGCCGACAGCTACTCGACGAGCAAGTGGTGGATCGGCATCAACGACATCTCCAGCGAGTCGACCTGGGTGTGGGAAGACGGCTCCAGCTCCAGCTACACAAACTGGGGCTCTGGTGAGCCGAACAACTCTGGCGGCAACGAAGACTGCGGACAGCTCAACCGGTTCACCAACGGCACCTGGAACGACGAGCCCTGCGCAAGCGCCTTCTACTACATCTGTGAGGCGGACTGAGTCGCTTCTGTGGATCGCTGAAGTGCCCTCATGGCCCACACTCTCCATCGCTCGGAGTCCCGCTCACTGTGAGGTGGGATAGGCTCGCGCATCGCTGGAGGAGACGATGACCATTCGCGCCATCCTGTTCGACAAAGACGGGACCCTGCTGGACTACGCAAAGACCTGGCTGCCGATCAACCGCATCGTCGCGGCTGCCGCCTCTCGGGGAGACGAGGCCCTGGCGGCTGCGCTGCTTCGAGCCGGCGGACACGACCCGGACACCGACGCGGTGACCGCAGGCTGTGCGCTGGCAGCCGGATCTGCAGCAGACGTCGCTGAGCTGTGGGCCCCGCTGATGATCGCGGCCGGCGTGGCGGTGGATGATCTCCAGACGCTGACCGACGAGATCGACGCCATCTTCACCACCGAGGGAGTCAACTCCGCCACGCCGGTCTGCGACCTCGGGCCCTTCCTCGATGCGCTGAGGGCTCGGGGAGTCGCGGCGGGCATCGCGACCAGCGACAACTACGCCGCCGCGATGGCGACGGTGAAGCTCCTGGGCATCACCGAGAAGTTTGACTTCATCTGCGGGTATGACAGTGGGTTTGGAACCAAGCCCGGCCCCGGGATGGTGCTGGCGTTCTGTCGGCAGCTGGGGCTGAAGCCGGCTGAAGTCGCGATGGTCGGAGACAACACGCACGACCTGGAGATGGGCCGGGCGGCGGGAGCCGGTCTGGTGGTCGGGGTGCTGACGGGCAGCAGCGGTGAGGCCGATCTCGCCCCGCTGGCGGATCACGTGCTGGCAGACATTACCGGTCTGCTGACCCTGGTACCGAGCGCACGCTGAGCCACCACGCTGCTGCTGGCGACCCTGCCAGCGGCGGCGGATCCGATTCGACTGCAGCAGTGAAGGACACCCTCGGCAGGTGAGCTCAAAGCGGAGCGCCACAGGCTCATCGAGGGCACATCAGACCGAACGCGCTGCCTCGCCGCAATCAGACTGGCAGGCTCGCGGCCCACGCTCACTCCACACCGCACCTGCTCGTCGATGTCCGTCACTCCAGAGGGAGCGTGCGGCAGGACAATCGTTTGGGGGGGGCGGACTTGTCGGCCATGGCCTGGGGGGTATCAAAGTACTGGGTGAGGGGCGGCAGAGACATGACCGACTCGGCGCTCATGCCCTCGATGCTGTCCTCGACCACCTCGGCAGACTCCGCCTGGGCCTTCCGCCTGGCAGGCGATGCCGAGGCCCTGAAGGTTCTTGTTCTCCGCCTCTGCTGCTGACCATGTGGATGGTGTCAGCCTCCAGCGTCGCCACCTTGAGGCGCTCTGCGGCGTTGTTCCAGTTCGTCGACTCCTTGACCTCAGCGGCGGGCTCGAGGTCGGTGTTCAGCGCCTTGATGATGGTGTGGCCGAGCGCTTCCCTGATGTCAGAGAGCTGGGCGCGCACAACGTCGGCGATGTCATCCTTGGCCTCAGAGGCATCATCGCGCTTGAGGATTGGGCACCCGAGCGCGGACCACGCCGAGGACGTCTTTCTGGGCGCTGGAGCGCTTGTAGTACACATCGTGGGGATGCTTGAGCGCGTACTGAGCGGCGATGGACGTGTGTACGAAGACACAGTCTTGGGTCTTGCTCTCGACGCGAGCGGTCATCTCGAGGATGCGGAGGTCAAGCCGAGCACCGATCTGGTCTGCGATGGGCATCCGCCAGTGGAAGCCAGGACCGGCGATGTTGTGGGGCTTACCAGAGCGCTGAATGATGGCGACAGACTGCTGTTCGATGGTCGTGAACACTGACACTCTCTGGGGCACCACAAGCCTCTCGGCGAGAACAGCCTCCCGTCAGCTCAGCTTGCACGGTGTCGAGGCTACGCGGGGTTTTCATCGACATCACCCGATGCCGAACGAAAATCCGAATCATGGGACCGTGCGTTCGTCCAACAGGAGAGGCGTGCTGACGGATTCATCTCACATTCACACCCGCTCCGTGTGGTGTTGATGTCTGACCCGTTCCGGTGCAATGCAGACACGCCTCGAAATGCGGTCCCCTCCCTGGCGGTTGATGCTCCACCCCAGCCGAGGAGGCCCCATGGAGATCATCGCCGGACTGCTGTGCGCAGCGCTTGCCGTTGTGGGACCAATCTGGGTCCTGGTGCGCTTCTCTCATCAGCGCTTGCAGCTGCGCACCCTTCAGGCGGAGAGCGATGAGCTCAGGCTGCTGCTCTCTCAGCTGGAGCACATGATGCTGGCGCGTGTCGTCGCCCTGGAAAACCGGCTCCAGCCCATGGTGGCCGCAGGAGCGTCACGAGCTCGTGCGCTCCCGCAGCCTGGGCTCGTCGCAACGCCCCGGTCGCTGACCATTGCCGCACCGCTGCTCGATCGTGCTCCACCACCGAAGACTCGACCGGACGCCCCGGTCCAGCCCTCCCCGGTGCCTGCCCCCGATGTGCCCAGCCCCCCCGTCCCTGCCGACTCTCCTGCACCCAAGCCGCTGCTCTCCGATGCTCCTGCCGCAGCCGGAGGCCGTATCGAGCGCACGATGGTGTGGGTGATCGCTGCTGTCGGCGGCGGCGCTGTAGCCCTCTCTGGGCTGATCTTCTTCGCCGGGGCCCTGGCAAGCGGTACCACTCCTCCGGCGATCCGGGTGCTTCTGGGGCTGGCGCTGGGCGGGGCCGGGATGGGGATCGGTGAGGTGCTGTGGCGCCGCCAGTCGGCTGGACCTGCAGCGGCGGTCTCGGGCGCCGGTGCTGGGCTGCTCCATGGCGCGCTGTATGCATGCGCGGTTCGATACGGGCTGGTGCCGGTCGAGGTCGTGTTTGTGGCGATGCTCGGGGTGACTGGCCTGACAGCGTGGCGTGCCGAGCAACACCGCAGCCTCCTGCTGACCGGACTGGCGCTGCTCGCTGGGTTTGCGACCCCGCTGATGTTGGCGACCGGTGAGAGCCGTCCGGTGCTGCTCATCGGCTACCTCGCCCTGCTCAACGCCGGGATGCTGGTGAGCGCCATCCGTCACCAGTGGCGCGGGCTTATCGCTGGAGGCGGCGTGCTGACCGTGCTGATGCTGAGCGGCTGGGCGATCCGGTTCCTCACGCCGGGACAGCTGCCGGTCGCCGTGCTCGGCGCAGGCCTGCTGTCAGCGATCTTTCTTCTGGCGGGCATCCTCCGAGAGGAGCCAGGGGGTGCAGACCGGATGGCTGGAGCCGTCGGCGTCCTGCTCGGCGGGGCCGCTCCAGCGCTGATGCTGAGTCAGGGCACCGAGCCCCTCCTGCTGGCTGGAGTCCTGGCGGCATGGGTCGGCAGCGCAGCTGCAGCAGGTGCCCGGCGCGGCTGGACGGAGCTGTCGTACACCGGAGGCGGGCTGTCCGTCTGCGCGATGATCGCTGCGGCCCTCCTTCTGCCGGAGGCGAACACCATCCTCGCCGCGGTGAGTCTCGGTGCCAGCGGGCTCGTCGCCGCAGCGCTCCGAGAGGACCTGCGCAGCCTTGCCCTGCCAGGCCTGCTCATCGGACTCATCGGCGCAGCCTTGACCGTCTCGGGGTCGCTCGCCGACAGCCCGCTGCTGCTCATCGAGCTTGCCGGGCTCGCTGGGCTCGCGGGGGTGGTCAGCCTCCGTCGCGATCAGCCATGGCTGGTGGATGTGGCCGGAGTGGCCCTGGTCGTGCTCGCCTCGCTGTCTGCGGCCCCGCTGCAGACCGCTGGTGCACTGGCCGTCCTCTCGGCACTCGGCGCGCTCCGCATCTCCCGAGCAGGACTGTGGGCACCGGTGCTGGGGGCTGCGGGGCTGGCGCTTCCACTCCTTCTCGGCGACCTCACTCCGGCTGCGCTGGGCTACCTGCTGGCGCTCTCCGCCATGGGCGCCGGCCTTGCGTGGCGGCTCTGCCGACCCTCGATCGCGCTGCTCACAGCGGGACTGGTCGGCGCGCTTCAGATCACCATGGCCGCGATCGGGCACATCGACGGTGGCCTCTCGGTGCTGCTCTTCCTGCTGGTGCCGCCGCTGCTGACAGCCGCGAGCACCCGACGGGAGCCCGCGATCCTCGGAAGCACCACCGCCGCCATGGTTGCTGGCGGGCTGCTCCTCTCAGCGAGCCCAAGCATGCTCTTGCTCGCCCCTGCGGTGCTGGGGCTTGCCCTGTCCATTCTGGCCCCGGCGGCCCTTCCGCTGGCGGTACTCTACGGCACCGTGGGGCTGCTTGCGATGGAGGGTGGTGCGCCGGAGGTGCGACTGGTGGTGGCTTGGTCGCTGACCCTCGGCGCGCTCACCGTGCCGACGTTCCGCGCGGATCGCATGACGCACCAGACCGCGATCCTCGCGGGTGGTGTGCTGTTTGTCCCCGCCCACCTCGCCTGGCAGGCGCTGGCGGGGGGTGCTCTCGGGGGGCTTCAGGCCGCACTGGTCGCTGGGCTGACGCTCGCCGCCGCGATTCGCGCACGGCGTCAGGGGCAGCAGACCGGACTGGCAGAGCTGCTGGTGCTTGGGTTCGCGACCGCTGCCGTGGTGATTCAGCTCTCTGGTCCGTGGCTGGTGCTCGGCCTGGCTGCGGAGCTGGTCGCCCTCGCAGAGCTCCAGCGCCGAGCCCCTCTCGCGCTCCTGAGAATCGGCGCGGTCGTGCTCGCTGGTGCGGTCGCCACGCTGCTGCTCAACCCCACTGCGCTGCAGTGGAGCGGAAACCCGGTGATCTGGGCGCTGCCAGCCGGCGCGCTGCTGTGGAGCGGCGAGCGGCTGCGGGGATGGCGGGTCCAGCCCGGGCGCATGGTTCAGCTCGGCGGCGTCCTGCTCCTGTTCGCCGCGGTCGATCTGAGCATCCTCGGCTTGTTCGGCGGAGCCGGGCTGCGCATCGCATCGCTGGCTGGTGAGATGGTTCGATCGCTGGCCTGGGCCGGCTTCGGGCTGGCGATGATGGGAGTGGGCGTCAGGATGCGCCGGAAGCCGGCTCGGCTGCTGGCGCTGGCCTTCCTCTGTCTCGCAGCAGGCAAGGTGTTTCTCGCAGACCTCTGGCAGCTCCACGGCATGATCCGGGTCGGCTCGATCATGGGACTGGGGATCTTCCTGCTCGTGGCTGCGGTGATGCTACAGCGGGTCGTCCTCAGCGAATCGGAGGCCGCATGAGCCCCGGCGAGACCATTGATCGCTACGTGGTAGAGGGCATGCTCGGCGAGGGCGGCATGGCTCGGGTCTACCGGGTTCGCCACCTCCAGCTCGGCTCCCTCCATGCGCTGAAGGTCCTCCACCCACACCTCCTCGCCCACGACGAGATCCGCCAGCGGTTCATCGCCGAGGGCCGCATCCAGGCCCGGCTTCGGCACCCCCACCTCGTTCCGGTCACCGACATCATCAGTCGACCGGGCCTGGCAGGGCTCGTGATGGACCTCCTGATCGGCGAGGACCTGGAGGCCATCCTGGAGCGGGGAGCGGTGCCAGCCCTGGTCGCGCAACAGTGGACGCTGCAGGCGCTCTCAGCGCTGGCGTTTGTTCACGACAGCGGAATCGTACACAGAGACATCAAGCCAGCGAACCTGTTCATCGAGCGGTGCTCCGACGGCGCTCAGCGGCTGCGGGTGATGGACTTCGGGATCGCCCGTGACACCCAAGCCGCCCGAACTGCAGCCACCACGCTGATGGGCACCATCGGCTACATGAGCCCTGAGCAGATCCTCCGCCCAAAGACCGTGGATGCCCGCTCCGACCTGTTCTCGCTGGGCGCAGTTCTCTACGAGCTGCTCACTGGAGCAGGTGCGTTCTCCACAGACAGCGCCTTCTCCACTCAGCAGCAGATCATCGCCGGGCGGTTCAGAGAGCCGATCGGCGTGTCGGCAAGGACAGCTGCGGTGATCCGACGGGCGCTTCGGGTGAATCCACAGGAGCGCTACCACTCCGCAGCGGCCTTTGCGGCAGACCTCGCGGAGTCTAAGTCGAGCGGTCGGAGTCGGTGGGGCATGGCAGCAGTCTGCACAGCGGTGATCGGCGCGCTGGCGGCGATGATGGTCGCTGCAGCACCGACTCCACAGCGGCCGCCGATCGACGTGCCGGACTACCCGATGATCAGCATCGCGCCGAACACCTTCTCTCTCGGCGCGCCGGTCGGTGAGCACGGCCGCCGACCAAACGAGGCTGCGATCTCCGTCACCCTCACCCGTCCCTATGCCATCGGCCGCACCGAGGTCAGCCAGGCCCTCTATCGCTCCGTGATGCACACCAACCCGAGCGCTCAGATCGGCGACGCGCTTCCCGTAGCGCGGGTAACCTGGGCAGAAGCCACGCAATTCGCCAATGCCCTGTCCGCCCACCACGGGCTCACCGCCTGCTATCGGCTCAGCGGCGAGGTCACCTGGCCAGAGGGGATCGACTGCAGCGGCTATCGACTGCCGACGGAGGCAGAGTGGGAGGTGGCGGCACGCGCCGGTCAGCGCACACCCTACGCCAGCGGTTCGGCGGCGAGCGGAACGACGACTGTGGGCTGGACCCGGCTCAATTCCGGCGGCCGAAGTCGACCGATCGGGCAGCTCACACCCAACGACTGGGGGCTGCTCGACATGCACGGGAACGTCGCGGAGTGGTGCTGGGATCGCTACGAAAAGAGCCGCTATGACAGCACCGATCCGCAGGGTCCAGCCCACGGTCGGTATCGGGTGGTGCGGGGGGGTTCCTGGCGCCAGGCGGCGACCGCAGCACGATCTTCACGCCGGGATCGACAGCCTGCGAGTCGACGCCATCGGGGTGTGGGGCTGAGGCTGGCCCGCAGTCTTCCCGCTGAAGGGTGAACGGCCGTGCTGTCGGGGTTAGCGGATCGCGAACCCTGGAGCTGTTGATGTCATCGAATCACTTCCTCTCTCTGGCCGATCAGTCCGCTGAAGAGCTGCGCAACTATCTCGACCTCGCACGGCACATCAAGCTGTATCCGAAGGCCTACAAGGAAGCCTGCAAGGGCATGACCCTGGCGATGATCTTCCAGAAGCCCTCGCTGCGCACCCGCGTCAGCTTCCAGACCGGCATCTACCAGCTCGGCGGCCAGGGCATCTACCTCGGCCCGACCGACATCCAGCTCCATCGCGGAGAGACCATCGCCGACACCGCTCAGGTGCTGTCCCGCTACGTCGACGGAATCATGGCCCGGGTCTTCTCCCACTCTGACGTCGTCGAGCTGGGTCGCTACGGCACCGTCCCGGTCATCAACGGCCTCTCCGATCTCCTCCATCCCTGCCAGGTGCTCGCCGATCTTCAGACCGTCCAGGAGAAGAAGGGCACGCTCAAGGGCCTGACGCTCGCCTACGTCGGTGATGGCAACAACATGGCCCACTCGATCATGTACGGCTGCGCGCTGATGGGCGTCAATGTCGCCATCGGTCATCCCCGTGGCTACGCTCCTGATGCCGACGTCACCACCCGCACCCGCGAGCTCGCGGCGGCCTCTGGTGCCAGCGTGCTGATCACTGAGGATCCACAGGCCGCCGTCGCGGACGCGGACGTGGTCTACACCGACGTCTGGGCGAGCATGGGGCAGGAGGGCGAGCATGCCGAGCGCCTGGCGCGCTTCAAGGGCTTCCAGGTCAACAGCGACCTCATGAGCCGCGCAAAGCCCGACGCGATCTTCCTTCACTGCTTGCCGGCGCACCGTGGCGAGGAGGTCGCCGCAGCGGTAATCGATGGCCCGCAGTCGGTGGTCTTTGATCAGGCAGAGAACCGCCTGCACGCACAGAAGGCCATCATGGTCCGGCTGATGGGTCGTCGACGCTAGCGGAAAGCCAGTAGATTGAGAGTACACTGAGGCTGGAGTTCACGATGATCCGAGTCTACGAAGTCACCCCTCGAGATGGCCTGCAGAACGAAGCCGTGGTGGTCCCCACCGAGGCCAAGGTGGCGCTGGTCAATCGGCTGGTTGCAGCAGGCTACACCGACATCGAAGTCACCAGCTTCGTCCGCCCCAGCTGGATCCCTCAGCTCGCGGACGGACCGGACGTGCTCCGGCAGCTTCCCCGAGCGCCAGAAGGGGTCCGCTACTGGGCCCTCATTCCCAACCGCCGGGGACTGGAGCGGGCCCTGGATACAGGGGTCGAGCACATCGCGACCTTCATGTCTGCCAGCGAGACCCACAACCGCAAGAACCTCAACCGCACCCGCCGGGAGAGCCTCAGCAACCTGGAGGCCGTGATCGGCGAGGCCGTCGCAGAGGGGCTCACCGTCCGCGCCTACCTCTCCACGGTGTTCGGCTGCCCCTATGAGGGCACGGTCGATCCAGCTGCGACCGTCGAGCTGGCCGCCACGCTCCGGAGCATGGGGGCCACCGAGATCGCGCTGGGAGACACCACCGGCATGGGCAACCCCGCTCAGGTTCAGCGCATCGTGGCGATGATGACCGAGGCTGGCATCCCGGTCTCGGAGCTTGCCCTCCACATGCACGACACCCGCGGCACCGCGCTGGCGAACTACCTCGCCGGCTACCAGGCCGGCATCCGGGTGTTCGACGGCTCGACAGCGGGTGTTGGAGGCTGCCCTTATGCTCCAGGGGCCGCTGGCAACGCCGCCTCAGAGGATCTCATCCACATGTTCGAGGCGATGGGGATCACCACCAACGTTGACCTCGATGCTGCTGCCGAGACCGGCGTCTACCTCGCCAGAGTGCTGGGCCGCGAGCTGGCTGGACGCTACCACCGCTACCACCTCGGCGCCGCATCACGGAAGGCCGACAAGGCAGCCCGCGCTGCCCGGAAGGCCGCGACTGCCTGATGCCTGAAGCGTTCCTCAAGATCATCTCTGGTGCTCGCCAGGGGCTCAACGTGCCGCTCTCCGCCAGCGATCCGCTGATCATTGGCCGCCGGCGCGGAGATCTGGTTCTCGACGATGCGCTGGTCAGCGGCACACACGCTCAGATCCTCCCACGGGAAGATGGCTGGGTCATTCAAGATCTCGGCAGCACAAACGGCACCCTGGTTGATGGTCGGCTGGTCTACGAGACCCCGCTCCGACCCGGCGCAGAGATCTCCCTGGGCAACACCCGAATGGTGCTGTTCATCGGCCTCGCCGAGGGCACTGCTGAGCAGCGCTCCGGGCAGACCGCCACCCCGCAGCTTGAGATCGCCTGGCTGCTGGACGAGGAGCTGGTCGAGCTGGGCGGCTCTCCCGATCGCACCCGGTCCCCTGCCGATGTAATCGACCAGGACCTCCGCCTCCCTCCCGGGGTATCGGCGGTGGTCGAGGTGGTCGCCGGGCAGGACGTGGGGAAGGTGTTTCGCTTCACACGCGGCAACATCACCATCGGTCGCCACCTCGGAGAGATCCCCCTGTCAGATCTGGAGGCCTCTCGCCGGCATGCCGTCATCGAGCTGTTTGGCCGCGAGATGATCTTCCTGCGGGATCTCGGCAGCACCAACGGCACCTACCACAACGGCCAGCGGGTGGATGTGGCGCGGCTGCGAAACGGAGACACCGTGGGTGTCGGACGAAGCGTGCTGAAGCTTCGGCTGACGAGCTGAGCCGCTGCGGTCGCCCCCGACGGTGACCTGCCAAGGCCGGATGACCTGCCGACGCCGATGGAGACTCTGACGCACGCCGACCAGGAGTCTGCCCCGGAGGAGAAACGCTCCAGGGTCACGCCGCCTCGAGCTGCGCGGTGACGCCGATGCTACAGCCCGCGGCTCTGAATCTGAGCCGAGGCCCAGCGCTTCCATGCCGTGCGCTCTTCTGCGGTGCTGCGGCCATCAGAGAACGTAAACCCGGAGATGCGCTCCAGCGCCCCGATGGTGGCCCGAGAGACCTCGATGTCGTCATCGTCCATCGCCCCCAGCAGCACGGGCAGCGCCCGATGATCCCCGATCTCACCCAGCGCGACCACATAGTGGCGCCGCACCCACAGGCTGGTTCCGCGGTGGTAGTTCTCGGGATCAGAGAGGGCGGAGGCGAGCGCGGTGATGGTGCTGGGATCGCGAATCTTGCCGAGGGCTTCTGCTGCGGCAGCCCGGACGATGATCGCAGGATCCTGGAGGGTGGAGGCGAGCTGGATGCTGTGTGCAGAGCCGCCGACATCGCCCAGCGCGCTGACCGCTGCTGTGCGGATTGCGGGCTCGGGGTCGGTGAGGAGATCGACGAGCGTCTGCTCGACCCCGTAGCCGCCGACGTGACCCATTGCCCGAATGGCGACCCAGCGCTGGCGGGTGGCGCCGGTCGTGTCGAGGCTGATTCGAGAGAGGGTGGAGAGATCTGTTGCGCCGATCATCACGAGCCGATCAAACGCGGCCCGACGCTCCGACTCGGTGCGCTCCTGATCACTGGCGAGAACGATCTCCTCCATCGCACCGGCATGAGCCGGGAGGAGGATTGCGGACAGGCTCAGGATCAGAGGCAGCATTGGATCAACCATACCCTCAAAAGCCCCAGCGCGCCGATCACGACGAGGGGGGAGAGATCCCATCCTGCGATGCGATCTGGACGGAGGACGAGCCGAACCAGCGACTGGAGCGGCTCAGTCAGCAGGTGGGTTCCCCGCCGCGGCCAGCGCACCGGATCGACCTGCACCCAGCCCAGCCCAACGTCGATGGCGACGATGAGGAGATAGACCTGGATGAGGAAGATGAGCGTGCTCATGCCACCGCCTTAAGCACTGCCGAGAAGACGCTCAACCGACCCGCCTTAAAACTCGTATGCAATGCGGGACTGGAAGGTGAAGAACTTTCCGTCCGGGTTCAGGCCGACGTTCTCCAGGGGAATGCGGTCAGTGATCGAGGCATAGGCTGCCTCCGCAGAGAAGTTGATGTGCTGGTTGTGGAACCGGTACTTGATCGCCGCGTCGGCCTCCCAGCCGAGGTTGGCGGCGGTGGCGGTGTACTGCGCGCAGTCCACGTCGTCGCCTTCTGCGCACAGGATCCGGGAACCATCGGGCTTGTCGGGCCAGGCCATCAGGAAGCCACCGATCAGCTCCAGGTTCTGACCGGGCTTGTACTTGATGGTCGGGAAGATGTAGGTGGAGTTGTAGACGCCGCCGTTGCTCCACAGGCCATCGGCGCTCTCCGTCCAGGTCGAGGCCGTGACCCGAGAGAGGATCTCATCGTAGAGGATGAGCCCGACGTTGTAGTCGGGGTGGATGGGACGGCCGGTGAATTCCTGGTCGGCGACGTTGTCGTCTCCGCTGGCGTAGCCGTACTCCATGACCGCCTCGTAGCTGGTCTGCACGTAGCCACCGCGCGCGACCCAGCCCCAGATGTTGACGTTCTTCTCCAGGGGGTTTGCCAGCTCACCGTAGGGATCAAATGCGCCGGGAAGTGCAATGGCAGAAGACTTTCCACGAATGTTGAGGGCCTCACCTTCCAGGTAGATGCCCCGCCACAGGAACTTCGTGTAGATGTCGGAGATGAGGACGTTGGAGTCGGTCTCGTTCTGCTTGCGGTTGATCGCATAGGCACCGAGGGTGAAGTCGGCGGCCGAGCCGGCGAGGTCGATCCCCTCGCCCCGATAGATCGCCAGGTAGATCAGCTCCATGACGTCGTCGTCCTGATCAACCCACCAGTCATCCCCCCGGTCGCTCTCCAGGAAGGTGTCGTCGACGTAGTCGTGATCGATGTCGGTCAGCCCGTCGTTGTCGGAGTCACAGGCCGCGCTGTAGTCCTCGTCTCCCTCGGAGATGCCAGAGGCACACTCGAAGCCGTAGTACTGGATGAGCGGGTCCTCGACGAGGCGGTCCACAGCGACGCCCATGATGAACGGCACGCCGGTGTCTTCCTTGCCGGTGATGGCCTGAATAATCGCCAGGGGACGGGTGGCGAACAGGGCGCGATCAAACGTGTTTCCGTCGTGGTTTTCACCAAAGTTGTCATCAAAACCGTTTCCGGAGTTCGCCAGCAGCCCCATGCCCCAGTGCGACTCCATGCGACCGACCCGCACCTCACCGACCGGCAGCGTGAACTCCATCCAGGCGCGCTTGATCTGAAAGGTGTCGGTGCGCTGACCGTCGATGCCGGTGGCGGAGGGATCACCAGCAAACAGAGCGGTTGAGGCGAGAGACTGGTTGTCGCCCCAGACGGCATCGTCGAGCACATCGGCCATCATCATGAACTTCGCGCGGCCTTCAAAGTCGATGCTCGGCTGGAGACGGAGCCGCTGAGTGAGAAAACGGCCCGCTTCGTTCTGATCGGCGTAGAGATCGGGGAAGACATAGGCCCGGGTCCGGTAGTAGCCCTCCAGCTCAAACTCGAAGTCGTCCTCTGCGGCACTGGCCACGCTCATCAGCGCGGCACTCATCAGCATCAGCATCTCGTTCTCCCAAGGAATTTTTCGGGAGCATACCAGAGCGGACTGATGCTCCAGACGAACGCGACGGCTCAGCGGCGGACCCGAGGTGCCATCGTCGGCTCCATCCGGAGCGTGCTGGAGACCGCGTCGGTCCGCGACCGAGACAGGCTCGACTGAAGAGGTGTCCGGACGTCGTTCGCAGAGCAAGGCAAGACCAGCTCGGAGATCGACCTCAGTGAACGCAGCACAGAGAAAGACGCTCGCTGCACTTCGCAAGAGACTTCGGACACCATCGTGGCCAGCGCTCCACGAGACCCTCGACGAGCTCGCAGCAGCAGGAGACGATGAGATCCTGGGCGTGCTGGGCGAGGGGCTGTCGCTCTCCCCCCTCGGTCGGATCATTATTCGCCCCAAGAGCGAGGTCCACCACCGAATCCGGGCACCGCTGCGCAGAGACGCCGCCCTGCTCATCGCCCGGATGTGCGGACTCCTCGATGCCGCCACGGTTCTGCTCCTGGAGAAGCGGGACCACCTCTCGGAGCTCTCGCTCCTCGATGGGCTGCCGGCGCTGGAGAAAGTCTCTCTCTTAGAGTCCGCGCGCCCCCTGGACCTCACGGCCCTCGTCTCTCTGCCTCAGCTTCGGCGGCTGTCTCTGGCACAGAATCAGCCCCAGCCGAGCCGCCACCCGTTCGATCTGAGCATCCTCACGCAGCTCCCGAAGCTGGAGAGCCTGACGCTGCACTGCTTCCGCACGCTCACCGATCTCAGCGTCCTCGCCGACCTCCCTGGTCTGCGAACCCTGAAGGTGTGGAACGCCGATGCCTTGACCGACCTCTCTGGCCTCAAGGCCACTCCGAAGCTCACCGAGCTTGAGCTTCAAGGACTGCCGGCGCTCCAGGACTTCTCACCGCTCGCCGGGCTGGGCGCGCTGACCCGGCTGTCGCTGTACCGCTGCCCGCTCACAGACCCCACCATCCTCGGCTCGCTGCCGGTGCTGGAGGTCCTGGAGCTGGGCGGCTGCGCCCTTCATGACCTCTCCCCGCTGGCGGCGCTGCCAGAGCTGACCAACGTCACCCTGGTCGCCTGCAGCGCGCTGATCGATGTCTCTCCGCTGACGGCGCTGCCGAAGCTGACGTCGCTGCAGCTCATACGCTGCGAGAGCATCTCGGACATCTCCAGCCTGACTCGCGCGGTATCGCTGGAGACCGTCAACCTGACCAGCAGCCGTCAGGTCACCGGCGACGATGTGCTCCGAGCATCCGGCATCGCGATCCAGCGCTGAGACTCAGCGGGTGCGACTCCGCAGCGTCGACTTGTCCGAGGAGAAGCTCAGCGCACTGTAGACGGTGTACCAGTTCTGCTGATCGAGCACCTGAGGGTAGAGCATCACCGCAGCATCGATGCGCTCATCGCTGAAGGTGAACAGCTCCATGAGCGAGAGGACCTGTGCGGAGGTGAAGTGGCGGCCCTGGCTGGCGGCCCGAAGCACCGCGAGCTGGTCATCACCGAAGCTCTCAGCAGCGATCGCACGTCGAATCTGAGACAGGTCCTGAGCGCTCGCCACGGCAGGCTGCTGAGGGCCATGGACGGCACCGAGTGCCACCTCGAGGTCGTAGACGCTGCCCTCCAGATCGTTGATCTCTCGGAACATCCGCTGGCGGCCCTGGTGGGTCGAGGAGGTGCCGACCAGCGCGCGGAGATCGTCGATGTCCTCGTGGATCTCATCGACAAGCCGGTCGAGCTGACGGGAGGTCGAGGTGGCCTCAGCAGCACCGAAGCTGAAGACTGAACCAAGGATGAAGCTGAAGATGATGGCGGGGGCGGTTCTGGACATTGGGGTCGTCTCCTTTTGCTGCCAGGACTGACGCGGAAAGAGATGGGGTATTCGTCGCCAAATGTAAGCGGCCTGCTGGCAGACCCCAGCCCCCCTGAGCAGCGCCTCCGAATGCCCCGCAGAACCACCACTGTCCAAGGGAATCCCGATGCTCAAAAAGAAAGCAGCCCTCCCCCGAGCTGGGGAAGGGCTGCACTCAGACCGCCTGAAGAGGCGATGGTCGGGCGAGGCTACTTGGTCAGGCAGGAAGACGGGTAGCTGATGCCGTCGCCGTAGCCAATGTAGACGCTGGAGATGTTGATGCTGTCCGCGATGACGTTGACGTTGGTCGACCCCATGAGGAAGTGGCCGCCGGCACCGTCAGCGGTGTAGGCCTCCAGCGACCAGTCGCCGGTGGGGACGTTGACCATGACGAACAGGCCGTCTGCGGAGGTCCACTCCTGGTCGCGGTTGGGGAAGTCATCGACGAAGTACTTCACGACGAGGGTGTCGGGGATGTTGCCCGAGGCATCCACTGCGACGACCTGCGCGCCCTCGACGGGATCGCCGTTGACGTCGTAAACGGTGCCGGCGACGATGCCCTTGTCGGTGTCCGGGCTGACGCCGAGCAGCGAGGGGATGACCTGGTAGGTGGAGGAGGAGACGGAGTTGAGCTGCACGCTGACCGCGCTGGCGCCGCCCTTCTTCTCCTCGCTGTAGCCGTAGACCTCGTTGACCTGGAAGGTCACCTTGGTGTCGTTGAGATCGGGATCGGTGTAGGTGGAGTAGGCCACCGGCGTACACACCGGCCACTCACCGCCAGAGATCTCGCCGTCGTCGTTGGAGGTCAAGACCTGGTCTGGGGTGCCGGTCGGATCGTTGTTGTGGAAGATCTCGACAGTGGCTTCCTTGACCTCATCATTCGACTCGAAGTCCACGACATCTCCAGTCATGGAGACCGTCACCAGCTTAGCGGGGTCCACATCCTGAGCGAGCCAGGTGCCGGTGTAGCCGGACTCAAAGCCCGTGAAGTCACCGGTGGCGACATCGGTGATGTAGACGAACTCTGAGAAGCGGTCGCCGCTGGAGTTCGTGTCGGTGCCGGTGTCGTCGGTGTCTTTCTCGCCGCAGCCGGCGAGCGCAGACGCGAGGACGATGGTGATGATGCGCACGGGGATGTCTCCTCTAAAAAGAAGTGCAGCATAATACGGCTCTCCCCTGCTCGCGCAAGGAATCCCGGTGAATCCCCTCGCGGAGTGGTCCGCCTGAGGGGCGGGCTACAGCTTGAGGTCTGCCCGAACCCCTTCGCGCGGGTAGTACTTCTCCAGCTCCGCGATCATCCGGATGACCTCTGGATCGGTGGAGCTTGGCGGGGTCGGGCGGAGGATGAGATAGAGGTCACCGCGCGCGCCATTGCCGACGGAGACACCGCGCCCCCGCAGCCGCAGGCGGCGGCCATTGGTCGAGCCACCGGGTGCCCGGACGCGGACAGGCCCGTCAGGAGTGGGAACCTCGATGGGGCCGCCGAGGATCGCTTCCTGGAGGGTGATCGGAACGTCGATGAACAGATCGTGCCCCTCGCGCCGGAAGTGCGGTGAGGCCTCCACAGCGATGGTGATGGTGAGATCACCGCTGTGGCCGCCGTGACGACCGGTGTGGCCCTTGCCGCGAAGCTGGACCTCCTCGCCGTTGCAGACACCGGCCTTGAGGCTGATACGGAGGTGCTCGACGCCGCGACGCCCGTCGGCGTGGGCACGCTCGACGGTGACCTCGCGGGTGCCGCCGCGCAGCGACTCCATCAGCGAGATGCTCACGGTCAGCGCGATGTCCTCGCCCCGGGTCGGCATCGGCGCGGAGCTGTAGAGGCGCTCCCGCTGGGTGGAGGCCGGCGGAGGCCGTGCGGTGAAGCTTCGATCGGGGGTGGGCTGTCCGCTGGTAGGCTGTCCGCTGGTAAGCTGTCCGCTGGCGGTCTGACGGCTGGCGGTCTGACGGCTGTTGTAGGGACTGGGCTGCGGCGGGGTGTTGGTGCCGCGGCCGTTGCCGTAGTGCTTTCCGGGACGGTAGCCGCCGTTGTCTTTCCTGCTCTGTCGCGCGCCGCTGCCCTGGTAAGGGCGTGTTCCACTGGCGCTGCCCTCAAAGCCGCTGCCGTAGGTGCCCGGCTCGACCCGCTCGCCAGGAGAGCCCCTATAGGGACGGGTGCCGCTGGCGCTTCCAGCGCTGCTGCCGCTCCAACCAGCACTGGGATCCTGACTTCCCTCGTAGGGGCGAGTGCCGCTGCTGGTGCTGCCCGGTGTGGACTCCGGCTCTGGCCCCCGATCGCTGCCACGGTAGGGACGGGTGCCCGCTGAGGAGCCGCCGAGGTGACCGAAGAATTCCTCGAAGCTCCCGAAACCACCGCCGCCGCCGCCCGATGCACCACGGCCGAGGCCGGCGTGTCGTGCGACCACCGGATCAAAGCCCGGCTTGAGGCAGATCTCACCGAATTCGTCATACAGCGCGCGCTTCTTCTCGTCTCCGAGGGTGTCGTAGGCGGCGGTGATCTCCTTGAACCGATCCGCCGCAGCGGGGTTGAGATCCGGATGGTACTGACGGGCAAGCTGGCGGTAGGCCCGCCGGATGGTGTTCTGATCCGCCCCCCGCTTGACCCCAAGGATCTTGTAGAAGTCGGCGCTGATGTCGGTCATGTCAAGGACTCCACTCCAGCAGCTCGATCACGGCTTCCTCGATGAGGGGAGTCGTCTGGGGTCCGAGAGAATTGGTCTCCTCGTAGTGATCTCCGTCGGGCTCCTGGAGGTAGGGCGTGCTCTCGTGGAGCTTGTAGTTGTAGGCCGGCATGATGTAGCCGACCTCGTCGTTGCCCAGGCCGATGATCCAGTTGTACTGGGCCCCCATGCGGTCGAACAGGTACGGCCCCTCCGGCGCAGCGGAGAGGTCCGGTGGGTTGGGGTTGTCGTCATCGATCAGGGTCTCCAGCACCGTAAACGGCTGCCCCTCCGATGCGTCGTACCCACCAAGCGCCAGCTCAGGCATCAGCTCGCCCGGGATGGAGAGCATCCGGATCGGCCCGAGGTCGATCAGGTCAACCTCGGTGAGAAGCTGCGGGATGTTGTCGTCGTCGAAGGAGAGATCCGCAGTGTCTACGCCGTAGACCGGACGAGAGAACATGTCGAGAAGGAAGGCCGCCTGGAAGGCGATGTTGTCGATGGGGAGCTGGAAGGTGCGGGCGCGCAGGCCGAGCGTGGGCGACTCGGCAACCTCAGCGCTCTCTAGGGAGCCGAGGACCAGCTCCGCCATGACGTTGCCGAGGGCGTCGGACTTCTCAAAGCTGGCATCGGAGTAGGTCTCGCCGGTGCCGTCGGTGACATCGACGCGCAGCGGCGACATCATGCCGCCTACCGCAGCCGAGACGTAGACACACACACCGCCCACACCGGGGATCTCGCCGTCGGGGTAGGAGACACCGTCCTCGATGCCGCGCCGAGTGGCGTCGACATAGTCAGAGGTCACCAGCGTGTTGGCGCTCCCGAGGGCCTCGGGGTGGTTGCCGAAGTTGACCACCGTGGCGATGGTGTCTCCGGCAGCATCGGTCAGCCATGCCGTCTTGACGAGCGGATCGATGATCTTGGGATCGCGGTGATCGTAGACGACGTTTCGGCTGCCTTTCTCGGAATCGTAGGTGGAGATGTTGGCCTCTGCGACCGCGAGCGTTGCCGGGGTGAGGCCGTCAACGGACTGCCCGACGCTCGCCACGATCTGCGCGCGCACGTACGCCATGTACTCTGCGTTGTAGCCGCTCTCTCCGAGCTGTCGGCCCCACTGTCCGAGGGTGTCAGGGCCTTCGTGGTTGTGGGTGGAGGAGAGGAGGATGTGGTCGACGTCGATGCCGGCGTCTGCGGCAGCCTGGCGGATCGTCTCGACCTCGTTGAAGAAGACCCCGATCAGATCAACAGAGACGATCGCAATGGTGACGTCTCCCTGGCGCATCGCGACCGTGCGGCTCCAGAGGTCGTCGTGGACACCCGAGACCGGGCGGTTGGTTCCAAAGCCGGCGATGTAGATCGCCTGGAATTCGCCGTCCTCCTCGCCATCATCTGCGCCGGGGTAGCCCTCGTCCCCCTCGCAGAGGCGATCACAGCCACAGTCGAGGAACGATTCCTCGCTGCGCTCATACTCGCCGTTGCTGTTGAGATCATCCCAGGTCTCGTAGCAGGTCGGAGTGATCGGCAGTGCCGCAGCGCCGGCGTAGAGCACGCCGTCTCCGAGAGACTCACAGCCGGCGTCTCCCGGGCAGACGATGTCTGGGCGCCAGGCACCGCTGACCGCTGAGTCTTCGACGTCGTCTTTGCAGCCCGCCAGCAGCGTCCCACCACAAAGCAGAGCCAGCAGCGATGAGTTCCGCACCATTCCCCCTCCGGTCGGGCCATCTTATCCTGATCCCACGACGTCGCTGTAGCGGTATGCTGTTGTCTCTGGAGGAGACAAGATCATGAGGCGCCTGCTGCTAGTGATGTTCGGGGTGAGTGTGGTCGGCTGCGGGGACAAAGAAGACACCGCAGACACCCCACCTGCCGCCGATGACACCGCTGACACCACCCCCCCTGCTGACGACACCGCCCCCGCCGACGACACCGGGGAGCCGACCGGAGACGGAGACTACGACGGCGACGGCAGCCCGGACGATGAGGACTGCAGCGACACCGATCCAGCAATCTACCCCGGCGCGGAAGAGATTCCCTACGACGGCATCGATCAGGACTGCGACGGCTACGACCTGACCGACTTCGACGACGACGGCTACGATGCCGAGACCGTTGGCGGAGATGACTGCAACGACGAGGATCCCGCCATCCACCCTGACGCAGACGACGTGATCGGCAACAAGATTGACGATGACTGCGACGGCGAGATCGACGAAGGCGTGGAGGAGGTCCCCGAGGACTTCCCGCTGACCCTCTCGGGCAGCGGCGCAGCAACCTCGCGCTTCATCGCGGTCGACGCCAAGGGCTACGTGGTCCTCGGCGGCAATTTCACCGGCGAGATCGACTTTCACCCCTACGGCGACTACGCCGAGGAGTCCGCAGAAGCAGACGGAGACATCTTCGTCACCGGCTTCGAGAGCGGCGGCAGCTACCGATGGACCTGGGTGGGCAGCTCGGACGAGTCCATCACCCTTCACGCCATGAGCGCAGACCTGGACGGCAACCTCCTGATAGCGGGCTCCTTCTCGGGCACTGCCGACTTCGACTACGGACCGGGCAAGTACCAGGTCACCTCGGAAGGCGGCACCGACGCCTTTGTCGCCCGCCTCAGCGGAAGCGGAGAGGTCCTGTGGGCGGCCACGATGGGCGGCAAGGGAGACGACGCCGCACACACCGTCTCCGGGGGCACTGCGGGTCGAGTCTATGCCGCCGGTCAATTCTCAGAGACCGTCACGTTCATCGACAAGGACGGCGCGGTCACGGCAGCGGGGAGCACCGATGCCTGGATGATGCAGCTTGGCGCTTCCGGTGAGGCGACCTGGGCGGTGACGCTTGGCGGCGAGAAGGCGACCGCAGCGGGCATGTCGATTACCTCGGACAGCACAGAGAATGTCACGCTGGCCGGGACCTACAGCGGCAGCATCGCGCTGGACGATGAGACCAGCACGGCCAGCGGAGAGGGGCTGTTCCTCATCGAGCATGGCCTGACCGGCGAGCCCCTGTGGAGCCTCAGCATCCCCGGCGCCCTCTCCATCGGTGCGCTGGTCACCAACAGCACCGACGACCTCCTCCTCGGCGGCACCCTCTCCGGCGCTGCAGACCTCGATCCGGGCGCGGGCAGCACCACCCTCACCGCGACCGGGACCGACGGCGTCCTCTGCTGGCTGGACTCGTCAGGGAACTTCACCGACGCGGCGCTGTACGGCGGCAGCGATGACGACACCATCGATGCGCTCGCCCTCGACCCATCGGACAGAATCTACGTCGCTGGAACCTTCGGCGGAACGATGACCGTGGACACCCACAGCGAGACCGCTGCAGGGGGGATGGATGTGTTTGGAATGCGGCTGTCATCCGCTGGTGAGCTGGACTGGATGATGCGCATCGGAAACGGCTCCGACGACGGCATCGCAGGCATCGCGACCGACAAGGACAGCCGCGGCTGGCTGGCGGGCAGCTTCACCGAGGCCCTCGACCTCGACCCCACCGAGGGCAACGACGAGCGGAGCGCACCAGAGGGCAGCAGCGGTGCCTGGGCCGCTCGAATCAACTCCGGTGGCCCCTGAGCCCCCTCCAGACGGGATAGCCTGACTGCCATGAGAACGTTTCGTCGAATCTGCGTGTACTGCGGCTCCTCCAACAGCGTCGATGCGCGCTTCAAGGCCGCCGCCCGGGCATGCGGAACCCTGCTCGCACAGCGCGGCATCGGCGTGGTCTATGGCGGCGGGAGCGTCGGCTTGATGGGCATCGTGGCCGACGCGGCGCTGGCGGCAGGCGGAGAAGTCCTCGGCGTGATTCCCGACAAGCTCCAGGCGCTGGAGCTGGGGCACGACGGCCTGACGGAGCTGTTTGTCGTCGACAGCATGCACGCCCGGAAGATGCTGATGGCGCAGCTCTCCGATGGCTTCGTCGCGCTGCCGGGCGGATTTGGAACCATCGAGGAGATCATCGAGGTCACCACCTGGAGCCAGCTGAACTACCACCGCAAGCCGGTGGGACTGCTCAACGTCGACGGCTACTACGACCACCTGCTCGCCTGGATCCGGGGCGCGGTGACCGAGGGCTTCATCCACGAGCCACACCGGAACCTCCTCCAGGCCGCGACAACCCCAGAAGATCTCCTCGCGCTCCTCGCGACCGCGAAGGTGCCGGAGCTGAAGGAGTGGCTCATTGAGCCATAGATTGGCCCGACTTCCGCAAGCCTGGGCGCGCAGAACCCGTCTGTAGAGCCATACTTCACTCCTCCGCTGCGACCGCATCGCCATGCGCTGGTTCCAGCCACACCCGATACTCCAGGGTGGCCTGGTCGCTCTTGTCGCCATCCGAGATCCAGACCGCTCCGATGGGCTGCCAGTCGGCCCCGCTCTCGATCACTGTGAACCACGGCCCCGCCGCGAAGTGAACGCCCTCCAGTCACCACCGGCTCCACAGGTGCGCCAGCCCCACGCGCTTGATCTTGCCGCCGGTCTCCAGCCAGCCAAGGCTGCCGGTGCTGTCGAATGAGAGGTGCTGCTTGTCCTTGAGGGCAAAGCTGTCGCTGTCGAGCGTGCCGCGGACGACCCCGTGCTCGTCGATGAGCCGCATGCGCATGCGCACGGTGTCTCGGGACAGCTCGGCGGTGAGGTAGTCACGGTGGGCATCGTCGAGCCGTTGCCCATGCCTCGCCAGCAGCGCCTCGGAGCGATGACCGTGAAAGAGGAGCGTCTCCAGGGCGATGGTCGGCTCACCGATGGGCTCCCCGGCCCACTGGGTCAGCCACCCCAGGAACGCCGACTCCGACAGCGCGCCGTCCTCGCCGTGGCCACCTGACAGCGCACAGCTCCCGGTGCAGTCGGGATACGCCGACACCGTCGCGACGGGAGCGTCCAGCCCTGCCGATGAGACCTCCGCAGCGTTGGTGGTGCAGGCCAGGATGTACAGCAGCATCATCTCTGCTCCACCCAGGTCGTGAGGTCTGCGGGTCGGATCGCATCGCGTCGCGGGCGGTTCTGCTGCGTCGGCATCTCGTACGCTGAGAACTCCAGGTTCTGTGCCGCGAGGTGCTGCCCGTCGAGCACGCCATCGATGACGGAGAGGTGCATCTCCCGGACGTCACCGAGGGCGCCCTGGACCGCGAGGGCCTTTGCCTCCACGAGGGCCTCGGCGTGGAGGGCATCGAGCCCCTCGCCGCGAAGCCCGAAGGACTCGCTGACGGCGAGGAGCTCCTTCTCCAGCTCCTCAAACGGGAGGGAGAGTCGCCCGGTTCGCGCGGCGAGGAGGTCAGCCGCGAAGAGGTCTCTCGCGACATGAAGGAACGGGTCTGCGCTGCGCATGTCCGCGATCCGCTGACGATCACTCTCCGAGACATCGCCCTCGTCGCCGTTGTGGTAGACGACATCCAGCGGCGCGGTGAGGTGACCATGAAGCACCGCCCCGCTCAGCTGACGGACCACCAGGGCATCCGGCATGCCCGCGATCTTTACCGGCTGGTCGGTGAGCATGTAGACGACGTTTCGAGGGTCAGGCCCGTTGAAGACGCTCAGCCGCATGGGGACCACCGGCGCTGCGGTCTCGAACCGGAACGCCATGCCCTGGACGTATCCATCGAACGTGGCACCGTCGGGGAGGTTGGGGTCTACAGCGCGCATCCCTGGCTCGGGAGCGACACCGGGAGCCTGCCCCACCTTCGCCTTCACCGCCACGAAGCACCACCCCTCGCGGACGTAGTCGTTGGCCACGTCGTCCATTCCGTCGGGGTACTGGTACCCGCTGTCGGACATCCACCTCGACAGCGCCGCTGCACTGCCGGCCTCGAGCACGGCGACCTGGTACATCCCCACCGCTTCCTCGCGCAGCACCCGGACCTCGCTATAGCGGAGGCCCGACTCCATCGCGCTGGCCGCGGTCGGCGGCTCGATGCCGCTCCGCCGCCCCAAGACCTGGAAAGACCTCCGTGGATCGGTGATGTGAACGTTGACGACCGGTGGATCGATGGCAGCCTCGATGTGGGCGAAGGTGCTGTCATCGAGCTTTCGAATTGCCGGAGGAGACGGGAACGGGATGAGCATCCCGAACGCGTCGAGCTTGCCCTCAAAGCCCGGCCGGAGGGCGATCGTCTCGATGCCGTCTCGGAAGGAGACGTACGTCCGCTGGGCTCCGACGCGCTGGATCACATCGGATGTGTTGGTGATGTGGATCGGCGGGACCATGCCGCATGGATCCGCTGCTGCGCTGCCAGCGAGGAGGGCAAGACCGATGAGGAGTGTGTTCTTGAGCATGGTCTATCGTCCTCCCTGGACGCGCTCGAGGAGCTTCTTGTAGTGGGGTTGACCCCGGAGGCCGTGCTCTCCGAGGATCCGAGAGAGCGCCCGGCTGCCCTCGTGCTGCCCCCAAAAGACGAGCAGTCCATCGGTGTCCTGCGGCAGCTCCCAGGCGCTGTAGCCGGCAGTGGCGACGAACCCGACGCTGCGGAGGTTGTTGTTGATCTGCTGCTGCTCGGCGGGGAGGTCATTGACCGCACAGAACAGGTGCCAGGAGATGAGGTCCTCGATCAGCTCGCGGGCGGTGTCGCTGCCCCACTGTGCCGACGGGATGTACAGCGGACCACCAGCCCAGGGAACCGCCTCCGCGTCAGGCTGGAAGCGGTAGGCGCGGACGGTTGCGTCCAGCACGGTGACGTCGACGCGGGACATCGTGGCCAGGAAGCCGGCAGCGGCACGGCGGACCGCCATGTCCTCGTGCGTGGTCATCACCGCGACGAGGGCATCAGGGGTCTGCTCCAGGACGAGCGGCGCGAGGGGAGCCTGTAGCGAGGGGTCGCTCACCATCACCGAGAGCGCGGACCCGACATCGTCGAGGCCTCCCTCGACTGTGGAGAGCGTCATCGTCAGCGGACGGCTGAGCGCCGGAAATCGCACGACGAGGGGAGCGAGGGAGAGGAGCTCATCGAGGGTCTCCGCTCGGCCGATGCGCGCTGCGGCAGCCCAGGTCTGGACGAGCTCCGGCAGCGCGGTGTCGTCGTGGAGTCCGCTGAGGATGCGATCGGCACCCGGCGTCTCGATCTCACTGATCACCTTGATCGACCAGCCTCGAGCGACCAGCGATGCATCGTTGCGGGCCGCGGCCTCCAGGGCCGGCAGAGCATCGTCTCCCATCGCAGTGAGCGCGGCGCGGGCGCGGGCGGTCGTCGCCTCGTCGGCAAGCTCAGCCAGCATGCTGGCCTGATCTGCAGAGAAGGCTTCCACCCACTGGCTGCCGGCAGGAGGCGGGATGGGGACAGCGCGGGACACGGATGCCACCGCGCCAGTGTCGCACTCCTCAGGGAGTGAGTCACAGGCCAACAGCATCGTCAGCGCAAGTGAACAGGCGTACATCATGATCGTTCTCCGTGCTGCTCTTTCGATGAGCAATACGGAGCCCGGTGTCATGGACTTACAGGTGATGTTGAGATTGGGAGCCGCGCGGAGAAGACCCGACGCTTCGCCATCGGCAGCCTCAGAGCCACCGGAAGATGTCGACGAGGGCCGGAGCTGCGCGGGACAGCAGCGGGTGAAGGGTCCGGTTGAGGGCAAAGCGAGACCACGCGCTCAGGGCCGTACCGGGATCATCCGGGCTCACCAGTCGGGCGAGCCGGGTGCAGAGAACGAGCAGGCCAAGCCCCGCCGCCACGCTGCCATACGGGACGAACGACTTTCCCTGGATGTGGCTGCGGAGGAGGAGGTTGAAGTAGGACCGATCTGAAGCGGACAGGGGCAGCGGCGCCTGCATGTCCGCCGCCTTCGTAGCAAACGCGCGCATCTTGTCAGTGAAGGCGTCGTCGGGGGCCTGAGACAGCACCGCAGACAGCGCAGCGATCACCGCACGCATCGCCAGCCGCGCCCGCTCCGGGTTCCGCTCACCGGGCTCGCCGAGCGTGGTCCGGGCCGCAGCGAGCAGGACATCCGGCTCCGCATCGAGGGCATGCAGGTCTGCGAGCAGCCGCGCCTCCAGCGCCATCCAGTCGGACAGCGAGACGGCTCGGTCGGGGCGGATCTGAACCACATCCGGGGCGAACCGGGGCACCGAGACAGAGACACCCGCGAGGTCTGAGAGGCTCTCCGCCAGCGGCATCCCGACGCGGTGGCTGCGGGAGAACCCCGCGCAGTCTGGGCGCGCAGTGGCGACGAGTCCAGCGGGATCGCGGATGAGCTGGAGGGGGAATTGTCGGCAGAAGCCAGGCTTAGACGCCGCGCCGAGGGTGACGTGCAGGAAGCAGCGCTGATCGCCCATCAAGAAGACACAGGCACCGTCGCGGTGGGTCAGGTAGCCATCGACCTGCCAGGGCGCTTCTGCCGCCGGGGGCCACAGCGCGGCGATGTCTGCAGCATGGAGCGCGGCGATGATCTCCGGCTCGACCGGACCGAGGGTAAAGCTGCGGCAGCACGCCCCGCAGCGGGTGCAGGACCAGCGGGCATCTCTGGGGGTTCGGACCATACTCATCTTTCCCTCACTGGTGACAGACTCTCTGCCGACTTATACCGGTGCGGGCCGGTCAGACCGGTACCCGATGGAGCAGCCGCTCCACAGACCCAAACGGTGAAGCCTGCAACCTGCGCACCCGCAGGAGACCTCCGCTGGAGGTTGTCAAAACCAGCGGCCAGCCCTCCTGGCTGGATCGGATCAGGCTCCCCCAACTGAATCCCAAAGAGGCCCTTTGCCCTCCTTCGCTGATCTCGATCTCATCCCTCCCCTCCTCAAAGCACTGGAGGATGAAGGGTACACGACCCCCACGCCCATCCAGGCAGAGGCCATCCCCGCGCTGCTCGAGGGTCGCGACCTCCTCGGTATCGCACAGACCGGAACCGGTAAGACCGCGGCGTTCTCGCTGCCGGTCATCCAGCACCTCTGGAAGAACCGTCGCTCTGGCGCACGCCGAATCCGCGCGCTGGTCATCAGCCCGACCCGCGAGCTCGCCGCCCAGATCGGCGAGCGCTTTGCCGCCTATGGTGCCCACATCGACCTCCGCTCGACGGTGATCTTTGGTGGCGTCAGCCAGCGGCCCCAGGTCTCCAAGCTCCGCAACGGGCTCGACATCCTCGTCGCCACCCCAGGTCGGCTGCTCGACCTCCAAGATCAGGGCTACATCGACCTGTCTGGAGTGGAGTACCTCATCCTCGATGAGGCTGACCGTATGCTCGACATGGGCTTCATTCGGGACATCCGGCGAGTCATCTCGCTGATCCCCGCCAAGCGTCAGAGCCTGCTGTTCTCAGCGACCATGCCCAACTCCATCGCCTCACTCGCAAACTCGCTGCTGAACAAGCCAGTGCGGATCGAGGTGGTTCCCGAGTCCACCCCGGTCGAGCGAATCGAGCAGCGGGTGATGTTCGTGTCGCACTCCAACAAGCGCACGCTGCTCACCGACCTGCTCGGAAACCCGGCGATCACCAGCGCGATTGTGTTTACCCGCACCAAGCACGGCGCGAACCGGGTGGTCAAGCACCTCGATCGCGTCGAGGTCAAGTCGGCAGCCATCCACGGAAACAAGTCCCAGGGCGCCCGCACCCGCGCGCTGTCGGGCTTCAAGGACGGCAGCATCCGCGTGCTGGTCGCCACCGACGTCGCAGCCCGCGGCATCGATGTCGACGACATCAGCCACGTCATCAACTTCGACCTCCCCCACCCCGCAGAGGTCTACGTCCACCGCATCGGTCGGACCGGTCGGGCCGGCGCCAGCGGGCAGGCGATCTCGTTCTGTGATGAGACCGAGAGCGACTACCTTCGCGCCATCGAGAAGCTGATCGGCATGCGCCTGGAGGCCAACGAAGACCACGACTGGCACGATGGCAGCATCCGAGACTCTCGCCCCCCGCCGAAGAAGCAGCAGGGTGGTCGTGGTGGTCGCGGTGGCGGCGGTCGCGGTGGCGGCGGTCGCGGTGGCGGTGGTCGCGGTGGCGGTGGTCGCGGATACGGCGGCGGCGGCGGCGGCGGCGGCGGC
>JAQXDW010000032.1 GCA_029251165.1 Myxococcota bacterium
CTCTCAGACGTCGACAGTCTCTCAGACATCGACAGTCTCTCAGACATCGACAGTCTCTCAGACATCGACAGTCTCTCAGACATCGACAGTCTCTCAGACATCGACAGTGCGCCGAGCGACCACAGTCCGACCGAGTTCCATAGCAGCGAGGTTCGAGACATTCGGCTCGTCGGTGGGGATCCGGGCTTGTTCTCCGATGATGATCTCGACGTTAACTTCAGCAGCGATCTCTCGGATCTGGATCCGCCTTCTGGGCCCAGCCCCGCCGAGATCATGACACGCGCAATGCGCGAGCGGCCTGAAGACTTCGCGGACCTCTCAGACTTCGACGACTTCGGTGTCCCTGAGCTTGACGACAACGAGCTCGGCGATCTCGCTCCGCTGGATCTCTCGGGATTTGGCTCGCCTGAGGAGGATCTCAGCGATCTCGGCGCGCTGAGCGATGCCGCCGATGGTGATTCATTCGATCTCGGTGCGCTCGAAGACGTCTCTGAGAGCGGTGTAGACAGTGCTGAGGAGCCGTTCACCGCCGAGTCGTCCCCTGAGGCGGAGTCTCTCTCCGGTGCTGAAGCGGAAATCGATCTTGGCGACTTCGACGATCTCTTCTCCGCAGAGGACGACATCTTCTCGCCAGAGGATGATGGGCTGAAGCCTGAAGAGGAGCTGGACCTCGACGATCTCGACTTCGGCGGAATCGACCTTGATCTTCCTGAGGATGACTCTGCAGGTACGGATGCTGAGCTGGACGAGCTGAGCTCCGAGGTGCCGGATCTGGGTGACCTTGGGCTAGACGACCTCGGCTCCGATGACCTCGGCTCCGGTGATCTCGGCTCCGGTGATCTCGGCTTCGGTGATCTGTTCTCGGATGAGCCGGCCTCCGACACGTCCGGAACCAATGAGCTCTTCTCTGAGGATGGCTTCGAGAGTGCTGCCACGGAAGACTTCGACAGCATGGCTTCTAAGCCGTCAGGTGGCTCCCTCGATGACCTTCCGGAAGATGGACTGGATCTGGGGAGCTTTGATGACCTGTTCGGTGCTGAAGATGCAGCGGACTCCGGCGCGACCCGGCTCGGGCCTGCCCCTGAGCCGAACCCGGCTCCGGAGACACAGAAGCGGAAGAAGCCGGCGCGCCTGAAGCTGTCCTACCGGCGTCTCGAGTCATTGGTTCGGGAGTACCGCACCAACCTCGCCGAGGGGGGCTGCTTCGTGAAGACCAACAAGCCGCTGAAGATGGGGCGTGAGTGCTGCATCATCCTCCAGGCGCCGGGACTCGATGAGCCCCTGAGCATTCCGGGTGTAGTGGCCTGGTCAAGTGCCGATGAGCCCAACACAGCCAAGGCTGGGATGCACATCGACTATACGCTCTCCGACGAGGAGCGCAGCAGTCTTCAGGCACACCTCTCAGGGCTCGTCTGAGGGCGTGGGCTAAGCGGACATCCCGCCGTCGACGACCCACTCCTGGCCGGTGACGTAGCTGGAGAGATCCGAGGCGAGGAAGCAGACCACCGCAGCGATCTCTTCGGGGCGGGCCAGTCGTCTCATCGGGATCGCCTTCTTTGCGGCATCGATCACCCGGGGATCCATGGCCGTCACCATGTCGGTCTCGACAAAGCCGGGGGCCAGGCAGTTGACCCGAATGTTTCGGCGGGCCAGCTCCTTGGCGAGCGATCGGGTCATGCCGGCGACTGCGGCCTTGCTGGCAGAGTAGTTGGTCTGCCCGGCGTTGCCTCGGACACCGGAGACGCTGGTGATGTTGATGATGCTGCCCTTGCGCTTTCGCATCATCAACATTGAGGCGCCTCGACACATTCGGAAGGTTCCGCCGAGGTTGGTCTCCAGGACTGCAGTCCAGTCCTCATCACGCATTCGTGGCATCAAGCCATCGCGAGTGATGCCGGCGTTGTTGACCACGACATCGAGGCCGCCAAGGGCCTCTGCGGCGTCGATGAGGGCCTGGCATCCCTCTGTGGTGCTGACGTCAGCCTGGACGGCCTGGCCGCCAGTGAGCTCCGCGACCTCATGGGCTGCCTCAGCACTCTGGTTGTAGTTGACGATGACCTTCGCTCCAGCCTCCGCCAGCGCGAGCGAGATGGCACGCCCGATACCACGGCTCCCGCCGGTCACGATGGCGATCTTTCCTGAGAGGTCCATGATCAATACTCCTTAATGGGCTTCAAATCCGGCAGGAACCTGTACCTCGTCGATGCTCTTAGCACCGGTCAGGGCCATGACGAGCCGATCGATTCCCAGTGCAATTCCGCTGCAGCGCGGCATGCGTCCGACGGCCTCAAGGAAGGACTCATCGACGGGGTGGGGGGAGCGACCTGCGGCGAGGCGAGCTGCATTGGCGGCATGCTGCCGCTGCCGAAGTTCGGCGGGATCCAGCTCCTCGTGGAAGGCATTCGCCAGCTCCAGTCCGGAGAGGTAGACCTCAAAGCGATCTGCGACATCCCCCCGAAGCCGAGCGAGTGCAGCCTGCCAGGGCGGATAGTCATAGACGATGGTGGGCTGCGTGAGGGTCGGCTCGATGCGGTCGACCCAGGTGAAGAACCAGTCGTCCGGTGTGCCGATGTCCTCCAGCAGATCCGAGACCCGACGACGAACAAACGGGGGCACGACCGCATCAACAGCGGCTGCTGCGGCCTGGATCAGTGACTCGACCTCGTCCATCAGCTCCGTGCTGCCGGCACCGGCGCGGTACCACTCCAGCATGGCGAACTCGCGCGCGTGATGAACACCGCGCTCCTCGTCTCGGAAGCACGGTGTGATCTGGTAGATCCGGCAGAGGCCAGAGGCCAAGACACGCTTCATCGCCAGCTCAGGGCTGGTGTGGAGCCAGCCCTCTGCTGCCGGTACGGCCTCAAGGTGCTCCTCGGTGGCCGCTGTGGGGACCAGGACCGGGGTAGCGACCTCGAGGTAGCCGTGAGCGTGGAACCACGCCCGGATGGCGTGCAGGATGGCCGCACGCTGTCGGAGGCGGGTAGCGTTCATCTCAGCGGCGTGCTGCTACTTGACCCGGCTGCTGTATGCCTTGGTCCGGGTGTCAACCTTGATGCGCTCGCCCTGCTCGATGAACAGGGGAACCTGGACGGTGGCACCGCAGGTGAGGGTCGCGGGCTTGGTCGCACCGGTCGCGGTGTTGCCCTTCACGCCGGGCTCGCAGTAGTCGATCTCATCCTCGATGAAGTGAGGGAGCTCGATGTTGACTGGGCGGCCATTGTAGAACAGGACGCTGACCTCAAGGTTCTCGGTGAGGAACTGAGTGGTGTCCTCGCCAATGGTGTCCCCGGTGATGGCGACCTGCTCGTAGCTCTCCGTGTTCATGAAGTGGTAGAACTCACCGTCTTCATAGAGGAAGGCCATGTCGTGGGTCTCGATGTCCGCTACCTTGAGGGTCTCACCGGTCCGGTAGGTCCGCTCCAGGACTGAGCCGGACAGCATGTTCTTCAGCTTCGTGCGGGTGAACGCAGTGCCCTTACCCGGCTTGACGAACTGGAAGTACACCATCGTGTACGGGGCGCCATCGATCTCAACCTTGAGGCCGTTGCGAAAGTCTGAGGTCTGGTACACCGCCATGGTCTTCTCCAGCAGGATATCGAGAGGTTTGTTCGGCGCTTCAATGACGCCGGTTTATTGCGAGGGGAACCGTGTATCACGACAGCAGGGAACGTGCGGAGCGCCGAGCCGGGCGAGTGGTTGGTCGGAAGGAAGCCCTGGACCGCTTCCCGTCCATCGAGCCACATGTCTGGACCGAGGCCGATGCCCAATTTCCAGTTCGGCTGCCGCGTGGGTGGATGGAGCAGGTCGAGCACCCCGACGATCCGATGGGGCTCCAGGCGCTGCCTGGACCTGGTGAGCTGGCAGATGCGCCCGGTGATCTGCTCGACCCCGTAGGTGAAGATGGTCGCTCTCCGCTGCCGTGGATCGTACGCAAGCACGCTGACCGAGTCCTGCTGCTGGTCACTCGACGCTGCCACATGTACTGCCGCTACTGCTTCCGCCGAAACCACACCGGGCCAGACGACCCGGACGATGCTGCCTTGGCTGAGTCGCTGGCATACATTCGGACCAGCGGAGCCCGGGAGCTGATCCTCTCTGGTGGAGATCCCCTCGCGGTCACCGATGCCCGGCTCGCCCACATCCTCGATGCCGTCCAGGACTCGATTCCGATCATCCGCATCCACACCCGCGCACCGATCACGGCGCCACAGCGCGTCACAGAAGCGCTCGTCAGCATGCTGCGACAGCGCGCGCCGGTCTGGGTCATCGTGCACTGCAATCATCCTCGCGAGCTGTCCGCGTCGGTCCTTACAGCCCTCGGCCGGCTTGTGGATGCTGGAATCCCCGTCCTCAACCAGGCGGTCTTGCTGCGAGGCGTCAATGACAACGTCGATACCCTCGCGGCACTCTGCGAGCAGCTCGTCGCGGCACGGGTGTTCCCGTACTACCTCCACCACACAGATGCCGCGGCTGGAAACAACCGCTTTCGGGTCGGTGTGGAGGAGGGACTGGCCATCTACGATGCACTCTCCAGGCGTGTGAGCGGAGTGGCTCTGCCGCAGTACGTCATCGATCCACCAGACGGCAGCGGTAAGATTCCGGTATCGGAGTGGGCGCGTCGGTCGCGTCCCGGGAGGTAGTTCGAGACATGGCCACACGCCGGGCCACCCGCCAGTATGACGACCTGATGGGTTTCCTCAACGATTATCGCTCCACCATCAAGGATGGAAGCATCTTCCTGCCGCAAGACACCTACCGTGGTGAGCTCGCTGGAGAGGTCAAGCTCGACATTGTGCTGCCGGTGGTCGGTCGGGTTGGCCCCATCGTCGCACAGGTCATCCAGCGCTCTCCAACTGGTACTGCGCTCCGCCTGGCGGTCATCCCGCCGGAGGTCGAGGCGGGCTTTCAGAAGGTCTTCGTGTACCTCGATGAGGTCAAGGACTACCTGATCAGCACCGGTGCTGTTGTTGCACGCGCGGAAGTGGATGCGCAGCTCGCTGCACTCCGCGCGGAGGCTGCAGAAGCGGTCGCTGCAGCAGAGGCTGCCTCGGCGGCGAAGCTGGAGGCAGAGCGCGCCGCTGCCATGGCGCAGGACACCGCTCGGGCTGCTGCGGCAGCAACGACCAGTGCTTCTCAGGTTGCTGAGGTGCCCTCAGCTGGACCACGCCCGCGCGGCATCCCCATCCCGGACCTCACACCTCTTGAGCCCGTTCTGACAGGGCTGATGAGTGATCGTTCTTTCCGTGATCTCGTCCTACAGCTCGCCGTAGACAAGCTCCGTGGTCTGGTCACCGTGACCTACCCCGACGGACGCGTCCGCTACGGCTACTGGGACCGTGGTGGGCCGGTCGCCTGGCGCACGGAGCCAACCCAGGAAGGTGAGGTGCTCGGAGTCCTCCTGTACCGCTCCAAGCAGCTCACTCGAGAGCAGCTTGCGGAGAGCCTGGAGATGATGGAAGAGCGCAACATGCGCCAGGGAGAGGCGCTCATCGAGATGGGCGTGATGAGCTTCTCCCAGCTCATCATGGTCCTGGGCAAGCAGGTCGACTTCATCCTCCAGGAGATCATGGGAGAGCGGCAAGGGAAGTGGTCGTTTTACTCCATGGACACCCTCCCTGAGAAGTTCCTGCCGCCGCCGCTGCGGGTTCCCTCGCTGCTCTACCGCGGCCTGTTCAGCCATGCGCGGAGCATGCGGGGCTCGGAGCTACAGGCTGTTCATAGCACTCGCCTGAACGCGTATGTCTCGCTCTCTGAGGATGCCAAAGAGGTCCTCGGAGAGATCAAGTTCAGTGCCAGCGAAGCGCGCTTCCTGGAGGTCCTTCAGTCGACCTCCTGGCGCCTCCGAGAGCTCTTCAGCGTCTCTCCGCTCTCCAAGGCTGTGACCGCTGCGATGCTCTGGGCACTCGAAGAGATGAGCTTTCTGGAGTACCAGAAGAGCGAGCACTCTAAACGAACGATCGCCCGAATCGCCCAGCGTGTTCGCAGCAAGAAGAAGCAGGCCTTCCGAGGCTCGCTGTTCGATGTCCTCGAGATCCACTGGATCTGCCTGCCCACTGAGATCGATAAGGCCCACAAGAAGCTTCGTGCGGAGTTTGACCTCACCAAGGCAACGGTGAAGCTGCCGCCTGATGTTGTGTCGGCCTCCAAAGAGATCGTCAGCAAGCTCGACGAAGCCTTGGAGACCCTAAAGCCTGAGAAGTCTCGGCGGGAGTATCGCAAGAAGCTCATCGAGCCGATGATGCTCAACCAGTCGGCTGAGCTGCTCTCCAAGAAGGGAGAGATGGCGATCATGCGAAAAGACCGCCGTGAGGCATGTGGGTGCTTTGCCAAGGCGCTGGAGCTGGTGCCTGGACACCCTGACTTTCGAGAGGGGCTGAGGCGCTCGACAGCGCTGATTTGAGCTGAGCTGAGGTGATGCTGATGTTCTTGAGCGGAGACTTCATCTCCGCACCATGCCTCGAACGACACGTCCCAAAACAAAGCCCCCCGGCTGCTGGCCGGGGGGCTGTCGTCTACATGGGGGCAGGCTGAGAGGGGAGTGCCCTCAGTGGTGGCCGCCATGGCTCTTGGGGAGGACGTGGACGTGGTCAGGGTCGGGCTGCATGTAGCGATCCGAGATGACGGCCCCCGGAACCTTGGAGAGCACAGTGGTGACGACCAGGATGAATGCGCCAAGCAGGCCCGCTGCCATACCAATCTCAATGAATCCGAGGGGGAGGGTGTCCTCCATCCAGATGGACGGCATGTTGGTGAGGAAGCGCTCCAGCCAGATGCCGACTGCGATGACACAGGCCACCGAGATGTAGGCACTCGGGATCTTCTTGAGTCCGCGAGACAGCAGGATGGTCCAGGGAGCAAGGAAGCAGAGCAGGAAGACTGCCTGTGCGACACGGTCCCAGGGGTGCATGGCTGTCCGGATGAGGACAAATCCGATCTCTTCGATCATGTTGCCGTACCAGATGGGCAGGTACTGAGCGAAGGTGGTGTAGCCCCAGAACATGCAGAAGGCGAAGGTGAGCTTTCCGAGGTCATGGTAGACGTTGCTGCCAATCAGCTCTCGGACACCCAGCCACTCTCGTCCGATGAGCGAGAACAGTGCGATGTAGACCAGGCCACTCCAGATGGAGCTCATGAACAGCCAGGCGGGGAACATGTTGGCGTACCAATGCGGCGCGAGGCTCATCGAGACGTCGACAGCGATCATCGTGTAGATGGCAGCGTAGGCAATGCAGACAACAGGAGCCAGCTTGAGCTGGGTCATGTAGCTCTTCTCTGCTGCGGCCTTCGCTGGGCCAACGTTTCCGTTCCAGGGCCAGCCCTTGGGCGCCTTGTCTCCAAGGTGCTCCTTGGCCATCGCAATGTCACTGTTGAGGCTCGCCCGTGCCATGAGAAGCGCGAGCACCATGAGGATGCCCTGACCAATCAGCTGGCGTGCGATGAAGAAGCCCTTGGTGAGGTAGACCGCCTTGTGGGGCGGAAGCTCACCGCGTGCTCCTTCTTCAACCCATGGGTAGACATCGACGCCGCCTGAGAAGGCGAAGATGGCAAACAGTACCCACATCACCGGCAGGAAGAAGGCAAAGGACTCCGAGAAGCGCTTTACCCGCCGCGGCCAGCGAGAGTGGGTCACCATCGCGATCGGAGTGAGCATGAAGCCACCCATCGCGATGCCATTGAAGTACATGAAGTTGGTAATGAAGGCGCCTGAGGTCCGGTGCGGATCGGTCGCGATGCCGTATCCGACAGCAGCAATACCGACTGCGATGAGCCCAAGTGCGGCCATCTTCACCTGACTGGGCACAGTGCGTCCGGGGATGGACTCAATGGCCTTGGTGAAGTCGGGTCCGTGGTGTCCCATTGATAGCTCCTACTGGACCTTGAGGTCAGCGTTGGGCAGGGTCCGGATGTAGCTCACGATGGACCACATATCCTCGTCGTCCATCGCGTAGCTGTAGCTGGGCATGTTGATGCCGCCGTTTCGAATGGTCAGGAAGATCCATCCGTCCTTGCGGTAGCCCGTAGCTGCGGTTGGACCTGAGAGGAGGGGAACCGCCGGGTAGCGGGCGCCCGCTTCGTTGTTGGTGACTGGCGCTCCGCCGGCTCCCTGGACGCCATGGCAGGTCTGACAGTAGACCGAGAACATACGCTCTCCGTCCGCCAGCACCTCATCGGAGGCGGCCAGGGGATTGGTGAGGACGTTTCCACCAAGTGCGTCCCGGTTCCACTCGGGGAGAACCTCAGCGGGGTCCGAGCAGGTGGGGTCGCAGCCGGCACGGTAGCGGTTGACGGAGACAGAGCCTTCCGGCGTGTCCCACATCTCCCACTCAAAGGCCCGCAGGAAGACCGCATCGACCATGTCGATGTCCCAGGGGAACGCCCAGGCGGCTGTGGAAGCGAGGAGCCCCACACAGCCGGCGACGATCAGTTTTTGCTTGCGCATAGCTGCCTCAGAATCACTTGTTGGGGCGGTTGTCGGGGGCGACAGCCTGCTCGGTGGTCGAGTAGGAGTAGCCGGCATCATTGAGCAGACCCTTGACGGTCTGCTGGAAGAAGATGCCAACGCCGATGACCGATGCCAGGATGATCACGGTCGCTGCGACCGTGATCTTGACGAGCATTCCCGTGTTCGGATCATCCGGCTCCGCGGCGACAGCGCCAGGAGGAATCACTGGCGTCTCTGGGGCCGGGGCGACGACATGACCGTCGTAGCCGTTCTCGACCTCGATGGCGCCAGCACCATTGAGCATATCGGTGACCTTCGCGGCCTGCTTTTTACCGAGGTTGTTGACGATGAGTCCGAAGACGTCGTCGCTAAACCGTGGGTCAGTGGCCTCGACCTGGAGGTCATGGGCTGGCAGACGGGCGAGAAGCATCATGCCCACGAGGGTTGACAGGCAACCCCAGAGCACAGTGGACTCAAAGGCGATGACCATGAACGTGGGGATGGAGACCAGCGGCTTGCCCGCCGGAATGATCATTGCCCAGTTCAGGTGTGTCAGGCTGCAGAGCGCGAAGCCGAAGATTCCGCCGAACAGGGCACCGCCCAGCGTGAACCAGCGGACCGGACTCGGGCGGCCCTCGTAGAGCATCTCCTCGATCTCGTGGCGGGGCAGGGGAGCCGTGACCACAATGTCTCGGATGCCAGCGCGCTTGAGGGCGTCGATGCCCTCCACGAGGCAGTCAAGGTGTGCGAAGACGCTCTTGACTGTACCTGTTCTGACTGCAGGAGTATCAGAGTGTGCTGCGGCGCTCATGCGGCCACCTCGTCTGACTTGAGCGGGGGTCGGACCAGCTCCTTGATCTCCGCGATAGCCACCGAAGGCATGACCTTAACGAAGAGGAGGAACCAGAGGGAGAACCAGCCGAAGCTGCCGAGCATGATGCCCCACTCAATGTAGCTTGGGGTGTAGTAGGTCCAGGCTGCGGGATCGAACTGGTGAGCGAGCGAGCTTGCGATGATGTTGAAGCGCTCGAACCACATGCCGATGTTGATCACAATCGAGACCACGAACAGCACCGCGTAGTTCGTCCGCATCTTCTTGAACCACCAGATGAGTGGAATCACGCAGTTGCAGGCGACCATCACGTAGAAGACCCACCAGTAGTCTCCGACGACGCGGTCAGTGAACACGCCCCACTCATAGGGGTTGTCGGAGTACCAGGCGATGAAGTACTCGGTACCGTACGCATAAGTGAGGATTCCACCCGTCAGCAGGCACATCTTGGCGAGATGCTCGAAGTGCCAGACGTTGATGTACTTCTCCCACTTGAAGACGATCGACATCGGCAGCAGGAGCGTGATGACCATCGCGCAGCCGGAGAAGATCGCACCAGCGACGAAGTAGGGCGGGAAGAGGGTGGAGTGCCAGCCCATGGTCTGCGCCATGGCGAAGTCCCAGGAGACGACAGAGTGAACCGAGAGCACCAGCGGGGTCGCGAATGCAGCGAAGAAGCCGTATGCGCCCATGTAGTGGTGCCACTGACGGTCTGTTCCACGCCATCCCAGCGCGAGGCTGGAGTACAACTTCTTGATCACACCGCTGGTCCGATCCCGGATTGCGGCGATGTCGGGAATAAGCCCGATGTAGAAGAAGATGGCGGAGACCGAGAAGTAGGTACTGACCGCGAACACATCCCACATCAGCGGCGACTTGAAGTTCTGCCAGAGCTGCCGCTGGTTGGGGTAGGGGAACAGCCAGTAGGCGTTCCAGACGCGACCGACGTGAATCGCCGGGAACAGTCCTGCGGTCATGACCGCGAAGATGGTCATCGCCTCCGCCGCTCGGTACACGCCCGTCCGCCACTTAGAGCGGAACAGGAAGAGGACCGCTGAGATCAGGGTACCGGCGTGACCGATACCGACCCAGAAGACGAAGGTGGTGATGTAGACACCCCAGAAGACCGGCGGCTGATAACCGGCGACTCCCAGGCCGTGGATCATCTGGAGGTACCAGCAGTACCCTCCCCAGGCCATCGCGGCGAGGGAGAGACCGAGCAGCCCATAGTAGATGACTGAAGTTTTGAACAGCGGCTTCAGGATGTCCCGAGTGACCGCTCCGTACGTCAGACCTTGCACGACTCGCCTCCTAGTGTTGGCCGTCGTTGTTTTGTTCGTCACCGTGACCGCCAGCATCGCCGTGGTCACCGCCATGATCATCACCGTGCCCGTCACCATGCCCGCCGCCATGGTGGCGTGGAATCTCATGGTGGACGATTCTGGCGAGGTAGCGGACGCCGGGCTTGTTGTTCAGCTCACCAAGCATGCTGTAAGCGCGGTCATCCTCGAACTTGTCGTGGACCTCGCTGCTGTCATCCTTGAGGTTACCGAAGGTAATGGCGTCCGCAGGGCATGCCTGGGCGCATGCGGTGAGGCGCTTGAGGGCCTCATCCGGCGCCTTGCCCTGCTTGTTCACATCTCGCCAGGTGTCCTTGACGTCACGGATACGCTGCACACAGAAGGTGCACTTCTCCATCACGCCCATTTCACGGGTCAGGACATCGGGGCTGAGCATCATGTTGAATGACTCGGGCCACCGATACGTGTGGAAGTTGAACCGACGCGCGCTGTATGGGCAGTTGTTTGCGCAGTAGCGCGTGCCGACGCAGCGGTTGTAGATCATGGCGTTCAGGCCATCGAGGTTGTGGTAGGTCGCGAGGACCGGGCACACACCCTCGCAGGGAGCATGGCTGCACTGCTGACACATCACCGGCTGGAAGCGGACGTCGGGGTGCTCCCCCTCGCCTTCCCAGTAGCGGGACAGTCGGATCCAGCCCATGTTGCGACCCAGGCGGACCTCATCGGGACCGACCACTGGGATGTTGTTCTCAGCGTGGCATGCTGTCTGGCATGCCCCACAGCCAGTGCACTTGTTGAGATCGACCGCAAGCGCAAACCGATTCACGGGATGGTTCGGCTCTGCGTAGAGATCGATGCTGGCGAGTCGGTCGAGGCGCACATCCACCGGAACATGGTGGATGACGTCGTTGACTTTCTTGCCCTCAGCCAGCTCTGCAGTGGTGATGGCGTGGTTGATCGATGGACGATTCTCAGTGGTGAGCGCGCCGCCGACTGTTGCGGTGTTCTGACCCGAGCCTGCGGTGACCGAGGCTTTGGTGATGGTCAGCTGCTGTGCACCTGCGCCATCAGACTTGTTGCTGATGAGCGACATCGGGTTCGAGCCGAAGGCGGCGTAGCGTCCGCTGCCCTCGTGGCCGTTGCCCATGACGACTGCAACACAGTCGTCGCGCATGCCGGGTGAGGCAAACCAGCCGACATCGATAGAGCCACCAGCGGTCTTGAGCACGGCATTGTTTGCCTTGTTCAGACCCGCCTTCTCCGCTGTAGCAGGGCTGACCTCGATCCAGGTTCCCCAGGTGAAGCCGGTGAGGCCATCGGGGACTTCCTGTGCCCATGGACGGTTGGCATGCCGGCCGTCGTAGACCTTGGTGTGGGGGAAGAGCAAGAGGGAGAGCTCTTCAGAACCTTCAGGGGCCGCAGCAGAGATCGCCGGAGCAGCGGTAAGCACGACGCTGGCGCCGGTCTTGTCTGCCTCGATGAAGTAGCCGCCGCGCTGGAGGCTCTCGATCCAGAAGCTGGCGGCAGTACCCGGGCTGCCTGCGGCAGTCCAGACGTTCGCCTTCCACCAGTCGGCCAGGTAGGCCTGGAAGTTCTCGGCGTCGAGGTTGGGGGCAACCGGAGCGACGACTACTGGCTCGGCGACTTCGCCGTCCGTCGTCTCTGCTTCGACCACTTCCTCAGCACCTTCCTCGCCTTCGCTCAGCTCAGGGACGGCAACCGGAGCGGTCAGTCCGTTGAGCTTTGCGACCGCGATGAGGACATCCTCAACACAGCGGGTGTCCTTGATGGACTGCATCGTGGGCTGCTGGAGGGTGTAGCGACCCGAGATGGCCTCGTTGTCTCCCCAGTTCTCCAGAGCGGTTCCCGGAGGAAGAATGATGGCCTTGCTGGTGATGGAGTCGTTCGGCTCGTTGGCGAAGACCACCAGCGTTCCGACCGCGTCCAGCGCACCCTTGACGTCGACGTCGGGGGGCATGGAGAAGATCGGGTCGAGCCCGTCGAGGAACAGCACGCTGACCTTGCCAGCCTTGCAGTCGTTCAGCAGGGCGACGACATCACCGTAGCTGGCGTGACCAGCGGTGTTGATCTCGTCCCCGTAAACGACGGTCTTGCCGATGTTGCCTGCGACCTCATTGAGGAGCAGGACCGCAGTGGCGAGATCGGTGGGGTTGGCGGAGGTGGTTGTGCCGCCGGGGAAGACTACGCTGGTGTGCTCGGAGAGCCAGCCTGCGATCTCGGCGAGCTTCGCCTCGGTCAGACCGGCTGCAGAGGCCGCACTGGCGACGTCCACACCATTGACCAGCGACTTCGCCGGTCCGGTGTAGCCCTTCTTGTCTGCGACCAGCTTCGCAAGCGCCATCGCGACGCCGACCTCGCTGCCTGGATTGGCTGCGAGGAAGGTGTCTGCCATGGCACTGGTTGCGCCCACGCGGGGCTCAATACAGACCACTCGGCTGCTGAAGCCACCCTGCTCCATGTCACGGCTCGCGCCGTAGCCCATGGAGTGGCCGACAATATCGCCCCAGGTGTGCAGGAAGTCAGCACCGAAGGAGAGGATGGTGTGCGCATCCTCGATGTGGAAGGTGGGGAGGTTGTCTTTGCCGAACACTGCCTTGCTGGCGGCCCGGAGGTCATCGCGACCCAGGGGCTCCCAGAGAAGGAGGCGACCACCGGTCGCTGCAGCGAACTGTGAGACGACCTCTCCAGAAGCACCCGAGCGGTACCGACCCAGCCATGCGACGGAGCCGCTACCGGCGGCCTTGACGCCATCGGCAACGGAGCGCGCGGCGGCTTCCCAGTCCATGGCGGTTCCGCCCTGGCTGGGACCGTCATAGCGGTCGGGACTGTAGGTCTCCTGGATACCGGCCTGCCCCATGCTGCAGAGCTTTCCGCGGCTGGTGGGGTGTTCCGGATTGCCCTCCAGCTTCACCACACGACCTTCTCGGTTCTTTGCGACGATGCCGCAGCCGGTAGGGCACTGGTTGCACTGGGTGGCGTACCAGGTGGGCAGACCGGGGACGATCTGCTCAGGCTGGACAACGTAGGGAAGAACGTTCTCGACAGGAACGCGCGGATTCCAGCGCAGCTCCTTGCAGGCGGTGGCCGTTGTAGCGGCTCCACCGATGCTGAGAACCTTCAGAAAATTCCGCCGATTGATATCGGACATTAGGCGACCCTCAGGTTCTGGTCACTTGTGGCAGTTCCAGCAGTCCTTGATCTCGGCGCGACGAAGCTCTGCTTCGGCACCGTAGTTCTCATCGATGGACGGATGGTTCTCATGGCAATTCAGGCACCAACCCATGGTCAGCTCGCCGACGCGCTGGGCAACAGTCATGTCATCTTGGATTTCTCCATGACATTCCTGACAGACCACGCCGCCTCGAACATGACCCTTGTGGCTGAAGTACACGAAGTCAGGGAGGTCGTGGACTTTCACCCACGGAATGACCTCTCCTCGCTCGTGATAGCCGACAAGCTTCTCAAGCTCTGGGCGACCCTCGGCCTTAACGCCCCCTTCTCCATGACAGTTCATGCAAACTGAGGAGCTGGGGACACCAGCGTGGATCGAGCGCCGCGCACCAGAGTGGCAGTACTCACAGTTAATCTGCATCTCGCCGGCATGGAGCATGTGGGAGTAGGCGATGGGCTGCTCAAGCAGCTCATCTTGGTCCACAGTTCCATAGGCGACGTGCTCGTTCTCGAAATCCCGTTCAGGATCAGAGAGGAGCGGTACAGGGGGAGGGAGGAGGTAGTGCTGTTCGCGGGGGAACGCTTCTGCTTCCTCGGGTTCAGTTGCCTGAACCTCACTCTTCAGTGCGTATATGGAGATGATTGCGATAGCCACTGGCAGGCTGATTGCAAGCGTCCGCATAACCGGTCTCATGAATAGCTCCGGCGTAGGGGGCCTTCCCGTAGGGTTGCCGACTTCTAATATGCGCCTCCCATCGATTCAAGGACTCTCTCAGGGAAGCTTCTTTTTTGAGCGATGTTTTCAAACGGGGAGGATTTTGATTGTTTAGATGGAACCTTGATCTTTTGTGCTGTTGGTAGCATGCGAGCAGCAGGTCAGACTCGACTCGTTAAATAATTAATACATTCAGGGAGCAGGGATCGTGACCGCGCCAACGTCGTGAGTTCCGCTCATCTCCACGACCTCAACGGTGGCATCTTTGTCTGCCAGGCTGATCCAGACGAGGTCTGCAGCTGCGGTAAATGTCAGGGCGATCTCTTCGAAGGCGGAGGAATTGGTTCCGTCAGCGATGGCGTACTGCGGCAGCCCGGTGCTGTCTTGGAGCGCTTTCAGGCCAAATCGCCGGAGGTAGCAGCCGCCGTCGGTCCCGTCCTGGTCAACAATGAGCAGGTCGAAGCTTCGAAGACCGAGAAAACCAGGGTTGTCATCGCCGAGCGTGATCGGCAGGTCCGTCTCTCCGATGGCGTCGTGCTCTGTGTAGGGGGGATCCCAGTCGTAGTCGACCGTCGAGGAGATGCTCTGCGCGGTCAGGTCGCCAGAGAAGCCGATGGCGGTCCAGGAGACGACCACTGTGGACTGCGCATGGGGGATGGCGCTGTTCATGTCTGCGCGGTCCTGTGGACCCCACCGCAGCGCAGCAGAGACGTCGAAGGCACCTGCGGCATCGAGCTCAGTGAGCGAGAAGCCAAAGCCTCGGCTGGTGTACCCGAGGGCCGGATCGTAGTCCTCGGGGTAGTCCGCGCTCTGCTCGATGTCGGTGTCGATCTTGTAGCCCCGCAGGACGACCACGGCGTTCTCCATGTCGAGGATGGAGGTGTCCGTGATGCTGGCGGAGGCGGTGACCTCTTCATCGGGACCGAGCAGCAGCTCGGTGGAGCCATGCTCGATGATGAGCCCCCGAGAGCTGACATTCTGGTAGCTCACCTGGTACAGCGGAGCGTCGGTGAAGGTCGAGCCTGTTGACCAGTCACCGCCGATGATCCCAAGAGAGAGCGAGCCGTCCTCTTCGACCGTCACCTCGCTGAGCGCGATGCGGTGGCTGAGGAGGTCCCAGGAGTAGTTGAAGCCGGTCCAGACGACACCTTCACCGTCGGGACCGTCGACGTTGTTGCAGGAGGCGATGAGGAGGGCGAGGGGAAGGAGTCGGATTGCAGCTTGCATGATAAGGACGATAGCAGGGTGTCCTGGAGTTGTCCGATGAGGCTGACTGGTGGTCGACTTCGAGGAAGGGTGCTCACCGGTGCAGTGTCTGCCGGTGTCCGACCCACCTCTGCCCGGGTCCGGGAGGCCCTGTTCTCGATGGTTGGACAAGACCTCGACGGCTGGCGCGCGCTGGATGCATTCGGTGGCAGCGGTCTGTTGGGTTTTGAGGCCTATAGCCGCGGTGCAGAGGTCACCATCTCCGAGCGCCGGTCGCAGGTCGTGCGCCGCATCAAGCAGTCCGCGACGGAGCTTGGAGCTGTTGTCACGGTTCGCTGTGCTGATGCTGCAGCGATTCTCTCTGAGGGACAGTGGGACCTCATCTTGCTCGATCCGCCCTATGCGGAGGATCCGTGCACCTGGCTGGAGCGCGCGGCGCCTGCTGCCACTGAGGTCCTGGTGATCGAGCATGACAGCCGGCGCGAGGTGCCGATGGCGATCGGCGGGCTGGTGATGGACCGCCAGCGGCGCTATGGCAGCACCACCTTGAGTCTCTATCGACCGCGATAGAGTCTCTTTCGCAAGACGGCTTATCAGGAGAGGCAGATGGCGGAGAAGCGGTTGGTCATCGGCTCAGGACCGGATGCTCTGAGAGCGGCAGCAGTCCTGGCGAGCGGCGGATATGCCGTCACCCTGCTCCAGGAGGGCGACACACCCTCGGGACTGTCTCGCCCGAAGTATCCCAACGACGCCGGCTGGATGCGGGTCACGGAGGAGGCTTGGTCACGAGTCGAGGCCGTGCTCGGTCCGGTGGTCGAGGCTCCCGATCCGATGCGGTCGGTTGGCTGCCGTGGTCACCGCTATCGGCTCCCGATGAAGCCTCACCACATCCCGAGACTTCTGAGTGGTCGAGTCCGCCTGCCGGCTGCGCGGAGCTGGCTCCAGGCCCGTGCAAAGCTGGCCTCCAGCGAGCTGTTCGGCGGCGGCCAGGAGGAGCGCACCTATCAGGACTGGGTCGCACGGCGCATGGGCGGTCCGGCATACCATCACCTCTATCGTGACTATGCCTTCCGCCGCTGGGGCTGGGATCCTGCAGACCTGTCTTCTGCGCTGGCGCAGGTCCACCACGCGATGCCTGACCCGGGGCCATTCCAGGTCGCCGGCGGCGGCTATGACGAGGTCCTCCGGAGCGCGGAGAAGGTCATCATTGCGGCGGGGGGAGAGATCCTTACTGGCGTGACAGCCACCGGACTGCGGGTTCAAGACGGCAAGGTGATCGCCGCGGTCTCCACTGCCGGAGAGCACGATGTCTCTGGAGACGTGTGGTTGGCGCTGGATGCGACCACGATCTGCCGACTCCTCGGCGATGCATGCGCTGAGGGAATGCGGGTCGACGCGAGTCACCTGCCAGTCGCGATGTCTGTGGTCACCGCCCTGCGTGGCGAGGTCGATGGGCTCCCCGATGAGCTGCATGTCCTCGATGAGGGGGCGCCGTTCTGGCAGGTGGTGGTTCCCTACGGCATCGAGAAGACGGCGCTCTTCCACACCACCATCCTCAGCCCGGATGCGCGGCCTCCCGAGAGCGAGCTCATCCGCCGCTGCATCGCCTCCGCTGGCGCGCTTGGGATCGGAGAATTCTCCGAAGAAGGCGCCCATGTTGAGTGGCTGCCCCGCTGGATGCCGGTCTGGCGAAAGAACAGCCATGCTCGCTTCCGACGCCTGCTCCGCACCTTCGGAGATCTCGGCATCATCGGTGTCGGGCGGAGCGGCGCGTTCTCTGCGATGGATCCGGGCACGGAGATTGCTTTGGTCGATCGACTGATGGCCGATCCCGATCAGACGGAGGCCCACCGCCTGATCCTCGATCCCCCTGTCCGAATTGAGTCGCTCGACGCGCACATCACTCGGATGATCGAGCGCTGAGCGGGACCTACCGCAGCGCTTCGGCGTTGGCCTTGAGGATCTCCAGGGCGTTTGCGCGCCCGCCCTTGCTCCAGGGCAGTCCGCCGCTGGAGAGCCCTCGGCTGTCGACTTGGTCGCGATGAGCGTACAAGATCAGCTCACCAGACAGCGCACAGGTGTTGGTTCCTCCGAAGTGCAGCAGCCACCGCGCATCGCGATCCAAGCTGGGTGGGTCGGTCGCGGCGAGGAGCCGGAAGCCGCCCGGGTCGCCGGCAGGAGGGCTGGAGAGCGGTCCGCCCTCCAGGCACCAGCTCAGCTCAGTGCCCAGGCGTTTCCAAGATGCTGGCCAGGACTGCTCCCCCCAGGTCAGGGTCTCGCCATGTACGAGGACCGTGGCGGTCTCGCCGCGCTCAGTGCGCCACAGCTCCGCCGCGCAGGGCGGGCGGCTGCAGCGCTCAAGGAGCGCCTCGGCACCTTGAAATGGGGGTGCACTCGAGATGCTCGGTGAGCTCACCAGCCGTCCGCGCATCTGCCAGACGGTCGGCTCGTTGAGCCCTGCGGCGGGTGCATGCTCTGGAGGCTCTGGCTTGCAGGCCAGCAGCCCGATCGAAAAGAGTGGCCTCAGGTCCGCGACTTGAGGTTGGTGCACCAGGGCACAGCAAAATCACCGGTCAGTGTTCCAAAGTCATCGAAGGTGAAAGCGAAGCTGCCGACCGCGTCTTCCTCACCAACAACCTCGTCGATGATCAGGGTTCCTTCGTTGGCCTTGAAGACCGTCAGCGCAGCGCCAGTGACGTTGACCACCTCTGCCTTCACCGGGGCCTGCCCGGAGAGATCATAGGTCCCAGTGACCACGTCAGACTCGCTGTAGGAGATCTGAAGCATCGTGAAGTCGAAGTCGGTCGGGGGCTCCTCGCCCTCTTCGTAGACCTTGCTCACCCACGCCAGCTCGTCGCAGTCCAGGTCACGACTGACGAAATTAATGAACGGCCCACCCCAGTACAGCGTGGTCGGAGTGATGGACAGCCCATCGACGCTGCCGGTGATCTCTGCGGTGCCTTCTCCAGCACACCCTGCCAACAGTCCAGCGAGTACAAACATGCTCATCTTCTCCTCCAGCTCAGCGGGACCATATATTACCGATCTCTATGGAGGCGCGATGAGCTGCTGGGACCCTGGAAGCTATCCCCGAGGAGATGGTCGTGTATCGTGTACGATCGAGGCTTCTTCTGCGGAGGTGATTATCAGCAGCCCGAGGCGGCGGAATGCCATCTCTCCAGGCATGATGGTCGACCTGAGAGCGATCGCCGTGCGCCTGAGCAGCCGCGATGATGTCAGCGTGGTGGTGCTCCGAGGGGAAGGGGCCGCGTTCTGCGCGGGCGGGGATCTCCGTGCGGTTCGAGAGCACCTGCTGACTCCGCGCGCGGGAGCCGGGATGTGTGCCTACATGACCGCCACCCTCGATGCCCTCGCGGCGCTCCCGATGGTTCGCATTGGTGCTGTGACTGGGCCTGCGCTGGGCGGCGGCGCTGAGCTGCTGGGGGTCTGTGATGTGGTCTACGCTGCAGTGGATGCTCCGGTTGGCTTTGTGCATGCTGCGCTGGGCGTCAGCCCTGGCTGGGGTGGCGGCAGGCGCTTGGTGGCGCGTGTCGGGCGGCGATCCGCGCTGCGCTTGCTGACGGAGGCTGGGCGTCTCTCTGGTGAGCAGGCGGTGGATGCCGGTCTGGTTGATGTCAGCTGCACCAACCCACTAGAGGCGGCTGAGGCGCATCGCGCACGCCTCGCCAAGATGCCGGTCGCGGCGGTTCGTGCTGCGGTTCAGGTGGCCCATGGTGTGCCGGAGGGGCCGCTGTTCACAGCGCTGTGGGGGGGGCCGGCTCACCAGGCGATCCTTGCCGGCGTTCGGGCGGGGCGATGACCCTCCTGCTGCTGCTGGGATGCCCACCGAAGACACCAGCAGTGGTCGCCCCTGAGCCGGTTGTGGAGGTCTTTTCTGAGCCGGTATCGGGGCGTGTGGAGAACGGACGCTTCGCCGACCGACGACATGACCTCAGCGTTGCTGTTCCTGATGGCTGGCGCGCTGAGCTGTGGCCAGACACCGGCCCGCTGCGGGTCAGCATCCACCACGAAGAGACCGGCGCCTGGATTGAGGTCTGGGCCTTCGAGCCACGCCTACAGCAGCCCGCCCCTCGCGGAAGCTGCACGTGGGACTTCATCGACACCGGGACCTATCGCGAGCTCCTCCGACCCCGGATGGTCGCCTCCTGCACGCCAGCGGAGCCGAGCGATCCTCGGATCTCCGCATACCTCTTCGACCGTGGTGCGGTCACCTGGCAGCTGGAGCTGCACGTCCCGCCGGAGGAATTCTCCGCGGGGCGGCGCGCCTGTGAGGCGCTGCTCTCCTCAGTGCAGCTCTGAGCCCACCCCTGCCGTCGCTCAGTCGTCGCGACGTCGCATGAACACCGCTGCGACCAGGGCGAAAGAGAACGCCATCCAGCGACCAGGGCTGGGGCCTCCGGTCGCGCAGCCGCCACCCTCGCAGCCGCTGCCTGTAGAGCAGCCACCGCTCTCGTCGGTGCAGCCGCCGTTGTCGTAGGAGACGACGCCGACGGAGGCGTAGATGCCGAGCCAGTCCTCGTCGGCACCCGCTCCGGCGATGTCCATGCCGGTCAGACCGAAGCCCTCCAGCGCCGGCAGCGGAAAGGTCAGATCCTCGATGAGTCCGCTGACGATGCCCATCACCAAGGTCTCATAGACCTCGGAGAAGTTGCCCTCGATGTCCGCATTGGCGCTGGCGTTGAACTCATTGGTCCCGACAGCTGCGGTGACTGCGTCCGATCCGAGATCGACCTCAATCGCCAGCTCGCCTGTGGAGCCATCGAGGTCGAGATCGATGCCGACATCCGCCTCCAGATCAAGACCGAGGATGAGCGACTGACGGTGATCCAGCTCGCCATAGAACTCCAGCCCAAGCTCTTCGACAACCACAGCGGCGTCATGGTCTGCCGCGAAGTCCAGCTCCGGTGCCTTGCGGGGGCGGGTCTGAATGACCAGGGGCTTGGACTCTGGGAAGAGCGCATCGAAGGCATCACCAGCGAGCAGGCCGAGGATAGAGGTGTCGAGCGGGATGGGAAGGGAGTCGTCCTCGGCGGTCAGGGCATAGCAGAGGAGTCCACCCCGCCAGAGCGAGTAGAGCGCCTGGTTCCCGAAGTCATCCGCCAGCATCAGGCCCATGTGGTAGCCCGCGGGCACGCTCGAGGGAGCGCTCCCGAGCGCCGGGGGATCGCTGAGGGTCGACAGAGAGCCCCCCGGGTCGTACTCGGCGATGCAGTCGGCCGCTTGGTCTGACGACATGCCGCCGTTCATGCCCAGGCGGAGCCCCTCAGGCTCGATCTCAATGTTCGCTGGGTACAGCTCAAGATCGACGACCACACCCCCCAGATCGAACGAGTCGCTGATCTGTGCTTGAGAAAACGCATCCTCGATGGTCTCCTCGAGATCCGGGAGGAAGCCTTCAACTGCCGACTGCAGGAGCGGATCGGCGAGGGTGAGCACGAGGTCCCAGATGGAGAGCCCGAAGAAGTTCAGGGCTTCCTCGACGTAGCCGATGCTGCAGCTGTCGATGTTGATGTCGTTGGCACCGTCGATGTCATAGTCGAAGGCGATGCCAAGGATCTCGGCATCGAGATCGTTGAGCCCGTCGCCGTCCATGTCATAGACGCTCAGGCCGACCTGAGTCTCGATGCTGGCTTCAAACGGCGCGATGTAGCCGTAGCAGGTCTCGCCGATGACCCAGAGAATCTCATAGAGGACGCTGAACTTGTCTGAGCTGCTGTTGACCTGGATTGACAGATCGATCGCGACGTCGAGGTAGCCGCTCTCCGGAGTGATGACGGCGTTGTCGACCGTGATTCCGATCCACATGTTCTCCAGGCCGTACTCATAGATGCCGCCATCGTCCCCGATGTCGTCGATGGGGATCTCGGAAGGGAGGAGGGTGGGCAGGACACCGGTGATGGCGGTGAATCCTTCTTCCGTGATGTCTACCACCAGGGCGTCTTCGACAACGGTTCCAGGCGGGTAGGAGGCGACTGCCAGGGTGGGCAGGAGCAGAAGGATTGCAGTGGCTCGGCTGTTCATTGCGGCCTCAGCGGTTGAAATGTGGTCGTTTTATACCGTGTCCGGTCGCAATCCGCTGGGGACTTTGCGGTCGACTGACAGCAACAATCCCTCCAGCGGGTCATCCGGGTCGATGTCATCAATGTGGCGGAACTGACAACCCGCAGCGGCGGCGGCGCGTCCGTCAGTGTCCCAGCGATCACCGACGTGCAGGAGCTGGCTGGCGGGCACCCCGAGCTGACTGGCTGCCGCGAGGAGTGCGTCGGGCAGCGGCTTGAGGGCTCCGAGTGCACGGCAGGAGATGACCACCGGCATGTCGATCCCGAGGCCGTCGAGCTTGGTGAGGCCTGGGTAGTCGCTGACCAGCGCGATCGGGACGTGTCGTGCAGACAGTGCCTTGAGCAGTGCGGCTGCTGCCGGCAGGATTGAGGCTCCCTGGAACAGAGCGGGCCAGCGTCCGTCCAGCTCATCTCGCAGCGCGCCCGCCAGCCGGTGCGGAGAGATCCCGCGCTGACGCTGTAGATCGTCGAGCACTGCGGCATCCAGATGGAGTGTTCGGCGTCCACGCCAGGCATCAAAGCCGCCCTTGAGGGCCATCAGCGCACGTGGATAACGAAGCAATCCCGGCCACATCCCCAGCTGTCGCCGGTGGACCTCGGCCAGGGTCCCGTCCATGTCAAAGCTCACCGCGCTGATCGGCATCTACGACCAGTTTAGGGGTTCTTTGGAGGTGCGGATCATTTTTTTTGACTGGAACCTTTGACCCCCCTCAGAGAACTGAGTAAATGTCACCCGCCTCGACGGAGTGCCGTCGTGTTTAAAATGCAATCTGGCCAGGTAGCTCAGTTGGTAGAGCAGGGGACTGAAAATCCCCGTGTCGGCGGTTCGATCCCGTCCCTGGCCACTCACAAAGCCCCAGCAATCGCTGGGGCTTTTGTCGTGTTGCTTGCAGGACTCTCAGGCTGTCAGGCAGACAGCTGCGATCGGCTCTGTGTTCGAACGGCGACAAGCCTCAGCCGCTGCATCCAGACCTGGGAGCCCGCGGACTGGGAGATGCTGGACGCTGAGAGCCGCTCGTCGTTTCAGGATGCCTGCGAGGGCCGATGGTCCGAGGTCCGGTCTCTGCTGGAGTCTCGCGAGCTGGAGGATGCCTTAGAGCAGTGTGATGAGGCCCTGAGCGCACTGGATGAGATGGGCGAGGACGGCACGACGTGTGATCAGCTGCGGGCAATCTACATCGAGTAGTCACTACTCGTAGACCACATCCTTCACGATGATGCCCAGCTTTTGAATTCGATAGTTCAGGTTTGAACGAGAAATCCCGAGTCGTCGTGCCGCGCGAGCCTGGACGCCTTTGTCCAGCTTCAGGGACTCGACGATGAGCCTGCGCTCGGTCTCGGCGAGGGCGTCGGTCAGGGTCTGTCCGGCCGGAAGCAGGCCGGCCTCCAGGGCAAGCTCAGGCTCGGTCTCGGGCAGGAGAACGTCGGTCACTTCCGCGCCCTGACACAAGATGACACCCCGCTCGATGACGTGCTCCAGCTCTCGGATGTTGCCTGGCCAGAGGTGCCCCATCAGGCGGCTCATGGCAGCGGGAGCGATGCGCTGCACGCTGCGCTTGTGGCGCTTGCTGTACTTCTCAAGGAAGTGCTCGACGAGCAGCGGGATGTCGTCGCGTCTCTCGGAGAGGGAGGGGATCGGGATGTGGAAGACGTTGAGGCGGTAGAAGAGGTCCTCACGGAACCGCCCGGCCTTCACCTCCGCGCGCAGGTCGCGGTTGGTGGCCGCGACGACCCTGACGTCGATCTTGATTGTCTCGCTGCCGCCGACGCGCTGAAGCTCGCCGCTCTCCAAGACCCGCAGCAGCCGTACCTGAGTCGACAGCGGAACCTCGCCGAGCTCGTCGAGCAGCAGGGTGCCGCCGTCTGCCTGCTCGAACTTGCCGCGATGCTGTCGGATGGCGCCGGTGAATGCGCCCTTCTCATGGCCGAACAGCTCACTCTCCAGCAGGCTCTGCGGGAGGGCTGCACAGTTAATTGCGATGAAGGGACCATCTCGTCTCGGGCTGCGGTAGTGGACCGCGCGGCTGAACAGCTCCTTGCCGGTGCCGGTTGGACCGGTCAGCAGAACGATGGCGCTTGAAGCCGCCACGGCTCCGACCAGCTCGAAGACCCGCTGGATCGAGGGGGTCGCGCCGATGATGTTCTCGAAGCCAAACCGCTCCTTGACCTCCGCCCGAAGCTGCTTGACCTCCGCCAGCAGCGCCCGCTCACGCAGCGCCCGCTGAATGACCAGCAGCAGCTCATTCTTGCTGATTGGCTTGATGATGTAGTCACTCGCCCCCTGCTTCATTGCAGTGACGGCGTCCTCGACGTTGCCGTGGCCGGTCATCATGATGACCCGGGTCTCTGGCCGATGCTCTCGGAGCTCTTCCAGCAAGGCCATGCCGCCGCGTCCAGGCATCTTGACGTCGGACACCACCAGGTCGACCTCACGCTCTGCGAGGGCCTCGATGGCTTCCTCTGCGCTGCTGACGAGGCGGACCTCGTAGCCGGCTTTCTTGAGGTTGACCCTCAGCGCAGAGCGGACGGCTCGATCGTCATCGACGACGAGGATGCGGGCGCGGGGGGGCGTCAATTGATCTCCAAGGTGTAGGGCAGCACTGCCCAGACCGGATCTTCGGAGAGCTGCTGCCACTGAAGCAGCAGCGCTGCCTCCGGAGGAAGGATGTCGAGGCGGGGGAGGAGGGCTGCTTGGATGGTGCTGCGCAGGACCGCACCCTCGGAGCTTGCGCGGGGGCTGTACTGAATGAGCGAGACGGCTGCGCGCTCCGGGATCTCCGCCTCTGCTCTGGCGCGTGCGACGGCATCATGGAAGCCTCCGAGTTCATCGACGAGTCCCTGCTCCAGGGCATCAATCCCGGACCACACCCGACCGCGAGCGACCTCCTCGACCGCTTCCTCCGACAGTCCCCGTCCAGTGATGATCTTCTCCTTGAACTGACGGTAGACATCGGCAACCATTCGGTCCATGGCGGCATACTCGCTCTCGTCGAGGGGAGTGGAGAGGGAGTAGAGCGCGGCGTTGCGACCTCGGGTATACTGCTCGACGTTGACTCCGATTCGCTCGTAGAGTCCCTCAATGCTGTACTTTCCAGAGTATACGCCGATGCTGCCGGTGATGGTAGAGGGACTTGCATAGATGGCTGTTGCACCGGCGGAGACATAGTAGCCTCCGGAGGCTGCGGTGCCGCCCATGCTGACAATAACAGGCTTGTCCTCTTCCTTTAGCCGCTCGACCGCCCGCCAGATGTCGTCGGATGCGAATGCGCTGCCGCCGGGACTGTCGACCCGAAGGACGACAGCCTTGACCGAGGCGTCCTTTCGAGCCTGGTTGAGCTGGGCGACGATGGTCTCGCTGCCAGCAGAGCGACCAGAGCTGAGGAAGGCTGGAGTCTGCGAGAACCCCGAGACGATCACCCCGTCGATGTAGACCACCGCGATCTCATTGCGTGCGCGCCAGCCGCTGGTGTCGCTCTCGAGGCCATAGTCCTCGTCGAGGATGTGCCCCTTGGAGAACAGCGTGTTGAGCTCTTTCTCAAGCTGGTCAGGGTACAGCAGCCCGTCCACGAGATCTCGCTCTAAAGCCTCCGCTCCGGTGAACGGCCCCTGATCGATGAGCTTGACGACCTGCTCTACGCTTCGACTGCGGCCTTCTGCAATGCCGCTGGTCAGGGTCGTGAACATGTCATCGACCAGTGCGTTCATCTGCTCCCGGCTGGCCTGGGTGGACTCGGTGTGGGTGAACCGCTCGGGAGCGGACTTGTACTCTGCACGCTTGACAAACTGCGGCTCGATGCCGAGCAGGTCGAAGGTGCCGGCGAGGAACTGCATCTCAGCAGACAGGCCGATGAGGTCCAGCTCTCCGGCCGGGTGGAGATACACCCGGTCAGCAGCGCAGGCCAAGAGGTAGGCTGTGTTACCGGTCGAGCGGTCCATATAGACCGCTACGGTCTTCCCCCGTGTGCGCGCCTCGCCGATGAGGGTGCGCAGCTCCTCGATCTGAGCCATCGAGAACGGCGTGGTCTCCAGATGGATGAGCATGCCCTTGATGCCGGGATCCTCGGCGGCTTTCTTCAGCCGGCTGAGCAGGCTGACGTAGCTCTCTGATGAGCTGGCAAACAGGCCGGAGGCGGGCTGATAGGGGAAGGCCTCGTCGAGGTCAAACGAGGCTACACGCTTGCTACTGCCCAGCAGGCGCTCTCCGTCCGGGCTGGAGAGGGCGTAGAGGAGAGCGCTTGGGGTGGGGCCGGTGTCAGCGGCGCTGGTCTGTGCTGCCGCTCCGATCCCGCTGGCTCCCCAGAAGACCTCGAGTCCGCCACCGACGACGCCTTCTTGGTTGGCGTAGCCACGCAGGGTCAGCCCCTTGACCGGGACGAACCGGATCGAGCCCTCCAGGACGCCTTCTGGATCTGCTGTCGTCTGCCCGTTCTGACGCTCGAAGATACCGGTGAACAAGTAGTCCGCACCCAGCAGCAGGCGATCTCCCAGCGGGCGCACGACCACACCGCCTCCGTAGCGCTCCTCGATGTTGAGCGCTGGAGCGGGATCGCCGATGTTCTGTGCGATGCCTGCGACGCCCAGCCAGCTCGTGGGCCGCCACCCCAGCCCGACGTCCCAGGTCACGAAGTTGTTGTCTGCCCCGTCTGGAATCTGCCAGCCCATGTGGACACCCAGCGCGAGGTTGCGATCGAGCATCAGCCCCAGTCCGGTGCTGACCGTCCACCAGCTCTCGGTGTCCAGACCGCCCCGGTAGGAAAAACCAAAACCCAGCGGACCACGGTTGGTCACTCCAGCGAGTCCGGTGTCTGTGGAGTCGTTGAGGGCCTGCGAGTAAAGAATGGCGTAGGAGCGGTCGGGATCAAAGGCAAGGCTGGCTGGGTTGCGCCACAACGACATCGCGCCGTCTTCTCCGGCTGCGGATAACGACGGCGTGTCCGGCCGCTCAATGGATGGGTCCCAGGCCGAGGCCGCTGGGCTCAGGAGTAGCGCGAGCAGGCCGATGGTGCGTGACGCGGTGGATGGCATGTGCGGTCCTGGTTCGGTGTTCCTGACATGGATGGGTCCTACTCTGTATCCAGAGAGCGGGACGAGGGCGATGATGGTAGAATTCGGTGTGAGGGACACCGCTCCGGCTTACATAGGCCAAGAGACGACAGTGCAGATGCGATCAGGGGCGGGGATGCTTTCAGGTGTGCAGATGCGATCCTTCTGTCAGGGAAGGCTGCTGGTGCGCGCACCGCAGCCCTCCGGGTTGCAGAGCCCACTACACAACCATGCGAGATGAGCTTGCGCCTGTTGTTGACCTTTTTGTTGTCGCTGACCACGACCTCGGCCATTGCCCAGCAACCTGGGGATGGAGCAGAGTCCGGAGACGCCGCGGAGCTGGAATTTTATCCGCTCGCCGAGATTCTTGATCCCCTCAAGGAGGATCGACTCTTCTCCAGTGCTGACATCGGTCTCCAGGTGGTCAACGTCGCCACCGGCGAGGAGGTCTACGCCCACCGGGCGGACGAGAACTTCCTGCCGGCCTCGGTGATGAAGGTCGTCACCGCCGCAGCGGCGCTGAACACCCTCGGACCATCCTATCGGTTCACCACCGCCATCCTCCGTGATGAAGAGACCGAGCTCGACGCAGAGGGCACTCTCGCTGGAGACCTCTACATCTGGGGTGGCGGCGATCCGCAGCTGGTGGTCGAGCAGGTCTGGAAGATGGCCCGAGAGCTCCGGCTGGCGGGCGTCTACAAGATCGATGGCGATCTGGTCTTTGATGCCGAGTACTTCGACGATGAGTACCTCATCGCCGGCTGGAACAAGAAAGTCGACATCACCAACGGCCCAGCCTACTTCGCGCCGATCTCTGCCCTGACCGTCAACTACAACACCACCTCCATTGTGGTCGCTCCGGGCCCCGAAGTCGGAGAGCCCGCCCGGGTCGAGCTGGAGACTCCGGTCGATCTGTTCACCCTGGAGAACACGGTCTCCACCGGTCGCCTCGGAAGCCGTCCGTGGATGACCATCGAGCGTGACGTCAACTGGAAGACGGGCGAGATCACCTTCACGCTTGAAGGCAACATCCCGATGGAAGAGGCTCCCTGGCGCTACTACCGCGCTGTGGCCGATCCCAAGACGCACTTCATGGATGTCTTTGAGGAGATGCTCGACGCTCACGACATTGAAGTCGAGGGACGCAGTCGCTTGGCGAAGGCCCCCACGGAGACGGTCGCCCTGGTCAGCTGGAAGTCACCCAGCCTCCAGGACCTGCTCAACCAGATGAACAAGAACTCCAGCAACATCATCGCTGAGCAGGTGCTCAAGGCGATGGGGGCGGAGGTTCATGGGGCTCCAGGCACCACAGAGAAGGGCCTGCGGGTCATCTCTGAGTATCTCTCCGGCCTGGGAATCTCTCCAGAGGAAACCTCCCTGGTCAATGGCTCTGGTCTATCTCGACAGCTCACGCTCAAGCCCAGCCACATCACCGCCGTCTTGATGGACATGTACCACGACCGCACTGTGGGCTCGGAATTCCTCGCGAGCCTGTCGGTCGGTGGCCAGGATGGTACGCTGAGGCGTCGCTTCAATGACGAAGAGCATACAGGAAGGGTTCGTGGGAAGACTGGGAGCGTCAACGGCGTGTATTGCCTCTCTGGTTTCATCGAAGCCGGAGATGGTGAGGTCTATGCGTTCTCCTTCCTCGTCAACAACTTCAGTCGGTCCTCCCGACCGGTTCGTCGGCTCCAGGATCGCTTCGGTGAGTCTCTCCTTGAGTTACCCTCCCCAGATGCATCACCATGATGACCTGAGAAGATTGTTTAAGAAATTCTTCTCAGAGACGATCAGAGGTCTTGGTGAACCAGTTGCGGTTCTTCGGTGTCAAAAGAAATAAGGGGGGGGAGTTGTGTGAGAGCACGCTCCTGGGGAAACAATTGATTGCCAGAGAACCGCAGTACGAAGTAAGCAACGCATATCCACGTCTTCATACTTTCAATCGATCCTCGCGGCATGGGACGGATGCCGCCAGGACGCACACTGGAGATCCGCAGTGAACATGCGTGTTTTCAAGACAAGCATCCTTGCCCTCGCTGCAGGGGGTCTGCTGATCGTCAGCACCATAAGCTCCGCTCAGGATGAGCCTGCTGGAGTCGACGCGGTAACTGCGGATGAAGAAACCGCTGATGACAGCGCCGACTTCAACCAGGAACTCCTGACCATTGAGGAAGAAGTTTCTTCACTCAAGGAGCAGGTCTTTCGCTCCAAGGCGACCCTCCAGCTCCTCAAGGAGATTGTGGTTCAGGGGACCTCCGAGGGCAGCAAGGCGACCATCTGGCACGTCAACAAGCTGGGCAGCGGCTACACCCTGGAGTCTGTCGCTTACTTCCTCGACGGTCGCGGTCAGTTCTCAAAGTCTGATCCGACCGGCTTGCTCGATGAGCAGCGGGAATTCAAGGTCTTCGACAACTCACTCCCGCCGGGCAACCACAACCTCACGGTCAACATGAAGCTCCGTGGGAATGGCTTCGGTGTCTTCAGCTACGTCAAGAACTACACCTTCAATGTGCAGTCCTCGACCAACTTCATCGCTGAGGAAGGAAAGAGCTGTCAGGTCCGCGTGGTCGCCAATGAGCGCAAGGGCATCGGCCGGTCTTTCACCGAGCGCCCCAATGTGGCGTTCGAGACTCGCTGCATCCGGCTGACCGATGCGGACCAGTAGGAGGCTCCAGAGGGGGCTGGGATCCGTGCTTGTGGCGCTGGTCCTGCTGGGGGCCTCTGCTGAGGCGGCCCGCTCACACGGCGATGATCTCACTCAGATCGACAACACCCTTGTTGAGATTGAGGGGCGCTCCGAGCGGCTGTCTCTCGACTTTACCCAGCGGCGTGGTCTGATCGGCGCTGCCGAGGCCCGCCAGCGGTATGAGGATGCCGTCTATGCTTTCCTCATCGGTGAGTATGAGTCTGCCGCGACCACGTTCTTTGCCCTCGTGGAGTCTGAGTCCCTCATCGCCAAGGAGCTCGATCTCGACTCCGAGTGGTACCTCGCAGAGTGCCTGTTTGAGATGGGGAACTACTCCAGCGCGATTGATTCCTACAATCACATCATCGAGACCGGCGCAGGCCATCCGTTCTTCGTGGATGCCGTTCGTCGCCAGCTCGAGGTCTACGGCATCACTCAGGACTCCAGAAATTTCCAGAGCCTCTACCGTCGCTACATTCTCTCCGGCCTGGTGAGTCCGACCGACCAGATAAAGTACACCGTCGCCAAGAGCTTCTACCGGCAGGGCCCAGTCTCCTACGCTCGCGCCAAGGGGCTGTTCAGCGAGCTTCTTCCCGACAGCAGCTACTACTCTCGTGCGCGGTACTTCATGGGCACCATCCTCGCTGCTGAGGGAGATCTCGCGGCCGCACGCGAGGAGTTCGCCAAGGCTGCAGAGGTCGAGCCGGTGACTTCCAGCATGCGTGAAGTGCAGCAGCTCTCCTGGCTCGCGCTCGGCCGGACCAGCTACGAACTGGGTGATTACTTCTCCGCGACGGAGCACTACCAGAAGCTCACCAGCTCCAGCAGTCACTACGTGGACCAGCTGTATGAGCTCGTCTGGACCTACATCAAGCAGGAAAACTGGGTCGAGGCACTCACCGCGATTGAGATCTTTCTCATCGCGTTTCCTGAGCACCACTACACCATGCAGCTGCAGATCACGCAGGGGCACCTCCACATGAAGGAGAGTGCCTTCGAGAAGGCGCTGGTGTCGTATGAGTCGGTGGTGGATACCTTTGCGCCAGTCCAGTCGACCCTCGACGCTCTGGAGTCCCGTCGCGACTCTGCTGCGGATGTCTTCGTTCGGATGAGCGAAGGAGAGGCCTTCAGCGATAGCATCAACCTGCCACCATTTGCAGTGGATATGCTCGTCGAAGGACCGAACATGTCCCGTGCGGTGACCGTCAACCAAGAGCTCTCCCGACAGCGCGGCGATGTCGACTACACCCGCGAGATCATGGAAGAGGTCCAGGTGGCGCTCTCCGGAACGGGCGAGTCCATCGGCACCTTCAGCCGCGGTCGATCCGGCCTCGACCTCATCGAAGAGCGGACCCTCGTGGTCCGCTCTGATGTCCTCACCGTCGAGCTGGACTACCTCCTGGAGAACGCTCCAGAGCGCTACACTCCGGAGCTTCGCACCCTTCAGGACCGCTTCATGCTCCTTGCCATCGCAACTGAAGATGTGCAGGGGGCTGAGAACGCCAGTGCTGATGCTTACCAGACCTACCTCGACCAGGTTCGAGAGGTTCAGAGCGTTGCGTTTACCACTCAGCAGCTCACCGTCGAGCTGACCGCTGAGGCTGCGGCGATTCGAAGCCAGCTTCAGCAGAAGACCCTCTCTGAGTCTGACGAGGCCTACGTCAATCGGTTGCTGGCTGAGGTCACCGCAGAGCTGGTTGAGCACAGCAAGCGGCTGGAGGCACTCCAGTCTGAGACGACGCGCCGCCAGGTCATGCGCGCCGCACCGGACACCTCTACGGACAGCAGCTCTCAGCGCGATCTCATCGCCCGTGAGTACGATGAGATTCACAAGCAGCTGGCGACGTATTGGCAGCGCACGGATGCTTCGGACCGTGCGCCCCTGCAGTCTCACACAAACACGATCTGGACCCGCATCAGTGCAGTGGATGCACTGTCTGAGCGAGTCCGTGTCAAGCTGAACGACACCGAGCGCAAGGAAATCGCCGAGCTTCGTCAGGTTCTGCTGAAGGAGGAGGGGCGGTTCAGCTCGATTGACACCACCCTCACCAGCACCACCGACGATGCCGGCGAGCTCGCCGCGCTCATTACTCAGGAAGAATTCGGCCGTCTCAAGGACGAGTTCTCCGACACCATTATGCGAGCGGACGTCGGCATCGTCGACGTCTACTGGATCCGCAAGAACGAGATCTCCGATGAGGCTGAGCGCCTCCGGATTGAGCGTGCGGACCAGGAAGCTGAGCTCAAGAAGCGCTTCGAGGTCATTCACCAGAAGCTGGAGAACCAGGAGCAGTAATCATGACTTCGCGTCGACACCTTCGCCTGCTGGCGCTGCTTCTGGTCCCCGCTCTGGCGACCGCACAGCAGCCCGTTGAAGGGGGAGAAGAGGGTGACAGCGCATCGGTGGTCGTCGAGAGCGGCACCGAGCACCCCGGCGAGCTGGAGAACTTCCGGCAGACCGCAGCGCGCTACAACGATCGGATGCGTGAGTTCGAGACCGAGGCCCGCTCGATCATCGACTCGCGTGAGGCACGAGACAAAGAGTCTCTCCGCGCCAGCTATGACGCGTTGCTGACTGATCTCGGAGAGGATGAGTACCGTCTCCGTGAGACTGCCGTCGCGCGGTTCGAGGGCTTCCTGCGGAAGTACGAGGACGCCCCGGAGTCTGCGAGCATCATGTTCCGACTCGCTGAGCTGTACTTCGAGAAGTCAGAGGAGGACTACATCCTCGCTGATCGAGAGTACGAGCGGATCAGCAATGATCTGATGGAAGCTGGCGACTACGACAGCATCCCTGCGGTTCCGCAGAAAGACTTCGCCCGCTCCATCTCGCTGTACAACCGCATCCTCACAAGCCACCCGGACTACCAGTTCTCTGACGGTGCGCACTACATGCTCGGCTACCTCTATGCCGACACGAACGCCGCCCAGAGCAACTCAAAGACTGCGCTGTCGCACTTTCAGTCGCTTGTCTCTGACTACCCAGACTCTCAGTTCGCCTCAAATGCTCACCTCAACATCGGCGAGCACTACTTTGAAGAGAACGATCTTGACTCTGCGATCACCCACTATCGGAAGGTTGTAGAGCTTGAGGGAGAAGAGGGGAAGCTCTACGACAAGGGCCTCTACAAGCTCGCATGGTCGCACTACAAGCAGTCCAACTATGGGCAGGCGCTCAGCTTGTTGAACACCTTGCTCGACTACTCTGAGGAGACCTACCAGTCAACAGGGCAGGAGTCGGCCATGGCGAAGGAGGCGGTCGAGTACACCGCCATCTCGTTCTCCGACCAGGCCGATATGTCTGGTGAGTTCCCGGTCAATGTCGCGGCAAACTTCTACGAGCAGAACGGCGATCGTCCCTTCGAGTCTCGAGTCTACAAGCGGCTCGCGGATGTCCTCATCCAGCAGTCCCGCTACGAAGACGCCATCGCGACTTACGAGTTCATTCAGAGCCGATGGCCTGAGGACCCGGAGAATCCAGACTTCCAGTGGAAGGTCGCGGAGCTGTACAACTCGCTGCCGGTCCCCGACATTGACGCGACCAACAACGCAATCGTTGCCCTCAACGATCGCTACAACGATCAGTCGGACTGGTGGCGTGCCAACCAGACCAACCCCGACGCGCTCGCGAATGCCCGCGGATACATTGAGAAGTCGCTCTCTACCGTTGCCTCTAACGCCCACTATCAGGCGAACCAGACGGGTGAATCTGCCGACTTCAACAAGGCGGCGGGTCTCTATCAGCAGTACCTCAACGAGTTCCCGTTCGCGGACAACTACTACCAGATCCAGTGGTACCTCGCCGACACGCTCCAGCAGTCTGGGCGCTTCGGAGAGGCTGAGGTCCAGTACGGTCAGCTCCTGAAGTCTGCTGATGAGCACAATTTCGGCGCAATGTCGCTATACAAGCAGGTTCTCGTCAGGCGTCAGCTGGTCATCAACCTGCACGGCACCACCTATGAGCTGCCGTCAGACGCCGCCGTTGAGACTGTCGAGACCTTGCCCAGCGGCAAGGAACGCAACATCTATGCTATCGGAGAGGGGCATCAGTCCTACCTCGATGGCAACGACGAGCTGATGCAGATTGACTTTGGCGAAGAGCTGATTGTGCTCAACCAGGTCATCGCTGAGACTGACGACGCCGACAATAAGGAGAACCTCGAGCTCATTGCTGCAGAGCTTGGGCAGATCGAGGGCATCCTGCGGACGAACCAGGGCGCCATCTCTTACGAGATCGCTCAGATGATGTTCAACCACGGCCGATACGATGAGGCTCGCGAGCGGTTCTTCGACATCATCGCAAAGTGGCCTGACCAGATGTACGCCAACTACTCGGCGAACCTCATCCTAGACACCTACACCGCTCAAGAAGATCTGGAGAACCTCCGAATCGTCTCAAGCCGATTTGCGCTGAGTCCGCCAGGACCTCCCGGAGAGGTCGACAACTCCATCTTCCGAAACATCGAGCAGAAGGCTGCATTCAAGCAGGCGGGAGCCTACTCCCTCCAGGCAATCGAGCTGCGGCGTGATGGAGACGAAGCCAGCGCACGTGAGATGCGCCTGAAGGCCGCTGAGGAGTATCTCGCGTACACCCAGACCTACACCGAAGAGAACGACATCTACCGCAAGGCGTTCTACAACATCGGTCAGAATTATGCCGAGGCTGGAAACTACGACGAGGCCAATGGCTACTTCAGGCAGTACGTCGATCGCTTTCCCGGCGACGAGCTGAGCTTCCCGCTGACCTTCCGCATCGCGCTCAACTATGCCTCGACGCTAAACCTTGAGGAAGCCGTCAAGTACTTCGAGCAGCTCTACGATGCTGCGGGCAAGGACTACGCTGACGCACCCACAGCGCTGTACAACGCTGCATTCCTCCGCATCGGCATGAACGACTACCGTGGTGCAGCGGAGAACTTCGAGCGCTATTCCCGTGAGTTCCCGACCATCTCGGATGCTGAGAGCGTCATGTTCCGGGCCGGTGCGCAGTGGGAGAAGATCGACAGCACTGAGGCCATTCGCTTCTACAAGCGCTACCTCAGCAACTACCAGGGGACCAGCCCCGACCGCATGATGGAGGCCTACAACCGGATCGCGGAGCTGACGGAGGAGTCTGGCGCCCGCGCCCGTCAGGTTGATGCTGCATGGGACGATCTCACCAGCGCTTATCTGTCGTACAAGGATCAGATCGGTCCGGCTGGCCGGCACTATGCCGCTCATGCCGAATTCCGTCAGGTCGAGCGAGTATTCGAAACCTTCAAGGAGATCAACTACACCAGCAACGACACGCGGAACGCCGAGCTGCTCATCCAGCAGAAGCCGGAAGACCTCGCCGCTCTGGAAGCGCGCTGCATGGCGATGATCACCGAATATCAGGACTTCGAGTACTCCTCAGCAGCGCTCTTCATCGCGGGTCTGGCCTACCTGACGTACTCTGACATGCTCTACGACGCACCGCCGCCGAAGAGCCTCGATGAGGAAGAGGTTGATCTCTATCGGGAGGCCATCGATGAGCGTCGCCTTCCCATTGAGGACAAGGGCAAGAACCGTCTGAGTGCGAACCTCCAGAAGGCGGCCGATGCGCATCGCTGGTCACCGTGGATGAGCCGCACGAAGGTAGAGCTTTCACGCCGATTCCCTGGTGAGTATGCTCCAGAGAAGGACGAAATCCGCGGCATGGGAGACAGCAACTACGTCCCCGGTGCGGGACCGATATCTGTCCGCCAGGATGAAACTGCTCAAGAAGAGGGGCAGCAATGAGCCGCACCACTGTGTTTCTCCCCGTCGCCCTCAGCCTGCTGATCGCCTGCAATGGTGGAAAAAACAACGGCGTCGAGGGAATCCCCGATGTCGTCTCCGCGCAGACTCCTGGCTCGACGGGAGCTGCTGAAGGGGCGGATCCTGCTACCGCGGCCGCACCAGTCTTCGAGATGACACCCGAGATGATCGATGCGCGTGTGAGCGAGGCTGCTGCATGGCTGACCACGCGTCAGCAGGACCAGGCGGTCTCAGCGCTCTCAGTGCTCAAGGAACTGTCCGTTGAGGCCCCGAATCTCGCAGAGATCCCCTACAATATGGGGGTCGCTCATGAGATTCTTGGCGACGACAATGAGGCACGCAAGCGCTACCTTCGTGCCACAGACATTGATCCGACGCTCGGAGAGGCGTGGCTGAATCTCGGCGCCATCGCCGAGCGTGAGGGTGAGCTTGACCGCGCGCTGCAGGCCTACAAGGCTGGACTGCGGAATGCTCCAGAGAACCCAGACCTCGTCGTTGGTGTCATCGGTGTGCTTCGCAAGCTCGGTAAGCACGAAGCTGCGATATCTGAGGCTCGCTCTGCGCTGGCGAAGAACGCCAACAATGTAAACGCCTACAACAACCTCGGCCTGGTCTACATCGAGCAGGGCAACCTCGATCTCGCGCAGTTTATCTATCAGAAGGCGCTCGCGGATATCGTGGGTGCCGAGCAGAATGCGCTCGTGCACGCCAACCTCGGTCAGGTCTTTCTCCTGCAAGAAAAGACCGCGAACGCTCGACTAGAGTTTGAGCGCGCGCTGGAGCTTCAGCCCGATCTCGTCGTGGCCAAGATGTTCCTCGCTCAGCTGCACATGGACAACCGCGACTGGGATGCCACTGCGTTGGTCCTGGAGGAAGCGCTCGCACTCGAGCCGAGCAATCCAGCCATCCATGTCAACCTTGGGATCGCGTATCGTGGGCAGGGTGAACTGGAGAAGGCACAATCTTCCTACGAGAAGGCGCTGGAGTTAGAGCCAGACAATCCCGATCCGTACCTCAACTTGGCGATCCTGTTCAGCGATCACATGCAAGCCTATGATGCGGCGCTTCAGGCGCTGGAGACGTACCAGACTCAGGGTGGGACTCTCGCAGAGCTGGCAGCGCAGTGGGATGCAGAGATTCGCAAGGAGCAGAAGAAGTTCGAGCGAGCTCAGGAGCGCAAGCAGCGTCGAGAGGAAGCCAAGAAGCGCGAAGAACTCGCCCGTCAGGCGGAAGAACGCGAAGCCGCTGAGGCCGCCGAAGACGCTGCGCAGCAAGCCGCCGAAGAAGCCGCGCGTCAGGCAATCGAAGATGTCGCGCGCCAGGCTGCTGAGGACGCTGCCCAGCCGGCCGAGGATACGGCACAGCCAATACCGGATGCGGCACAGCCGACACCGGATACTGCGCAGCCAACACCGGATGCTGCGCAGCCAACGGAGGAAGCCTCACCGCTTCCTACGGTCTGGAGCAGTGGTGATGAAGCTGGAGCAGACAGTGTGGCTCCTGCTCCCGTTGAGCCTCCCCCTGCTGAGGAACCCCAGCCAGTGGATGATGCTCCACCTGCCGGCAACGACACCGACTCGAGCTCAAGTCCGTGGGGAGGGGAGGGCGCCCAGAGTGCCTCAGTCGATGAAATCCTTCAGGCCGGAACAGGCGGAATTATCGCCGGTGCGAGCTGCGCTGCCCTCGGAGCCTGCGGCACTGCCGGTTTGGAATGCGCAAGCAGTGGAGTCTGTCAGGAAGCTGGAACCCAGGGAACCTTTGCCCTTGGTGTCAACTGCAGCATCGACTCCGAGTGCGCCTATGGGCTCGCATGCGTCTCTCAGACCTGCAACGAGCCTCCGGGTGCCCAGCCTGCGCCGGACACGACTGGAACTGACAACCCATGGGGGCCATAACCATGAAGCGACTTGCCGCTGCCGTCCTGATCCTCATCGGAGCATCTGCCCATGGGCAGAGCCGTCCGCTCGTATTCGAGACCGTTGACATCACTGGTGAAGTTCAGAAGCCAGAGATCACGATCTTCATCACCAGGCAAAACCTGGACACCAACTATGAGTTCACGCTCCGGGAGTCTTTTATTCCCCGGATTATCAAGAGCGTGGAGAGCCGTCCTTTCTAATTGCGCCATGCCCTGCGTCCGGTCTTGAGCCATCGTGGAGAAATCCTTCGCATGGCTCATTTCAGTGGTTTTGCTGAGTGCTGGACTTGTAAGGCAGATGTGGAAAAGTGAACTGACACGCTCTTCACAAGGACAGAGTGACAGCGTGACTTCGATTCGGTAGATTTCGGAATGTCAGGACGAGTCAGGCGCAACACTCTGCGTCAGGCTTTGATTCCTCAGTCGATAAGGTCCAATCTGGAGGGTTGTAGATGGAATTCCTCGTTAACTCTATTCACAAGGGTGGCTGGTTCATGTGGCCCATCCTTATCTGTGCAGTATTCGCGTTAGCGATCGCCTTCGAGCGGCTCTACTACATCGTGTTTCGCGCCAACATCAACGGCACTGCGTTCATGGCACAGATTCAGAAGCTGATCATGGCCAACAACATCGATCGTGCCATTAAGCTCTGTAATGCAGAGCCGAATGCCGCACTTCCCCGTGTTTTGAAGGCCGGCCTCACTCGCGCCAACCGGAGCGAGGTGGAGATCCAGAACGCTGTCGATGAGGCCGTTCTTGAGGTCTTCCCGCAGCTGAACAAGCGCACCAACTTCCTGCCCATGCTCGCAAACGTCGCAACGCTGACTGGTCTCCTCGGAACCATTCAGGGTCTGATTCTTGCGTTCGAGGCTGTGGCTCATGCATCGGCAGAGACCAAGCAGACGCTTCTTGCGGCTGGTATCTCGACCGCCATGTTCACCACTGCTTCCGGCCTGGTCGTTGCAATCCCGACCCTCGTGCTGCACAGCATCGTTGCTAGCCGCACCACGAAGATCATGGATGACATCGATCAGTACGCTCTGAAGTGTGTCAACCTTCTCGGCGCTCGTCGACGGGGAACTCTCAAGGAGGACGGCTCGGCCGCCAGCGCCTGAGTTGTCTAACTGAGGGGCCGCGCTCCAGGCGGAAGTACTGAGCGCGGCTTTTTCTGTTTTTGGGAGGTAAGCACTATGGCTGTCAATAGAAGGCAAGCTAAAGCCCAGGAACTGGATCTGATCCCGATCATGAACCTGGTCACGATCCTGATCCCGTTCCTACTGATGGCTGCTCAGTTCGTTCACCTCGCGGTTATCGACAGCACGCTGCCCGCAATCGGCCCACCACAGCCGGTTGAGGAGCAGGAGAAGCCCGATAAGCCGCCCCTCCAGCTGAGTATTGGAGTGACGAGCATGGGCATCCGCATCATGGGTGCGGACCATGTCCTGTTCCCTGATGGCGCACCCCAGGTCGCCGAGGGTGAGGACAAGCCCCCTACGGTCCCCTGTAAGAGCAGCGGCAAGTGTACCAGCGTAGATGACTACGACTGGAACGAGATGACGCGGCTCTTGGCCAAGGTCAAGGACGAGTATCCTGATGATGAGAATGTCATCTTTGTGCCGGACAACAAGATCCGCTACGAAGTTCTCATCGCTGCAATGGATTCCACCCGTGAGGACAGCGGTAACCCCGGTCCTGACGGTGCTCGTCTCCTCTTCCCCTTCGTCGTCATCGCCGGCGGTGCGATGTAAGCCAGCCTCGGCTGGTTCACATTTAGGAATGCGAAATGTCTAAGAAAGCAAGACGGGGAGGAGTTGACGCCGAGCTGAACATCAACTCGATGATGGACATGATGACCATCATCCTGGTGTTCCTGCTCAAGTCTTACTCCACTCAGGACGTCTCCATCGCTGCAAGTGATGACCTGCAGCTGCCCACCTCCTCTGCCGGTAAGGCACCGGAGTTGGCAGTCAACCTCGTCGTCGCCAAGAACCAGATCGTCGTTGATGGTGTACCGGTGCTTAATCTCACCGTGAAGCCTGACGAGGACAATCCAGGTGTTGAGCTTCCGGCTGTGCCGGATGACGAGAAGCGGGGGCAGAGCATCACCAAGCTCTATGATCGTCTCCTGGAGAAGGCCGAGGCTGCAAAGGCGCTCGGGGAACAGTCTGGACAGGCTGACTTCGAATTCAAGGGGCGGATCCTCTTGCAGGTCGATCGCACCATGCCGTTCTCTGTGCTCCGCGAGGTCATGTACACCGCTGGTCAAGCGCAGTTCGGTGAGTTCAAATTCGTGGTGTATAAGTCGGAGTAGGGTTCGCCTAAGTGCGCTCATCTCCACACTTCTCGCAAGAGACCAAGCTGGGCCGCCTCGCATACTGTCAACAACAGTTGCGTGGTCGGCCCAGTGAGGTTTATCTTGTGGTCGGGACAGTGAACTCTCAACTGCCTCTGATCGCCACTGAATTCTCGGCATCCAATGGTGCGACTTTTGATTCTATATAGACATTTGACACCAATCAGTGAAAAGAATCCAAACCTGATCCGATGTTTATTGTCAGAAGCCCAAGAGCACCGGGGATGCTTCTGCCAGCCGGGTATGTTTTCTGTCGAAGGCATAAAGCTGGTTAAGCAAGGTAGCGGAATCATCCGCCCGAAAGCCTGGGGTAGAGGAAACTGAGATTATGGCTGCAAAAGCAACATCACAGACCGACCCTGGAAAGGTTCTCCGCATCGGGATTGTTCAGGCCGGTAAGGTCATTCATGAACGCCTGATTCGTCCTGGACAGAGTGTGACCGTCGGCGCCTCGCCGAAGAACACCTTTGCCTTTCAGGTCGCAGGATTTCCTGGCCAGCACGTTCTCTTTCAGGCACGTGGAAACCGGTATTTCCTGAATTTTAACGAAAAGATGGCAGGCAAGATTGCCTTCCGCGACGGCATCGTCAGCCTGGACCAGCTCCAGGAGCGTGGCGAGGCTTCACGGAAGGGACCACACTTTGTGCTCCCGCTGTCGGAGAAGAACCGTGGAAAGATCGTCATCGACGATGTCACGGTCTTGTTCCAGTTCGTCGCCGCTCCGCCCGAGTCTGCTCGGATGATGGGCAAGCAGGACTTCCGGCCCAAGCTGATGGACGAGGACGATCCCGTCTTCCTCGGATTCCTGGCCCTGTTCTCTTCCATCGCCACGGTCATGATGATCTGGGCAATGAACCAGGAGCCAGTCGAGCGGATCTCACTCGAGAAGATTCCGGATCGATTTGTCGATCTGATCATGCCCAATGAGGATCGTGAGCCTCCGCCAGAGATTGAGCCGGAGATCGACGAGAACCTCAAGGGTCCCGAAGTCGAGAAGGCAAAGACCGAGACTGAGCCGACCGAAGCCAAGGCGCCCAAGAAGCCCAAGAAGGAGCTGACGCAGGAGCAGCGCGCTGCTGCCGAGGCAAAGCGTCTCCAGGACAAGAAAGAGAACCTCTCTCGCAAGTCTGCAGTTCTGGCCATGATCGGTACCCGTGGTGAGGCCAACAACGGCATCAGCGTCGAGGATGTCTTCGCGGAGGGTGACTCCAACTTCTCGAACCTCGAAGATGCGCTAGCAGACGTCAGCTCGACCGAGATGGCCAACGCTGAGAACGTTGCCTCGGTCAAGGGTCAGCAAGACGGTGGCGGTCGTGGAGATGCATCCGTCGGCGGCACAGAGAGTGGTGGTGGTGGTACCGCTGCAGTCTCCAGTGCACCAGCGGCCCAGGTCAAGAAGGCCTCTCTCTCCACAAGCGGTGCAGATGTCGGTGGAGCTGAAGGTGCAGACGCGATTAAGTCTGTGCTGCGCAGCAAGTCCGGACAGGTCAAGTACTGCTACGAGCAGCGCCTCAAGGAGAATCCAAACATCAGCGGTCGTATCGCCGTCGAGGTCAGCATCGCTGGAGGTCGGGTTACCTCCGCAGTCATCGTCGAGAACACCACAGGCGACTCGGCATTGGAGTCCTGCGTGACTCGAAAGATCCGCAGCTGGCGCTTCTCTGAGGACGCTGAGGGCGATGTCTACCTGCCCTTCGCGCTCACCGCGAACTGAGCTCAGCAAAAACGGTTTCCAGCGACACCGCAGAAGCCAAGAAAGCGATGTGATCCCCGGACCATGAAGGCCCGGGGATTCTTTCTTGGGGGAAGTTTGGGCCAACTGATGCGGAGATCATTAAAGTTTCGTGTGAACCGTCCGTTGTTGGTGCAGAACACAATGTCTGGGGCTGTCTGTTGACGCCGACCCAGATGAAGCCTACGATCCAACGGCAACGGGGAACAAGGGGGACCACATGAGACACTGGATTCTGATAGGCGGACTCGCGCTGCTGGGGTTTACGCCAAGCGCTCAAGCGCAGGACGACCAGGTAGAAGCCGCTAGCTCAACCTCACCCAAAGAAAAGCTGGACTGGGCTGCCGATGCGATCGTCGAGATGAACGACGGGGTCAAGACGGTGGAGAAGCTCCAGGAGCAGGTCACCCGCTCGGGTGACGAAGAGCTCATTCAGTGTGTTCGCATCAAGATGGCATCCGTCAGAGCCCTCGCAGATGTCTCTGTGGGAGCCAATGCGGCAATGACCGATGCCTTGGCTGACGGCAACGATGAGCGTGCCGAGTTCGAATTTCGAAAGATCGCCATCGGCCTCTCCAAGGTTCGTCAGTTCGTTGCTGAAGCCGAAGCCTGTGTAGGCCAGGGTGGTACCGTTGATGGCGATACAGAGGTCTCTGTGAACTCTCAAGGTATCGCTGAAGGCGATGACACCGAGGAAAGCAGTACCGATGGGATCATTGGGAACGATCCTCCCGATGCTAGCGCATTTGAGTAGGCAGCCTGTGCGCATGGCTTTTGTAAGCCCTGTCGCACTGCTTTGAACGGTACATGGTGGGTGGGGGAGCGATGATGTGGTTTGCGGAACAACGCCAAACCAGTAAGACTCACGCTCGCACATCCGATCGCTCTGAAAATTTCAGAGCACGGACATACATGCAGCATGTTGGCAACATGAGAACTATTGGACAGATGGGAAGCGGACTCACCCTGGTGGGGCTCCTTTTCTCCCAGGCAGCAGCAGCTGAGCCTGGTGATCACATCGGAACCGAGACGGTTCAGTTCATTCCGTCGGTCCAACTCTTTGGCACCCACCGAACGAACACCTTCCTTCAGGAAGGTACTGTCGGCGGAGGAGATGAGGTGATCCCGGGAACGGCGATCACGCTTCATCCCACCCTGAGCCTCAAGGCAGACGGTACGGATGTCTTGTTTGAGCTTGGTGCTGGCTATTCAGCGAAGAAGTACATTCAGGAGAGTGTTGCTGATCTTGACAGATTCAAGGACTTTGACATCTCGACTCGACTGGTGCTGCTTCGCAACGCCGTGGTTGGTCTAAAGGTTGAGGACAAGTTCGACCTCAATGGTTTTGAGTCTGAAGCAACCAAAGCCGACGATCCATATGTTCAGGTCCTCCGTAATACGAGCGGTGCACGTCTCACCATTCGCCCCGGTCCCTCTTTAGAGCTCGATCTGGGTGGAAACCTCAACTACACCAACTACGACACACCGCGCTCGGCCTCGGACAACACCCGAGTCAGCTATGGCCCGGCAGCGGACTTGAAGTGGAAGTTCCTTCCCAAGACCGCACTGGTCGGAAACTGGGAGATGGAGTGGTTCTCCTGGGACAAGAACATCATCTCCCCTGAGGCCGATGGGACCACTACGGGTGACTTCGGTTCTTACCTTGGCGTTCCCAATGGCCGCACGCTTCGCCTCGAGGGTGGAGTCCGCGGTCGCTTTACAGAGCGCCTCGTGCTTGGTCTTGTCGTCGGCTATGGCTCTGCCATCTACGACGAGCAGAGCGTCATCGATGCTGCCGGCAGCGTCGATGGCAATGCCTCAGCCGAGATTGATGCATCCACTCAGGGTTTTGACTCGGACCTCCAGGGCTTCCCGCAAGGAATCCTCGGTGGTGTGGATATCAGCTACTCGCTCCTTGAGAGTCAGGTATTCTCTCTTGGCTACCGCAAAGACTTTCAGGACGTCTTCTTCACCAACTACGTGCTGTATAATCGTGTCCATTTAGGATATGAGGGGTTGTTCGCGGATCGTTACGGCGTATCCCTCAACGCGAACTACCGATTTGAGGACTATGCCGGTGAGGTCGATCGAAACGATCACCGGATCGTTGGCACCGCTGCCTTGCGGTATGTCGCAACGAAGTACCTCGATCTCAATGCCTCAACGGTCTGGCGTCGTCGTGCGAGCGCAGACCAGCTGAATCCCGACATCGAGTTCGATGATCTTGGCTTCAACTTTGGTGCGACCTTCACCTACTGACTGGGCTCTGCTCGGCTGGCTGACTGGGCTCTGCTGGCTGGCTGGGCCAAGCACCGGTCAGGCTGAGCATACTTGCCTGACCGACCCACATGGTCAGTAGCGAGGGTTCTTGGACCAACTGGCAGCGGTCTCGATGATCGAGGCGATGTCTGTCCAGGTTGGTTCCCAGCCGAGGTCTGCACGGATCTTCTCAGAAGATGCGTACAGGGCTGGCGGATCTCCAGGCCGACGCGGCGCCTCGCTGTGGGGTACTGGGAGGCCCGTGACAGCCTCGATTGCATCGATAATCTCTCGGACGGTGGTTCCGTTACCGGTGCCGAGGTTGTAGACGTCTCCGCGATCGCCAGCGAGCAAGCGCTGGGCTGCCAGCAGGTGTGCGGAGGCGAGGTCGAGCACGTGTACGTAGTCGCGAACGCACGTACCGTCTCTGGTCTCGTAGTCCGTGCCGAACAAGGAGAGGGGAGGGCGGCGTCCCAGCGCGGCATCGAGTGCCAGCGGGATGAGGTGAGACTCCGGAGAGTGAGACTCTCCGAGGAGGCCATCGGGAGTCGCGCCAGCAGCGTTGAAGTAACGCAGCGCAGTGATCGAGAAGCCCTCTCGCTCTCGGCATGCCGCCAGGATCTTCTCCACCATGTCCTTGCTGCGACCGTATGGGCTTATGGGAGCGTGGGGATGGGCCTCGTCCATGGGAAGTCGCTGAGGCGGACCGTAGATGGCACAGGTCGAGGAGAAGACGAGGCGCCGAACCCCGGCGTCTGACATTGCCTGGAGAAGCGAGACGGTCCCTGCGACGTTGACGTCGAAGTACCGCAGGGGGTGTTTGACGCTCTCTCCGACGAGCGAGAGTGCGGCGAAGTGCATGACCGCATCGATGCGATGGGTCTTCAGGGCAGTGGTCAGCGCAGCACGATCCCGAATGTCTCCCTCGATGAGCGAGCCTTGAGCCGCGGCGCGGTGGCCGCTGGAGAGGTTGTCGTAGGTGACAACCGTTGCGCCAGCCTGTGTGAGCACATGACCACAGATGCTTCCGATGTATCCCGCACCGCCAATGAGCATGACTCGAGCCTTCATGGGACTGTCTCCTGCCATTCGATAAAGTTGATGCTCTTCCTTAGAGCAAGACATGACCTGTCAACACTTTTAAGCTAACATAGAGGCTCCATCGGAACTTTGGAGGAGCCTTGGCCGGCCGGACAACCAGCAGTGACGAAGAGCAGACCGGTACTTCACGAGGTACTCGGAAACGCTCTGCCCCGAAGAAGACTTCTCGCAGCCGCGGAAGCAAGTCGACCTCTCGGACGCGGAAGACCACATCCGGCAAGAAGTCGGGTCGGACCCACGCGCGGAAGACCACATCCGGCAAGACCCGCTCTGGCAAGACATCGTCGGGAACCAGCGCGTCTCGCAGCCGGACCCGTCAGGAGCCGCTGACCTTGCCGTCACCGCGTCAGGTCTATCGAGAGGCGGCCGTCATGGCGCGGCGCTCGGTGCCGTTTATGCTTCTGTCCGGTGTTCTACTGTCGGTTTACACTGCCCTGAGTCTGGCGACCCACAGCCCTGAAGACCCCTCGTTCTCACACTCCAGTGTCGGTGAGATCAGCAACCTCGGCGGGCCGGTCGGAGCCTCCCTTTCCGAGGCGCTCTACCTGGTCCTAGGCTATGGCGCGTGGATTGTTGCCCCGGTTGGAGCACTGCTAGCCCTGAAGCTCGCAGGTCGATCTGTCGGTGGTCTCAAGCGCCTCTTGGGCTGGAGCGGCCTCCTGTGGGTGAGCCTGTGCCTCGTCGCGCTTCTGGCTCCGATGGGTGAGCCCGATCCGTTTGCTGCTGGTGGACTGATCGGAGAGCTGTCGGTCAAGGCGATGGGTAACCTCGTCGGACCGGCGGGAACCTGGATCATCGTGCTTGGCTGCGCGCTGGGAATCGTTCCGTTCGTCGCGGGTGTCGAGCTGGAGTCGATGATGGACCGTGGGCTCGTCGAGCTTGAGCGGGCTGGCCCCCAGGTGCGGCAGCTCGGCTCTGGTATCGGCAGCCGCGCACGCAGCGGAGCCTCCAGCTTTGGCTCGCGCATTGTCGATCTGTTCCACCCTCTGTGGGACTGGCAGTGGCGGCAGGATGATGAGCTGGAAGATGACGAGCCGGACAGCATTCCGCCCTCTGCGCCGTTTGAGTCCGCTCCGTTCGATGTCACCTCTCACACCCACGCAGTCCCATACGCAGAGCCTGAGCTCGAGCTTGAGCGCTCTGTGGACGTCACTCCGGCGGCACACGAGCCCCTGTTTGCAGAGCCCGATCCGGCAATGGTTCCTCCCGATCCAATGGAGCGGACTCAGATTGGTCAGCGGGAGCTTGTCGAGGTCGAGTGGGAGACCACCAACCACTCCGCAGCTCGAATGTCCGCAGCTCGAATGTCCGTCGGTCCGGCTCCAGGCGCTCGTATTCACCCACCGCCGCTGGACGAGCTTCCCTCTGAGCCGCTGTTCTCACCCTTGATCTTCAACGAGAAGCCACGCCTTCCCCGTGATCTGGCGCCGGTCGCACAGCAGCCAAATCCTCAGGCGGCAGTCTCGGAGTCTCCAGCCATTCGGACTCCACCGCTGGTTGCTCCGACGATCGTGTCTGAGCCCATGGCTCAGCCGCCCATCGCTCCAGCCTCAGTGAAGCCGCCTCCGATTGTTCAGCCCACAGTTGATCGTTCGGCAGTTGATCGTTCGGCAGTTGATCGTTCGGCAGTTGATCGTTCGGCAGTTGATCTGCCCGCAGTTGATCGTTCGGCAGTCGATCTGCCCGCAGTCGACTTTTCCTCAGTTGTTCAGGCCCCGACTGAGCAGCCCATCGTGCCCGAGCAGGTCGCAGAGCCGGAGGTGCAGCCAGTTCTCTCGGCTCCGCCGGCACCAGCGGTTGCCATTCCCGATGCGACAGACCTCCCCCAGACGCCCCCACCAGCAGCGGTTGCGAACCCGCAGCCGGTGGAGAAGCGTGGGCCGCGCCTTGAGGTGGACTCTGAGGGGCTGGTCTCTGGTGGCTCCGACGACGGCATGGCCCTCATCGAGCGGAACCCCTACGACAACTTCGAGCTCCCGCACCTCGGACTGTTGGATTCTCATGCCCGAGACATCGCCCAGTTCAACGAGCTGGAGCTGCAGCAGCTTGCCTCCACCCTTGAGCAGAAGCTGGCGGACTTTCGGGTCGAGGGTGAGGTCACTGCGATCCGTCCTGGACCGGTCATTACCACCTTCGAGTATCTGCCTGCTCCGGGCATCAAGATCTCTCGGATCTCAGGACTCTCCGACGACATCGCGATGGCGCTCAAGGCGCTGCGGGTCCGAATTGTTGCGCCGATTCCAGGCAAGGGTGTGGTCGGTATCGAGATCCCGAACAAGCACCGTCAGATGATCTGGGTGCGGGACATCCTCTCGAGCGAGATCTTCCGAAAGAACAAGACCAAGCTGCCCCTCGCGCTGGGCAAGAGCGTAGAGGGCAAGCCCCGGATTGCTGACCTCGCCAAGATGCCGCATCTCCTGGTGGGTGGAACCACCGGCTCGGGTAAGAGCGTCGGCGTCAACGCCATGCTCCTCAGCATGCTGTTCACTCGGACTCCCGCAGAGCTTCGACTCATTCTCATCGATCCGAAGATGCTTGAGTTCGAGCTGTACAACGAGATCCCCCACCTCCTCCATCCTGTCGTCACGGATCCAAAGCTCGCCAGCGCTGCGCTGAAGTGGGCATGCGCGGAGATGGATCAGCGGTATCGAATGCTTGCGAACTGGAAGACCCGGAACATCGAGTCCTTCAACCGAAAGGTTGAGCAGGAAGCCGACTCGTGGACCCCCGCGAAGGCCCGGCGGTACTTCGGCGCAGATCTCACCGACGATGAGCTTCCACCGCCACCGAAGAAGATGCCATACATCGTCATCGTCATCGACGAGCTCGCTGACCTCATGATGATCGCGGCAAAGGACGTCGAGGAGTCCATCATCCGGATTGCGCAGAAGGCGCGCGCTGCGGGCATCCACCTCATCGTCGCGACCCAGCGACCGTCGGTCAATGTCATCACCGGCCTCATCAAGGCGAACATGCCCTCTCGGGTGGCCTTCCAGATCCGCACGAAGGTCGACAGCCGCACCATCCTCGATCAGAACGGTGCTGAGAACCTGCTGGGGAAAGGAGACATGCTCTTCCTTCCCCCAGGTGTCGCCGCCTTGGAGCGCTGTCACGGTGCGTTCGTCTCAGACGAAGAGGTTCGCACGGTGACCGACTTCCTGCGGGACCAGGCCTCCCCGATCTACGAGGCGGAGCTGAAGGCAGACGAGGGCACTGACGCCCACATTGAGGAAGAGGAGTACGACGACTTCTACGACCAGGCTGTCGCCTATGTCTGTCAGAAGGGAAAGGCCAGCACCTCGATGATCCAGCGCCAGTTCAAGATCGGCTACAACCGCGCCGCTCGGATGATCGAGGTCATGGAGCGAGAGGGCGTCGTCGGACCGGCCGACGGAGCACGTCCCCGGAAGGTCCTCGTCGACGCGCACTGACCCACGAGCATCGGTGTTGGTGTGTATGGGAAGTCACCGGCATGGCCGGGTTTTTCGTTTGCCAGCCTGGCCGGCTCACGCTAATCCATCCGGCTTACTCAGGAGACCCCCTTGCGTCTGCTTCACACCGTGCTGCTCGCGATCCTACTCGCCCTGTCTCCCGTCGCCAATGCTGAGCCCACAGCTCAGGACGTCGTCACGGCGGTCGAGGCGACCTACAAAGACGTGCAGTCTCTCTCTGCGTCGTTTGTCCAGGTCACCCGCTCCAGCATGGGCGAGGTGCGGCAGCAGGGCAGCGTTCAGCTCAAGCGGCCCAGGATGATGCGCTGGGACTTTACCGAGCCCGCGACCAGCAGCTTCATCACCAACGGCAGCACGCTCTGGGTGTGGGCAGCGGATCAGAACCAGGTCATCGTCACCGACGATCTCTCCGGTGCCGCTTCAGGCAATGACATGTCCCAGCTCCTCGACGACCTCAGCAAGCTCGGTGAGCTGTTCAATGTCGAGACCGTCGGGCAGGAGGCGGGCAGCCACACCCTGCAGCTCACGCCGAAGACGCCCTCCACGAGCATCAAGCAGCTCCAGATTGTGGTCAGCAGTGATGCGTACACCCTCCAGAGGATCGTGGTCGTCGACAGCTTCGACGCCGTCGTCGAGCTTGACTTCACCGGGGTCTCCCTCAACACCGACATCTCTGACGAGCGGTTCAACTTCGCGGCCCCTGAGGGCGCGACGATTATCAAGACGGACGGGATCTGAGATGGCTGAGCGCGTACACCTCGTCAGCCTCGGCTGTCCGAAGAATCGAGTCGACAGCGAGGTCATGATCGGCCGCTTGCATGCTGGAGACTGGGAGTTCACTGAGGACGCTGCAGATGCAGACGTCATCATCGTCAACACCTGTAGCTTCATCAAGCCTGCAACGGAGGAGTCCATCGAGACTGTCCTTGAGATGGCTGGCTACAAGGAGGCCGGCAGCTGCAAGAAGCTCGTGGTCACCGGCTGCATGGTTCAGCGGTACGGTACCTCCCTGGAGGGAGAGCTGCCCGAGGTGGATCACTTCCTCGGCACGGGCGAGTACCACCGCATCGACGAGGTCCTCAAGGCCCGCGCTGGAGAGGCGCCGCGCAGCTACGTCGACACGCCGCTCTACATCCACGACGAGCTGGCTCCGCGCATGTCTCCGTGGAAAAAGCACAGCTCATACCTGAAGATTAGTGAGGGGTGTAACCACCGCTGTGCGTTCTGCATCATCCCGCAGCTTCGCGGGAAGCTCCGCAGCCGGACCGTGCCCTCTCTGGTCACAGAGGCCCGCCAGCTCGCAGCGGCTGGTGTCCGCGAGCTGTCCCTGGTGAGCCAGGACTCAACGGCCTACGGCCGTGATCTCACCGACGGCAGCAACCTCGGAGGCTTGCTCCGTGGGCTGGCTCGGGTCGACGGTATTGACTGGATTCGGCTGCACTACGTCTACCCGATTGGTTTCCCTGAGAGCGCCCTGCGGGCCATCGCAGAGGAAGAGAAGATCTGCAAGTACCTCGACATTCCCCTCCAGCATGCGGCGGGTCCAATGCTCAAGGCGATGCGTCGTGGGGTCACCCGGACCGGTCAGGAGCGCATTCTGGAGCGGGTCCGTGGCTTCGTTCCAGACATCGCCGTGCGCACCACCTTCATCGTCGGCTTCCCCGGCGAGACGGATGCCGACTTCGCCGAGCTGTGCGACTTCGTGCGCGCCCAGCGATTTGATCGGGTCGGGGTGTTTACCTACTGTCAAGAAGACGGCACTCCAGCGGCCCTGCTCCCCGGCCAGGTTCCAGAAGACGTCAAGATGGAGCGCCAGCGCGTCCTCATGGATCTCCAGGCGGACATCAGTCGGGAGCGTCTGGAGCGGTGGGTTGGACAGGACGTCTCGGTCATCATCGACGGCCCGTCAGAGGATCATGAGTGGGTGATGTCTGGTCGCATGGCGACCCAGGCTCCTGAGGTCGATGGACAGGTCTTCCTCGATGCGCCTCCCGATGATGTTGCGCCAGGTCAGATCCGAACCGTGAAGATCCTCCAGGCTGCCGCACACGACCTCGTCGGGATGGTCGTGGCTTGACCGAGCGGGGCGTCGTCGCCCTGTCTGTGGTGCTGCCGGCATTCAACGAGGCTGGCAACATCGCCGCGACAGTCCAGCGTGCGGTCGCTGTCCTGGAGCCTCTGGGGCTCTCCAGCGAGATCATCGTGGTCGACGATGGCTCCACGGATCAGACTGCGACCATCGCGGCGGGTCTGCCTGTGCGCCTCATCTGCCACCCGGACAACCTCGGCTACGGTGCGGCCCTCCGCAGTGGCTTTGCGGCCGCCCGGGGCGAGCGGGTGTTCTTCACCGATGCCGATCAGCAGTTCGACCTCTCCGAGCTGCCCGGACTCCTCTTGGCCTCATCGGAGGCAGACATCGCGGTGGGGTACCGACAGGTCCGCCGGGATCCGCTGCACCGTCGCCTCAACGCGGCCGCATGGCGGGTGCTGGTGCGCCGTCTTCTGGATGTGCCGGTGCGAGACATCAACTGTGCCTTTAAGATCATCCACCGTCGGGTGCTGGAGCAGGTGACCCTCTCGTCGACTGGAGCGCTCATCAACGCCGAGCTGCTGTCTCAGGCACGCGCAGGGGGGTTCTCGGTCGTGGAGATCCCGGTGAGCCACTACCCTCGCATCACCGGGCAGCAGACGGGTGCTCGTCCAGCGGTCATTCTGCGCGCACTCTCTGAGCTCATCGCCCTGCGGGGGGAAGCCCGACGCCGATTCCACGGGTCTGATCGGCCCGAAGGATCTCACTGACCAGCGCCATTCTGAACGCGCGGGTCTCCTCCGCCCAGGCCAGCACTGCCGCGAGATCTGGATCGTCGATGTCGATGCTCATCGTGGCCGCTCCCTCCTGGATCGCCAGGATGCGGGTCCGCGTGAGGGTCTCCAGTGCACTGCGACGGTGGCTGGATTGTGTGGGTACCCACTGTGAGCGGATGGCCATGGGCACGGTCCTGCGCGCCTCTAACTGCACGATGACGCCCATCTCTCGGTCTGGCAGGGTGCTGTAGGGCAGGGCATCGCTGAGGACACCAGTGGCAAATGGGACCGCACCGAAGGCTTGACCGAGTCGGTCGCGATCTCGCACCTCGTCTCCCATCCCGGTCATGTCGAGGAGGACCTCATCCCAGCGCAGCGCGGCCTGGCGCGCGAGCCGCAGCGCGAACGGACTGTAGGGCTGCACCGCGACGGTCAGCGGGATGCTGGCGTGGGTGACCTCTGGGCGTCGGGCATCGCCGAGGCCGGAGAGGATGAGGGCGATGAGGGGGCGCTCTCGAAGCGTGCGAACCCGGGGCGGCTTCGGATCTGCGGGAAGGGCGGGGACGAGGAGGAGCTGGTGGCGCACCCCCGGTCCGGCATAGACCCGGATCTCGGCATCGAGGCCGTCGACCTGTGAGACATACAGCTCCACGTCTTCTGCGGTCGCCCGCTCGCGGATCTGCTGCGCAAGCACGAGCGGGTCCGCGCGGGTCTGGTAGATGCCGTGTCGGATGCCACCGCGCTCCTCAGCAGCCAGCAGCACCACGTCGAGCGATGGCATGGTGGCATCGATGAAGGCGTCGACCTGACCGGTGAGGACATCTGGCGGGGCCGTGTGGACCGGCGGCGTGATGAGTCGCGAGACGATGACAGGCGCCCGCCACACTCCGACGCCGATCACCAGGATCGTGAAGAAGAGGAGGAGAACGAGTCCCGGCCGCGCGCGGATCAGCGCTCACTCCGCAGGTGCTCCCAGGCGGCCTGGAGCTGTGAGTCCGCCTCCAGCCGCTCCGCGAGCGTGCCGGTCCAGGGAGGCGATGTCGTGGATGCGCTGTCCCGCAGCGGAAGGGCATCGACCATCGCCTCCAGCCGCTGTCGATCCGAGGTGGAAATCGACAGCTCAGCGACGGCTTCCTTGAGCGCACGGAGCTGGTCCGGCGCGCTCTGGAGAGTGACCTCGACATCGGGGGTGACGCCGACTCCGGGCTCGATGCTCTCACCGCCGGGGAGGTAGTAGCGGGCCACTGTGAGCTTGAGCGCAGAGCCATCCTCGAACTCATACACATGCTGCATGGAACCCTTTCCGTAGGTCGACGCACCGATGATCGTCGCCCGACCGGTGTCCTGCAGCGCACCTGCGACCAGCTCTGAGGCGCTCGCGGAGCCGCCGTTGACCAGCACGACGATGGGCAATGTGCTTCGATCGGATGCTTCGGCTGTGGCCTCAAATGACTCGATCTGGCTGGCGTCTCGGCCTCGGGTCTGCACGATCAGGCCCTCGGAGAGGAACAGGTCGACCAGCTCGACGGCCTCGGTAATCAGTCCGCCGGGGTTGTCTCGGAGATCGATGATTACACCGTTCAGTGGCTGGTCTCGCGCCATCCGGCTCAGCGCCAGATCCGTCTCCGTTGCGACGCGTCGCGAGAAGTGCTTCAGGCGGAGGTAGCCCCAGCCAGGCTCCAGCAGCTCCCCTTCGACGCTGATCTCCAGCACTTCATCCCGAACCACGGTGAGGTTTACCGGCACTCCGCCCCGGAGGAGGGTGAGCTGGACGCTGGCGCCCTGTGGGCCGTTGAGGTTCTCGAGGACCTCGGCGGAGGTGAGGGTAGAGACCTCCCCGCCGTCGATGGCGACCAGAAGATCGCCGGGCTGGATCCCGGCGAGGGCTGCCGGGCCGCGCGGGAGGACGCGATCGATGACCGGGCTTGCCTCACCGAACGCGCCAAGCTCAATGCCGATGCCCAGGTAGCGCCCATCTGCGCGCTCCTGGAGCCGCTGGTACTCCTTGGGGGGCAGCCAGACAGAGTGCGGATCGAGGTCATCGACCATGCCCTGAACAGCCGCATGGACCAGCTCCAGGGTCTGAAGCTCCTCGACGTAGGAGCTCTCGATGGTGGTCATCGCCCGAGCGAGGGTGTTGAGGCCGTCGTAGCTGTCGGTGGCGCTGGCCCACGCAGAGCGGACGATGCTGGAGCCACCGATCAGTCCACCAGCGAAGGCACCTGCGACGAGGGTGAATGCCTTGAGGGTCTGTCTCATCACATGCCTCCGCGGCTCAGCCAGGGCAGCGGATCCTGGGGCTCGTCGTGGTAGCGGACCTGGAACGAGAGCTGATAGCCGTCGTTGTCGGTCAAGCCAGAGTCTCCGACCGTGCCGACAATGTCGCCAGAGCAGAGCTGCTGGCCGACTCGGACCTTGATTCCAGAGAGATGAGCGTAGACGGTGGTGTATGGGCCGTGGGCGACCGCGACGGTCTGCCCGTACATCGGGAGGTACTCCGCGATGCGAACCGCTCCGCCATAGACGACCTTGACCGGAATGCCGAGGTCGGCGGTGATGCTGATCCCGTCGCTTCGTTCGCTCCGTTCGCTGCGAGCGTCGGTGTAGCTCCCGAACCGACGGATGAGCCGACCGCTGACCGGCCAGGGCAGGCGACCGATCTGGCCCCGGAAAGCCCCCTGGTCGGTGCACTGACTGGCGGAAGTGGTGGTGCTGTTGTCGGTGTACCAGCTGCCGCCCATCGACAGCTGCGTGCCGAAGCTGCTGCGAGCCTGGGTGGTCTCGGACATCAGGCGCATCGCCAACTCTCGTCGGGTTCGTACATCCTCGAGCAGGATCAGCTTGCGGGAACGCTGCTCCCGCAGCTCGCCTTCCTTGAGCTGAAGCTCAGCACCGAGGCTGTTGAGGGCGATCATCCCTGAGGACACCGAGCCTTCAGCAGCCCGCCGGGTCTCTACAGCCTCGGAGAACGCGACGAGGCGCTGGGCATCGGCGGAGATGATCGCAGCGAGATAGCGGGAGCGGCGGCGCAGATCGTAGGGGTCCTCGGAGCTGAACATGATCCGAGCCAGTCCGCGTCGGTGCAGCCGGTACAGCAGCCTCATCCACGACGCGACGTCTTGCCGGTGGCGGGTCAGCTCGGCATCTGCCCGAGCCAGCTCATCCTGAATCTGGATCTGCCGTGCCTCCAGCTCCGCCTTTCGCACCCGAAGCCCATCGACCTCTGCCGCCACGGCCTGAAGCGCGGAGTCGATGGTGGTCAGCTCGTCGAGAATGCTGCGCTCTTCGAGGCGGGTCCGCTCGACGGTCTCTCGGGGACTCGCCGTCACGCTGAAGCTTCCCGACGACAGGCTGGGCTCCTGAGCAGCAGCTAGCGTGGAGAGGAGGACGATCATGCAACACCCCGAAGGAACCGCTTCACCGCGATGATCGCGGCGGTCACTCCAAGGATGACACCAGAGAGCGCAAGCAGTGCCACATATGCGGGCGGAATGAACGCCAGCTCCCCGGCGACCTCAAGCTGGAGCGCCTCCTGGAGCCGGAGAACCAGGATGCGGTGGACGCCCCACAGTCCGACGGTGGCGAGCATGCCGCCGATGAATCCCTGGACGAGACCCTCGAAGAGAAACGGCGCGGTGATGTAGCGGTCCGAGGCGCCGACGAGGCGAGCGACCTCCAGCTCGTCTTTGCGGTTGTAGACGATGAGGTAGACGGTGTTGGTCACCAGGAACATCGCTGAGACGAGGATGAGCATCCCCAAGATCACGCCCAGCGCCTTCAGCAGTGACAGGAATGCGTTGAACCGCTCGACCCACTCTCGGCCATAGTCGATGTCGGTGAACTCAGGCCCCGCGAGCTCCTCGGCGAACGTGGCGACCATTGCTGGACGGGCAGCCTCGGCGGTGAGGGTGACCTCCAGGGAAGCCGGCAGGATGCCCTCACCCAGATCAATCAGCACCGGCTCCAGTCCCTCGACCCGCTCGGTCAGCCAGTCTCGGGCATCAGCCTCCGAGACATAGCGAACCGATGCCACGCCCGGCCGGGCAGCGATTTGGTTCTTTGCCTCGAAGCGGCGATCCTCCGAAGTATCGGGGTGGAAGTAGGCGGAGATGTGGACATCTCGACTCCAGGTGTCCACGATGGAGTTGAGGTTGTACTGAACGGTGAGGTACACCCCGAACAGCAGCAGCGCTGCTGCGATGACGCCGGATGCCACGGAGTTCAGGTAGAGATTCTCCCACAGCGAGCGCACCGAGCGACGCAGAATGTGGCGGACGATGTGGCTCACGAACGCACCAGCCTTCCACGCTCGAACCGGAGGCGCCGATAGGGGAAGCGCTGCATCAGGGCGGAGTCGTGGGTGGCGACGAGGACGGTGGTCCCGCGCAGGTTGATCGCCTGGAGGATCTCCATCACCTCAATCGCCATCGCGCCGTCGAGGTTCCCGGTGGGCTCATCGGCGAGGAGGATGGAGGGGTCGTTGACGATTGCCCGAGCGACCGCGACCCGCTGCTGCTCACCACCGGACAGCTGCATCGGCCTCTCGTGCTCTCGCCCCTCCAGACCGACCACGCTCAGCACGGCGTTGACCCGACGCTGGATGGTCAGGCGAGGGGTGCCGATGACCTCCAGTGCCAGCCCGACATTCTCGGCGACGGTCCGGCGGGGGAGGAGCTTGAAGTCCTGGAAGACGATGCCGATGTTGCGGCGCAGCTCTGGCAGCTGTCGGCGGTGCATCTTCGCGACGTCCACGCCGCCCAGCAGCATCTTTCCATCGCTGGGCTTGATGGCACCGTAGAGCAGCTTGAGCATGGTGCTCTTGCCCGCGCCAGAGGGGCCGGTGACGTAGCAGAACTCTCCCTTGGGCACTCGGAGGCTGACATCCGAGAGTGCTGCGATATCGCCGTACTGTTTGGAGACGTGGTAGAGGCGGATCATCGTGTACGATTAACCGACCCAGCGGTCACCCGGCGAGGTGGCTGCGCATTGATTGAGGGGAGAGTCCGATTCGTATCGCAGTCTATGGTGGAAGCTTCAACCCACCCCACATTGTGCATGCCTGGGTCTCGACCTGGCTGCTGTGGACCGATCAGGTCGACGCAGTCTGGTTGGTGCCGGTCTATCAGCACGCCTTCGAGGATCGGCACGGCAAGCGCCTGGCGCCCTACACCGATCGGATGGCGTGGTGTGCGGAGATGGCCGCAGATGTCGACGCTCGCATCCAGGTCAGCGACGTCGAGTCGACGCTGCCGACTCCCTCCTTCACCATCGACACCCTCCGTCACTTCAAGGCTTCTCATCCTGAGCACAGCTTCCGGTTGGTTGTGGGCTCTGATGTCATCCCCCAGCTGCCGGACTGGCGAGACTGGGCGGGAATCGAGGCAGAGTTCTCGCCAATAATTGTGGGCAGAGCAGGCTATGACAGTCCCCCAGGCAGCGTGGTCTTTCCCGGCATCAGCAGCACGGAGATCCGGAAGAAGCTTCGGAGTGGTGTGGATGTTGGTCACCTGTTGACCGCGGGTGTGCGCGAGATGATCTACAGCTCCGGCTGGCCGACAAAGTAGGCCGCACCGTTGAGCGCGATGCCGTCTTCTCCGTGGCCGCCGGCCAGAAGGACGCCGTAGTTGGGATCGGCATCAAAGCCGGGCCGGACCATGCCGAAGGGCAGCGAGGCCTCGGTGTCTTCTTTGCTGCAGGCCATCACCTCGGTCCAGGTGTCTGACTGGGGATCATAGATCTCAGCGCAGGCCAGCGGCTCGGGGTTGAAGTAGACGAAGTAGTTGCTGGCTTCGTTGGCGCCGCCTGCGACGAGGATTCGACCATCCGGCAGCTCGACCGCGGCATGCTGGGCGCGCGGATTCTTCATCGAGGCGGCCTGACTCCAGCTCCCGTCACGGTAGATCCACGCCTCGTCCGTCGCGATGGCCCGGCTGCTCTGGCTGTAGGCAGTCCCGACGTCGCCGATGTATCCGCCGGTCACCAGAACGGCGTCGTCGCCCATGGTGGTCATCACTGGGTGGATGAGCCCGGTCGGCATCGACGCGGCATCGCTCAGTGCACCGGAGACACCGATGAGATCGCACGCGTTGTTGTGGAAGACCTGGGTGCTGTTGTTGATCGTCAGCCCGCCGCAGACCAGCACGCCATCGCCGCCGAGGCGCGCGGCCCCGGCTCCGACCATTCCTGCACTGGGACTGCCGGTGGTCGACGATACATTGAGGGTGTCAGGATCGAAGATCTCGACCTCCCGCAGAGGGGCGATCATGTTGGTGCCTGCGGAGCCGAAGCCACCGATGATGTAGACCAGCCCGGTCGGCCCGAGGACGGCAGAGTGCATGGTGCGGCGCTCGCTGAGCGGCTCGCCCTCAGAGTAAGTGTTGGTGGTCGGATCGAAGAGCCAGGTTGCGTTGCTGGTCTGGCCCTGGGACTGGTAGTCCGCAGCACCCCCGACCAGCAGGATGCGGTTGTCGCTCAGCCGGGTCACGGTATGTCCGAGGCGGCCCGGTGCGCTGGTGGTGCCGAAGTCGAAGGATTCTTCATCCATCGGCGGCATTGTGGTCACCGTCTCGAAGCTGAAGTCTCCGGAGGGCGGCGCGACGGGCAGAGACCACACCGTGTCGAGGGTCTCGACGGGATCGTCATTGATGGAGACGGCCTCTCCGGTTGCGCCGCCGAACAACATGAACGAGCCATCCCCAGTGGCCGCGACTGCGGCGAGCGCGGTCTCTTCTTCCATACCGACCCAGGCAAAGTCATCGACCCGTGCGACCAAGATGGAGACGCCCTCTTCGCCGTCTTCCTGCGTGACCACCTCCGAGCGACCGAACGCGACCAGCTCGCTGCCGTCGTAGCCGGCGATCGAGACCGTTGCCTCGTCGAGGGGATCGATCCCGATCAGCTCTGAGCGCTCCCCGGCGCTGGTGCCGGTGAGGGGGTAGGTCTCCGTGCCGCCGTCGCTCTCGATGATGAGATCGACGCTGCTGACATCGTCGAACAGATCGAGCTGGTTGGGAGGAAGCTGGAGGTCAATCTCAAGCGTGAAGGCCTCTCCCGAGGGCTTGCAGGCCAGTGCGAGTACCAGGAGGTTCATGTCGGGAGGGTACCCCAACGGAGATGTACCTGTCTTGCAGGTGATGACGCGACAGGGCAGGATCCTGTTCGTGACACCGCTCTTCATTCAAGCTCCCGAGCTGTCTGGCATCAAGGGACTCCTTCACGGCTTCTCTCGGCGCAGCCTCTCAGACGGCCACGTTCTCGATCTCGGCCGTGACGCCAGCCCTGCGCTCTGGGCGAAGGTCGCTGCCGAGCTTGGGTCACCTGGCGCTGGGATCGCGATGGTCTCTCAGGTCCATGGCTCGTCTGTCATCGTCGCAGAGGGGGCTGGAATCCTCGGAGAGGCCGATGCCTTGATCACCCGCCAGCGCGGGCTGCTGCTCGCCATCCGGACCGCAGACTGCGTTCCGGTTCTGGTGGTCGGTCACGACGGCGAGATCGCTGCGATCCATGCCGGCTGGCGGGGAATCGCTGCCGGTGTGATCCCCGCAGCCCTCTCGGCGATGGCCGCTCCGAAGCATGCAGTGGTCGGCCCCTGCATCTCCGCAGCGGCCTACCAGGTCGGCGAGGAGGTCATCGATGGCATCGTCGCAGCCGGTGTCCCGGCTTCGGTGGTCGCGGACCGAAGTTATGGTGCTCGGCCCCATGCCGATCTCAAGGCGGCGGCGCGCTGGCAGCTGGCGCAGTCAGGGGTGTCGGTCGAGGTCCTGCCGCACTGCACCTTCCGGGATGGCGATCTTCACAGCTACCGGCGCGATGGTGTGCGCTCCGGTCGACTCGCGGCGGTGATTGGCTGGTGTCCATGATCGTCGCCCTGCTCGCCTGCCAGGGCGATCCCCAGATGGCACGCCTCTCTGAGGCCCTCACGGAGTACGACCGGGCTCAGGTCGCTGTGGAGCGCGGAGACTGGCCGGGGGCCGCAGCGGCATTCGAGGCCGCTGCGCAGAAGCACCCGGAGGCCGCTGCATTGCATGCCTGGCACGCTGAGGCCCTTTCACAAGCCGGCGACCTCTCTGCTGCTCGAGCGGTCCTCGATGCTGTGGTGCCGGCCTTTCCTGGCAACCTCGATCTGCGCTACAACCGCGCGGCCTACGCGGCACGCGCGGGTGCGCTGGAGGCCGCGGCTGCAGACCTGCGCTACCTCTACGCCCGAGATCTCCTCGACCCCTTGGTTGCCGGTGAGGATCCGGACTTCGCTGAGCTGACCCGGGATCCACAGTACGCCGACCTCGCCCCGGCCCCCCAGGTTCGCCTCCAGGTGAGGGGAGAGGCCGGCTCGATCCTCCTCGGAGAGCCGTACACTGCCGAGCTGGTCATCGAGACCAAGCGCGATGCGCCGATCTCCGTGGAGAACATCGGCGCGTTTCCCATGCTCCTCCAGCACACACGAACCATCGAAGATCTCACCATCGAGGAGTCTGGATGGAGCCGCCGGATTGTCTCCGTTGAGTGGAGCGCACGTGCCTCTGGTGAGGAGCGGATTGGTCCGTGGCTGCTCAGCGCGCATGGCTCCTCTGCCATCGCTGAGCCCCTCCCGGTAACCGTGGTGACCCTGCCCGGTCGCGCAGAAGCGGAGCCGTCGGCCAGTCCGCCTGGCGTCTTGCTTCCCTCTCAGCTTCGCGGCGCGCGGGCGCTTCCCCTCGCCGAGCGGCTGGAGGATGGTCGGATCGCGGTGATGCATGAGCCTGATGATTCACCAACCACTGAGGCGACATCGGCGGGATCCATGGAGTATCGGATCGGCGGGCAGACCCGCTGGAGCATCAGCCTGTTCTCGGCCTCGGGGCCGACCACGTTTACTCTGTCTGGCACCAGGCTGACCGTCGAGTAGGCTGGTGCGGCTGCGTCCTTACGCAGACCTCAGATGCCCAAGCCGATCGGCTCTGCGGACGGCTGCCCCTCCCGCTCACTCGGCGTCACAGGCATCCGGGCAGCTGAAGAGCGCGCCGCTGGTGTTGCTGTCGTAGACGTTGTTGGCGCAGTCTGAGATGTCGACGTCGCCACAGATCATCCCGTAGCTGCCGCTGTTGGAGATGGTGTTGTCGGTGATCGTCAGCTTGTCGCCCGAGAGCAGCTCGACCCCCGAGGTTCCGCTGCCATCGATGGTGGAGTTTGTGAGGGTCAGCCCGGCCTCCTCAGAGGACAGTCCGAGGTTGCTGGCATCGGAGATGTCGGCGTACTCAATGGACGCCGACAGGGTGTCGCCGGTGAGGGTGACGCCGTTACCGGAGGCCCTAGTCACGGTCAGCCCGCTGACCTCCAGGCTCACCTCACCGTACGAGCCTGCGACCGCTGACAGCGCGCTGCCGGCGTTGGCATCTGTGATGGAGATGCTGCTCATCGAGATGGATGTCGGGTAAGAGTATGAGTAGTTGTAAAGGTAGAACGCGCTGTACTGGGTGGTCGCGAGGCCGACGTTGTCGACGGTGATGTCGGAGAAGTCGTAGCGGCCTTCATAGTAGTCGGAGACATAGACCGCCTGTCCATCGAGCTCAGAGAAGGCGACATTCGAGATGGTGGCGTCGCAGCTGTAGAGCTTCAGGCCGGTTGCAACGTACTCAACGCTGCCCGTCGAGCTGAGAGAGCCGTTGACGTAGTTCTCATACGTCACGGTCTCGGTGCCGCCGCTGGAGAAGGTGGTGCCATCGATGCTCAGCTCACCAGAGCTGCAGTACACCCCCTCTGCGGTGAAGGTTTCGACGGTGTTGTTGTTGAACACCAGAGACGCGCCGCTGGTGTAGGCGACCTGCCGGTATCCAGAGAAGCTGCTGTTGCTGACCGTGGCAGGGGTCTCGGTGAGGTAGATGCCCTGGACACCGTTGGTGAACGTGGTCTTGTCGATGGTCAGCCCGCCGCCGTACAGCGACCAGATGTCCATCCCGCCGGTCTCTGCGTAGATGGTGTCGTAGTTCGAGCCGCCGGAGCTGTAAGAGTAGACGTCGTCGTAGCTGGTCTGGCTGTCGGAGAACGTCGAGCCAGTGATCTCGGTGGAGATGCTGTAGTAGTCGACGACTGAGGCTGAGAAGTCTGTCCCGATGCCTGGATAGGAGAAGCTGGAGTCAGAGATGCTCGCGGAGCCCTGGTAGTTGAGGACGGACGAGCAGCGGTTGCTGGCGGCGGTCAGGCCCTCGATGTCGAGCGTGCCGTACAGCGCGGAGATGCCATAGCCGGCGTTGTCGGTGATGGCGCCGCCGCTCCAGTCGAGGTTGGCGTTGCTGATCAGGATGCCGACGTAGTTGCCTGCATCTGAGCAGGGCCCCCCATCAGTGAAGGCCTGATCCTCAGCCTCGATGATGCCGGTGACGGTGACGTCGAGCGCGGTGGTGTCCAGCAGGGTGTAGAGACCACGCCGGCGATTGTCGACAAAGTCGACGCTCTCCAGGGTCGCGACCCCGAGGTCTGTGGTCTGCTCGGCGAGCAGCATGCCGCAGTCGTTGTACCCAGTGACCGTGCTGTCGGAGACGTTGATCTCGTCGGAGACGATGAGCGCACCGGTGCCAGAGTAGATGCCGTCGGCACCCCAGTCCGCGTCGAGGAGCTCCTCGGTGTTCTTTGGGTCGCCCGTCAGGGTCAGCCCGGAGATGTTGACCGGCGCGCTGCTGAAGATGTAGAGGCCGTGGTTGTAGCCGTCGATGACCTCAGAGTCGGTGATCGAGACGATGCCCTCGTTGCTGTAGACCCCGTACAGCCCGCCGCGGAGGGTGGCGTTGCTGACGTTGGTCGTCGAGGCGGAGTTGGCATAGACGTTCATGAAGTCGTTGTCGGTCAGGACGGATCCGTCCAGGTTGACCACGCTGCCGGACGTCGAGAGCACGCCGAGTCCGTCGCCGGGATTGCTCGGGTCGCTCCAGGTGGTCCGCGAGATCTCCGAGCCGATCACATCGACGTCGGTGTTGCCGGCATAGATTCCAAAGCCGGTGTTGTCGATGATGGTGATGTCGGTGAAGCGCGCTGAGCTGCCGTCGATGTAGATGCCGCCTGTGGGGCTGCCGGAGACGCTGACCTGCTCCAGGGAGAGGTCCGTGACGTTCTGTGCGGCGATGCCCCAGTCACCGGGGTCGGTGACGATGATGTCAGTGAGGAGCGTGCCGGCGGCGCTGACCACCTCCAGAGCGCTGGCGGTCGGAGCGAGCAAGGTCAGACCGCTGACCGTGACGTCGTCAGCGGAGATCGTGAGGACGGGACCGGCGTCGAAGGAGATGGTGTTGGTCTCAGAGCCACGGCCCTCGATGGTCAGGGGCCGGTCGATCTCCAGGGTCGCAGAGATCGCCATCTCGTCGGTGCAGAGGGTGAGGTCGATGGTGTCCCCGTCGATGGCCTCAGACAGCGCGGCTTCGATGCTGGCGAAGGTACCCGCAGTGGTGCTGGCGAGGCTGATGCAGCCTTCCTCATAGGGCCACTCCTCCGGCTGGCCGGTGTCGTCAGTCGGACTCCCGGTATCGTCCGTCTCACCTGGGTTGGTGTCTGTGCTGGAGGTCTTGTCTCCAGTGCAGCCAAGCAGAGAGAGGAGAAGAATAGGGGAGAGGTGTCGCAGCATGCCTGGCTCCAGAGTGTGGGTGAGTTGGGTCTGTACCCAAGGCCACCGTCATCCACATCTTAGCCCGGTCGGATATAGGGCCAGCCAGAACGGAGATTGCTGATGACTCGCGATGAGATGCACGACAAGCTGCGCCAGCGGCAGGAAGCCTCCCGACTCGGCGGAGGCCAGCGCGCCATCGACCGCCAGCATGAGCGTGGGAAGCTCACGGCCCGAGAGCGCATCGACGCGCTCGTCGATCCTGGAACGTTCCGTGAGCTTGATGCATTCGTGACCCACGACTGCCAGGACTTCGGCATGGCCGACAAGAAGATCCCCGGCGATGGGGTGGTCACCGGCTATGGCCGGGTCGATGGTCGGCTGGTCTACCTGTTCGCCCAGGACTTCACTGTCTTCGGCGGGTCGCTGTCGGGTGCCTACTCTCGGAAGGTCTGCAAGATCATGGATCTCGCGGTGCGAAATGGTGCACCTGTCCTTGGTCTGAACGACTCTGGCGGCGCACGCATCCAGGAGGGTGTGGTCAGCCTCGGTGGATACGCTGACATCTTCCTTCGCAACACACTCGCCAGCGGCGTCGTCCCGCAGCTCTCTGCGATCCTCGGCCCCTGTGCCGGCGGCGCGGTCTACAGCCCGGCGATGACCGACTTCATCGTCATGGTTGAGAAGACCTCGTTCATGTTCGTGACCGGACCAGATGTCATCAAGACCGTCACCCACGAGGACGTCACCAAGGAAGAGCTGGGCGGCGCCTCGACCCACTGTGGCACCTCGGGTGTCGCTCACTTCTCGGTCCCCGATGAGCTTGCGGCGCTCGCGCTCCTGCGTGAGCTGCTGTCCTACCTGCCTCAGAACAACCTGGAGGAGGCCCCCCGGCTGGCGACTGAGGATCCGGTCAGCCGAGTCTGCCCCGAGCTTGATGAGCTGGTGCCCCTGAGCGCCAACCAGCCCTACGACATCACAGAGCTGATCACTGCTGTCGCTGACGAGGGGCGCTTCCTGGAGGTTCAGGCCGACTATGCTGGCAACGTGGTGGTCGGCTTCTGTCGGCTCGGCGGCCGCAGCGTGGGCATCATCGCGAACCAGCCGGCGCACCTCGCGGGCGTGCTCGATGTCTCCAGCAGCGTCAAGGCTGCCCGGTTCGTGCAGTTCTGCGATGCCTTCAACATCCCGATGTGGGTCATTGAGGATGTCCCCGGCTTCCTGCCAGGCGTCGAGCAGGAGCACGGTGGCATCATCAAGCACGGTGCCAAGCTGCTGTTCGCGTTCTGCGAGGCAACGGTGCCGAAGATTACGCTCATCACCCGCAAGGCATACGGCGGCGCGTACTGCGTGATGAACTCCAAGCACATCCGCGCGGACTTCAACTTTGCCTGGCCCACTGCGGAGATCGCAGTCATGGGACCGGACGGCGCGGTCAACATCATCTTCCGCCGGGAGCTGGCGGCAGCCGAGGACCCCGTCGCCCGCAAGGCTGAGCTGGTCGAAGAGTACCGGGAGAAGTTCGCCAACCCCTACCGTGCTGCCGAGCTTGGCTACGTCGATGAGGTTATTCTTCCTCGCGACACACGCGCCCGGCTGATTGAGGCGTTCGATTCGCTTGAGAACAAGCGGGATTCCAACCCCCCCAAGAAGCACGGCAACATTCCGCTGTAGGTCAGGCGGTTGACGAATACCTCTCATCCGGGTAGTTGCAGCCGTTCCGTCGCATCATGCGCACAATCTAGAACATCCAGGGCAGCAGGCCATACGGTCTCCCCTCAGTCGAAGTTTTTAGGAGATTCTCCAATGGCAGTTCGCATCCGCCTCAAGCGCATGGGTCGCAAGAAGCGTCCGTTCTACCGCGTCGTCGCTGCTGACAGTCGCTACCCCCGGGATGGCCGTCACCTCGAGGTCCTCGGTCACTACAACCCCATGACGCAGCCCCACACCGTGAAGCTTGAGCTTGAGCGGGTGGACTACTGGCTCTCTGTCGGCGCCAAGCCCTCGGACACTGTCGCAAGCCTCATCAAGAAGTACCGCGTCAGCGATACTGGTGCTGCTGAAGTCGCAGAAGCAGCCGAGTGAGCGCCAACATGGAAGCCCTCGTCGAGTACCTCGTCAAGCCTCTTGCGGCTCACCCTGCAGACGTCCAGATCACTGCAGTGGAAGGCTCCGCTTCAGTTCTCCTGGAGCTTCGCATGAACGCCGAAGACGTCGACACGATTCGTGGCGAAGACGGTTCCCGCTTCCGCGCCATCCAGCAGATTCTCTCTGCATCTGGTGGAAAGCGAAAGCCGGTCCTTGAGCTGATTGACAGCGCGTCGGCAGACAGTGACGGGGCCGAAGAGTAAAGACCTCCCCGGTGTACGGGAAGATGAGCTGCGCTACGGTCGGATCAACGGCGTGTTCGGGATCCGGGGCGAAGTGCGGCTTTTTCTCTACAACCGGGAGAGCGATCTTCTGGCGGACGGCCCTGAGGTCACGCTTCTCCATGAGGGGAAGCGTCGCGCTGTGCGCATCAAGAGTCGCTCTGGTGCCGGCAAGCGTGTCCTAGGCCGCCTCAATGGAGTCTCGACTCCAGAGGCTGCCAGAGCCCTCATTGGCGCGGAGATCCTCATCCCTACCGCCAACCTCCCGGCCCTTCCCGAAGACTCTTACTACCACCACCAGCTCCTCGGGCTGTCTGTGCACACCGAGTCCGGTGAACTCCTCGGGACCATCCGCGAGATCCACACCTCCGGGAATGTGGATCTCTGGCTGGTGAAGAGCCGAGATGCTGAGATCTACATCCCAGCCGTCGGCGAGGAGATCATCTCGGTCCAGCCGGGCGTTGGGGTCGTGGTCAGCGACGGATAGACCATGCGGTTCGACATCCTCACGCTCCATCCCGAGATGTGCAGCGGTCCGATGGGGCTGAGTATCCTCGGCCGTGCACGGGCTGCGGCGCTCATCGAGATCGGGATCAAGGACATCCGGGATCATGGCCACGGCCGTCACCGGACGGTCGATGACGCGCCCTACGGTGGGGGCAGCGGAATGGTGATGCGGGTCGACGTGGTCGATGCAGCCATCGCTTCGGTCCGCCAGCCGGGAAGCCACGTCGTCCTCATGGATGCCGCCGGGGCCCGGTTTGATCAAGCCGCTGCCCGCCGCCTCGCGCAGCATCCTCACCTCGTTCTCGTCTGCGGACACTACGAGGGAATCGACGGTCGGGTCCGAGAGCACCTGGTCGATGAGGCGCTGTGCATTGGTGACTATGTGCTGACCGGCGGTGAGCTTCCTGCGATGGTCATCGTCGATGCGGTCGCGCGGATGATCCCCGGAGTTCTGGGGAACCCGGAGAGCGCCATTGAGGAGTCTTTTTCTTCTGGTAGGCTGGAATATCCACCGTTCACCCGGCCTCGTGAGCATCGTGGGTGGAGCGTTCCGGAGGTCCTCCTCTCCGGGCATCACAGCAACATTGAGAAGTGGCGGGCTGAGATGGGCGAGCAGCTCACCCGGCAGGTCCGCCCTGATCTCCTTGATGAGACGTAGCAACTATCGATGAGGTGCGGGTCCTCACCTTGACAGCAGGGCCTGCTTCCAATATCTTTCGCCCGCTTCCGTCTCGGTGAAGAGCACGCTGTACTCTCCCGACAGACCGAAAACCCGATTTACGGCGCACGTGTTGCACCGAAACTTCTACAGGGTCTCCAATGAACATCGTCCAGCAGATTGAAAAAGAGAACGTCGACAAGTCGGCGAAGAAGGCACCGGGCCCGGGCGACACCGTCCGCGTACACGTCCGCATCAAGGAGGGCGATAAGAGCCGTATCCAGGTGTTTGAGGGCACGGTCATCGCCATCCACAAGGGGGGTCCCCGGACCACCTTCACCGTCCGAAAGATCGCCTCTGGTGTTGGCGTCGAGCGTATCTTCCCGCTCTACAGCCCCTTCGTCGAAGAGATCGAGATCAAGAGCCGTCACCGGGTCCGCCGTGCGAAGCTCTACTACCTTCGCGAGCTGCGCGGCAAGAAGGCTCGCCTCAAGGAGATCAAGGTCTTCAGCAGCAACAGCAAGCGCAAGCGTCGTCAGCGCCGCCGCTAATCGCGGTCGGTGGGCAACACAGACAAGCGCCGATCGGCGGTCGCCCTTGGGGTGGCCGCCGAGACGTTCGTCAGCGCTGCTCTTCGCCAGGATGGCTGGGACATCCTCGCCCGAAATTGGCGCGGTGGTGGTGGAGAGCTCGACATCATCGCGCTGAGCGGTGGCGTCCTGCGCGTTGTCGAGGTCAAGGCCCGCACCAACGCCGATCCCCTTCAGGCCATCACGCCGCGCAAGCAGCGCCGCCTTATCCAGGCCGCAGAGGCGTACCTGGCGACGACGGAGGTCTCCTGGCAGGAGATATCCTTCAGCATCGCCATGGTGGAAGACGGCGTGCTGTCCTGGCTACACGATGCCTTCGATGCGTAAGGCCCTGCGCGTAAAGCCCTGCGCGGGCCGCTTACTCTCCGAACAGCTTACTCTCCGAACAGCGGATCCCGTGCCCGGAAGCGCGCCTCGACGTGGAGCTGCCAGTCCAGGGTGCCTGGGGCCGTCTCGATGCTGTAGAGATGCTCGATACGCTGTGGGCTGATCGTGCCGATCTCGCCGCCGATGTTGAGCTGCGCATACTCCATGATGCGGGCATTGATGCCGAAGCCAAGGTCGAGGCTTGTTGTCTCACTCTCCAGGATCAGGACGCTCTGTGAGGCATCGAGGATCGAGGGGAGGTAGGTCCCGCTGGGAATGGTCTGCCAGGATCGGTAGCCAAAGGAGGCGCTGAAGTCGAGGCTGAGCTGGCTGCTGGACGCGTCGTCGATCCAGACGAACACCTCTGTCCCGGTCTTGAGGTCCATCCGACTCGCTGGGCTGATCTCAGCATTGCTGATGATCGTGCCGGTCTCATTGGTAACGTCCGTGCTCAGCCGACCAGACTGGAGAAAGGTCGCAGTGAGGTAGGGGCGCGAGGCGCGATGGGTGGTCGAGAACGCACCGTGGAGACGGTAGGCAGAGGCTCCTGCTCCCGCACCACGCTGGCCGCCATCGACGGCCCAGAGGTGAGTCTTGTCAGCAAACCGATATCCGGCCTCAAACAGCCAGCTGCTTCGGTCCCCGCGGTGCGCGAACAGATCCTCGTGGATGGGCGTGCCGCGCAGACCGATCCACGAGCCTCCAAATCCTGCCCCCTCCAAGCCGAGCGTGCCGCTCAGGGCGTCGGTACCGAGCATGGTGCCGCTGTCGGAGTTGGGATCGAAGGCCATGCTGTTGGCCTCGGAGTATGAGATTCGGTCTGAGAGGCGCGGAATCTCGAAGAACAGCCCCGCTCCATCGATAAAGCTGAAGGCTCCGGCGAGGGTCAGCTGGCTGCTAGACAGCTGGCGTTTCCCGACCTGTTCTCCGTCTTCATAGAGTCGATCATACTGGGTGAAGCTATCGTATCGAAAGCCAAGGTCCCCGCGATACTGCGGGGCCAGCTCTGTGACCTCAGCGGCATTGGCGAGGGAAGGTAGCAGCAGCAACAGTGGGCTCAACGGCATGGATCCTCGTGGCGAAGAGTACACGGGCATTTCCCCCGGGTCAATCATGGGCCAGAGTTGGGTTCATCGTCTCGTAGCCGGTACATGCGCATCTTAATCTGCAGAGACTTCCGGCTGATACCAAGTGCCCGTGCGGCATGGGTCACGTTTCCGCTGGAGTCGGACAGCGCACGCTGGATATGTGCCCGCTCCAGTCGCTCGGTATGTGCGCGGACATATTCTTTCAGCCCGAGCCCCTGGAGCGCGCTGCCCCCTTCTGAGGCGAGTGCATCCTCTGAAGCGTCCTCCTGTGGCTCACCGAGCCCGGAGAGGTCACCAGGACCCAAGAGGCGCTCACCAGGCTCTGAGAGAAGCATGGAGCGCTCCATGAGGTTCTCCAGCTCCCGGATATTGCCCGGCCAGCCATACGCCTTCATCACCGAGACCGCCTCAGCGGTGACGCCCTCGATAGCGGTTCCCAGGCGGGGGTTGAAGCCACTGATGAAGTGCTCGACGAGCAGCGGGATGTCATCGATGCGATCCCGCAGGGGCGGCAGCTCGATGGGGATGACGGAGAGGCGGTAGAAGAGGTCTTCTCGGAAGCGCCCCTCCTTCACCTCAACCTTCAGGTCGCGGTTGGTCGCCGCGACGAGCCGCACATCAACCGTGCGGCTTCGGATCCCACCGACCCGGTCGAAGGTTCCATCCTGAATGACCCGCAGCAGCTTGACCTGCATGCTCAGCGGCAGCTCTCCGATCTCATCGAGGAACAGGGTCCCGCCGTTGGCGAGCTCGAAGCGCCCAGGCTTGCTGGTGGCAGCACCAGTGAAGCTGCCCTTCTCGTGGCCGAACAGCTCACTCTCGAACAGATTCTCTGGGATGGCACCGCAGTTCACCTGAATGAAAGGACGCTCCTGGCGGCTGGAGTTGTCGTGCAGCGCCTGGGCAACCAGCTCCTTGCCCGTGCCAGACTCTCCGGTGATCAAGACAGTGGTCGGCTTGTCTGCGACCTTCTCGATGCGAGTGTAGATCCGACGCATTGCAGCGGTGCGCCCGATGATCGCGAACCGTCCGGCGGCATCAGCGTGGATCTGACTGGAGCGTGCCTCTCCGGTGCGCAGGGCCTTGGTGATGATGTCCCGAAGCTCATGCTGGTCGAACGGCTTGGTGATGTAGTCGTGCGCGCCGAGCTTGATCGCCTCGACCGCAGTGTCGACGGTTCCATGGGCGGTGATCAAGATGACCGGCAGCGCCGGCAGGTTCGCGCGGCAGTGCTCCAGCAGCGCCATCCCGTCGACCCCTGGCATCTGAAGATCGGAGATGACCAGGTCAAACGGCCGCTCTGAGAGAAGGCTGAGCGCCTCTGCACCGTCAGCAGCGGCGGTGACGCCGTAGCCGACACGCTTGAGCTGTGCGGCGAGCACTTTCCTGATGCTGGGTTCATCATCTACAACCAAGATGCTTCGTGGCATAAAAAAATCCGAATACAGCGGGCTGTTATGAGTCTGCCAGTTCAGCACGGATGGCTTGCGCTTCCTGACGGGTTGAGCCAGCCTACCACCGCACAGCGTCTCCTGGAGGATTCATGCTCACCGCCATTCTCGCATCACTCGCCCTCTCTCCGGCCCATGCGGAGACTGCTCCGGAGATCAAGCTCCGAGACCTCTCCAACAAGGAGCGGACCCTCTCAGCTGAGCGCGGGAAGGTGGTCCTGGTCAACTTCTGGGCGACCTGGTGTGCACCGTGCATGGTCGAGATGCCTCACATCCAGCAGATGTACACTGATCTCGCGGACATCGACGGCGACGGCGTGCAGGAGTTTGAGGTGCTCTCCATCAGCATCGACGACGCGCGCGATCGCTCCAAGATCAAGCCCCTGGTCAAGACCAAGGGGCTGACCTTTCCGGTCCTCTGGGATCAGAACAAGCAGGTCAGCCAGGTCTACAACCCCTCCGGTGTCGTTCCAATGACCCTCATCATCACGCAGGAAGGCGAGACTGCCCTGACGGTTCAGGAGTACGCACCCGGTGAGGAGTGCCAGCTCCGCGCCAAGGTCGTCGAGCTTCTCGGGGTGCCTGATCCGAGCATGCCTGAGCAGTGCGTGACGACCCCCTGACACAGAGTTCCGGGGCCCTGTGTTACCTTCCGCTCCGCCCCCGGGCAATGCCTGCCCGGGGTTGACTGCTGGATGGTCGAGCGTGAAATTGAACAAGGTCTTCCTGCCTGCTCTGGTTGCGCTCATTCCAGCGGAGTCCTTCGCCACTGAGCTGTACGGCATGGGGCCGCTGTCGAGTTCTACGCTGCTCGTGAATTCCGAGACCTACCTCAGGTATCGCCACACCGACGAGAAGCTGGTCAACTTTGAGGACCGCAACATCCTCGACTACGTCGAGCAGGTCGAGCGTCTGAACCTCAGCCTCACGAAGGATCGGCTGACCATCGGCGCCCAGCTTGATCAGGTCGGTTTGTTTGCCAACCGCTACATCCTCGACGGCGTGCTCTACCACGAGCGCGATCTCTACGACTCCAGCATCTCCTCGCCGTTCCCCGACGCGCTGGTCATGCTGGAGAAGATCTACCTCCAGCAGCGCTACAACAACGTCAGCTTCACCCTCGGAGACGGCTACGTCACCTTCGGCCGAGGCGCGGCGCTGAACATGGTCCGCAACGCCAGCATTGACATCGACACCTCGCTGCGCGGGGCTCAGGTTGCCGTCAGCAGCGGAAACATGGACTTCACGGTCGTCTCTGGTGTGACCAACCGCCAGCAGATCAACCGGCTGAACATCAACGTCGATCTTGACGATGACATTCCACACATGGTGACCGGCGCGCAGGTCCGCCACTATGCCCTCGGCCCGCTTCAGGGGGGGCTCCACGGTGTCATTGCCCGGTTCGGGCGCTCCGAGGATGCGGACCTCCCTGGAATCCTTCGCTACGAAGAAGAGCTCGACGCCGTCATCGGCGGCGCGACCCTCGAGGCGTTTGGGGTTGCAGGTATGGATCTCTACCTGGAGGGCGATCTGTTCCGCTACCAGACCCAGGAGATCGCGGGTCAGGAAGATCCTCTCCTCGGAAAGCTGCTCTATGCCTCCGCCAGCCTCTACCCCGGTCCTGCTGTCGTCCTGGTCGAGGCCAAGATCTCCTCTGACACAGAGCGCATCAACAGCTTCCTGGGCTCCGATGGCTGGGAGATATCTGCTCCGCCGACCCTTGAGTACGAGCGGGTGATCACCGAGGACACCTCCGCCGCGGTCAATTCCAACGACATCTACGGTGGCCGCATCCGCGTTGACCTCCCGATGGCCGACAGCACCTTCCTGCCCTACGCCTCGGTGTCCGCTTTCCGCGATCGAGACATCGGCGGGCTGCACTTCAACCGCTCCCCAGAGACCATCGCCCATCCCATCGTCGGCACCCAGTGGCTTCCTGGAGAGAGGGTGCTCATCCTCAACGCCGGTCACCGCCGTGACGTCCGAGATGACACGGTCGAGGGTGTCGATCGGCTGACCCACACCGACATCGAATTTGCGACCCCGGCTTTTGGGGAAGAAGCGATCGAGATCGCGGTTTCCATGCTCCACAACCAGTGGGGAGAGAACCCGCAGGGCCAGGAAGATTTCCTGACCATGCAGAATGCTTTTGTCTGGAAGCACGGTGAGAAGCTGGACTTTCTGATCTATCAGGACTGGTCCAACAACGAACTGATCCCCTCCAAGGGGAACCTGACAGAAGAACTCTACGGTGCCCTTGAGGTGCAGTACAAGCCCAACACCAGCTCTGAATTTACGGCGTTTTACGGTGCATACATGGCCGGAATCCGCTGCTCTGGCGGCCAGTGCCGGACCCTCCCTGGGTTCGAGGGCTTCCAGATGACCTACACCACTCAGTTTTAAAACCGGAGACATCCCGCAATGGCAATCGGAATCCTGCTGACCGCCCTGATGGGCAACGCTGAAGCCGCCAACCTCAAGATCACCGGAGCGACTGCTTCCTCCACGGAAGAAGAGAGCAACGGTGTCAGCTACGAGCCCAAGAACCTCAAGGACTCCAAGCGATCCACGGTCTGGGTCGAGGGTGAGTCGGGCTCTGGTCTTGGCTCTTGGGTCCAGGTCGACCTCGACGGCACCCAGACCATCAACGGAATTCGCCTGTGGAACGGCAACTGGTACACGGGCGACTTCTGGCAGCGGCACAACCGCATCAAGGAGATCCTCGTCACCTTCTCCGATGGCTCGACCCAGCGGTTCACCCTCAAGGATGAGATGATGCCTGAGGAGATCCGGTTTGATGCTCCCGTCGAGACCAGCTCTGTGAAGATTCAGATCAAGGGCATCTACAGCGGCAGCACGTTCAACGATACCTGCCTCTCCGAGGTCCAGGTCTTCAACGATGTCTCCTCGGAGAACATCACCGCTGCGTCCTACGAGTCCAGCTCCAACTACCCCGCAGATGTGGATGGTTCCTACGAGCCGGTTCAGATGCAGGACTCCTTGCTGGACACCATGTGGTGTGAAGGCGACGAGGGCGACGGCAACGGCCAGTGGGTCCAGATGAACCTCGGCAGCAGCCAGGCGGTCTCCAGCTTGGTCATCCGAAACGGCAACGCCTACAGCTTTGCCCAGAGCATGAAGTCCAACCGCGCCACCGCCGCGACCGTGACCTTCTCCGATGGCGCCACCAAGAACATCACCCTCAAGGCCTCTGCGCTGGAACAGGTCATCGACCTCGGCAGCCACAACACCTCCTCCGTGCGGATCACGGTCACAGAGGTCAAGCCAGGAACAGAGTTCAACGACATGTGCATCTCTGAGGCATACGTTCGCTGATTCGCAGCGCGTGGTTGTGTGGAGAGGACGCCGGCTGTTGCCGAATTGTCACGCCGATGGGCCAGACTGTTTGTTGCGGACTGGCCCGCTGGGCCGGTAACGTTAGAGACCGCCATCTGGTGTGAGGGGAGAGAAGATGAACCGACTTGCGGTAGTGGCTCTGCTGGGAACGACTGGCTGTAAATCTGACAACGAGGTCGTCCGCAGAAGCCAGTTGGACACCTTCTACCAGTCTGCGACGGACATGGTGGACATCCTCTGGGTGATCGACAACAGCCTCTCGATGTCTGACGAGCAGGCTGAGGTCGCCAGTAAGTTTGGCGAGTTTATCGAGAGCATCGAGGCCACCGGTCTGGACTTCCACGTCGGCGTCATCACGACCGACATGGAGAGCACGGAGATAGGCCGCGGTCAGCTTCTCGGCGATCCCACCTACCTCACCCGAGACGACGACGACTACATCGCCGCCTTCCAGGATCGCATTCAGGTGGGCATCCAGGGCTCGGATCGTGAGAAGGGCCTCGATGCTGCGATCACTGCGCTGACGGAGCCCATTGTCTCCAGCAGCAATGCCGGCTTCCTCCGAGACGGCGCGGTGCTGTCGATCATCTTCGTCTCCGATGAGAATGACTGCACAGATCGCGGCGCGCTCGATGGCTACGATGAAGCCACCGCTTGCTATGAGTACAGCGAAGACCTGGTGCCGATCTTCGATCTCATCGAAGAGTACGATGCCATCAAGCCGGACGAAGACCGGACGCTCATCAGCGCCATTGTCGGGCCGGAGATCACCGAGAACTGCGGCGGCGCGGTTCCTGGCTTCCGGTACCAGACCATGGCCGATGCCTTTGGTGGGATCACTGGAAACATCTGTCAGTCCAGCTTCTCTGACATCATGGAGCGCCTGGGCCTCCAGGCTTCTGGAATGCTCTCCAGCTTCCAGCTGACCTACTTCGCTGTCGAGGACACCCTCGAGGTCTACATCAACGACACCTCGGTCCCCGGTGAGCAGGTCGAGCTGGACGGAGAGACCTGGGTTCAGATCAGCGAGGACACCACCAATGGCTGGTCCTACGACGAGACCTACGCCCTGATCTACTTCCACGGAGATGCGGTTCCGCCCCGTGAGGCGACCATCAAGGTCGACTATGAAGTCATCCCTGGAAGCCTCTCCAACATCGACTGACTCTCCAACATCGACTGAGCGCGCTCGGAGCTGGTGAAGTCCCTCAGAGGTCAGCGAGCGCTGGGAGTGCATCACCCAGCGTGACGAGTCCGTTCAGGTCGTGGAGATCGCGCTCCTGATCGGCAACGAGCCAGCAGCCGGCATCTCCTGGAGCGGCGTCTCTCAGGTCGGACACGCTGCGCTGGTGGGCCTCTGAGCGCGCCCTGCGGAGGGCGACTGCCTGGAGGATTCCGGCCCGGATGTCTGCGGACTGCTCGGCGGTGAGGCCGTCGGAGTCTGGGATGTCCTCGGGGCGCAGCGCGTGGGCGGGGGCGGTGAGGTATCGGTTGATGAGGAAGCCCCCGAACGGCATCTCCTTCTCCGACAGCAGCCCCAGGAAGTACAGCGCCTCTGCCCGGGCTGCCGGCGCTGGTGTCGTGACCAGCAGGAACCGGGTGCTGTGTCCTCTCAGGAGATTGTGTACCTTTATCGATCGCTCTCGCATGCCGTCAGCGACCGACTTGAAGGCATCAAAGAACTCGGCGATCTCACCGACGGTGCCGCGACCGAGCAGCCGCTTGAGGACCTTCGCGATGGCCTCGCTGCCGAGCTCCAGCGCCCGCCAGCCGCCCTTGCGGGCGGGCATCACCAGCCAGCGGAGGACGCCCTGGTCCATCAGGCCCGCCATGCGGTCGGGGGCCTTGAGGAAGTCGAGGGCGTGTCGGGTGGGCGGGGTGTCGAGGACGATGACGTCGTAGGTGCCCGCGTCAGCCAGCTGCAGCAGCCGCTCCATGGCCATGTACTCGTGGCTGCCGCCCAGCTTCTCGCTGGCGAACCGGTAGTAGCGGTTGTTGAGGATGCGATCCCGGGCATCCGAGGAGGGCGCCATGCGGGAGACGAGCTCATCGAAGGTCGAGCGTGCGTCGAGCATCATGGCGTCGAGTCGACCACCGGCAGCGGGAGCGAATGCCTCAATGGGCACCGCGCGTGCCTCGTTGCTCAGCGCACCGATGGAGAGGCTGTCGGCCAGGCGTCGGGCGGGATCGATGGTCAGGACCGCGACCGTTGCGCCATCGAGGGCCCACTTCAGGGCCAGGGCGGCGCTTACAGTCGTCTTGCCCACACCACCGGACCCACAGCAGATGACGATCTGAGATCTCATTGGTCCCCTCCAAGCAGCATTGCTCCAAGCGCTCGGAGCTGCTCCGGCCCTGGCGGAGGACCGAAGATGCGCGGCAGCTCGAAGGCAGACATCGGCAGGGAGCTCGACAGACGCTGTCTGGCCTCTGCCTGCTGCTCCAGCCGACCCATCCAGCGCTCGGTCAGCGCCAGACCCTCGTCGAGACCTTCTGAGCGGCCTGAGAGGGCTTCTTGAGCCACAGACCAGCAGCCGGGCTGTGTGAATGGAGCTGGGTAGACACAGTTGAGGACCACCCGACGGACCTGCTCACGGGCTTCCCCCAGCCGCTCCCAGAGATCGATGGTCTCGCTGACCGGCATGATCTCTGGAAGGCTGACCAGGACCAGGCCAGTCTCCTTGGGGTCAGAGAGCATCTCATGGACCAGGCGGACCTGCTCGTACATCGGCCCGGTGCGGGTGAGATCCATCATGGTCTTTGCCGAGTTGAGCATGGTCAGTCCATGGCCTGTGGCTGGAGCATCGACGATCACGAGATCCCAGGTCGGACGCCCCCAGCTCTTCTCTCGGGTCAGATCGAAGACCTTGCCGAGCTGGACGGTGTCATGGAGACCGGGGACGGCATCGATGAATGGGCCGATGATGCGATTGCGAAACACAAGGTTGAACAGCCGCCGCACCCTGATCTGCTGGATGACGTAGTCCTCGATGGCCTCCAGCGGCGTGATCGAGAGGGTGGAGAGGTTGGGGGTCAGCGCGGTGGCGGTGTACCCGCTGCTGGTGACGCCGAACAGCTCTGGGATGCGCTGCGCGCCTGAGGTCTCTGCGATGAGGACCTTCTTCCCGCTCTCCGCAGCCGCAAGCCCCAGCGCGGCGCTTACGACCGTCTTGCCGACGCCGCCCTTACCCGTGACCATCAGGATTCGATGGCTCAGCAGGCTCATTCCTCACCTCCGCTGCTCAGCGCAGCTTCTACAGCGCGCATCGTCTTCAGACTGAACATCATCGCGACGTGTCCCTGGTTCTCCAGCTCTATCGCCGTCGCGCCCTCGAAGGTGGCGTGATCGGTCGGCAGGATGACGGTGTCGGTCTTTGTCCACAGCGCAGTGACGGGGGCTGCGACCGGCGTGATGGCGTCAATCTGCGGGCTAGATGGGCCGAGAGAGCGGCTCTGTCGGCCGATCCCGAAGATGTGCATCCGAGTTCCCCTCCAGGGAGTGCCCAGGGTGACCAGGCGGCGGACGATGCCGGCTCCGCTGGTGTTGATGTAGTGGGCTGCGACGATGCCGCCCATGGAGTGTCCGATGATGTCGACCTCCGCTGAGCCTGACTGCTGCCGCATCTGCTCGACGGCATTCTCCAGCGCGCAGGAGAACGCTGCGATGTCGTCTCGCCAGGAGGGATTGTTGACCGCCCAGACCCACCGGTTCTGGCGTCGGCGCAGGTAGGCGGCCATCGGGATGAAGCTGATCCGGTGCAGCCCGTAGCCTGGAACCAGCAGTACCGGCGGCTGGGCTGGTCCCGCCGTGATCGGTCGTCGGGGCCAGGAAGGCAGGAGGGCCAGCGGTGCGCTGAGGGTGAGCAGCATCAGCGCAGCCCACTCACCGATCAGTCGCGACAGGGTGCCTCGGGACAGCGGGGGGCGCTCTTGGCTGACGAAGACCCGCACGAATTCACTGCCGATTACCCCCATGGAGATGGCGACAGAAGCGACCAGCAGTGCTGTCAGGGCTATCTGCATACCGGGCAAATAGCGCCCTGAGGGCATGGGCGGTAATCGGTTTCACCGGATCTACACGAGCCTCTGGGTTGCCTGGCTGGGCAGTGTGCATATAGAGGGGCCTCAGCGAACTGGACCAGGAGGCAACGTGCCCATCTACGAGTACCGCTGCCCGGACTGCGGGCATGAGTTTGAGCAGCTTCAGCGCATGTCAGATGATCCCATCACGGACTGTCCGGAGTGCAGCATGAGCGGCGTCAAGAAGTTGATTTCCCGAACCTCTTTCGTCCTCAAGGGCGGCGGCTGGTACAAGGACCACTACGGCCTCAAGGGCTCCAGCAGCGACAGCACCTCCAGCAGCGACAGCAGCTCAACCAAGACGAGCACCTCCAGCAGCGACAGCAGCTCAACCAAGGCGAGCAGCTCAACCAAGACGAGCACCTCCAGCTCATCGGATTCCTGATGGCCCAGATCGTCGACGGGCGCGTCGTCGCCCGAGAGAGCCTCATGGCGCTCAAGAGCCGTATTTCACGACTCAAGCGCCCACCCGGACTCGCGGTCATCAAGGTCGGAGAGGATCCTGCCAGCGCGATCTACGTCCGCAGGAAGACCCGTCGTGCGGAGCGCCTCGGCTTCTACCAGCCCGACGATCTTCACCTCCCCGAGGACACCACCCAGGCGGTCCTCTTGGAGCGCATCGCGGCCCTCAACCTCGATCCAAAGGTCGACGGCATCCTCGTGCAGCTTCCCCTGCCAGCGCACATCGATGAGCGCGCGGTTCTCGCGGCGGTCTCTCCGGACAAGGACGTCGACGGCTTCCACGCGGTCAACGTCGGCCGGCTTGCTCAGGGGCGCCGCAGCGATGATCTCATGATCGCCTGTACCCCCAAGGGCGCGATGCGGCTGCTCGCGGAGTCCGGGGTCAACCTCTCCGGCGCCGAGGCGGTGGTGATCGGCCGCAGCAACATCGTCGGTCGTCCGATGGCGTGGCTGCTGGAGCAGCAGAACGCAACGGTCACCCTCTGCCACAGTCGCACCGTCAACCTCCAGTCTCACCTCAAGCGGGCAGACGTGGTGGTCGCGGCCGTTGGTCGCGCGGAGATGATCAAGGGCGCCTGGATCCGACCGGGTGCAGTGGTCATCGACGTCGGCATCAACCGACGCGAGGACGGCACCATCTGTGGCGATGTCGAGTTCGACACTGCCGTCAAGCGCGCCCTGGCCATCACCCCGGTCCCCGGTGGGGTCGGGCCGATGACCATCGCGATGCTGATGGAGAACACCGTCATCGCTGCCGAGGCGCACCAGCGCCAGTAGCGCATCGCCTCAGGCGGTGAGCCTGCGGCCTTGCGGCCCCCTCAGACCTCGTCTGGCGACCAGGAGTGGCAGGAGCAGGCGAGGTTGCGGTCTCCGTAGGCGTTGTCGACCCGCCTGACCGCCGGCCAGTACTTGTGGCCGGGGATGCCTGCGCCGGGGAAGGCGGCCTGCTGGCGGCTGTAGGCGTGAGGCCAGTCGTCGGTGCAGACAGACGCCGCGGTGTGCGGGGCGTTGTGCAGCGGGTTGTCGACCTTGTCGGCGCGGCCCTCGGTGATGTCTCGGATCTCGTCGCGGATCGCGATCATCGCATCGCAGAACCGATCGATCTCGGCGAGAGACTCGCTCTCGGTGGGCTCGACCATCAGGGTCCCTGCGACCGGCCAGGACATCGTGGGGGAGTGGAAGCCGTAGTCCATCAGGCGCTTCGCGACGTCATCGACGCTCACCCCGGCCTCATCCTTGAGGTGGCGGAGGTCGAGGATGCACTCGTGCGCCACCCGGCCGTTCTCGCCCTTGTAGAGCACCGGGTAGTGGGACTCCAGGCGGGCAGCGATGTAGTTGGCGTTGAGGATCGCGATCCGGCTGGCCTCGGTCAGCCCGTCGGGTCCGCTCATCGCGATGTAGGACCAGGAGATCGGCAGGATGGAGGGGCTGCCGAAGTTCGCGGCAGAGACCGGACCGACTGCGGAGTCATCTCCCAGCGGATCACCGGGGAGAAACGGCGCGAGGTGCGCGACCACACCGATCGGTCCCATGCCCGGTCCGCCGCCCCCGTGGGGGATGCAGAAGGTCTTGTGGAGGTTGAGGTGGCAGACATCGGCGCCGATGTCACCGGGCCGACAGAGACCGACCATGGCGTTCATGTTCGCGCCGTCCATGTAGACCTGACCGCCAGCCTCATGCACGATGGCGCAGATCTCCTGGATGCCGGACTCGAACACACCGTGGGTGGATGGGTAGGTGACCATCAGCGCGGCGAGGGCCTCTCGGTTCGTGTTGGCCTGGAGCCGCAGGTCGTCGATGTCGATGTTGCCCTGGTCATCGCATCGAACCGCGACGACCTTCATCCCGGCCATCACCGCGCTTGCTGGGTTGGTGCCGTGGGCTGAGGTGGGGATGAGGCAGATGTTTCGGTGCTGATCGCCACGAGAGCGATGGTAGCCGCGGATGGCGAGGAGGCCCGCATACTCTCCCTGAGAGCCCGCGTTTGGCTGCAGCGAGATGGCGGCAAAGCCGGTGATCTCTGCCAGCCAGGCCTCCAGATCATCGAACATCTGACGATAGCCGGCGGCCTGCTCGATGGGGGCATAGGGGTGGATTCGACCAAAGCCAGCCCAGGTGACCGGGATCATCTCGGTCGCGGCGTTCAGCTTCATGGTGCAGGATCCAAGGGGAATCATCGCCGTGTTCAGCGCAAGATCCTTGGCCTCCAGTCGGTGCAGGTACCGCATCATCTCGGTCTCAGAGCGGTACCGATGAAAGAAGGAGTGGGTGAGGAAGTCTGAGGTGCGGGCATGGAGACCGGTGATGTTCTCCTCGACTCCAGCGGGGATGTCGCCGCCGAGGATTCCTGCGAGCTCGGTGATGTCGGTGTCGATCACCGTCTCATCGAGGGCAACGACGATTCCGCCGTCGGCCACTGCGCGGAGGTTGATCCCTGCCGCAGCGGCCGCCGTGAGGATGTCGGCCTGTCGGTCGCCAGCGCGGATGTGGATGGTGTCGAAGAAGGGCGCATCAGAGACGCGCAGGCCTGCATGGCGCGCGGCTGCCGCGAGCCGGAGCGCCTGGGTGTGGACGGTGCGGGCGATCTCTGTGAGTCCCTCGGGGCCGTGCCACACGGCGTACATGCCTGCGGTGACGGCGAGAAGGACCTGTGCGGTGCAGATGTTGCTCGTGGCCTTCTGGCGACGGATGTGCTGCTCGCGGGTCTGCATGGCCATTCGCAGCGCAGGGTTTCCGTCGGCATCCTGGCTCACGCCGATGATGCGACCGGGAACCTGCCGCTTGTAGGCTTCCTTCGTTGCGAGGAAGGCTGCATGTGGTCCGCCGAAGCCCAGCGGGACGCCGAAGCGCTGGCTGTTTCCGACCACCATGTCTGCGCCGAACTCTCCAGGAGGTCGCAGCAGGGTGAGGCTGAGCAGATCAACCGCGACCGCGACCTTCGCACCGATCGCGTGGGCCTTGTCACAGAAGTCGCTCCAGTCGAGCACCGCTCCGGTGGTGCCTGGATACTGCAGCAGGGCACCGAAGACGGGCGTCGAGAAGTCAAACGCGGCGGCATCGCCGACCAGCACCTCGATGCCCAGTGGCTCCGCCCGGGTCTTGACCACTCCAATGGTCTGAGGATGGCAGTCGTCCGAGACAAAGAAGGTGTGCCCCTTCTTTCCGCGGCTCAGGCGATGCATCATGGTCATCGCCTCTGCGGCGGCGGTGGCCTCGTCGAGGAGAGAGGAGTTGGAGATCTCCATCCCGGTGAGATCCTGCACCACCGTCTGGAAGATGAGCAGCGCCTCAAGACGCCCCTGTGCGATCTCAGCCTGGTATGGCGTGTACGCGGTGTACCAGCCGGGGTTCTCCAGGATGTTTCGGAGGATCACCGAGGGGGTGATCGTGTCGTGGTAGCCCTGGCCGAGGTAGCTGCGGTGGAGCGTGTTGGCCTCTGCCATCGCGGCCATGTCGATCAGCGCCTCGCGCTCAGTGCGTGCGGGAGGAAGATCGAGGAGAGAAACCGTACGGATGGATGCCGGGATGACCTGCTCGATGAGGTCATCGAGGTTGTCCTGTCCGAGGGCGGCGAGCATCTTGTCGACATCCGCTGCGCGCGGCCCGAGGTGACGATCGATAAAGCGCTGCGTAGACATCACGGCTCCTTCACGAGGATTTGTGGATGCTCATATCTTCCCCACCGGCCCTATGCCTCCCGCTTGGTTAGGAGAACACTCCAACCTCGGGAGAGCCGCCAATGTCGTTGCGACAAACCCCCTTTCATCCCCACCACAGCGCAGCTGGCGCGAAGCTCATTGACTTCGGTGGCTGGGAGATGCCCCTGCAGTACACCGGCATCATTGCTGAGCACAAGGTCGTGCGCAGCGCGGTGGGCCTGTTTGATGTCTCTCACATGGGTGAGCTTCGGGTCTCCGGCCCCCAGGCGCTCGCAGCGGTGAAGTATCTCGTCACCAACGACGTCGAGATCGCCGACGGCCAGGCGCAGTACACCTGCATGTGCAAGCCCGACGGGGGGGTGGTCGATGATCTCATCGTCTACCGGATCTCTGACACCGACATTCTCCTGTGCGTCAACGCTTCCAACCAGGAGAAGGACTACGCCTGGGCGAAGTCTCAGCTGGAGGGGCGATTTGACGTGGCGGTCACGGACCAGTCTGGGGACTGGGCGCAGGTCGCCATCCAGGGGCGGGGTGCCGTCGCCACCCTCGGGGCGCTGACCGACTGCGATCTCTCTGCGATCAAGTACTTCTGGTTCGCGGAGGCCACTGTCGCTGGTGTCGAGGGCTGCATCATTGCTCGGACCGGCTACACCGGCGAGGATGGCTTCGAGGTCTTCATTCCTGCCGCTGAGGCTGCTCCGGTCTGGCCGGCGATCCTTGCGGCGGGCGCGGCCCACGGCATCGCGCCCATCGGACTCGGTGCCCGAGACACGCTGCGTCTTGAGGCGCGCCTCCACCTGTACGGCAACGACATGGACGAGTCCACCACTGCGCTCCAGGCAGCGCTCGGCTGGTGCACAAAGCTGCGCGGAGACGACTTCATCGGGCGCGATGCCATGCGCCAGCAGCGCAAAGATGGTCTCGGGAAGCGCCTCGTCGGCCTGGCCGTCACCGGCCGCATCCCGCGCCCACACTGCGCCATCGTCTCTGGCGGTGAGCCTGTCGGAGAGGTCACCAGCGGCACTCGCTCCCCGACCCTCGGCTCCGGCATCGCACTTGGCTACGTTCCTACATCACTGGCTAAGCCAGGGACAACCCTTCAGATCGATGTCCGAGGCCGCACGGCTGAGGCCGTTGTCGTTCGCGGTCCGTTCTACAAGCGAGATTATTAGCCTCAGCCCGGCAGCCCCTCCTGGGCGGCCGGCATCCTGATATCTGGGAGATTTCGATGTCCAAATACCCTGCAGAGCTGAAGTATCGAGAGAGCCACGAGTGGGTCCGCGTCGAGGGTGACGTTGCGATCGTGGGCATTAGCTGGTTCGCACAGGACTCTCTGGGAGATGTCGTGTATGTCGACATGCCCGAGGTCGGTGCGGAAGCCGCCGCTGGTGAGACCATCTCAGAGATCGAGTCGGTCAAGGCCGTCTCTGACATCTATGCGCCAGTCTCTGGTGAGATTGTCGAGATCAACGAGGCCCTGGAGGGTGACGAGGAGTCAGTCAACACGGACTCCTATGGCGCCGGCTGGCTGTTCAAGATCAAGCTCTCCGATCCCGGAGAGCTTGCGGCCCTCCTCGATGCTGCCGCCTACACAGCCCACTGCGAAGCGCAGTAGCGGGTCAGCAGTCGCGGGCCAGCGGTTCTGCGACTCAGCGGGTCGGGCCCGGCTCGAATCGAATGGCCCCGTCCGGTAGGAAGTAGAGGATGCCCATGCGTCCGCCGCGCACGGTGGGTACATGCCAGGAGCCGGCTGGGTAGACTGTCCAGCCCGGCGGGTTTCCGTCAAAGGTTGGCTTGCCCTCCAGCGCAAAGCAGAGATCAATCTCGCCGCTGGGGTGGGTGTGTCCCGGTCCTGGTCCGGTCATGTCGACCGTGTCGATCCCGAAGCCCAGGGTCGCCTCACCAGCCTTTGCTGCCCGTCCGTAGGTGAGGCTTCCGCCGTCACGGGGACAGAGCCAGCCCGCTGCGATGCCGTCTCTTACGAGCGCAGAGACCGCCGCGAGGTCAGCGCCGTCGACTGGGAGGCGCGCGTTGAGTACAGCGGCAGCACCTGGATCGCTGAGGTCAACGGCCTTGAGGATGGGCAGAATGGGGGCGAGTGCATCGAGCAAGCTGTTCATGGACATGGTGAGTACCTCCGAGTCGGAGGTACCGCACTTCGGAGCGCGGGTCCAGAAGCACGACAGCACCACGCGGGGTGATGCTGTCTGAGGGCAGGGGAGCCGCCTGTGCGGTGGCGTCTACTGGACGAAGGCTTCCAGGACATTGCAGCGCTTGGCGTGGCGCAGCTTGCGGAGGGCCTTCAGCTCGATCTGGCGGATGCGCTCACGGGTGAGACAGAACTGTGAGCCGATCTCCTCAAGCGAGTACTGAGTCGGCTCACCGATTCCGTAGCGCATGCGGACGACCTTCTCTTCTCGGGGGGTCAGGCTGGAGAGGGCCTGACCGACCTCTTCGCGAAGCGAGGTCTCGTCGAGATCCTCGCCCGGGCGCTCCATGTTGGTGTCCTCAATGAACGCGCCGATGGTGCTGTCAGAGTCATCGGAGACGGGAGCGTCGAGGCTCATCGGCTCACGGGTCAGCCGCATCAGCTCCTCGACCTTCTCCGGCTCAAGCTCGAGTCGCTTGGCGACCTCGCGGAGCGTGGGCTCGCGGCCGAGCTGCTGGAAGAGGACCTTCTGGGTGTAGTGAACCTTGTTGACCACCTCCAGCTTGTAGATCGGGATGCGGATGGTGCGGATCTGGCTCTCAATGGCGCGGATGATGGACTGACGAATCCACCAGGAGGCATAGGTCGAGAACTTAAAGCCACGGGTCCAGTCGAACTTCTCGACAGCCTTGATGAGGCCGAGGTTTCCTTCCTGGATGAGGTCTGCAAGCGGGAGCCCACGGTAGGTGTACTGCTTGCCGATCGAGACGACGAGTCGGAGGTTGGCGTTGGTCAGCGCCTGCTTGGCAAGCTCGGCGTCGGGGCCGTTCTCCGAGATGCGACGGGCGACCTCGACCTCATCTTCACGAGAGAGGAGCGGAATGGAGCCCATTCGACGCAGGTAGCGGTTGAGCAGCGGGTTTCCCTGAGTGGATGTGCCAGCCCGCGATTTCATTGCCGCTGATGCCATGGAAGCTCCTTTGAGTAGAGGTGCGTACACCGTGGAGACTCAACAGAGTGTGAGTACTCACCTGCCAAACAACTAAGCAAGACCCGTGCCAGCTCCCGAGGTAGACATCCGCCTTGCACAATGTTGTGCCCAATATGGACCGGCCGTGGGTGAATTGACATCGGGCAATGGTCAGGAATGGCCACGATACTGGAGATTTGTTTCAGCGAAGAAGGTCGGGATCTGGAACGATGTCAAGAAATTCGGACACGGTTTTGTATCAAATTCGAAACAATTATTGACACTGACCATGACATTCAGATCCGGATCCTTCTGCGGATGAACACAACGCTGGATAGTCTTCACTGTAAAGCTGTCTCGCAGAGGTGAAGGCTTGAGCGATGTTCTCGACTTTCTGGTGTCCGGCGGTCCGGTCATGGTGCCCATTGGGCTCTCTAGCGTGGTCGCGATGGCCGCCCTCATGGAGCGCGTCGTCGCGCTGAGGGGGTCTCGCATTGTTCCTCAAGGCTTTGCCGTTGAGGTCACCGAGCTGCTCAACCAAGGCCGCTACCCTGATGCCTTGACCCTCTGCCGCAAGAGCGAGTCCGTGGTTGCTCGGGTGGTCGAGGTTGCCATTGTCGCTCGCGGGCACACCCGCGCTGAAATTAAGGAGCGTCTTGAAGAGATTGGCCGCCGAGAGGCTGCGGAGCTGGAGCGCTACAGCCAGGTCCTCGGGACCATCGCCAGCGTCGCGCCGCTGCTGGGTCTGCTTGGGACGGTGTGGGGAATGATCCTCACCTTCGAGGTCATTCAGGAGCAGGGACTCGGCGGCGTGGGCAACCTCGCCGGTGGCATCTCCCAGGCCCTGATCACCACCATGGCGGGCCTCTCCGTCGGCATTCCCACCCTCATCGCCTACAAGTGGGTGCTCTCTCGCGCGGATGATCTCGTCCTGGAGATGGAAGAGATCAGCTTGTCGGTGCTCGATAAGCTGATCGACGCGGAGGATGCGGCGTGAACTTCTCCGCCCGACGGCGGGAGGAGATGATCGTTGATGTGACTCCCCTCATCGACATCATCTTCCAGCTCGTCCTCTTCTTCATGGTCTCCACAACCTTCGTCACCTCTCCCGGAATCGAGGTCGACCTGCCGCGCTCGTCCTCGGACACCATCCTCCAGGACGACAGCGAGCTTGAGATCTGGGTCACGCGCGATGGTGCCGTCCAGGTCGATGAGGTCGCGGTCGACTGGGATGGCCTGACCGGCAGACTCAAGGCTGCGCGCACCGCAGACACCAGCACCTTGATCATCATCAAGGCCGATCGCGATGTCGATCATGGCCGGGTGGTTGCGGTGATGGATCTCGCCCGAAGCCTTGGACTGTCACGACTTGCCATCGCGACCGAGGCGAATGTCGCAGGGCAGGAGTGAGCATCTCGGTGTTATCAGAACTTGATGCCCACAGATAGGGGTGACAGGCGCTTCTGCGTCGGCTATTCTCTTGGCGCGTCAAGCCTTCTGCTCTGAGCCGTTCTGATGATTCCCCCGCTCCTCCTCCGGTTGCTGTACCAGGTGCTCCCGATCTCCTTGATCGTGGGCATCATTGGCTACACTCTCGTCGGGGAAGAGGGACTGCTGAACCGGTATGACATCAAGCAAGACCTCTACGCCACTCAGGCCAGGGTCGAGCTGATCAGCGAAGAGAACAAGTCCCTGCGTCTGCGCATCGAGGCCATCCGACAGGACCCTGATGCTGTCCGTCGTGTTGCCGCTGAGCGCATGCTCCTGGCTCCAGCTGGAAGCGTCATATACCGCTTCGAGTGAGTGTTGTGCCTTCACTGGTTGTTGCATTCTTTTTCTGTGCAGGGCGGTGACTGGTGCGTGCTGTGTGGGCAGCACTCCCCCCGATAGAGGTGGGGAGACGTCTGGCATGCTGAGCCTCCTTCACCCCCATGCGCTGTGTGGGCGGGGCCGAGAGCAGCGCGCTACCGGTGTGCTGTGGTGTGTCGCTCCTGCGACCGCAGGTGTCCGTGTCTCGTCGGAGTCCTCTCGTGCAGGGATCGGATAGGTTGGTCGAGATGCACATCTACCGCTGGGACCTCGACAAGACCTACCTCGACACCAACTTCAGTTCGCTCCGCGGGCTGGTTCGTGCCGCGACCGAAGCTGCGGAAGAAAAACGTGCTGTTCCAGGAGCGACGGCGCTCATTCAGGGACTGGCGGCGGCCAGCAGCGCGCGGATCTACATCCTCTCCGGCTCTCCGACTCAGATGCGCTCCGTCCTGGAGGAGAAGCTCCGCCTGGATGGCGTTCGCTACGACGGCCTGGTCCTCAAGGACAACTTGACCAACCTCCGAAAGGGCCGCTTCCGCGCGATTCGTGGTCAGTTTGGCTACAAGCTTCCGGCACTGCTGGCCGCCCGACAGGGCATGGGGACGGCGGTGCACGAGTCGCTGTTCGGTGACGATGCCGAGGTCGATGCCTTGATCTACTCCGTCTATGCCGATGCCCTGTCGGGTCGCCTGACGCCTGCACAGGTCTCACGGATCATGGAGACCGCCGGCGCCTACCCCGACCGCATTGAGGTTGCCCTGGCCGCCATCGCGCAGCTTCCGACCGGCGAGGTGGTCGACCACATCTTCATTCATCTCGAGCGGGCGAGTCCGCCGCTGCGGTTTGCGGCCCTCGGTCCCCGTGTCGTGCCGGTGTTCTCCTGGTGGCAGGCCGCCATGGTGCTGCACGGACAGGGGAGGCTGAGCGTTGAGGGGGTGTCTGCAGTCACCGATGAGGTGATTGCGACGGAGGGACTTGACGACTGGGCTTTTTCCTCGCTGGCTCAGGACATCGTCCGTCGTGGGCACTTGCGGCCTGGAGTCCTCGATGCCCTCTCCGGTGAGCGTACGCTGTTCGAGCGCTGCGCACGCGCGGCTTCCCGGATCACACCGGTCGTCCTGTCGGCTCAGCCCGCCGAGATTGACTACCTCAGCATCCTCCAGCGCTGGTCTTGATCGGGGTTCATGCGATAGGCTGCATCGACTATGCTGCCCATCCTCTTCAGCCTCGCACACGCCGCCCCACCGGAAGCATCGGCGTTTGTCTCCTCCGATGGGCAGTACTCCCTCATCCTGCGCCCGGATGTCGCTTGGGAAGCTGCCGAGATCTCGATCTCGGGGGACGGTGCAGAGGATCTGGGCTCCATCGAGGCTGGCGCGGAGGTGCGCATCGATGGAAACCTCAGCGGACCCGGGACCATCTGGGTCAACCTCAACGCCGCCATCGACGACGACACGGGGATCAATTGGGTCTTCTCAGTTGAGCCTGAGGTCGTGCCTGTTCGCTCCCCGCATCTGGCCCGGTATGCAAGGCGTAGCCTCCGCTGGTGTCTGTTCAAGCGGAGGCAAGGGTGAGGCTGGAGGATGTCCCCCCTGAGGCGCTCGAAGAGCTGGCAGAGGACCTCTCTGATCTTCGGCACGACCTGGGGAAGTACATCACCTTTGAGGTTCGGTTCCTCGGAGCGGATCCAGAGACGGAGGCGCTGCGTGCTGCGCTGAAGACGGACATTCTTCAGACGCACAAGCGCGGAGATGTGTGCGCGACGGCTTGGCAGGTCTGGGAGCGCATGCGTCCGACGCAGCTGGCGGATGATGCTGATGTCGTCCGAGTCGAGCAGAGCCTCGCTGCCCTGGCCCGGGTGAACCTCACCGGCTCGCGGGTTGAGCTGGAGGAGGCCGCTGGGCTCGCGGGAGAGGTCGCGGCCGCGACCCGCTCCCTGTTCAAGAGAGCAGCCTCGCTCCTGTGAGGCTGATGAGGGACGCCTCACTGGAGTGATAGATGGCTGACATCCTTGTGATTGATGATCGCGATCGAACCGCAGACCTCTGCCGACGCATCATGCCGGAGTACACCTGGCACGGCCCGGCACGGAGCTGGAAAGAGGCCCGACAGATTCTCAAGAAGCTGCGGCGCCAGGTCGAGCTGGTGCTGCTGGATGTCCACTTTGACATCCCCGATGAGCTGCTCCTCGGCCTCCCCGACAACCCCACCTCCCGAGATCTCTCCCGAGCCCGTCGTAGCCAGGGCGCGCACATCTTGGAGGCACTGCGCACGAGCTGGCCGGATCTGCCAGTCATCCTGATGACCGCACGCGGCGGTGTCGGACTGGAGCGGGTCGCGGACCGTCACCAGGCGGAGGAGTACACCTACTTTCTCCAGGATGAAGATCTCGACGCGCGCTCGCTCAATGCGCAGGTCGCCGGCATCCTCCAGGCGCGCCGTGGGCGTGAGCAGGACGGACCGGTGTACTGGGGGCGCTCGATGACCATGCGCCGGATTCGCCAGCGGCTCACTGTGCTGGCCCGTGGGCGGCTGCCAGTCATCATGGCTGGCCCCACCGGGACAGGAAAGTCGCTCATCGCCCGACACTTCATCCACCCTCGCTCGGGACGCAAGGGGCAGTTTGTCTCCATCGATCTGGCGACCATCCCTCAAGAGCTCGTCGCGGCCCACCTGTTCGGCTCAGTCCGTGGGGCCTACACCGGCTCGGTTGCAGATCGGAAGGGAGCATTTGAAGAAGCAGACAGCGGCACCTTGTTCCTCGACGAGATCGGCAACCTCCGCCTGGAGCATCAGAAGATGCTGCTGACGGTCCTTCAGGAGGGAGCGGTCACCCGGCTGGGAGATGTTCGGGAGCGTCGGGTCAACGTCAAGCTGGTGGTCGCCACGAACGAAGACCTCGGCGAGATGGTGCGCCAGGGAACCTTCCGCGCAGACCTCTACATGCGGCTCAACCCTGCCGCGACTGTTGCCCTGCCCCCGCTGCGGGACCGCCAGATGGACATCGATCGCCTGCTGACCTCGATGATCCAGCGCGGCATCGAGACTCCCCACCTCGCGGAGCTGCTTGCTGAGTACTGCGATCAGAACACGATCGGAGAGCTGCCTTCTGGCGGGCGGACCGTGCGCGTGATCACCAGCAGCGACATCCCCCAGCCGGCACCGGGCGTCGTGCTGATGTACTTCCCCGAGCGGAGCGTTCGGCAGATCCGCAAGCACAGCTGGCCGGGGAACCTTCGAGAGTTTGCGATGACGCTTGAGAACGCCTTGATGCTCTGTCTCGCTGAGGCGGTCGAGGCGGCCAGCGGAGAGGGGCGAGGTGACCTCATCCAGGTGCGTCCCAAGCTTGTCCGAGATCTCCTCCTGGCAACCGCTACGGAGGAAGAGATCGATGCGGGCCTGAAGATGGAGCTGCTCATTCGCCCAGGTGAGGGCCTCAACAAGGTCGCTCAGGATGTTGAGCGGCAGTACTTCACCCGACTCTACCTCCAGGAGCGCGGAGACTTCGCCGCGATGGCCACGATCTTGCTCGGAGACAGCGAGTCTTCGCGGAAGGTGCAGCTGCGGTTCAACCAGCTTGGCCTGAAGGTCCGCGAGCTGAAGTCACAGCTGACGTGATCGGGCTCGTTCTCCTCCTGACTGCGGCTGCCGATCCCGACGACCTGCTGCCGGTCAGCGGCTCTACCCGGATGCTGCTCATCGCGGAGGAGTGGGAGACCTCGGGAGACATCAAGAAGGCTGAGCGCGAGTACCGGCGTCTGCTGCGCGCGGATCCGACCGACGACGGCGCGGCGCTGGGGCTGGCCCGGGTGCTGGAGAAGCAGGGCAGCATCGCAGAGTCCATCGCGACCTATCGGCTGCGCATCCTCGACTACGAGCCGGAGGCTGCTGAGGCGCTCGCGAGGCTGCTGGAGAAGGATTCTCCAGCGGAGGCCGCCTCGCTGTATCGAAAGGCCCGCCAGCTCAATCGTGGAAAAGACCCCTCTCCATGGCTGCTCGCGGAGGCGCGGTGTCTGTGTCGTGCAGAGGCACTGGAGGACTCAATGGTCGCGCTGCGCAGCTTCCTCAAGAAGTCTCGCAGCCCGGCTGGTGCAGAGTCTGTCCTGCTCTGCCATGCGCTCTGGCACTACGAAGCAGATGACGAGGACTCTGCCTCTGCCCTGCTCCGCGAGATCCTCCTCCTGGAGCCCGAGGGCCTCAACCCGGAGATCCTCGAGGAAGCTCAGGGGAGGCTGGATCGCATCCAGGTCATTGCTCAGGCCCGGCACATGAGCCATGGAGGCGGACGCGGACTGACGAGCGCCGAGCGGAATCGGATCGATGCCGCCCTGGACTCGGCGCGCGCCGGTCGGCTGGAGGAGGCCACCCGGTCGCTGCGGCTGGTTGTCGCGGATGCACCGGAGGCGACAGAGGCATGGGCATCGCTGGGGGATGTGCTGAGCGCAGACGAGCGCATCGCGGATGCCGAGCGCGCGTATGTCATCGCGGTCGCGCTCAGCCCGGAGGACCCCCGCTGGCGCGCACGCCTCGGGCTGCTGCTGGCGGAGGGCTATCGGGGACGCCGCCACGCGGAGGCCGCTGAGGAGCTTCGTCGTGCCCTTGAGCTGCGACCATCCTGGGGGGAGATCCGGTTCCGACTTGCCGAGGTGCAGGTCGGGCTGCGAGACTTTGAGGATGCCGCAGGCACGGCGGAGACTTACCTCGCCTCCGATCCAGATGGCGTGCACGCTGCGGAGGCCTCTGCGCTGATCGCCGGGCTTCGTCGGGAGGTGCCCACTGCTGATGCGCTCCCGGACCCAGCGGACGGCGCTTCAGAGGTCGCACCGGCGATCCTGGAGCGTTTCCACGTGGCGAAGGTCTACTGGAACCAGGGCAAGAACGATGCCGCGCGCGACGAGCTGAGCACCCTGCTTGGAGAGGCTCCGGAGTGGTACCGCGCCCACAATCTCCAGGCGATGATGGCGGAGACCCCTGACGATGCGGTCATCGCCTGGGAGAAATCGCTCTCACTGCGCGCCGACCAGCCGCAGATTCGGACCTCTCTGGGGGAGGAGCTGCGGCGCCAGGGAGAGACCCGCCGGGGGCTGCGGCTGCTAAGAGAAGCCGCAGATGGTGGCAGCGCCGAGGCCCAGTACCTGCTCGCCGAGAGCGCTTTTCAGGGCGGCGACTTTGAGACGGCCCGCATCCGACTCGAGGCATTCTTCTTGTCTTCGTATGGGGGGCCGTTCTACGAGCCAGCCCAGGCGCTGCAGGATCAGCTCGCGCGGCGTCGCCTCCAGCGTCAGCAGGCGCTCGCGGTGGTCTCAGGGCTGCTCGGAGCCATCGTGCTGCTGTGGTGGCTGCGCCGTCGACAGGACCGCACCCTCGATGATCTCCTCGCCGTAGCCCCGGAGTGCGCCCATGATCTTGCGCGACTGCTCGCGGCCATTCGGCACGAGGTCCTCAAGCACAACACCACCCTGCTCGAAGAGATGGCCCATGCCTTCGAGAATGGAGACTACTCTGCGGTCCGCTGGGCGGCGGAGCGTCTCTTTGGAGACGACGAGAGCGAGGGCGTCATCGAGCGGTACACCATCTACCGAGCGGGCATCGAGCGGCTGGGGCACAAGCACGGTGTTCGACTGAACCTGCGACGGAGCGATCCGGTCTTTGGCCCCATGAGCCAAGCGATGCGGCGTCTCTCAGCGCTCCGGCCGAAGCTCCTGCGTCCTGAGCGGGCCCGAGATCTGGCGGGGCCGCTGCTTGCGCTGTCTGAGGCGCTCAATGAGGACGCCTACCGTGCCCTCGGGCGGCTCATCTCATCGATGGGTACGGTCGACATCGACGCTGCAGTGGTCCGCACGGTCGACGACCGGGTTCGCGACGAGCCGGGCCTGGCCGAGCAGCCTCTTCCCGAGCTGTCGGTCTCCGGTGAGCCTCTGCCTGCGCGGGTGTTCCGGGGCGATCTCGACGACATCATCGCCAACCTCCTCCGCAACGCCTACCACGCGCTCATCGATGCACCGCAAGAGCAGCGCCGGGTGATGGTGGCGCTGGAGGAAGACGACGATCCGATCACGGGCCTGGAGCTGGTGGTGCTGCGGTTCTGTGACACCGCCCCAGGGACGCTGACCGACACCATGATCCAGAGCCGCAGCATCGGGCGCGGGCTCGGGCTCGCTGTGGATCTCATCACCCGGCACAATGGCAGCATCACTGTCGAGGACGAGCCGGGTTTTCGCAAGGCGGTGGTCGTTCGGCTCCCCCGTGCAGAAGACGAAGACGCCCCAGCCACGGTCTCATCCGCGGTCTGGGTGAGCGAGGAGGAAGACTGATGGAGCGTGTATTGGTGGTCGAGGATGGCTTTGAGTACATCCACAACCTCACCCGATTTCTCGGGAGTGACTTCTCCTTCGAGCGTGCCGGAGATGGCTTCGCGGCCCTGGAGATGCTCTCCGGTGGTTCATTCTCAGCGATCTTTCTGGACATGAAGTTCGATCGGGCCGAGAAGCTCCTGGGAGACCTCGCGCAGCTCCATCGTCGGTTTGCGGGTGACGAGTCCCGTGCTCGGCGGTTCCTTGAGAACAACCAAGGCACCTACGTCCTCGCAGCGATTCGGGACGCTGGAGTGAGCCTGCCGATCGTCTTCAGCTATGATTTCGACTCTGAGCCGCGTCGGTTCCGAAATCTCCATCGGCGGTATGCGCCGCTGAGCTACCTCACCGACACCGCATCTCCCGCGCAGATGCGCCAGACCTTCCGAGACGCCATCGATGCCCGCTGATCCCCATGACCCCTCCAGCGATGTTCGTCGCATCCAGCATGTGCTCTCCCGCATTGAGCGAGATGCGAAGAAGCTGCCGTGGGCGAAGGAGCGCCCGTGGAAGACCGACACGCACGTCTGGAGCGAGGACGGACTTCCAGTCATCGATCTTCACGACCTCTCTGTCGGGCTTGGCCGAAAAGTCACCGAGCGTGTCATCAAGCTGACCCTCGGCACTGGCGCGGTGAGCTTCATCACGGGGCAGGGGAAGAATTCGATCGGGCCATCGCAGCTGAAGGGCGCGGTGTCGTCGATCTTGATGCGGGCCGTCGACAAGAACGCGGACTGGAACCTCCGGCCAGATGGTCCGGGGCGCTATGTGCTGATCACCGACCCCGACAAGGCACCGCGGATCGCGCAGACCTCTCTGCCGGTCGGGTTCTGGCTGCTCATCACGGCGTTCCTGGGGGTGCTGCTGTTTGCGGTCCTCAACAACCTGTTCGAGTGGTTCTGAGGCACCAGGCCGCCGACCTGGATGGACGCTACGGCAGCAGGTCGACGAGCGCGTCGGCCAAGAGACGGTACTGCTCGATCTCATTGTAGGCTGAGAACGCTGAGATACGGACCAGGGCGTGCGCCTTCCAGGGCAGCACGAAGCACTCGATGTCCCGTGCCAGCAGTCCGCGGTAGATCCGGTCCGCATCCGCCGCTGGAGCGGGCAGCAGCATCGCGGCCATCGCGCACCGCATCGCGGGATCGCCAGCCCCATGCTCCAGAGCCAGGCGGCCACAGAGAAGGTCTGCGGCTTGCTGTGCGAGGGCGATGTTTGCGGTCTCGAATGCGGCCCCGCCCAGGCTTGCGTGGTGCTCCAGCGCTGCGGTGCTGGCCAGCCAGGGCGTCGGGTCATCCGTCCCGCACCAGTCGAACTCTCGGTGCAGGCCCTCGCCATACCGCAGCGAGATGACCGCTGGGTGTAGCATCTTGTGGTGCTCAGGTGCTGCCCACAGCACCGCCGATCCCTTGGGCGCGCAGGGCCACTTGTGGAGGTTTCCGACCCAGAAGTCTGCTCCAAGATCTGTGAGCGAGAGCGGGATGTGTCCAGGTGCGTGTGCGCCGTCGATCAGCACGATGCAGCCCCGCGCGCGCGCCGCGGCCGCGATCTCCGCGACCGGCATCACCAGGGCGGTCATGGAGGTGATGTGGTCGAGCACCAGCAGCCGGGTGTTGTCGGTGATGGCATCGAGGAGGCGCTGGGTGACGCGACCGGCGTCGTCCAGCGGGAACGGGATCTCGACAACATCTAGGATGGCCCCAGCGCGTCGGGCCGCGTGCTCCAGGGTGTTGCCGACAGCCTCGTAGCGGTGATCGGTGGTCAGGATGCGGTCGCCTGGACGAAGGCTCAGCGACGAGAGCACCGCGTTGACTCCGGCGGTCGCGTTGCGAACAAAGACCAGATCGGCGGGCGAGGCGCCGACGAATTCCGCGACGGCCGCACGGGCCACCGCGAGGTTGGCCTCCAGCTCTCGGATGAGGAACCGGACCGGCTGCGCCTCTAACTTCCGACGCCACTCCGACTGGGCATCCAGAACCGGCTGGGGACAGGCACCGAACGAGCCATGGTTGAGGAAGGTGATGCTGGGCTCGAGCAGGAAGGTGCTCATCAAGACTCCTCATAGATGAAGCCGCGCTGCTTGCGGACGTTCTCCACCATTGCATCGAACAGGACATCGAGCGGGGCTGCGCGCTGAGGCCCCTCTAAGATCTCGACCGCACGGGCGATGGCCTCGATGGTTGCCATGCCTCCGGGATGGGGAGGCTTTCGGGTGCGTCGGGGCGGCGTCGTGGCGGGCTGGGGCGTGAGGCGGGGGAGGGACGCGAGCACTGGGATGCGGTTGGCGATGCGTCGTGCCTGTCGCCAGGTTCCGTCGAGCACGACCACACACTCCGGCGCCGGATCGACCCCGGGGCGCGCATTGGGGTGCTCACCGTCTGCCGGAAACAGCAGCCACGAGCTTGCCGGGATGACGCTGGGATCGAAGTCAACATCCATCGAGCCGTAGTCGTGGATCGTCATCGACGGCATGGCGAGGGCCGCGAGCCGAGCGGTGTTGGTGGTCCGAAAGGCTTCCTTGTAGTGTCGGATGACGAGGAAGCTGACCGTGGTCTGGACCTCCTCGACGACAGCGCAGAGACAGAGATGAGGCTGCATGAAGCAGCGGTGGCACCGTCCGGGACGACGCGCGTTGATCAGCGGCATGCCCGGGGGGGTATCGCATTCACCGGAGGCGTGAGGGGCTGGGCCGTGCGAGCCTGGCATGATGGTGCCCCCCGGGGGCTTCGGCCCGGTCCTTGCGACAGGACACCGCCGGGTGCCCTGTTGGGAGCCGTCAGATCTCAGAGGCTGGCGGTGATTCCATGGGAGTTCTGCGCCCCTGCCGAGAGACAGGGGTATTCTCGGGACCGATGACGCGCTCTCTTCGAAGCCTGCTCAAGCCGCTCCTCGGGCTGTCCACCGCTCTGCTCCTCCTGGTGGGAGTGGAGGCTGTGCTGTGGCTGCTGGGGATCCCGTCTGGCGGGCTGTATACCGGCGACCCGAAGTCCGTCTGGTGGCTGCGCCCGGACATAGACACCACCCAGCGCCTCGTCGAGGAAGATCTCACCTTCTCGATCCAGACCAACGGGCTCGGTCTCCGGGGACCGCTCCCGCCGGATGAAGGGCCATGGACGCTCGCGCTGGGCTGCTCGACGACGTTCGGCTGGGGGGTCGAGGCGGGGGAGGCGTGGCCGGCGGTGCTCTCCGCGCTGACCGGGCAGGCGGTGGTCAATGGCGGCACACCTGGCTGGTCGACTCACCAGGCGGTGCTCGGGGCGCAGCGATGGCTCGATCACGGGCCCGATCGAGTTGTGCTCGGCTACCTGGTCCGAGATGCACAGCGCACCATGCTCTCCGACGCCGATGCTGCCCCGACGCCATGGCTGCTGCGCACCCACATCGGCCAGCTGCTGGCCGCCCGCCTCAAGCCCGCGACCACGTCTCTGCCGCGCGCGACCGCGACCCTGCCGGCTGTGCGGGTCTCCCCGGAGGCATACCGGGCAAACCTGTCGCGGCTCGTCGAGATGAGCGGCGATGCAGAGGTGATCTTGCTGGCATTTCCGCACCAGGAGGCGCGACTCGATCGGTGGGCGGAGGTGATGGCGGAGCAGTCACTGCCGCTGCTTGCCCCGCAGCTTGGGGCCGAGTCGTTCTTCGACTCCGATCCCATCCACCTTAATTCTGTGGGGCACCGCCGCCTTGCGGAGCAGCTCGCAGCAGACCCTCGGCTTCAATCCACGCCGCCACTGCGTCGGTGAACAGAACGAAGCCGGCAGCATCTGGGTGACCACCGTCGAAGAAGAGCGGCTCGACGATGGACGTGTCGGCCTCAAACACGGCCACGATCTCAGCGGCCAGCGTGGACTGACCGGGGCCACCCGCTGGGGCCTTGGCTTCCACGATCGTGGTCCGCGCGGGGAGGCTCACCATGCGCTGGGTGCCGTCCTGAATCTCCAGGATGACCCCAGGCAGCGGGAGGGCTTCGCGGAAGGCGGGGGTGAGGTCGAGGACGGGGAGGGGACGGACGAGCTGCTCAGCCCGGCGGCGCTCTTCGTCCATGTTCGCCACACCCATCGGATCAAACGTGCTGACCGGCGGCAGGAGGACGCCGACCTTTGCTGGACTCACCGCAGCCGCCACGGCACGCACGGAGCGCTGATAGACCCCCCAGGGGTCTGGAGACCCCCAGTCTGGCCGGCGGGCGAACAGCACCAGATCGGGCCTCAGCGCGGCTGCATTCTGCTCGACCCACTTTGCGATCGAGTCCGGCTTCATCGCCGGTACCCCGGCGTTGATGACCTCGACCCCGAGTCGCTTGGCGAGCTGGGCTGGGTAGGTCTCGGCGTAGGGAACGCCCCAGCCGAAGGTCACCGAGTCGCCGACACACAGGATGCGCGTGCCCTGCTTCTCACCGAGCTCCGGTCCCCGGAGGCCGTCGGCGTTGGTGGATACGGTGAAGGTCCGCAGCCGGGTGAGGCGCTCGAAGCGATCCTCAGCAGTCACCTCGAACGGGTCGTGTGGCCGATCGGCGACGACCATCACCGCCTCGTCGAGGTCGGGCAGCAGGAGGTGGGCCTGGTTGCCGAGCTCTGGAGCCTGCCGGGTGATGGTGTCGGAGACCACGCGCGCCTTGTGCCGAAGGCTGGCGCGGATCCCAACGGCAGAGACGGACAGGACGATGATCCCGACAGCGAGAAGGCGGATTCGGTTCATCAGATGTTGTGTCCGTAGTCCTCAGGGAGGGTGTTCTGGTCTGGGGTGCTGGTCACCACGAAGTAGGTGATCGCCGCAGCAAGGGCGACAGCACTGACGATCACCCATGGCAGGGCGCCGCGAAGCTCATCGATCAGGGCGGGCGGGCTGCTCATTGGACGGCTCCCATCTCCTGAAGTGCGCGCTCCAGTTCTTCTGCGACGACGCGGTGACCATCGTCCGTGAGGTGGCAGTCGTCGAGGAACATGCGGGCGGAGGGCCGGGTGTAGAGGGCGGCGGCGGTGTCAACATAGCCAACATCAGGGGTCTCGGAGGCGAGTCGTGCCATGAGGGCATTGTACTCCACCAGCGGGCCGGGATCGGGAGCGAGGCCTTCGCTGGCGAGCAGAACCTTGCCGCCGCGGCCGGTGACGGCCTCGATGAGAAACCGCAGGTTGTCCTCGGCATCGTCTATCGGTACCGCGACCCGCTGACGGGCTGGTGTGAGCGAGATGAGGAAGAATCGGAACGCCTGGTACAGCCGAACCCGGCTCAGCGCCGAGCTTGTCGCGCGCGCTCCGCCCATCTTCCAGGCGGAGTAGAGCTGGGCGTAGGGCATCGGCACCGGAGTGAGGGCATCGTTGTGGCCGACATACAATGTGAGGACGTCTGGTGCGAGGGCATCGAGGTGATCGGCGAGGTAGCGGCGGATGTGCCAGGTCGTCCAGCCGCCGACGCCCTGGTTGGCGACCATGTACTGCTCTCCAAGCCGCTCTGCGAGGCGAGCAGGGTAGAACTCAGAGAGGTCGTCGTTCTGGTAAGCGCCGCCGGTGGTTGAGCCGCCCATGGAGACAATGCGGGTCCGAGCGTCTGCGCCTGGAATGGCGACCGGGAAGCCCTTGTCGGGGTAGTCGGTGTGCGCACCCTCTTCGATGAGCTCGAATTCTTCGTTGGCAACGTTGACCCAGCCATACATGTCGTTCAGCTGAGTCCGAGAGCCGCCCCCGCCCCAGGTGATGCCGGCTGGGGTGTAGCGCACGCCGACCTCCAGACAGACCAGGCCCAGCACCACCGCGAGCAGGCTGACCGGGTTGTAGAAGCGGACGCGGCTGGCGTTGGCATTTGCCCAGATCAGCAGTCCCCACAGCGCACCGGCTCCGAAGAGGAGCGGGACCGCGATCTGGTGGAGCGGTCCGGCCATCGAGACTGAGACGCCCGCGAGGCTGCCGAGCCCGGCCACCAGGGCCACTGCACGCCCCGGCTCGCGGCTGCCGAGCCAGGACAGCAGGGCACGACCACCCGCCGCGACTCCTGCGCCACCGAGCAGGCCGAGGAGCACCGCGACTGGGGACGAGAAGCCACGAGAGACGGTGCCGACCGCGACCGCTGCCGGGATGCTCGCCACCAGCGCCCACCACCACGGTCCCGAGCGCCCCTGATCGATGAGCATCCGCCCGAGGGTGTGGGTCAGCTTGGCGAGCAGAGACAGCGCGATCGGGATGCCGCCGGCCAGCCATGCAGGGGGAAGCCAGGAAGCCCGCATGGCCTCGACCCAGGGCTGCATGTCTCTCGGTCCGAGCAGGAGGCCCAGCAGCAGCGGCAGGGTGGTGAGCACAACGATGGCGGCCCGCGCTCCGCTGAGGAGCTCGGCGAGCACGAGCGCGCTGGCCACAGCACCTCCGAGCAGCCACCACAGCGGTCGGCGGCCTGGACCGGGTGCCTCGAGCGGGGTTCCGGCGATGGAGAGCCCGGCGATCTGGACCCGACGGAGCCCTGGGCGAAGCTCTGCGCCGGCCTGCGCGAGGCGGCCACGACAGCGCACAGTGGTCGCACCGACGGTCACGGAGACTCCGCTGCTGTCTGGCGTGATCGAGACCGGTATGGGGGCCGAGCCCGGGGCTGGGAGCGTGCCATCGCAGCGGGCAGGGGTGTCGATGCTGTTGGCGCGGGTCACCACGACCGCAGAGGGCGCGCCGACTCTGGAGAGGATGAGGCCCGTCGAGGGGCGAGAGACCGGGCTGGCGGGCCACAGCTCCAGGCGGCCCTCGGCAGGGAGGCGTGCGGTGCCAGCGATCGATGCTGGACCGCTCGGGCTGCTCAGGGAGCGGTAGAAGTCGAGGTTCCAGTATTCCGGCGCAAACGGCAGCGCCCCGGAGAGCTCGGCGAGCTGGTAGGGCACCGTCGCCTGCTCACGGCTCAGGCCTGGCGGAGGGGCCGTCGAGGCGGAGCGGACGGCTCCCCGCCAG
>JAQXDW010000034.1 GCA_029251165.1 Myxococcota bacterium
CCGTGCCGAGGTGCTCAGGGCAGCCGGTTCTCCGGCGGACCTCGGGCGGGGCAAAAGGAAACGAGCTGGACGGGCAGTCCCAGCAGCGCCAGCTCAAGTCGCGCGCTGAAGGGATCGACATCCCGTTGTGGAGCAATGATCGACCAGCCAGATCCGACTCCCGCAGGCGGGGCAGACACCCGTTGTGGAGCAACACATCTCGACCAAACACCCGCTGAAGAAGCTCTTCCCAGGGCACCCACCGCTCATCGAAGCCTGGCAGCTTGCCACTCTGCTTGCGTGCCTTGGCCTTCTTCTTTCGGCGCACGCCATCTGGAACGATGAGACTCGCCGGCCTCAAGACGGGCCCCACCTGTGATCAAACTGGACACCATATGCTCACAGGGTACATCTTGTGCTCAAAATGGTCGGGAGTAGGTTGGTGTCAGCGGGGCACACCGCCCCAATTGGAGTGATCATGGAAGCACGTCCCATCTCGCACCGGACCCACGGCAGCCAGCATGGCCCGATCACCCGCCTGGTCAGCCCGGGCGATCTCGGTCGCATCCTCAAGCCGTTCGTCTTCGTCGACTACTTCCACGCACCGAACGGGTTTGAGGGCGGCGGCTTCGGGTGGCATCCCCACTCCGGCATCGCGACCATCACCGTCCTGCTGGAGGGCAGCGCCTGGGCCCGGGAGACCGTGGGTGAGCGGCACCCCCTCCAGTCGGGCGATGTGGAGTTCATGCGTGCCGGAGGCGGTGTCTGGCACACCGGCGGCTCTGAGGGCACCGGCGGTCAGCGGGGGGTTCAGCTGTGGGTGAGCCTGCCGCCGCAGCTGGAGAACGCACCGGCTCGAAGCGACTACATCCACGCCGGGCAGATCCCATCCGTCGGGGGTGCCCGCGTCATCGCCGGCACCTACCAGGGGGTCCGCGGCCCGATCCAGGAGCCCGAAGACATCGCCCTGCTCGATGTCTCCCTTGAGAATGGCACCTGGACCTTTGAGGGCATCGATCAACACAATGTGCTCTGGCTGCTGCCCACCATCGGGACGGTCACGGTCGATGGAGAGCGCGTCGACCACGGCGAGCTGGTGATCCTTCGCCCCGGGGCGACCGTGCTGCAGGCAGAGGGCTCGGCCCGGGTGCTGCTCGGCTCCGGGATTCGGCGTCAGCACCCGCTCGTGCTGGGCCCCTACTCCGTGCACACCAGCCGGGACGCCCTGCGAAAGGGGCACGAGCGCATCGTGGAGATCGGCAGAGAGCTGTCGGCAGCGGGCATGATCTGAGTCCGGCACCCGACTTCCACGATCACTCCACGCTCACCGCACACGGCGCCAGATCACCGAGCGCAGCCTGCTCCCAGCTCGACGGCTTCCCCACATGGGCCCGCCAGAAGACCTCCGCGTCGAGGCACGCGAGCAGGCCGTCGCTGGGCTGATCGAGCACGGGGGAGATGGCCAGCGCGGCGGTGGGATCGCCTTCGAGGCAGGCTGTGGTGGCCACGCTGTACGCCGAACACACGGCCAGTGCCTCGGCGTGTTCGCTCCGGATGCGGGTCAGCTCCGTGTCCCAGCCCAGCTCCGGGCGGGCTTTGGCCATATCCACCACCTGGTCCGACGACAGGTCCTCCCGCGTGTCGTCCTCGGGGAACAGTGCGTACCAGACCGCCAATCCGTCCCGGTCGTCCGCGGCCAGCCACTGATCCCGTAAGCTTCGGGCATACAGGCTCGCCGGGTGCTCACGCAGCCACGTGATCTGCTCGACCGTGTCCTGACGGTACGCGGTGTGGGCGATGTGGAGCTCGACCAGCATGGGGTGTGGCGGGAGCGGCGGGTCGTCCTCAGGATGGATCGTGCAGGCCTCGTCGAGCCGGCCGAGCGTCCACAGGAGATCCGCCTGCTGGTGGGGGTCCGTCGGCCTCCGCCCCAGGGCTTCCTCCGGCCGTCCCAGCCAGATCAGGGCGTCGATCTCCAGCTCGCGGGCGCGATCGGCGTGGATTGAGGTTGGGTAGTTCTGTCGAAGTTGAGCGCTCAGCCTTCTGCTCTTGTTCAGCGAAGCCAGACCGTCCGTGCCCTGCAGCAGCCGGTCGATTCCCACCTCAAGGTGCAGGCCCGACAGACGCATCAACATCTCGGCCTTCTGCTCTCCGGTCGATGCGGCACGCGCGAGGATGTCCTTGAGGAAGCGAGCGGTCTCATGGCGCTTTTCACGCTCGAGTGCACGGTGCTCGGGCGACAGCGCGCTCCAGGCGGCGGCGCGTTGCTCCATCAGCGATGTGTGGCTGCAGTCCTGGGCCAGCGCCGTGGGGAGCCACCAGATCATGGGCCCTCCCCGGCCAGCGCTCGACTGAGGCAGGCCGCTGCGTCCTGGCCAAGCGCGGCCAATGCGTCGGCCTGAAGCGAGAGCGCCTCGGCCCGTGTGTCGGCCCCATACGTCGAAGCACGCTGGTAGTAGTCGATGGCGTCGGCCGGGCGTCCGGCGGCGTGTACTGCGCGGCCGGCATGCAGGATCCACACCGGCTCAGTGAGCTGGCCCAGGCGGCGCTTCCCGCTGTATTCGGCCTGACTCACCCAGCCTGGTACACGTGCATCGTCCGACAACAGGATCAGCTGGGAGCGCACCGATGCAGCACGATTCTCCGCAGCGATCTGCTCGTCGCGTGTCATGCCGCGGCCGCCCAGCCCGATCTTCCCGGCATTGGCGCGCAGGGTCGCCTCCAGGTCGGCGAGCACGACCTGTTGCTCCTCGGGGGTCAGCGCATCAAAGGCCTGCCGCTCCCGATCCAGGAGCGGCATCGGGTGGGCGCATCCGGGACGCTGCTGGCCGGACGCCCACTGAAGGTGCGCCCGAAGGCCGGCGATCGCCTCGTCCAGTACGGCCTGTGTGGTGGCCCGATTCCGATGTCGGGGGTGGTTGGGCGGAAGGACCGCCAGCGCCTCATCGAGCCGGAAAGCGTAGGCGTGCTCCAGCGCGGTCCGGTAGTCCGAGTACCGTGGCTCAAGCGGCTCCTGGATCTCGTCGCGAAGCTCGTGAAGGGGACGTCCGCAGCTGCCAAAGCCCCCGAACGCCAGTGCATACCGGAGGGCGTACTCGCAGGCGAGCGCCTCAGCGCGGGCCTGGTGATCCGGGGACAGGTCCGGCGTCTGAGCCAGGGCGCGGGCGTGCTGCACCTTCGCCCTGAGGCCCCCCTCCGTCTCTCCGTTTCGAATCTCTACTTCAGCCAGGAGATTCTGGACGGTCAGGTCCTGCGGCTGGGCCCAGGCAACAGCGATCCAGATGAGCATGGGGACATTGTCCACGCTGCGGCATCACGGTTCCAATTTCTGAAGCCCGCGCCTCCAGGAAGTGCTCACCAGCGCGCGGTGACCTCGGCGCTGATGCCCCCGCTCTGGTTGATCCACTGCATCGCGATGGTGCCCGCGTCCGGGTCGGCGACTCCGAGCAGGTAGTTGATCTCGGTGACCACCACCGGGTAGTGATCGGTGGGCGAGAACAGCGACGCATACTCGATCACCGCGGTGCCCCCCGGTCCGGCAAGCACCTCAAAGTGCCCCTCACCCGGACCATCGACATCCACCCCGTCGGCGGCAAGGCCGAAGTGGAAGTCTCCGGCGATCCACAGCACCCCGCGGACGTCGGCGACCGCCTCCAGGATCTCCGATCGCTGTGCCTTGTGGCCCTGCCAGCGGTCATCGGCCTCGATGTTCCCGATGAGGTCGGAGAGGTCGGTGATCGCCACGCTGTTGAGCACGATCTTGAAGGCGGCGGTGCTGGTGGTGAGGCCGTCGATGAGCCAGGCCTGCTGCTCAGCAGAGATGTAGTCGCCGTCCCGCCGCTCTCCCCGGCAGTCCAGCACGAACACCTCCACGGCATCTCCCCACGACATGCTGCGCCAGAGGCCGGTGCCGCCGGGACCGACACGCATCGGCATCGCCCGGCGCATGGCGGTGAGTGCCTCAGAGACCGTCTGCTCGCTGATCCAGTCGTAGGACCAGTTGTTGTCGACCTCGTGATCGTCCCAGGTCGCGATCACGGAGGTGGAGGCGGTGAGGTCCTGGAGGCCGCTGCGGGTGAGGGCCTCCTTCCACTTCTCCTCGTGGCCGACGTTGGCGCCCCAGTCGGCGTAGATGGTGTCGCCGAGAAAGCAGAAGAAGTCGAGCTGCTCGGCGGCAGCGAGGCTGAGGATGGGCCAGGGGTAGTCCCCGCCGCGGCTAGGCCAAACAAGCGGGTTATGGTGCGGGTGCGGTTTGTGAGGTGCCGTGCTCGTGGGGGTCGTGGCGCTGTCTTTTCGCCCCCTGCGGTCGAGCGGTCGGGCTCCTTGTTTTCGCGAAGCGGACAGATTCGGGCCCGTTACCCGCCTCGAAACGGAGCTGTCGCGAAGCGATGAGCGGTCCGTCGTCGTTCCTCGCTGTGGTGGGTGGGGCTTGGGCTGCTCCTGGTGCACTTCCGTGCCGAGGTGCTCAGGGCAGCCGGTTCTCCGGCGGACCTCGGGCGGGGCAAAAGGAAACGAGCTGGACGGGCAGTCCCAGCAGCGCCAGCTCAAGTCGCGCGCTGAAGGG
>JAQXDW010000058.1 GCA_029251165.1 Myxococcota bacterium
CCATCACAGTCGCGACAGACCCGCTTCGGCTCCGGTGTGTGTCCTTCCCGTGCTCCGATGTAGAGGACGGTGCCGCAGTCCGGCTCCCGACACTGGTAGATCCACCACTGACGCTCCTCCATCGAGCACCTCCTGTGGAGGCGATCGGATCTCTCCGCATCCATCCCAACCGAGAGCCGAAATGAAGCGCGACCAGTGGATCCACCTCAACCTTCTACAGGCCGATCGATTTGTTGAGTACTTCGTGAAGAGGCATCGTCATCAGGCTCTCGAACATCGGCCCCGCATGACTGGTGCAGCGCGAGCATTTCGCCTCGCCTTTATGACTCACCATCTCCGACCTTGCTCCGTCGCCCTGTACAGCGAGCCAAGGTGAGTCAAAAAGGACCGTGATTTGGGAATTTTCCAGTTTGTCGAATCAGCGTGCAGCCCAACAGTCGATTCTTTTCCACGAGAAGCACGACAATCATAAGGGAATCAACAAAATCCACAACTTACCGAGCAGCGACCTGCCGAACTACGGCTTGAAGGTTGGGAATGTTCATCGGCTTCATAAGCAGTGGAACCCCATCCGGGATCTGGATTTCCTGCAAGCTACCGGTGCTGAGAACCATGCGCTTCTTCATGGTCAGTGTCAGCTTCTCGTATAGTCCCAACCCATCAATTTCAGGCATGTCGAGATCGATGAGAATCACATCAAACGTGCGTGACTCCAACAACACCAGGGTGGATGCTCTGCAGGAAGCGAACACGACCTGAATACCTTCGCGTTCCAGGCCAAGCTTCAGTGCATGGCCAAGGCGAACATTGTCCCCCACGAGGAGAAGGCAGATTGATGATGGGATGTCACGACCTACTGGTGTTGAGCCCGTGGGTGATGTTCCCCGGTGGAGCTCGACCTCGGAAAAATTCTGCCGCGGAAGGGGATTAACGATGGTTTTCATGGCTCATTCTGATGGTGTCAATGACACCTTCTCATAAAGGACTTTTGATGAGAACTGTGGCCCACACTCTATTTCAATCGAAGATACTGTCTTCCGAGTAGTCGTCTTCCTCGTCATTGTAGTCGCCTGACATCTGCAGTCCGTCATCGAGCATGAGCTCGAGCTCAGCTCGGACATCCTCGAAATCCAGTCCATAACAGGAACAAATCAGCCCCAGGTCCAGGGTCATGTCCCCCTCGTCCAGGTCGACTTCGTACCAGGTGAGGATCTCGCGGGCCTCAGGGTAGGTGTACAGCAGATCGCTCATTCGGGTTCGGCTGTTGATTTGCATCACTTCCGCCTCCTTTGAAGGGCACCCGATAGAACAGCAGCTTTCGTGCCAGGGCTGCCCTCGTTCAATTGGGGCGATTTGCCCCAAAACCCGACCGAAGGGTGGGTCAAATCGCCCCGCCGAGGCATTGCGCCACAATCTGTAATTACCGTTGTTATAAGTCATTTTTCGATCCCATACCGAATCAATTTCCGATACAGTGTCTTGCGATCAAATCCAAGGATACGAGCCGCCTCCCCGCGCTTCCCTCCAACAGCTACCAACACGCGTCGGATGTAGCGCTCCTCGATTACCGACATCGGAACCAGATGCTCAGGCACCTCTGCAGTCAGGAGCACATGACTGGCCCGGTAGTCCCGAATTCGGATCGGCAGCATCGCCAGGGTGACCTCCTGCCCCCTGCACAGCGCCACGGCGCGCTCCATACTGTTCTCCAGTTCGCGCACATTTCCCGGCCAGGGATACTCTATGAGTCTCCGGGCCGCCTCTTGAGAGAGCCCTTCTGCCGACTTCTTTGCTCGGGTGGCAGCGTGGCGGAGGAAGTGACGGGCAAGGATGAGGATGTCGTTGCTGCGGCTGCGCAGCGGAGGCACATCGACTTGGATGACGTTCAGGCGAAAGTAGAGATCTCTGCGAAATTGTCGGTTCTCAATGGCAGCCTCAAGATCGAGGTTGGTGGCCGCGATCACCCGAATATCAAACGCCACTTCCCGGTCACTGCCCACGGGGCGAGCCGAGCGCTGCTGGAGGGCTCGCAGGAGCTTGGGCTGGAGCGACATCGGCATCTCCCCGATCTCATCGAAGAACAGGGTGCCACCAGAGGCCTGAGCGAACAGCCCGGCTCGGCTGGAGCGGGCATCGGTGAAGGCGCCACGAACGTGGCCAAACAGCTCACTCTCCAGAAGTGTTCCTGGCACGGCCGCGCAATTGACCGCGATGAACGGTCCCTCACGGCGTCCGCTCTTCTGATGAATGGCCTGAGCCACCAGCTCTTTTCCCACGCCGGTTTCCCCACAGACCAGCACGCTGGCCTCAGACTCCGCGACCTGCTCCAGCAACTCATAGAGTTCCTGCATCGCTGAGCTTGTGCCGATGAGCCCCTCAAAGCCGGTGGGTCCGATGACGACCCGCCGCAGCTTGCGCAGCTCCCGACGCATTCGGCGGTGTTGCACCGCACGATCGATGGCAATGGAGACCGCCTCGATGCGGAGGGGATGGAAAAGGTAGTCGTAGGCACCCGCGCGCATGGATCGAATCGCCATCTCCAGGGTGCCTCGACGGGTCAAGACGATCACGGGAAGATCCGTGCTTTCTTCCTTCAGTTCTTCGCAAATCTCGATCCCATCGGGCTGCTCCAGATCCAGCAGGGCAGCATCAAACGGCTGGGCTTCCAGCAGCGAAAGCGCCGCACGGCCGATGCCCGCTTCGATCTCAAAGCCCTTTCGCTTCAGCGCGCCCAGCATCGCCTCCAGTCGGTTGTCTGGGGCGCTGAGCAAGAGGATTCGGCCGCGGGACATGGTCGCTCCAGGAACACGGCACGCGACTTGCTACCGGCCCTGATGAATCCTTACCAGCGGTGGAATCAAACCATGACCGAAGTCACCCCTTCAGTTCGAAAAATTCAGCCTGGTTCCTTTGAAGTCGACCAGCACTTCTACACCCGGGTGCCCAACGCCCAGCTCCACCCGCTGGTGCGCGCCTTTCTGGGACTGGGCAACGATCGCATTGCTCGACGCTACTGCCATCTTCACCCGGAGATCTCACGGGACGCCATCACGAAGGCCCTCCAGTACCGCCCTCGGTTCTTCCGCTGGTCGGGCTCCGATCTGTTCCACGTCACCGACGATCAGGGTCGCCGACGTATGGTCATAATCGAGACCAACTCCTCTCCCTCCGGCCAGAAGTCCATGCCGCTGCTTCAGGAAGAGGATGAGCAGGCCGGCTACCGCCGGCTGCTGGAGAAGGCGTTTGTCCCGGCGCTGTCTCGACGGGGACTTCCGGCTGGCGGGCTCGCTGTGCTGTGGGACAAGAATCCGATGGAGACCACCGCCTACGCCGCCGTGATGGCGGATCTGCTCAACGAGCCAGTGCACCTCGTGTATTTCCCGGCTGATGACCCTGATCCCGATGCCCGCTTCGTCGACGGGGTGCTCCAGGTCCGCGTATCGGGGGAGTGGCAGCCCATCCGGGCAGCCTTTCGCTACGTCACCCAGCGCCCCTGGAGCCGCATCCCGCCGATCACCCGCACACTCCTGTTCAACCCTGTGGTGACCTGCCTGGCCGGGGGGCGAAACAAGATGCTCGCTGCAAAGGCCTACGACTTCTACAACGGAGCAGCAGCGGCCAGCCGCATGCACATCCATGTTCCCGAGACGATTTGGGATGTCTCTCGCGAAGAGGTGCCGCTGTGGGTCCACCGGATGGGCGGCGTGGCCGTCGTAAAGAACCCCTACAGCAACGCCGGACAGGGGGTCTACACGATCACCTCTCCGGGCGAGCTGGAGGCCTTCATGGCACTCGAGCAGCGGTATGAGCGCTTCATCGTCCAGGGGCTAATCGGCAACCGGAATTGGAGCAGCCACACTCAGCTGGGGCGCCTGTACCATGTCGGCACCCTGCCGGATCGACGCGGCTCCATCTTCGTCGCCGATCTGCGGATGATGATCGGTGCCGGTCCAGGCGGCTTCTTCCCCGTCGCCCTCTACGCCCGCCGCGCCCGCCATGCGCTGACTGAGACAGTCGAAGAGGGTGCATCCTCCTGGGACATGCTGGGCACCAACCTGTCGGTGAAGGTGGCCGGCGGCTGGAGCACAGAGTCTGAGCGCCTGATGTTGATGGACAGCCGAGACTTCAACAAGCTCGGGCTGGGCATCGACGATCTCATCGAGGCCTACTTTCAGTCGGTCCAGGCGACCATCGCCATCGACCAGATGGCCTCCCGACTGGTTACTCAGAAGGGCCGGTTCCGACGCCGGTTCTTCAACTCAATCAACCCCGATGATGCACTGCTGAAGGACATCTGCTGATGCAGGCCACCACGGTTTCCGCCATCAATCCCAGGACCTGCCCTACCGGCTCCATCACCCGACTCCAGGTCGAGCTGATCGAAACGGGCATGGGCACCCCATTGCGCATTCCCGCCCTGGTCGCCCGCGGACGAAAAAACGGTCCCATCTTCGGGCTGACCGCAGCCATTCACGGCAACGAACTCAACGGCATCCCCGTCATTCACCGGCTGCTGCGCTCCCTGGATCTGGGCCGACTTCGGGGCAGTGTGGTCGGCGTGCCCGTTCTCAATGTACCCTCGCTGCTGATCCAGCAGCGCCGGTTCAACGACAACCGGGATCTCAACCACATCTTCCCGGGAAAGCCCAACGGCCATGCCAGCCAGATCTATGTGCACCGCATCCTGGAGCGCATCATCAAGCCGCTGGATGTCCTGGTCGATCTGCACACTGCCAGCTTTGGTCGAGCCAACAGCCTGTACATCCGCGCAGACATGACCGACCCCACCACAGCACGCATGGCGTATCTTCAGCGTCCGCAGATCATCGTACACAACCCACCAGCCGACGGCACGCTCCGTGGTGCGGCACAAGATCTCGGAATCCCATCGATCACACTGGAGATCGGCGACCCACAGAGATTCCAGCGAGAGTACATCCGACAGACCCTCGCCGGGCTGCGGGCAATGCTGGCAGACCAGGGCATGATTCCAAAGCGTCCACGCGCGTTGGGGGTGATGCCAGTGCTCTGCTCCAGCTCATCGTGGCAATACACCGATCGTGGCGGGCTGCTGGAGGTGCTGCCCCGGGTGACTCAGAAGCTGGAGAAGGGGGATATCATCGCACGTCTCACGGACATCTACGGTGACGAGATCTGTGAATACAGCGCCGTCGAAGGCGGCGTGGTGATCGGACATGCCGTCAATCCAATCGCCCAGACCGGCGCTCGGATCCTCCACCTCGGAAAGATCGCTCCGCCCGATGATCCGCACTTTCAGGGACGGTACACGCCATGAACCTGCTGTGCGTTGTAAATGAAGCCGCTCAGGTGCACACCGCTGCAACCACCACAGCCCTTCTGGAGGCTGCTGTGGCTCGCGGACACACAGTCCGCATCTGCGGAGCCGGTGACATCTCAGTCGGGGCCACCGGACAGCTGGATGCCATCGCACACCCCGGGCACCTGGAGTCGGGCCGTCTTGCGCTGGGATCAACGGTTCCGCTCGTACTCGATGAGTCTCACACTGTACTCATCCGCACCAATCCAGGCCGGGACACGGCGCGGGCCTGGATGCATGAGGTTGTCCTGCGAATGTTGGTGATGGCCCAGGATCAGGGCGTATGCGTCATCAACGACCCGGCCGGGTTGCTGGCGGCTTCCAGCAAGCTCTATCTCTCCATCGTGCCGCCCAGATTTCGCCCCCTCACCCTGGTCTCGCGAGATCCAATACTCATCCGAGCCTTCTTCTCAGAGGTCGGTCGGGGCGTGCTCAAGCCGCTGACCGGGAGCCACGGCCGAGACGTCTTCCTCATCGATCCCAGCCGCCGCGAGAACCTCAACCAGATCATCGCCGTGCTCACTCGTGACGGATTCGCTATGGCTCAGGCCTTCATCCCCGAGGCCCCCCAGGGCGACACCAGATTGCTGATGTTGCAGGGGCGCCCCCTGTGCGTGAGCGGCAAGACCGCCGCGGTTCGCCGGGTTCCCGGTGCAGGAGACTTCCGCAGCAACATCAGTGCTGGAGGGCATGCGATGCCTATAGAGATGACCGAAACGCTCGCGATGATCGCCGAAGCGGTCGGGCCCAGGCTACAGGAGGATGGTATCCACCTAGCAGGGCTCGATATCATCGGAGAGAAGGTGGTCGAAGTGAACACCTTCTCTCCGGGCGGACTACCAGACGCCAGCCGGTTCTACGGGGTGGATTTCATCGCGCCGGTGCTCGATGCTGTCGAACATGCCGCACAACATCCTCAGCGTCGACAGGCACGGAGACGCTCCCAGGCCTCGATGGCTGCCTTAAAGCGATAGTCACTCCTTCGGCGAAGAAACACCGCGATGCAGTCCCCCAACGGAGTCTTGATCGCCCGGGCCCGCTTCCGGGCAATGCCACTGAGGATGGCCTCCTCCGGATCGCCATCGTCCTTGTCTATCGCCGGCCTTCCAGTGAGGCAGTAATACAGTGCGAGGCCGACCTGATAGAGGTCAGACTGGAAGCTGGTATAGCCGAGTTGGTAGAGCTCCGGAGCCACATCGAAACCCCGCCCCACATCGGAGTAGGCACGAACCTCGTCGTCATCGTCCAGCAGTCGGCTGATACCGAAGTCAGCAAGTTTGATGGTAAACGGGCTTGAGACACCGGTGTAGAGGACATTTTCAATGTGCACGTCCCGATGAATGACCCTGTTAGAATGTACATAGTGCAGTCCTGAGAGGAGCTGCCGCCCCAGCTCGATGACCTCCCAATCCGAGAGTACGCCGTAGTCGAAGACCAAATCCTTGAGGGTGCCATGCGCCCGCTCGAGGATGAAGTAGTACAACTCGCCATACTCGAAGGAGTCGTAGAGATGAATAATGTTGGGGTGGCGGAGCATGGTCAACATCTCCGCTTCCTTCTCCCACTCTCGCCGGATGTCGGATCGAGGTCGCCCCTGGGGCTTGAGGATCTTGGCGACAAGGCGCTCACCGAAGGAGTTCTGGCAGTAGAACGTCCAGCCAAATCCCTCCTCGCTGAGCCGAGAGCCGATGGTATAGGTCATTCCAGTACTGAAGTCAGGGATCTTCAGTCCATGGTGTGGTTGGAGAATAGCCATTGTCCCACCCGATTCAGATGGTGTGCGAAAAGGGTACCACTCACCTCGAAATATACTCCCATGGCAAACGCAGTCTGGACTGCATCTGCGGCACCCCAGGCCAGGACCGTTCCCACAAGCCGGCATTGTGCCGCTCTGTGCATTGATGGGTTTATTGATCGGTGCGCTGCTCCGGCGTCGTCAGATGCTACTGCGGTGGAGCTCCGAATTCGCCCAGCGCGCTGCCTGAACCTCACCGTCGAGGCAACCAGAGGTGCTCTTGCACATCGATCTGGTGGCTGACGCTGCTGGCGTTTGACGGTCCTATCCAGGGATGATTTCGTAAAAAATACCGTGTGGCAACCACCGCCGGAAGGGGTACATTTTCGTTGCTGAGTGTACCCAGAGAACATCATCTCTCCAATCCAAACACTACATCCTGCTTAACCAAAACACACAGAAACATTCGCCAGCTCCGACTGTTCGACTCCGGAAGCACCCTCGAAATCGCTCTTCGAGCGTCGCGAGGCCCCGCCGATCACCTGAGATCGCCCAAAAGGAGATCCGATGAAGATCACCACTCGAACTCGTGTCCGAGATCTGCTTCGCTCGTACCCCGATCTGGAGGAGCTGCTCGATGGGCTCGGGGTCCACCTTGAAGATGAAGATCTCCGCGGCACCATCGGTCGTCTCTGTGAGCACTATGAGATCGAGCTGGACGAGTTGCTCGATAACCTCGTGGAACACGGCGGCGAAAACGAAGATATCTGGTTCAACATCAGCAATGACAGCGATGACAACGAAGACGAAGACGAGGAAGACGAGGAAGACGAGGAAGACGAGGAAGACGAGGAAGACGAGGAAGACGAGGAAGACGAGGAAGACGGCTAAACCGATAC
>JAQXDW010000076.1 GCA_029251165.1 Myxococcota bacterium
CAAACTGCCACCAGCAGTACCTCGCCAAGAACCCGGGCGGGTACTGTGGCCTCGGTGGTACCGGGGACTTCCTGCCCCATCGGGGAGGGTGTGTAGCCCGGTGCCAGCCAGGGCATGGCAACGGGGCCTACGCTTCCAACTCGTCAGGGCGCACGGCTACCACCTGCTTCCCCTGACGTCGGTTGCCGACCACGGACTTGAGGGCTGAGGTGACCTCGCCTCGCCGATAGCTCTCTTTTCAGGCTGGTATGAAGACAACATTAGACCGGCTTGAAAAGCGCGAGCAGAGTCCTTGCAGAGCGGGAGGCCATTTTCCTACCCGCCCCCCCCCCACCAGTACCCGCTGTGGATCAAGGCTTTGGACCGGGCGCGGAGGGGGAAAACGGCTTGAACAACTGACCCGCGATGACCGCGCCCAGTGTGGGCTGGGTCGGCAGCTCACGGAGGTCTTGCGCTGTGAATGAGGCGCGGACACATCCTGGGAGCACAAAGCGTGGATACAGTGCGCTACACTCGATGAAGCCTCAGGAGATACTCAGTGCGCACATCAGGTCATGTCTTAGCGCTGTCGTGTCTCCTGCTGGGGTGCACGGAATACAAGTTTCACGAGGCCGAGGCACCAGGTCTGCCAGGCGAAGACAGCGCCGATCCGGACACCATCGAGCCGGGCAGCTGTGATGGGTGGTCCCCCAGCGAGCCAGGGACCGCAGCGGTGGACGAGGCGTGCATCAACGAGCCGGAGAAGGGCACCTGGACGCCGGTGGTGGAGTGGCAGTGGCAGAGCAACACGCTCAACCCTGGCTATGACGACATCATGTCGACGCCAGCCATCGCCAACCTGACCGATGACAATGGCGATGGGTTGGTCGATGCCGATGACATTCCCGACATCGTCTTCACCAGCTTCGACGGCGGAGCCTACAGCTCGCCAGGCGCCCTGACGGCCATCTCTGGGGATGGCTCGGGGGAGATCTGGTCGCTGCGCTCGGTCGATGGAGAGACCGTATACTCATCGGGCGGAGTGGCCATCGGTGACATCGATGCCGACGGCGAGATGGAGGTCTGTACGGCCGGTGTCTTGCATGCAGTGGTCTGTGTGACCGGCAGCACCGGCGCGCTGGAGTGGGCGGCAGGAACAGAGACGCACCCCTACGGTGCACCAGCGATGGCAGACATGGACGGCGATGGCTTCTCTGAGGTCATCTTTGGTCGCCAGATCTTCTCGCATGACGGCCTCACCTTAGGAGTCGGCGGCGGGGGATATGGTGGCTTCTCCAGTACCTTTGCTGTAGACATGGACGGCGACGGTGCGCTGGAGGTGGTGGGCGGCAACACCGCCTACGAGATCGACGGCACCATCATGTGGTCGGACGGCGGCAGCGACGGCTACGCAGCCGTCGGAGACTTCAACGGCGATGGACGTCCCGATGTGGTCAAGGTCAGCGGCGGGCAGGTCACCCTCACAGCCAACGACGAGAGCATGATGTGGCAGGTGGAGGTACCCGGAGGCGGCGGCGGCTCACCAACCGTGGCCGACTTTGACGGCGATGGGTTGCCGGAGATCGGTGTTGCCGGTGCGTATTACTACGTAGTCTTCGACACAGACGGCACCCAGCTCTGGGCCAACGCGGTGCAGGACTACTCCAGCTCAATCACCGGCTCGTCGGTGTTTGACTTCGAGGGCGATGGCTCGGCAGAGGTGGTCTATGCCGACGAGCTCACCCTCTGGGTCTACGATGGCGCGACCGGGGCTGTTGAGCTGGAGCTGAAGGAGCATGCCTCGGGCACGCTGTTTGAGTATCCGCTCATCGCCGACGTCGATGCCGATGGCTCCACTGAGATTGTCCTGGCTTCCAACAACTACTCCTACTCGGGCTGGAACGGCATCACCGTCATCGGCGATGCCGGCAACTCGTGGGCACCAGCACGCCCGATCTGGAACCAGTACGGCTATCACATCACCAATGTCGAAGATGACGGCCGAATTCCAGCGGTCCAGCAGGAGAATTGGCTGACCTGGAACAGCTTCCGCGCTGGCGGCACGCTGAGCGGGCTGAGCCACTGGCTCTCCGATGTCGCACCTGGAGACATCGACTACTGCTTAGAGACCTGCGCGGCGGATGTGCTCCTCATGGCTGTTCATGTCCAGAACACAGGACTGCTCGATGCTGCAGCGAGCCAGCTGACGCTGCAGTCCGATGGCGACAGCGGAGCGGTGCTTCATGAGGGAGCAGTTCCCCCTCTCCTCTCTGGAGCCGAGACTGTGGTCGGTCCCATCGAGGTGAGCCGCACAGACTGGGGCGACGGGAGGGTGCTGCTGCAGCTCGACAGCGACGACGTCCTCGACGAGTGCGATGAAGACAACAATCAGCTCGATCTCGGCGCATGGCCATGTGCCGCCCCATAGGGCGAGGCCATCAGTCCCAGCCCTCGCGCGCTGTGCCAGCCGACCCTGCTGCAGCAGGCTCGCTTTCGAAAATGCGCTTTACACCAATCATGTGTTCCAGGCTACGGCAGCGAACACGTGAGCAAGACGGCGGCAGGACGGGGGCTGCTGAGG
>JAQXDW010000123.1 GCA_029251165.1 Myxococcota bacterium
CCCTGCACGACCGACTGGCCGATACAGATGTTTTCATGACGTCAAAGATCACTTGAGTAGCGAACCAATCAGGTTCTCTCCTCGGTCACCACCGGCTCCCGGTAGCGTCACAAACTACATATGCAGGACCCGTGCCAGCTTTCCAGGAACGGTTGAAGCTTGGTTTTCGACGACAATGTGTGGAATCTGATTGCTCACTTGAGCCGGCGAAGATCGCCTGACTCTGGGAGCTTTACGAACGACACCATCATATATTAAGGTTTAACAATGACTATCAGACTATAGAAAACCATTTCCCAGCGGGAACTTCATTTCCCGACTTCATCATTCTGACGCAGATCTCGAACCAGGCCCTCCTGCATCGCAGAGGCCACCAGCACTCCATCCTGGAAGAAGCGTCCATGAACCAGGCCCCGAGAGCCGCTGGTGGAGGGGCTGTGGATGTCGTAGAGCAGCCAGCGATCCATGCGGAACGGGCGGTGAAACCACATGGCGTGATCGAGGCTGGCGGACTGAATGCCCGGGGTCATCCACGAGACAGCATGAGGCTGCATCGAGGTCGCCAGGAAGTGAAAGTCGCTGGCATAGGCGAGCAGGTACTGGTGAATCGCGAGGTCATCAGGGAGGGAACGGGCAGCACGGAACCACACCTGACGCCGCGGCGGACGCGGCGCGGGTCGAATGGGATCGAGAGGGGCGACCGGACGGATCTCGATCGGCCGCTCCGCATGGGCTCGCTCTCGGAGGAGGAGCGGGATCTTGTTGAGGATCGCCTCAGGGAGGCGAGAGAGGTACCGCTGGCTCAGCTCGCGCTCAGAGAGGAGGTCATCGGGGGGCGTCGCTTCCGGCGCCTCGTCGTGGTGGGAGAGCCCCTCCTCAACCTGCTGGAACGATGCCGAGAGGTTGAAGATGGGCCGACCGTGCTGGATGGCGACCACCCGGCGGGTCGTAAAGCTGCGGCCATCTCGGATGCAGTCGACGGTATAGACCACCGGCCGATCGACATCTCCGACCCGCAAGAAGTAGGCGTGGACCGAGTGAACCGGGCGATCATCGGGCACCGTCTGGCGCGCCGCTGAGAGCGCCTGGCCGAGCACCTGGCCGCCGAACACCCGACCCCAGCCGAGATCCTGGCTGGGACCGCGAAACAGGTTCTCCTCGATACGCTCCAGGCTCAGGGAGTCGAGCAGCTCTTCCAGCACATCACGGGCCATCAGAGGGTCCGCTTCATGGACGGGTCATCCTCAGCCGAGGCATCGCCGTCCTCATCCAGGGCCCCGCCAGCCTTCAGCTTCGCCTTGAGCACCTCAAGCTCGGCCCGAGCCTTCTCCTGGCGCGCCTTCCGCTGCTCGGCGTAGCTTGTCGTCGGCGCTGCAGCGGGCTCCCCGCGTCGGCGAGCGGACAGCATCGCCTCAGAGGCTGCGATGATGCTGTCGGCGCTCGTGCCGTCAGCAGAGGGCCTGTATTCCGGACGTCCCTCTCGGGCGCCCTGAGCCTCTGCCAGCTCCTCCTCAGCCGCAGACAGGGCCTCATCGGCGGCGGACTCGACCTGGCGCTTCAGCCGATCCACCGCAGCGGCAGCAGCACGCTTGGTCGCCTCTTTCTTTGCAGCATCGCTCGTCTGCTGGACTCGTCCCCAGAGATCATCCCAGAACCCCATGGCTCACCTCGTTGGTTGCCATCGGCTTATCCGAGGCCACTCCCTCCCGCCGACGGCCCCTGCACAGTACATCCCTGGCGCGGGTGCTCGGGGCGACGCCCCGCAAGAAGACACCTCAGGTACCCCCGAAGTGCTCACTAACATGCATATTCGGGTGATAGTTTATGCAATATCGGGATTGCCAGATTCTCGCATCGTGACCATACTAAGGGCATGGAAGCAACCATGAAGACCCTGAACATCCTCAGCCTGACCGCCCTGCTCCTCATCGGCTGTGATGACGACACTGGAGACACTGGAGACACTGGAGACACCGCCAGCGTCGTGAGCATGGTGGTCGACAACCACATGGTCCTCTGCAGCGCCGAGGGACAGTGGCTCTGCCCCAGTGTTCAGATCGACGGCGGAGACTGGGGTGCGCTGTACTGCGGGATCAGCAACCTGGACTACCAGTGGGGCACCACCTACACCCTGACCGCCGAGGTCGTCGGCTACTCTGACCCGGACATGGACGGCTGCGGCGATGTCTATGAGCTTGTCTCCATCGAGGAGGAGAGCTTCGACGGTGCCAGCCGAGCGTTCGAGCTGAGCTGGGTCTATGGCATCAAGATCACCGCCAGCGACACCGGCGGCGTCTTGATGGACAGCGTCCCGTTCACCTGTGCCGACGCAGCGGTCTGCGACTCGGTCGCGGCGGTCAGCTCAGACTGGAAGACCACCTACAGCCTGTCCCTGGAGAACCCCGCACAGCAGGGCGACCCGCTGATCCTCACGGCGATTGCGCAGCACGAGTAGCGGTCCTGAAGGCATTATGTTGAGGGCATGATCGGCTTCCTCAAGCGCCTGTTCGAGACCAACGCTCCCCCGGAGCACACCGCGCTCGACGCCCGCATTGCGTCCTGCGCCCTCCTCATTGCCCTGTCAGAGGTCGATGGATCCGTCGAGTCTTCAGAGACAGAGACCATCCTCGACCTCCTCCGCCAGCAGCACGACCTCACCCCCACGCAGGCCCGCGAGCTGCTCGCCGAGGCTCAGGGCGTCAGCGACGCCAGCATCGACCTCTGGCAGCTCACCAGCCGCCTGAACGAGCGCTGCAGCAAGGACGAGCGCCTGCACATCGTGGAGATGATGTGGCAGGTGGTCTACGCCGACGGGCACTTCGATGACCATGAGCACCACATGATGAGCCGGATCCCAGACCTGCTGCGGCTGGAGCGCGCGCTGGTGATCGAGAAGAAGCTGAAGGTGCGCGACGGAACCTGAGCGGAGACGGGCGCCGACGCCCTCACTGCAGGGCTGATGGATCGACCTCGGCGATGGTCAGCCCTTCGCGCCCATCACGAACGGAGTACCCACGGAGAAAGTCCGGATCCTCTCCGGTGATCTCCAGGCGCTCGGTGCGTCCGTCCAGGTCAGCCTGGAGGGTGACGACCATCGACGCGCGCAGGCGCCACTGGTAGACCCGCACCCCGTCGTGATCGTCCAGCCTGCAGCCGACCGCCCCGTCCAGCTCGTCCTTGCAGCGCCGCAGAGGCCGGCCATCGATGGCGAGATCAGCCGACGCAGGGGCCTCGATGAGCACCGTGGTGAGGGTGTAGCGGTCGGAGCAGAACGCGATGCGCCCCATAAAGACGACGACAGCGACGACAAAGATCTGCCACCTCAGCGGGATCGTGGAGACTAAGACTCCGTCCTTATCGACCCTGTAGCCGCGCATACCGTCCTCGCTTGTGGCTCGATGTAGTCTACCTGAGTGCGACGTTGAGGACGACGCGCGCTCCACCGCGCAGGGCCCGTCGTCCAGCCGTGGCCATGCTCTCGGGAGCCGCAGTCCGCTCTTCTCCTCGGCATCGGGCGCCAGGAGAAGCCGCCAAGCTGCCGGATCCGGTTCGTGGCGTCAGTCGGGGTGAGCGTCGCTCGGTGACCCGGGCTCTTCACCCGATACACTCTCTCCATGGCAACCAAGAAGACCAGCGCAGGCCTCCTCATGTACCGTCACCGCAGCGGCATCCTGGAGGTCTTCATCGCCCATCCCGGCGGGCCGTACGCCCGCAACAAAGACGCCGGCGCCTGGAGCATCCCCAAGGGCGAGATCGAGCCCGGTGAGGATCTGGAGGCCACCGCAGTTCGAGAATTCGCCGAGGAGATCGGCATCCCGGCAACCGGACCGCGCGTCGACCTCGGCAGCATCAAGCAGCGGGGCGGCAAGACGGTGTACTGCTGGGCGTTTGAGGGCGGACACGACTGGGCCGACGGTCGCATCCCCGACAGCAACACCTTCGAGCTGGAGCTTCCTCGGGGCAGCGGGACGATGGTCGAATTCCCAGAGGTAGACAAGGCGGAGTTCTTCTCGGTGCCGGTCGCAAAGGAAAAGATCAACGCCGCCCAGGTCGCGCTGATCGACCGCCTGATCGCTCACCTCAGCGGCTCGGAGGCGCTGGAGACCGACGGGGCGTAGCGATGGCTCAGCGCCGCTGCTGCACGGCGTCCACCACCCGGCCCGCCCGATCCATCAGCGTGGCCTGGTCGTCTGCGTTGTTCCAGATCGGTCGGTCGGACCCCAGATACACCACCATCGAGGCGGTCGAGTCCGTCTGGTTCGTCCCGACTCCCGACCGAACCACCACCGAGTAACCAACCGGCACCGCCATCGGCGGCAGGGCCCAGATGTTCCCGCCCTTGTCCCGCAGCGTGTACCCATCCAGGCTCAGGGGCTGAGCGCCGATGTTGCAGAGCGTTAGCGACTCTCCGTTCACGTTCTCCCGGTCATCGCCTTCCGCATTCGCCACGAACGCCGCGATGTGCAGCTCACCGGCAAACCGCGCGGTTCCCCAGATGCCCCGCCGGGCTGACCGCGCCGTCTGCTGCGCCTGAGACAGCATCGTCAGGTCGATGTCCTCTGGCGATGCCATGGAGAGGTACGCGAACCCCTGCTCCAGCAGGCTCGACGCGAGATCGCCCTCCAGCGTCTGAACGCTCGCGCGCTTCGGCCCCTCGTCCTCCGGATATGTCAGGAAGACCTCGCCCTCTCCGACCAGCACCCGCACCAGCTCTCGCGCCTCGATCCCGTAGTCCTCTCTGGCACTCGGCGCGACCACGCCGCGAAGCTGGATGTGCTCACCAGAGTCGAGGACGAACGAGTCACCGTCGAGGACGGTGGCAATGGTGGCGGACGCGGGACCGGCGTGGGCGAGAGTGCAGAGAAGCGTGAGCATGACATCACTATATCGGGGCTGAGGTTTTACAATCCTCGACCAGACAAGAGCGACCGAAGTCCGCACCAGACGCTAAGGTTCGTCAACGGCCACTGCCTGGAGTTCTCAATGTTGATCACCCTGCTGACCCTGCTCGCCTGTGACTCCGAGCCCGCCTCATCCGAGCCCGCTGCGCCTGCTGCACCAGCCGCGCCCGCCGCACCCTCGACTCCCCTGCCTGTCGACGCGGCCGCTCCGCCCCCGACCGACGCTCCCGCTGCGGACAAGCGGTGGAATCAGCTCCGCGCCGATCATGCTCAGGCGAGCTCGTTCCTCAAGAGTGACTGGAACAAATACAACGAGAACTACCATCCCAGCTACGTCCTCGATGGGGATCCAAAGACCGCCTGGGTGGAGGGCGTCGACGGCAACGGCGAGCACGAGTCCATCACCATCCCGCTGTCCACCCTCAAGAGCGCAAAGGCCGTCAAGCTGCGGATTCGAAACGGCTACCAGAAGACCGAGAACCTCTTCACCGCCAACGCCGTGCCCAAGGAGGTCAAGATCACCGCCTGGTCCAGCAACCGCGCAGCCAGCACGGAGAGCACCCTCCCCTACAAGACGGGCTGGCAGGAGGTCGAGGTCGAGCTGCCCGATGGCTTTGGGCTCAGCAGCGTCTCCTTGGAGATCGTCTCGGTCTACCCAGGCAGCAAGTACCAGGACACCTGCATCTCCGACATTGAGGTCTTCGTCGACTCTGAGATTGCTTACAATGTCGCCCAGGAAGAGGCCCGGCACACGAAGCTCATGGCGTGGGTCTCGGAGCGAGTCGAGACCGCGAAGTTCTTCGCAGCCAAGCCCGGCTCCTACCCGTTCGCCGCCACCCAGCTCACCAGCACCCAGACCGACGTCACCGACGCCGTGGTCGATTCGGCGATGATCGGCCCCCGCGAGGCAATGGCGGAGATGACGGCCGAAGAGGAGTGGCAGTCTCTCGCTGCGTCTCGCTCGGTGACCGCCTTCCCCGACGGCATCCACCTCAACAGCGGCCTCCTCCCGCTGTTCATCCCCGACGCCCTCACCTTCACCCCGACCGGCGAGCCCACCGGTCTCCACGAGCGCCAGGGGGAGACCGATGAATTCGAGGGTGAGGTCTATGAGATGTGGAGCTTCGAGGTGTGGCGGAGCAACTACAAGGTCAGCCGCACGTCGTCCGGCAGCCTCAGCCTCGTCTACTTCTGGGAAAAGCAGGTCGAGACCGGGCGCGGCACCTACGAGAACCGAGTCGACTACGTCGCCGCCTACACCCCTGCTGGCGAGCTGCAGTGGGTCTACAGCGTTCGCACCGGCGATGCAGAAGGCATCTCCCTGGAGCAGCACGAGACGCTCTACACGTTCGTCCGCACAGACGGGCAGATCTCCGTCATCGAGGAGAAGTCGCTCGAGGAATACCGCGATGGTGACGAGAAAGAGCGCTCCGCTCAGATGAGCCGCTACGTCGGCAGCTGATGTGCTCGCGATCTTGATCGCTGCGGCGCTGGCCGAGCCGCCGCCTGCCGAAGCACCTGCGGTGACCGACTGGGGCTTCGAAGACCACCTCGCGCCGCTGACCCTCCGAGACGGTGAGCCGCTGCACATCGCCTCCGATCGCTGCGCGGACTGCCACGCACAGCAGCACGCCGACTGGGCCGCTTCCCGACATCGCTCTGCCTGGACCAACGACGTCTTCCAGACCGGCTACCTCGTCGAGCAGAAAGACTTCTGCGTCTACTGCCATGCTCCGCTCGCCGAGCAGACCGCCGAGGTCCTCGCCAACCGCGACTGGTACACCGCCCAGCACCCTCGGATCAACGCCCCGCTGCCCGACAAGCTGCCGGAGCCTCACGCGGCCGAGGGCGTGAGCTGCGCGACCTGCCACTGGCGCAACGGTCGGCTGGTCGGTCCCGGAAACGGCACGGGCGCAGCACATCCGGTCGCCAGCGACCCAAGCCTGCAGGAGTCGTCGTTCTGTGCGGGCTGCCACGAGTTTTACATGCCCGAGGGGCACGGCGGCGTGATCTCCTTCACCGACGTGCCGATGCAGCACACGTTCACCGAGTGGCAGAACTGGTCGGCACAGACGGGCGAGGAGCGCACCTGCCAGAGCTGCCACATGCCCGACGGACGCCATGTGTTCCGGGGCGCGCACGACGTGACCTTCCTGCGCAGCTCCGTCTCCGTGGATGCCTGGCGCGCGGGCGGGGCGGTCGTGTTCTGCCTGGAGAGCGTCGATGTCGGCCACCACCTGCCGACCGGTGACCTGTTCCGCCACCTCACCCTGGAGGTCCGCGATGCCGACGGCTGGCACACGATCCATCGCATCGGTCGCCTGTTCGCGCTCGTCCTCGACCCAGAGACCGGCGAGATCTCCAAGCAGCTGTCCGCAGATACGTCGCTGCGACCGGGAGAGCCGGTGGAAGTGATCACCTCCTCAGCGAGCGCGTGGCGGCTGCGGTATCACTACGCATCGGCCGAAGACGAAGTCCGCGGGCTGCTGCCTCGGGATGCCCTGATCGTGACGCTCTTAGAGGGCGTGCTGGAGGAAGAATGAGCGACCCCACTGCTGCCACCGCCGCTCGGGTCAAGGCCACGCCTCCCGACAGTGTCGATGTCGCGATCATCGGGGCTGGTCCCAGCAGCCTGACCGCCGGGGCGTACCTCGCCGCGCAGGGGCTGTCGGTGGCCTGCTTTGACGGCCACTACGTCGCTGGAGGCTGCGTCACCCAGTTCCGCCGGGGCCGCAAGGACGCCCGCTACCACTTCGACGTCGGACTCCACTACGTCGGAGACTGCGGCGAAGACGGCATGATCCCCACGCTGCTGCGGGGGGTGGGGGCCTCGGTCGACTTCGCCGCACTCGATCCCGACGGCTTCGACCAGCTCATCTTCCCTGACCTCCGCTTCGCCATCCCCGTCGGACACGAGGCGCTCCGGCAGCGGCTCCTCGCGGCTTTTCCCGCAGAGAAGAAGGGCATCAACCGCTACATCCGGTTCCTCATCGAGCTGGACCAGGTGGCCCGGATGACCGACCGCACCGGCGGCAAGACCACAGCCGGGGTGGTGTGGAAGGTGGTGACCGGCGGCCGGATGGTCGCGCGCTACCAGACCGCCACGCTCGCCCAGGTCCTCGATGACTGCACACGAAACCCGCTGCTGCGTGCGGTCCTCGCCGGCCAGAACGGCGACTACGCCCTGCCCCCCTCCAAGGTCTCCGCGCTGCTCCACGGCGGGCTCTCCAACCACTACCTGCGGGGAGCGTACTACCCCAAGGGCGGCGGGCAGGTCATCGCCGATGTGCTCGCGGAGCGCCTGGAGGCGGCCGGCGGCGGGATCTACCTGCGCCAGCGCGTGGAGAAGGTGATCATCGAAGAGGGCCGAGCCGTCGGCATCGAGCTGGCCCCACAGCGGGGAGAGCCTCCCCGGCAGATCCGCGCAAAGACCGTGCTGTCGGGTGCGGACTACCAGCGCACCCTGCTGGAGCTGGTCGGAGCAGAGCACCTTCCCGACGCGCTGGTCCAGAAGACCACCGACCACACCCTGCCCGCCGCGCTGTTCATGACCTTCCTTGGTGTGACCGGTGAGGTCCCTGAGCTGGGCGCGCGCAACACCTGGCAGTTCGACACCCACGACTTCGAGGCCCTCTACGCGGCGACCGAGTCTGGTGCGCCGCGTACCTCCTGCGCCTACATCACCTCCGCCACCCACAAAGATCCCGAGCATGCCGCCCACCACGCGCCTGCCGGTGTGACCAGCGTCGAGGTCATGTCGATCGTCACCGGAGACTTCCGCCAGTGGGGCACCAGCGAGGCGGACCTGTACTCCCGAAAGTATCGAAATACCGAGCACTACGAGTCGCTCAAGGCCCGCATCCAGGAGGACCTCATCGGCCGCCTGGAGGACGTCTTCCCCGGCACACGGGATCGCATCTGCTTCGCGGAGTCGGCCACGCCCGTCACCCACACCCGCTACACCCGGGCCAGCGGCGGCACCGGCTACGGAATCGCCTGCACCCCCGACCAGTTCCTGGCAAAGCGCCCCAGCTTCCGAGGTCCCCTCCCCGGCCTCTACCTCTGCGGAGCCTCCACCCGAGCGGGCCACGGCGTCGTCGGCGCGATGTCCTCCGGCTACCTCTCGGCGAAGCGGGTCGCGCACGCGCTGAACGTCTCCCTCCCGTCGCTTCCCTGGATCGACACCTGACTGTGGAATACAGGCCCCGCCTATGAACAACGTCCTGACCATCTTCCGGCGGGAATTCTCCGGCTACTTCGACTCGCCGCTGGCCTACATCGTCGTGCCGGTCTTCCTGGTGCTCGTCGGCGGATTTTCTCTGTACTTCCAGGACATCCTCGCTTCTGGCGTGGCGAGCATGCGCCCGGTGTTCTTCTGGTCGGCGGTCTTCTTCCTGCTGCTCATCCCTGCGGTGACCATGCGGCTGTTCGCGGAGGAGCGGCGGACGGGCAGCATCGAGATGCTCTCCACCCTCCCGATCACAGACGCAGAGGTGGTGCTCGGCAAGTTCCTCGCCGCCCTGGCCTTGATGACCGGCGCGCTGCTGCTGACCTTGACCTACCCGTTCACGCTCGCGCAGCTCTCTGACATCGACCTCGGGCCGGTCGCCGGGGGCTACCTCGGACTGTTCCTGCTCGGCGCGAGCTTCACCGCCATCGGCACCGCCGCCTCGACCATGACCCGAAATCAAGTGGTCGCCTTCCTCATCGCTCTGGTCATCTGCCTGGTTCCGTTCGCCTCCGGCTACGCCCTGGAGCAGGTGCCCGCTGCGCTGCTGCCGATGGTGCAGTACCTGTCGTTTGAGTACCACTTCAACAACCTCTCGCGAGGGGTCATCGACTCCCGCAACCTGCTGTTCTACGGCTCGGTGATCGCCCTGTTCCTGCACCTGGCAGTCTTCTCCCTCGAACGCCGACGGCTGGAGTAAGCATGAGCGGATCTCACACACGTCGCTCGCTGCTGCTGAACGCCTGGGTCCAGCTCGGACTCGTGCTCGCGATCGTGGTCCTGGCGAACACCTGGGCAGCCGACCGGTTCTTCCGGATCGACCTCACCACCGACAAGCGCTACAGCCTCGATCTGGTCACCCGGGCGCTGATGTACAAGGTCGACAAGCCCCTGTACGCCCGGGTCTACTTCACCTCCGGCCTCCAGCCGCCCTACAACAACCACCAGCAGGTCACCATCGACAAGCTGGAGGAGATGCGGGCCTACAGCGGCGGACTGATGGAGATCAGCGTCAAGGATCCCACCGGCTACAAGGAGCTGGAGGAGGAGGCGCGTCGGTTCGGCGTGCAGCCGGTCCAGTACCGCTACAAGTCCGCCAACGTCAGCGAGCTGAAGCGGGTCTACATGGGCGTGGCCCTGGTCTACGGCGACCGCCAGGAGGTGATCCCAGCGATCACCCAGACCGACTCCCTGGAGTACGACCTCGCCCGCGCCATCCGGGCGCTGGTCTCTGAGGAAGACCGCAAGACCATCGGCTACGTCACCGGTCACGGCGAGCCCGATCTTCTCACCGCCTCCGGCCCGGTCCAGAGCCTCCGAGGTCGGCTGGTCGAGGACTATGACCTGACCGCCGTCAGCATCGACGGCACCGCCGGCGTCCCGCCAGAAGTCGACGCCCTGTTTGTCATCGGTCCGCAGCGTCCGGTCTCTGACCGGGCCCTCTACCACCTCGACCAGTACCTCATGCGCGGCGGCTCCCTGGCGATGTTCCTGACGAGCACCCGCCCGAACCTCCGCACCATGAAGCCGATCAACATCTACCACGGCCTCGAGGCCCTGGTCGGCAGCTACGGGGTCCAGGTCAACCGCGACTCGGTGGTCGACCGCGTGCGCAACGGCAAGATGGGCTTCCCGGTCCGGCAGGGCAAGGTCATCCGGCAGACCGAGATCAACTACCCGCTCATCCCCAAGGCCACCGCGCTCTCCGAGAGCAGCCCGGTGGTCAAGGGGCTGGACAACATGCTCTTCCCGTTCGTCAGCTCCCTGACCCTCGCCGAGCCCATGCCCCCCGACATCACCGCCGACGTCCTCGCGGCATCCTCAGACACCTCTGGCCGAATCAAGGGCGTGCGCACCATCGATCCCAACGCCTACACCCGGCTGGCCCCGGGCGAGGAGCAGGGCAGCTTCCCGCTGCTCATCAGCCTGACCGGTCAGTGGGCATCCTACTTCGCCGACAAGGACATCCCCCCCGCCAACCTCGCCCCCGGTGAGGAGCCTGTTCCAGACAACCCCGCGGCCCGACTCCGACAGGGCGCAGATGCGCGGCTCATCGTCTCGGGCTCCGCAGACTTCGTGGCGAACAACCTCCCGTTTATGCTCAACCTCACCGACTGGATGCTCCAGGATGAGTCGCTCATCGGCATTCGCTCCAAGACCGTCAAGCTGCCGTCTCTGGAGCCCCTGGAGCCCGACGAGTCTCGGAAGTACAAGCTGATCAACCTGCTGCTGGGGCCGGTGCTGCTCCTGCTGCTGGGGATCGGACGGCTCATCGCACGGAGGCGGTCATGATGCTGACCCGCAAGACCCTCCTGCTGCTGGCGGTCACCGTCGCGCTGCTCGGCCTGAATCTGCTGGACACCGGCAGCTCCTACACCATCGACGATGCCCTGCCGGCGCTGCCGGCGATGCCGCCGGGCGACGTCACCCGCATCGAAGTCTCCTCCGCCGCCGACAAGACCATCCTGGTCCAGGAAGACGGCGTGTGGATGGTCACCGCGCCGTACGAGGCGCGCGCAGACCAGGCGCTGATGCGCAACCTCCTGGCCACCTTCCGCAAGGATGTCACCGCCGATGTCCGAGTGGATACCGGCAACCTCGACGAGTACAGCCTCGACACCAGCAACGGCATCGTCGCGGAGTTCTGGCTCGACGGCGAGGCCCCGGCGGCCAGCTTCACGGTCGGACTCGACGCGCCGGGCGGGGCCAGCTTCGTGCGGCTGTCCGGCGACGATGCGGTGTACCGGATGCGGGTCGGCGGCCGACACAGCTACGACATGCCGCCGATCGCATGGCGAAACCGGGTGCTGCTCGACTACGAGCACACCACCGCGACCGTCTTCGAGATCGACCAGCCCGGCGAGGAGCTGATTCGCCTTGTCCGTGGAGACTCACCGGGAGTCGACGAGGCCGGCGTGCCGACTCCGGGTGCCTGGAGCCTCGATCCAGCGGTGCCGTGGCAGATCGATCAGTACCGGGTGGAGGCCATGGTGCGGGCGATGGGCATGCTGCGGGCCGGCGGACTGCTCGGAGAGAACTTCCCAGGCGCCTTCGAGCAGCCCCGAGGCACCATCACCGTCACCCTCGACGACGGCACCACCCGCCAGATGATCGTCAGCAGCCGCCGCCAGGAGACCGCCGGGTTCGTCCAGGTCGGCGCCGAGGCCTTCCAGGTCTCCGCCAGCCGCCTCGATCTCGCGCTCCAGAAGAAAGAAGCCTTCCAGGACCTCACCATCTTCGCCTTCGCTCGACAGGAAGTCGACACCCTCTCCCTGGAAGCCGGCACCAGCCGGGTCATCCTCCAGCAGCAGGCAGACGGCGCCAACTGGGCAGTCCTGCAGCCCGAGAACGTCGACCTCGACCTCAAGCAGGTCTACTTCGCCGTCAACACCCTGCGAGAGCTTCGCGGCATCAGCATCGCCGACATACCACTCCAGCAGGCGGGACTCCTTGACCCCACCGCCCGCATCACCGCCCGCATGCTGAGCGGCCAGGAGCTGACCCTGGAGATCGGACGTGAGATCGAGCTCGAGGGCCGACGGCTGGTGCTTGTGCGCCGGGCGGACTCTGCCCGGGTCTACACAGTCCTGGTGGAAACAATCGACAAGATCAAGCGCGGTTTCGGGCGGGGATAGCGGTTAGGAGGCGGCATCACCTCAGCACCGGCAGCCTCGATGACCTACTCCCATCTCCTCGCGCCCCTCGACCTCGGCCACGTCACCCTGAAGAACCGGGTCCTGATGGGCTCGATGCATGTCGGTCTTGAGGAAGAGGGAGACGGCAGCAAGCTGGCGGCCTACTTCGCCGCGCGGGCAAAGGGCGGGGTCGGGCTCATCGTCACCGGCGGGATCGCACCCAACCGATCCGGCTGGCTCAAGCCGTTCGCCGCCAAGCTCTCCAGCCGCAGAGAGGTCGGCCGGCACCGCAAGATCACCAGCGCCGTGCATGCCGAGGGTGGCCGGATCGCGATGCAGATCCTCCACGCAGGGCGCTACGGCTACCACCCGTTCTGCGTCGCGCCGAGCAAGATCAAGTCGCCGATCAGCATGTTCACGCCACGGGCGCTGTCGAGTCGGGCGGTGGAGTCGACGATCAACGACTTCGCGAAGTGCGCGAAGCTTGCCAAGGACGCGGGCTACGACGGGGTCGAGATCATGGGCAGCGAGGGCTACCTGATCAACCAGTTCATCGTCCGCCACACCAACCAGCGCACCGACAAGTGGGGCGGGGACTACGGGAGCCGCATCCAGTTCCCCGTCGAGATCGTCAAGCGGACCCGCGAGGCGGTCGGCGAGGACTTCATCATCATCTACCGCCTCTCGATGCTCGACCTCGTGCCCGACGGCAGCACCTGGGAGGAGGTCGTGCAGCTCGCGAAGGCCATCGAGGCGGCCGGTGCGAGCATCATCAACACCGGCATCGGGTGGCACGAGGCGCGGATCCCGACCATCGCCACCATGGTTCCCCGCGGGGCGTTCACCTGGGTCACCCGCAAGCTGCGCACAGAGGTCTCCATCCCGCTGGTGACCTCCAACCGGATCAACACCCCCGAGGTCGCTGACGACATCCTGGCCGCTGGCGATGCCGACATGATCTCGATGGCCCGCCCGCTGCTGGCGGACCCGGACTTCGTGGTCAAGGCACAGCAGGACCGCGCCGACGAGATCAACACCTGCATCGGCTGCAACCAGGCCTGCCTCGACTACGTGTTCCAGAACCGCCGGGCGAGCTGTCTGGTCAACCCCTGGGCCTGCTACGAGACCGAGCAGTCGGTCACCCCGACCGCCGTCGCAAAGACCATCGCGGTCGTCGGTGCCGGTCCGGCGGGGCTGTCCTTCGCCACCACCGCCGCCGGTCGGGGCCACACCGTCACCCTGTTTGACGCCGCAGACCGCATCGGCGGGCAGCTCAACATGGCGAAGGCGGTGCCGGGCAAGGAGGAGTTCAACGAGACCCTCCGCTACTTCACTCGCCAGATCGAGCTGACCGGCGTCACCGTCAGGCTCAACACCCGGGTCTCCGCCGAGGACCTCAAGGCCGGCTTCGACCATGTGATCCTCGCGACCGGTGTCCAGCCCCGGACCCCGAGCATTCCCGGGATCGATCACGCCAGCGTGCTCTCCTACATCGACGTGCTGACAGGCACGGCCGAGGTCGGTGCGCAGGTCGCCATCGTCGGGGCAGGCGGCATCGGCTTTGATGTCGCCGAGTACCTCACCCATGTCCACGTCGAGGCCCCGCCCCTGGAGGCGTTCCTGTCGGAGTGGGGAATCGATGTGGAGCACACAACCCGCGGAGGCCTCCAGGAGCCGGAGCGGGTGACGCCGGCCCGTCAGGTCACCCTCATCCAGCGCTCCAGCGGCAAGCTCGGAGCCCGACTGGGGAAGACGACGGGGTGGATTCATCGGGCAACGATGAAGAACCGGAGCGTCCGCATGCTCAGCAGCGTGCAGTATGAGCGGATCGATGATGCTGGGCTGCACCTGATCGTGGACGGGACCCCAGAGACGCTGGCGGTCGACAACATCATTGTCTGTGCCGGACAGGAGCCGCAGCGCGCGCTGCAGAAGCCGCTACAGGATGCCGGAGTGGCGGTGCACCTGATCGGTGGCGCGCAGAAGGCGGGAGAGCTCGATGCACGGCGGGCGATTCTGGAGGGTGCGAAGCTCGCTGCGGAGCTGTAGTCCGCGGCGCGGTGACAGGCGTGCCGCAACAACCTGATGAGAAAGCCTCTCCTAAGCGGGTGAAACGCAACGCTGCTCACCGGCAGGAGAGCTGCTCACAGCGGCGTGCACCAACGGCAGGAGAAATCGGCGCTGGAGTCCAGGGATGACGCTCCATGCACCGCCCACAAGACGTGCCCAGTCGAAGAAACAGGCGTCAGAAAGAGCACCGCAGAGTCCGCCCCGAGATCGCAACAATCCAGTGAGAATGATCTTTTTTTGAATGTCAGCCGAGAGTCGGCGTCCATCAGGACAATCAACTCTATGGAGGTTGCCCCCATGACCCGTCATCTGCTCCTCGCCGGATTCCTCTTCTCCTCCACCTCTGTCGCACTCGCAGAGACCGCCGACGACAAGCCGGCTGTCGACGCAACCGCTGAGGCAATCACCCTCGATGCCGCAGAAGGTGAGGTCGCTGAGAAGCGCGGCGGGAAGGGTCGCAGCAGCGGCAAGTCCTCCGCTCGCAGCAGCAGCCGACCCAGCAGCTCCAGCAGCCGTCCGGCAGCAAGCCCAAGCAGCCGACCAGCAGCGAGCCCAAGCAGCCGTCCGGCAGCGAGCCCAAGCAGCCGACC
>JAQXDW010000024.1 GCA_029251165.1 Myxococcota bacterium
CGTCCGGCAGCGAGCCCAAGCAGCCGACCGGCAGCGAGCCCAAGCAGCCGACCGGCAGCGAGCCCAAGCAGCCGACCAGCAGCGAGCCCAAGCAGCCGACCAAGCAGCTCCAGCAGCCGACCAAACAGCTCCAGCGCCTCGCATGCCGCAGCCGCCAACAGCTCCCGCCCGGTCACACGTCCCAGCTCCAGTCGTCCCTCGAGCCGCCCCTCGCACAGCGTCTACCACGCGAGCTGGGCCCCGAAGCGCTGGACCCCGAGCTACCACCGCTACCACCTCAAGGGCGTCCCGCGCTACTCACCGCGCTACTGGGGTGCCGGGGTCTTCTACTACAACCCGCCCCCGCGCCGCCACAACGTGGTGGTCGTCAACCGAAGCGCCAGCGGCGCCAGCAGCAGCCAGTCCACGACCAAGCCCACCCGCGCAGTGAACCGTGACGGAGACATCGCCTTCGGACTCCGCGGCGGCACCTACGGGACCGAGTACCTCGGCGGCGGCGGCTACTCTGACATGGGTGTCGGTCTGACCGCGCGGTTCCGTCCGGTCGAGTCAATCGGGCTCGAGGTCGCCTACGAGCACCACAGCCAGAACTTCGAAGACAACACCGAGCGCATCAACAATCCGCTGCAGACCTCGGTGCAGGTCTATGCCTTCCCCTGGACCCGGGTGAGCCCCTACGCCACCCTCGGCCTGACCTGGAACAACCGCACGATCACCGACAACTACTACAACGGCGAGACCTTCCGCCAGGAGGTCGCCCAGGCTGATGACACCCTCTTCGGACCCCACGCTGGCCTCGGCCTTGAGCTGGCGCTCGGCGACAGCGCAGCGCTGAACTTCGAGGGCCGGTACATCAACTACCTGAACGTGACGCAGGACGACGTGAGCGCCCCCGGCGCAGTGCAGGGAACGGCGGGACTGAACTTCTACTTCTAAGTCAGAGCGCTCTGGGGTGAGCGGCCACAGACAAGACCGGCTCACCCCAGCGCTGCCGCCCCCACTACTGGCCCATCGTCACTCGCTGGCGGTGGGCTTGCTCGCTCACGCCCACCCCGAGTCCAGCATGACCGCGCTCACCTTCCGCCTGACCCATCCCTGCGTCCGCTGCCAGCGTGCGCTGCCCCTTCGCACCCTCTGCGATCGGACCTGCTGCGTGGCCTGCGGACACGACACCCCGCTGACGGAGGATGCCTGGCGAGAGAAGCTGCCCCGCGCCGCCGTCGCGGCCATCCTCCTGGGGGGCCGCCCGTCTGAGGGTGCGCTCTCTCACCAGCCCCCATGCTGTCGCGCGTGTCAGCGCCCCGTCGCGCTGGCCGCCCTCGCCGACGCGGTGCCGTCCGGAGGGCTGCGCTGCGCCTGCGGGGAGCACATCTCGGTCCGCGCTGCCGATGCCCTCACCGCTCGCCTCGTCCCGGGCGCCGTCTTCATTGTCTCCGAGCAGGGACCGCCAGCGGCAGCCTCCCCGGTCCTGTTCGCCTGCATGGGATGCGGCAGCGCGATGAGCGCCGATGGAAGACGACGAGTAGAAGACTGCGGACGCTGCCAGGCCGCCAACTACCTCCCCGACGACCTGTGGCGGGCACTTCACCCCGTCGAAGATGCCGTCTCGATCACCGTGGTCAGCCGCCTCACCGCCGCCGATCGGCGCGCGCTCAGCCTGGAGAGCCCAGCGTCTGCCCGTGCCCTGGCAATGACCACCAGCCTCGATCCCGCGCTCTGGCCCCTCCTCGCCGCACACCCAGCCCCCTCAGTTCGGGCTGCTGTTGCCGGCAACCCGGCCGCCGCCGTCTCCCTGCGTCTGCCCCTCGCGGCGGATCCCGACCCGACCGTGCGGGCGGCCGTCGTCGACTGTCGCGCCGCCCACTCTCGGCTGCTCCTCGATGCCGAGCCATCGGTTCGAGCCGCCCTCGCCGCCTCCCGGCATACCCCTCCCGATGCCCTCTCCCGGCTCGCTGAGGATCCAGCCCTGATCGTTCGCATCGCCGTCGCGCAGGCCGAGGGCACCCCCGATGCCGCGCTGTGTGCCATGGTCGCCCTGGAGTCCGACGAGACCGTCCTGCTTGCGCTGCTCTCCCGTCCCGTCCTGCCCGATGCCCTCCTCACCGCGATGGCTGTTCCGAGCCAGACGGCTCGGATCGCCCGCCACATCGCAGCCCTCCCGGAGCTTCCCCACGCCGCAGCCACACAGCTCGCCGGACACTTCGAGGACACCGTCCGACAGACCCTGCTCGACCGAGACGATCTCCCCGTCCGCGCCCTGCGCACCCTCGCCGCTGACGCCGTCCCAGGCCTTCGCCAGCAGGCCCGTGCCCATCCCGACTATGTGGTCGCCCGACGGCAGCGACGGCGGGTCACCCTCGCGCTCTCCTCGGCCCTCGTCCTGCTCAGCGGCATGGGCGGGCTGCTCGGTGCAGTTCTGCTCGCAAGCCAGTTCTCCGACGAGCTCCTGCGCCTGATGCCGTAGTCCGAGCCAGAAGTGTACGATCCTGCGGGCAAGCGGTAGAGTGTCGGGATGCTGATCCCCCTGCTCATCGTCACCGGCTGCACCCCGTCTACCGAGACCAGCGAGCCCGACTCTGACACCCAAGGCGCCACCGCCCCCGAGCCGGACACCGACACCATCGCGACCGGTGACTCTGGCAAAGCCTCGGACTCCGGGCCTCCCCAGAAGGCCGACAAGCCGATCGTCATCGTGATGATCGGGGACGGAATGGGCGTCGGCCAGCGAGACACCACCAGCCTCTATGCCCACGGCGAGACCGGCAAGCTGTTCTTGGAGAGCCTGCCCTACCGCAGCGAGGTGAGCACCGCGAGCCTCTCTGGCGTGACCGACTCCGCCGCCTCCGCCTCCGCCATGGCGACCGGCCAGTTCACCTGGAACGGGGTCATCGGACAAGATCGCGAGGCCCAAGAGGTCGAGAGCCTCACCGAGCTGGCCCGCTCGCTGGGCCTGGCGGTCGGAGTGGTGACCACCGCAGAGGTCACCCACGCCACCCCCGCCGCGTTCACCGCCCACGAGCTCAGCCGCAGCAACGGCATCGCGATCGCAAACGATCAGTTCGCGCTGCTGCCCGACGTCCTGCTCGGGGGCGGCGCGGCGCACTATCTGCCCGCTGGTGAGGGGTCTCAGCGGGAGGACGGCGGGCTGATCAAGCCGCTGGAGGCTGCCGGCTGCTCGGTCCTCTATGACCGCGATGCCCTGCTAGCCGACGATCCGACCTCCGCCGGCTGTCTGTTCGGCCTGTTCGCCACCAGCCACCTCACCTACATGCTCGACCGGCCCGAGGACACCCAGGAGCCAACCCTCCAGGAGATGACCCAGGCCGCCCTCGACCGGCTCGACCAGGACGAGGACGGCTTCTTCTTGATGATCGAGGGTGCCCGCATCGACATGGCGGGACACAGCAACGAGCTGGCCCGGATGATCGACGAGACCCTGGCGTTCGATGCGACCGTCGAGCTGGTCCACACCTGGCTTGCCGAGCAGGACAACGCCCTGCTCATCGTCACCGCAGACCACGAGACCGGCGGCCTCGAGCTCCTCAAGCCCGGCGCCATCGGAGAGTACTCTGAGGTTGCCTGGCGCAGCCGAGAGCACTCCAACGCCGCCATCGCCCTGCACGCGACCGGAGCCGGTGCAGAGGTCTTCGACGGGCAGTCCATCCACCACCCCTGGATCCACGCCACGGTCAGCGCCCACCTTGAGGCGCGCGCGGTGGTTCCCCCCGAGGTTCCGCTCCTGCCTGACGGCATGCTCTCCGATCACCGCTGGCGCGCCAGCGAGCAGCAACAGATCACCGACTTCGGCAGCGGCTTCAACCAGCTCGATGCCCTCACCCTCGATGTCAGCAGCGACGGACTGTTCATCGGAGTCGAGGGGCTGTTTGAGTGGGACAACAACGCGGTGATGGTGCTCATCGATCACGATCCGGGGCAAGGCACCGGCACCGACAGCCTCTCCGGCGCCTTCAGTGACAACAACGGAACCCTGGAGAGCATCCTCTCCAACGTCGCGCTGACCGCTCCCCCCGTCGAGGGCTTCGGCGCAGACATGGCGGTGCTCACCCTCGGCGGAAAGTTCAGCCAGCTCGACGCTGGACTCCCCGAGCTGGCCGGCATCCGGGGAACCTCCACGGAGTACGGCGCACCGGATGACCTGTGGTGGCTGTCCGCCGCGATCTCCTTCGGCGACGACGTGCGCATCTCTGGCAGCTCCGGCAGCGCGATCACCGAGCGCGGCGTGGAGATGTTCGTCCCCTGGGAGAGCCTCTACCCCGGCGGAAAGGGCAGCATCCCGGTCGGCGCTGCGGTCTCGCTTGCTGCGGTCCTCGTCAACAGCACCGGCACCGCCATCTCCAACCAGCTCCTCCCGCCGCACAGCGAGGAGCCTGACGGAGCCACCGTCTCGCTGCCCGGTGTCGTGCGCTTCGTCATTGACTCCGACTCCGACGGCGTTCCCGACGGCGACGCCGCCCCCGAGGTCCTGCTCAAGTGATCTTCCTGCTGCCGGCAGCACTGGCCGATACCTGTGAGAGCTACGGCAAAGAAGAGACGCTGTCACCGCTGACCGATACCAGCGTCGATGAGGCCTCCGGGCTGGTCGAGCTGCGCACCCGTCCGGACGTCTGGGTGACCCACAACGACGCCGGAGGCGCCCCTGCGCTGTACGTCTTCAACCTCAAGGGCGAGCTGCTGCGCACCCTGTCGGTCTTGGGTGCCTCCCACGATGACTGGGAAGACATCACCGCCGGCCCCTGCCCGCTCACCGACAAGCGCTGCCTGTTCATCGGCGACATCGGCGACAACAGCACGGACCGCGAGCACATCATCGTCTACGCCGTTCCAGAGCCCACAGAAGACGACATCAGCCTCTCCATCGAGGCCACCTGGGAGGTCAGCTACCCCGGCGAGCCGGCGAACTCTGAGGCTCTCGTCTACCACCCCTGCACCGATCAGCTCCAGCTCATCACCAAGGTCTCGAATGCTCCCGCCGAGATCTGGGCGTTCCCGACGACGCCAGGAAAGGGCGAGCTGAGCCAAGTCGCTGAGCTCGATCTCTACGCCTACACGCTCGGCAACTACCTGGTGACCGGCGCGGACTGGGACGACACCGGGGAGCGCCTGGTCCTGCGGACCTACGCCAGCATCCTGGAGTGGCACACCGATCCAGCCGCCCCCGCTGCCCACTGGAGCGCGCCGCCCGATGTTCAGTTCGAGTCACGGAGCGGCCAGCTGGAGTCCATCGCATACGATCACGACGGCAACCTGGTGAGCATCACCGAGGGTGAGCTGACCCGGATGTTTCGGTGGTCCTGCGAGGGCAGGGTGAAGGGAGCAGCGTGCCCGGGGGCAGACCCCAAAGACACGGGCGACTCTGGCACATCAACCGACACCGCCGAGCCGACCGACACCGCTGAGCCGACCGACACGAACGCTCCCGACGACGCCACCTGCGGCTGCGGCACCGGCACCGCTGCCCTGCTGCTGCCCGTCGGCCTGCTCTTCTGGAGACGCCGACGCTGAGGTCTGGCGGCATGCTCCGCCCCCCGTCTCCAACGGATAGATCATGCTGCTCACCCTCCGCTGGCGCTCCGAAGCCCTCGTGGTTGCCCGCTTTCCTCCCGACGCTCCCCTCCCTCCGATCCCGGCCAGCGCCTTCTTCAGCCTCACCCGAACCGAAGCGGAGCTGTCGCTGGTGATCGCCGCCGAGCACCTCCCCGACGGGGCAACTGCGGTCGAGGAAGGCTGGCTGGCGATGGCAGTGGTCGGTCCGCTGGACTTCTCGCTGGTCGGCATCCTCAGCCAGCTCTCTGGCACACTGGCGGCGGCAGGGGTGAGCATCTTCGCCCTCTCCACCTACGACACCGACCTCATCCTGGTCCGTGCCGCCGATCGGGATCGGGCGGCCACCGCGCTGCTGGAGGCGGGCTGCCGCTTCACGGACCACGCCAGAGGGGCGTGACCTGAGACAAGCGGAGGCGCCGCCCCCAGAGGGCTGCTGTGGTCACCGCTACGCGCCCAGCCACGACCTCCTGCGGGCCAGGGCCGCCTCGTCGGCGTCCTCGAGCAGCTCGAAGTAGACCACTGAGTCCGGCGGAGACTGGAGGGTAACCTCGAACATCATCAGCACCCCGCGACGGAAGGCATGCAGCGTCAGCGTCTCGCCGGGCTTGCGCTCCGTACAGATGTCGATGAGCTTGCCGCCGCACCTCAGGCCGTCGACGGCGATGACCACATCCCCCGCCGACAGCCCGGCGTCCTGTGCCCCGCCGCCGTCGAGCACGCCGGTGATCTTGCTGCCGCCCTCTGCGGACTTCGCCCGAATGCGGAGGTCGCCTCGGCTGCGCAGGACCTCGACGGCCTTCTTGCTGGCCTTGCCGCCCTTGTCGGTCTTGGACTCCATGGGACGCTGCCGAAAGGCGACGGCGAACGGCGCGAGAATCTCCGCCATCGCAAGGTCCTGCTTGCCCCGCACAGCACGATCAAAGAACGCGGTGAGGTCCTCTCCCAGCAGCTCAGCGGCGATCGCCTCGATGCCGTCCTCCGGAACGCCGATTCCCGGCGCGCCGTGGCGCTGCCAGAGGGCGCGCATCACGTCGTCGAGGCTCACGTGGCCCTCCGACCGCAGGCGAAGGGTCAGGTCCAGCGCCAGGGCGACCAGCGCCCCCTTGGTGTAGTAGCTGATCATCGCGTTGACGGCGTTCTCGTCGGAGCGGTACAGCTTGACCCAGGCATCGAAGCTGGAGTCTGCGACCGACTGCTTGTGCCGCCCGCCGGAGGTGTACACCCGGGTCGCGGACTTGCCGATGAGGCCGAGATACTGGCTGGTGTCGATGAGCCCCGCGCGCAGCAGGCAGAGGTCGTCGAAGTAGGAGGTGAAGCCCTCGAACGCCCACAGCTGGGTGGTGTACCCCTCGGTGGAGAGGTCGTAGGGCAGGAACGCCTCAGGCTTGATGCGCTTGACGTTCCAGAGGTGAAAGTACTCGTGGCTGATGAGGCCGAGCAGGCCAATGTAGTCGTCGCTGCGCTCGGTCTGGCCGGTGCGGGGGAGTCCATCTCGGGGGTGGATGAGCGCGGTGGAGGCGCGGTGCTCCAGGCCGCCATAGCCAGCGGTCTCGACGGTGAGCTGAAAGAGGTAGCGCTCCATCGGCAGGCCGCCGAACATCTCGGAGAAGTGAGCACAGATGGCCTGGCTGTCTGCCGCGAGGAGGTCGAGATCGCCGCTGTGGGTTCCGGTCACCGCGATCTCGTGGGTCACGCCTGAGACCTCGAACTCCACCGACTCGAAGGTGCCCAGCTCGACGGGGTGGTCGATCAGCTCGTCGTAGTCCGCAGCAAGGAAGTCCCCGAAGTCGTGCAGGCCGCCGCTGATCCGGGGCAGGGTCGTGGCAACCTTCCAGTCCGCGCACTTCGGATCGGCTGGGGCGTGGAGGGTGACGGCGTGGGGCTGATCGGCGAACCCCTCGGCGGAGAGGAAGAGGGAGGTGCCGTTGAAGAAGCCGTGGGTCTGATCGAGGTGGGCCTTTCGAACCGAGAGGTCCCAGGCGTAGACCTCGTAGGTGAGGGTCAGCGGGCCGGTGGCTCCGGTGACCGACCATGCGCGCTTGTCGACCTTGCTGACGACCACCGGGCCGCTGGCATCGGTGCCAGAGATCTGCACGAGGTGCTGAGAGAACTCGCGGATCATGTAGGAGCCGGGAATCCACGTGGGGAGGGTGAAGACCTGGGTGGCAGCAGGGCGCGCCACGGTCACCGAGACGGTGAAGATGTGGGCGCCGGGATGGGAGGGCGTGACGTGGTAGGTGACGGGAGCGTTCATGCGGCACATCGTAACGGGTTGCCTGCTCCAGTCATCGTCCAGCCCCCGCAGGGTCTCCTGATGGCCCTGTCATGGACGCGAGGGGGCTGGCGTCAGGCTGACCGGCAGCCCGTCATCGCCTGGAAGGCCCCGGCGCGCTGGCCCCACCAGCGCGTCCAGGTCCTACCGATGAATGAACTCCAGAAACTCTCGCTTCAGGCCACCGTCCGTCTGAAACAACCCCAGCATCCGGCTGGTGATCATGCTCACCCCGGTCTTGTGTACTCCGCGAGTGGTCATGCAGTGGTGCGTCGCGTCGATCACCACTGCGACGCCGCGAGGCTGGAGGACGTCCTGGATCGCCTCGGCGATCTGGACCGTCAGCTTCTCCTGGATCTGCATCCGGCGGGCGTAGATCTCCACCACACGGGCCAGCTTGCTGATGCCGACCACCCGCCGATCGGGCAGGTAGCCGATGTGGACCTTGCCGATGATCGGCGAGAGGTGGTGCTCGCAGTGGCTCTCCAGGCGGATGTCGCGCAGCACGATCAGCTCGTCATAGCCCTCGATCTCGTCGAAGGTACGGCTGAGGATGTCGGCAGGATCCTGTGCATAGCCCGCAAAGAATTCAGAGTAGGCGCGGGTCACCCGACCCGGTGTGCCCCTCAGGCCCTCTCGATCGGGATCATCGCCGGCCCACCGCAGCAGGGTACGGACGGCCTCTTCGGCTTCTTCTCGGGTCGGCTTCATGCCCGCCCCCGCTTCCGACGCCGGACTAGGTAGCGGCTTCGCTTGAGGCGACTGGAGTGCTCCAGCAGGGTGACCCCCTGGAGGTGATCGAGCTCGTGCTGAAGCACGATGGCTGGGAACTCTTCAAACCAGCGCTCGTGGGATGCGGCCTCGCCGTCCTGCCAGGTCACGCGGATGCGCTGGCTGCGCTTGACGTCGAGGTAATACTCCGGCACCGAGAGGCAGGACTCCTCGTAGGTGATCAGCTCGCGGCTGCGCTCTGCGATGACCGGATTGACCATGAGCAGGAGGTCGGGATGCTTGTCGCCGTCGTCGTCTTCCTGGTTGCCCGGGTCTGCGACCACGATGCGGCGGCTGTCACCAACCTGGGGTGCAGCGAGGCCGACACCGGGCGCGGCGTACATCGTCTCAGCCATGTCGGCGAGCAGCTGGCGCAGGGCCGGGGTGAACTCGTCGTCTCGGACAGGACGGGCCTTCTTCGCGAGGATCGGATGAGGTGCCTCAAGGATGGGCAGGATCGCCATGGTCACTCCGTGGGATGAGGACGCGGTCTAACCCATTGGATCGACCTATAAGGAAACATGCCCCGTCATCAAGTCTTCGAGCTGGGCGATCTGCCCTGGGTGCCGACCCACTTCAAGCACTATCTGACCGACGTCCTCTCCATCGCCGGGGCCGTCGGAGAGCGGCTGGGAGATGCGCTGTGCCTGGAGCCACAGCTCGATCTTCTGGCGGAGGTGCTGGGAGAGCACGGCCAGATCGTCGATCTCTGCTCTGGGGCTGCTGGCCCGCCGATGGCGCTGCGGCGACGACTGGCCGCCCGAGGCGTGTCTGCGGACGTCGTCCTGACCGACCTCCACCCCAACCTCAAAGCCTTCCGACGCGCCGCACGCGCTGAGGGCTGCACTTTTCAGGCCGCGTCCGTCGATGCTGCTGACGTGCCGGCGAGCCTCACCGGGCTGCGCACCATCTTCAACGCCTTCCACCACTTCCCGCCCGCGCTCGCTCGGCGAATTCTGAAGGATGCCCACGACAGCCGTCAGGCCATCCTCATCGTCGAGATTCCGCACCGCCGCGTATCCACGGCCCTGTCGCTCGGCGCGTTCTCGATCCTCACGCTCGCCCTGACCCCGCTGATTCGCCCCGCCTCGATGGAGCGGCTGCTGTGGACCTACATCCTTCCGCTGCTGCCGTTGATGGTGGGATTCGACGGCATCATGTCGTGCATCCGGGCATACGACACCGACGAGCTGGCGGCGCTGACCGAGGGCCTGGATGAAGACTACACCTGGCAGATTTCTCGGACCCGAGGGGCCGGCGCACTGCTGGCCGCAACAGTGCTCCTGGGGCAGCCGACTCCTCGCGGGGATAATGCGGGTTAGCTGATCGATCCTGCCAGGAGCCATCGCGATGCCATTTGGACGAATCCCCCGCTTCTCTCCGAGCTTCTCTCCGAAAGAAGCCCTGCTATCCGCCCGGTACCTGCTCCGTGACGGTCCGGACGACGAGATCGTCGCGAAGTTCGAGACGGAGTTCGCCCGCTATATCGGCGCGGACCATGCGGTCATGGTCCCCAGCGCCCGATACGGCTTCTACCTGCTGCTCAAGGCGATGGGGATCGGCGAAGGAGACGAGGTCATCGTTCCGGCGATGACCTACTTCGCGATCCCAGCGATGGTTCCACTGACGGGTGCAAAGCCGGTGTTCGCAGACATCGGCCTGCAGACCCACGTCATCGATCCGGCTGCCTTCGAGGCTGCGATCACCCCGCGGACGAAGGCTGTGGTGCCCACCCACCTCTTCGGCACGCCCTGTGACATGGACGCAATCAACGCGATCGCGAAGAAGCACAACATCAAGGTCATCGAGGACTGCGCCCAGTCCACCGGTGCCCGCTACAAGCTCAAGCGGGTCGGCAACCTCGGCGACTGCGCCTACTACACCTTCGGACTGACCAAGAACATCACCACCCTCTCTGGAGCGATGATCACCACGGACGATGCGGCTGTCGCCGACTCCGTTCGGGCTGCCATCGACGCCGGAGACTTCGGCGACAAGAACAAGCTCGCCAAGGAGGTCGTCACCGGCCTCGCGATGTTCGTCGCGACCCATCCCAAGGTCTACTGGGCGACAGTCCACCCGGCGGTCGTGGTCGGAAACAAGCTCGGAAAGGATCCGATCCACGAGCGGTTTGGTGAGGCGGAGTGTCGCTACGACGCGGTCCCGAAGAAGTACCAGACCAACGGGCGCGCGCGCGCGGTCCAGGCTGCGGTCGGCCTCAGCCAGCTCGGCCGAATCGAGGGACTCAACGGCGCCCGGATCCGCAACGGGCGCTCCCTGGATGAAGCCCTCGCCCACGTCCCCGGGCTCACCGTGCCGGCCTACCCAGAGGATGCAGAGCCGATCTACATGAGCTTCGTCGCGCACCACGCGGATCGGGACGGGCTCGCCCGGGAGCTTCGGTCCCGTGGGGTCGACACCACCGTCGGCTACATGTCCGATCTCTCCGATCACGAGCTGTTCGCGGAGTACCGCAGCCCATGTCCCAACGCTGCGCGCGCGTTCAAGGAGCTGCTGCACATCCCGGTGCACCCCAACCTTCGGGAGAAGGACCTTCGCCACATGGCCGAGGCAGTCCGCGCCTCAGTGATGGCGCTCTCGTAGGCGATGGGACTCCGTCAGCGGCTGCTGCGGCGCCTCCGTGGCGCCCCCCCACCGACCCCAGCGTCTCCTCCTCGTCCACCGGCGGGGCCCTACCGCCTCTCCGACCCCGCCCTGGCGACCCTCACCGTCGATGACCTCGACCCAGCCCTTCGCGCGGCGCTCAGCGGCGGCTCAGGGCTCGGTGCGCTGCTCGAAGAGGTCCACCCGGACATCTATGCGGTCCCGATCCTCTCAGCGCAGTGGTGTGGCCGCCTGCTGGCAGAGCTGGATGCGCTGGATGACTGGACGGCGCGGACCGGACAGCGCTTCGAGCCGCCCAACTCGATGAACCGCTACGGGGTGATTCTCTCGGAGCTGGGCCTGACCGAGGCCCTCGATGCACTGCTCACTCAGGCCATCGCCCCCCTCGCCGCCGAGTGCTTTCCAGAGGTCGGCGGCGCAGACCTGGATGCGCACCATGGCTTCATCGTCGAGTACCAGCGCGGCGGAGACCGAGACCTCGGCTTCCATGTTGATGACAGCGAGGTCACCCTCAACCTATGCCTCGGCGGGGGGTTCTCCGGTGGAGAGCTGTTCTTCGAGGGGCGCCGCTGTGAGGAGCACCGGCAGACCGGCTGCTCCACAGCAGACCAGTTCCACTGGGGCCATCGCCCCGGGATCGGGCTGCTGCACGCTGGCAAGCACCGACACGGGGCGCTCTCGATTGTAGAAGGCCGGCGACGAAACCTCATCCTGTGGTGCCGAAGCAGTCGCTATCGGGCCGCGCCACTCGAAGCGGCATGTCCGACGTGGTGCTCGGAGAGCCGGGCGCGGTGAAGCGTACGGTCCGTCAGGCCTGGAGACGGGTTGTCAGTAGGCATCGTCAGAAGTCCCGTTAGCCCACCACCGATGCAGGACTACGACGTCATCGTCATCGGCGCCGGCTTCGGCGGACTCGCCGCTGCACTGGAAGCCGCAGAGCAGGGCCATCGCGTTGCCATCATCGAGGCCCTCAAGTACCCCGGAGGCTGCGCGAGCACCTTCACCCGCGACGGCATCCAGTACGAGGCCGGAGCCACACTCTTCTCCGGCCTCGACGAAGGGAACCTGTTCGGTCAGTGGCGCGCTCGGCTCTCGCTCCCGGTCCACTTCGACCACCTCGCGACCCCCATCGAGCTGCGCACGCCGGAGATGACCCTGCCCATCTCCGCAAACCGCGACACGCTCATCGACACCTTCTGCGCCATGCCCGGGGCTCCCGTCGATCGGCTCCGGGCATTTTTCGCCGAGCAGGGACGGGTCGCGGAAGCACTCTGGCCGATCTTCGATGATCCCACCCGGCTGCCGCCGCTGTCCTGGTCCGCCATCGGCTGGCACCTCCGCCGCCTGCACCAATACCTGCCGCTCGCCCGAATCATCGGACGCTCCCTCTTCGAGGTGCTCCAGCGCCACCATCTCCACACCTTCACTCCGCTGCTCCACTACCTCAACGCGCTCTGCCAGATCACCGTGCAGGCGAACATCCATGAGGCGGAGGCCCCCTTCGCCATGTCAACCATGGACTACCCCTTTCGGGGAACCGGCCATGTGCGCGGCGGCATCGGAGAGCTGGCCTGGGCGATGCTGCGGGCCATCGAGGGGCTCGGCGGCACAGTGGTGCTCTCCAGTCGGGTCCGCAGCCTGTCTCGAGACGGCGGGGTGTGGCAGATCCAGGCCCGCGGTGCCACCCTCCGCGCCCCCCTCGTGATCGCCAACCTCCTGCCCCAGGCGGTCTCCGCCCTGCTCCCCGAGCCTCCCAAAGCCCTCGCCAGGCTCACCACAGAGGTTGCGTCAGGCTGGGGTGCGGCGATGCTCTACCGCACCGTTCGGCTCGACACCCACCCCGAGCCATACCACCTGGAGCTGGTCGGCGATCCAGACGCTCCGTTCATCGAGGGCAACCACGTCTTCTGCTCGCTGAGCGGACAGGACGAGCGGGATCGGGCACCGGACGGACTGCGGACCATGACCGCCTCCACACACGTCCCAGTCCAGCGACTCCAGCGTCTCGATCAGCGCGAGCGGTCCCGCTACATCGACGAAGTCCAGGCGAAGATGCGGCAGACCATTGCCCAGCATGCCCCAGAGCTGGCGGCAGGAGAGGTCTCCGAGATGACCGCCAGCCCTCGGACCTTCGCCCGGTTCACCCGACGCCCCGATGGCCTCGTCGGCGGCATTCCCCGGCGAGCGGGATGGGCGAGCTACCGGGGCCTGCTCCCCCGAGCGTTCCTGCCAGGACTCTACCTCGTCGGCGACTCCGTGTTTCCCGGCCAGAGCACCCTGGCGTGTGCTGTCGGTGGGGTGCGCACAATGCGGGCAGCGCTATCCGGCCGGCAGCTCGTCGCCTGACGGGGAGAGGTGCGTGGAGAGCGTCTGCCGGAGAAGGTGGAGGCTGATTGGCTTGGTGAGAAAGTCATCCATACCCGCAGAGAGACACATCCTGCGGTCCTCAGCGAACACATTCGCGGTGAGGGCGATGATCGGAGTCGTCACGCCACGACTGCGCAGGACTCGGGTGGCGGTCAGGCCATCCATGACTGGCATCTGCTGATCCATGATGATGACATCAGGCGTCATAGCAGCCACCTTATCCAGAGCCTCTGCGCCGTTGACCGCCACCTCGCAGTCGCACCCCAGCGACTCCAGCATGAGCGAGACCACCTGGCGATTCACGGGCTCGTCTTCCACGATCAAGACCCGAGCCCCCGGCGGAATGGTGTCAGGAACCTCCACGACAGGGGTGTCCGCTTCCGCGACCAGCAGCCGAGCCGTCGCGACAAACCGACTGCCCTTCCCACGCTCACTCCACGCCAGCGCGAGGGTGCCGCCCATCAGCGCCATGAGTCGCGACGAGATCGCAAGGCCCAGGCCGCTGCCGCCGTAAGTGCGCCCGAGGCCCTCCTCGACCTGAGCGAACGCAGCAAAGATGCGCGCCTGGTCGGGCTGAGGAATGCCGACGCCGGTGTCCTGAACGGACAAGGTCAGCCGCTGGTGTCGAGGGCCGTCTGCCGCAGTCTGCATGGTGATGGTGATCGTCCCGTGATCAGTGAACTTCAGGGCATTGCCGACGAGGTTGGTGAGCACCTGCTGCAGCCGCTGACGATCGCCGATCAGCAGCCTGTCGGTGTGATCAGCCTCCAGAAGCAGCGCGACACCGCACCCGGCTGCAGAGACAGAGAAGAGGTCACGCACATCCTCACAGAGCGTCCGGATCTGGAACGCCTCAGTGCTCAGCGACAGCTCTCCAGACTCAATGCGGGAGATGTCCAGCACGTTGTTGACCAGCCCCAGCAGCAGCCCCCCCGACCGCTGGATCTGCTGTGCAGTGCTGCGGCTCTCCGGAGCAACGGCCTGGAGAGAGAGCATCTCAGAGAGGCCGATGACGGCATTGAGGGGGGTGCGGATTTCATGGCTCATTGTGGTGAGAAAGGTGGTCTTGGCCTGGCTTGCATCGAGGCTGACCTGCTGCTCGTTGCGCAGCGCGACGTTGATGGTCTGGAGACGCTCAGCCTGTGCGCGAGTGACAGACCAGAACACGCTCGTGATCCACGCGGAGAAGCTGACCGAGGCGAGGCTACAGATGAACAGCGCAAGCTCAATCGCCACCTCATCAAGCGGTGAGCGCGTGAGGGCCACGAACAGAATCCCCAGCGAGCTCGCGCTCCAGAACAGCCCGCTCCGCCGACCTCCAGTGAACATCGCGACCGGTCCGAAGAGCGGCAGGATCGGAAGCATCGACGAGAGCACCCCGAACCTCCAGACCGAGTAGAAGATCATCGCGCTCGCCCCACCGATCAGGACGTGGCCCACGAGCGGAAGGGTGCCCGGCTTTCGAAGCACCAGCGCGCTTCCACCGGTCAGCAGGGTGAATCCAACGGCACGAAGCAGTGCAGCGGAGTGATCGAGGACGACGAACGACGCCACTCCCAGCAAGCTCAGTATGGCCATCCCCCATAGCGCTCGCTGAAGCGCTGAAGAGAAATCGTTCAAGCTCCGTACATCCACGAGGCCCCATTATCAGACTTCAGGAGGGCCGATCAACAAAACCATCAACGAAATTTATCATCGGCCAACCTTACTTCCAGGCGTTGCGGAGCCAGGACAGCAAGATCTCAGCGTCGGACTCACTCAGTCCAGGATCAGGCATATTTCCGGTTCCACTGAGCAGAATATCGGTCAGCTCACCGTCGGTCAGGGTGTCGATCTCGCCGGCCAGAGCCGGTGCGCTGCCGCTGCCCTCACCATCCTGGCCGTGGCAATTTACGCACTTCTGCACGTAGAGGTCACCACCGCTGTTGTTGCCGCCGCCGTTGTCACCGCCGCCGTTGTCACCGCCGCCGTTGTCACCGCCGCCGCCGTTGTCACCGCTGCCGCCGTTGTCGCCGTCATCATCGGCGGTGTCGTACGGACTGGGGGCGTCTTCACCGTCGCTCCAGTCGGTGTTGGTGCTCCCTGTCGGGTTCGGAAAGACCGGCTCACCCGGACCACAGGCAAGGAGGAGGCTCAGGACAGGGAGGAAGCTTCGCACACCCGGATTGTGACGGTATACCGACTCACTGTCAAAAGAACAGGCTATTCTAATACCCCGACACCGCACCCCTCGCAGACGGACCGCCTCATGAAGTTCTCCGTCCGAAACTACAGCCGCATTGCCCAGGCTGCCCTGACCCGCAGCATTCCGGTCTATGCCCACTTCGGCATCACCCATCGCTGCAACCTCACCTGCAAGATGTGCGGCATCTGGCGCTATGGCAATGAGAAGGAAGAGCTGTCGCTGGACCAGATCGAGGAGATGGCCGCCCGGATGGCACGCCTCGGCGTCGTGCAGCTCTCCATCGGCGGTGGTGAGCCCTATGCGGTCTCGTACATCGAGGAGGCCGCCCGGATCTTCGTCGAGCATGGCCTGAACACCCGGGTGCTGACCAACGGGATTGGGGAGGGCAACGGCCGCAACGTGGTCGCTGGGAAGCGCTACATCGATCGGGTCGACAAGACCATCGACTATGGCGTCAAGGCATTCTCCATCTCGCTCGACAGCCTCTACCCCGCCCGGTTTGACTACATCTGCGAGAACGAGGGCGCCTGGGACGAGGCTGTCCGCACCATCACCCACATCGGCAAGCGGCTGCACGGGGTTCCCGGTGCACTGCCGAGCATCAATTGCGTCGTCAGCAACCTCAACCTCGAAGAGCTTCCCGACATGGTGAAGTTCGCCCGAGATGTCGGCTTTGCGATCAGCTTCCTGCCCGTCGAGCTTCTGGCGGAGGCCAAGGATGGCGTGCAGAACTGGGAGGCGCGCTTCATCCGACATCGGCCAGAGATGGGCCTCCGCGCAGTAGACGCTGAGATGGAGAAGATCACCGCCACGATGGCTCGGGTCGACCGCGCCTACGACAAGCTGATCGAGATGAAGGCGGCCGGCTGGCCGATCCTCAACTCCACGCCCTACCTGGAGGCAAGCCGCAATTACCTCAAGACGGGGCGCTTCCCCGCAGAGGGCTGCGACGCTGGCAAGCTGTACTTCTCCGTAGCTCCCAACGGGCAGTTCACGATCTGCCACCGCACCGTCCACCAGCACCTTCACTTCCTCGATCCTGGCTTCGAGGAGTACTTCAACTCCCAGGTCTACGAGCGGAAACGGCTGATGGAGGCCGGCAGCTGCGAGGGCTGCATGCGGGCCTGCTGGATCGACACCAGCGCGATGTTCCGCACCGTGCGCGGCTTCTTCGAGACCACCAGACTCACCGTGATGCCCCGTCGGCACACCCCCGTCTCGTACCAGGAGGCTCGCTCCCACGCCAGGCACTCCGAGGATGCCGTGCCCGCCGCGACTGCAAAGTAGGGCTCATCTTCTCCCGCCATGGATCCGTCTCCTCCGAGCAGAACCGGAGGTTTTTATGTTTTCCCTGGCACTTCCCCTGCTCTTGATCGCCTGCGACAGCAACGACGAGGGCACCTTCCCGACCACACCCACCAACACTCCGCCCGGTGACGGTCAGGATCTCACCCCGCGCTCGGGTGACGATGGAGGAGACGCCGAGGAAGCAGACGGCAGCATGTCGGTTGTTGCTGGAATCACCGACGGGCGCCAGGCGCCGACGCCGCCAGCCACGAGCACCTGCGGTGAAGATGACGACAGCGGCATCGCAGCCTGGGGCGCACCAGAGACCTATGGCGTGCAGTTCAAGCGCCTGACCCTCCTCGGTGACGAGGGCACCGCCGATCACGACCTGTTCACCGTCGAGGCCCTCCGAGACGCCAGCGAGCTCACCCTCTCCGCTGAGATGAGCCCGCTTCCCCAGGAGATGGTTCGTCCGCCCGCTGGGACCTACACCGGAGTCGTGCTGGAGGTGTTCTCCACCCGCGCCGACATCGACCTCGGCCTGGCCGATGCCGCGCTCGAGTCGCTGCCAGTCCGTGGCTGGTTCGTGGACAACGGCGACATCGCCCCCCGAGACATCACCGTGGAGATCGACGGCCTCGAGCACTGGGTGACGACCGGTGACTTCGACATGATCCCTGCGATCACCGAAGCAGACCTGGAGGCCGGCCTCGAAGGAGAGCTCGGGCTGGAGGGTGATGAGCCCCCGGCCGATCGGCTGACGCTGTGGGCTGACGAGGAATTCTGGGGTGCCGATCCGATCGCACTCAGCAGCGCAGACGGCGGCAAGGACTACCGACTCAGCATCGCCGGCGGCAGCGCCACCGTCACGGACGGCACCGACCTGAGCATCGCCCTGGCGTTCGACATCAACGCCGTGCTGTCCTGGTGGGAAGGCGGCGCAGTCGACGGATCATTCTCCCTGGGCACGGACTGCGGACTGCGGGTCGGCCCGCCAGACATCAGCATCGAGATCACGCAGAACTGAGCCTCCCAGAGCAGCGTGATCGGTCCCACTTGAAACGGCATGAAGAAATTCGCATGCGAGCGCGTCAGTGAAAAAGATCCCAAGAAGGTGCGTTTCGTTGTTGACGCGTCAACCACAAGCGGAGAGGATCTGATCTGTGAACCGGCGTCGCTTCCTCATCTCCCTTGCTGCCACATCGGCTGCGCTCTGTGCGCCGACGGTCACCCGTGCGGATGATGGGCACTACGACGTCTCGTACATCTGGACCTCCGAGCGCTCGGAAGCCCTCGACTACCTCGCCCAGCTCAAGGGGCTGCTCGGGGTAGAGGTCTCGACTCACCTGGAGCTGGTGCTCAACGAGGACGCGCTGTACGGCGTGGTCTACAACCTCCGCCGGGGCAGCAAGGAAGACGCGACCGCGCTGGCAGCCCGCCACGACGCCATCCTCCGCGAGGCCCTCGACAGCGACGTCCCCCTCGCGATGCGTCTCCCAGACACCGCCTATGCCCGGCTCTACAACGTCAGCTACGGACTCGGACCGAACATCGAGGCGCTCAAGCAGCGCTACAACGTGGTGTCACGAACCCTCGGCTCAGGTGTCACCTCTCGCCTGTTCATCGAGCACACCGATCGAGGCAACTATGCCCTCGTCTACAAGCGCTACGGTGATCTCCGCTCGACCCGTGGCATCGCCACCCAACACTCCCGCTTGCTGGAGGAGTACGGCGTGCAGGCCAGCTTCATCCAGGAGCGCAACAACGCCATCGTCTTCGGTGCGACCAGCAAGGGCGCTCCGCCCCCTCCCGATCCCGAGCCGGTGGCTGCAGTCGAGGAGTCGCCCCGGCGCGGCCGCTCCGCCCGCCGCCGAAAGCGCGACGAGGCAGAGGCCTGGGCGCAGCTGAAGACCGACATCAACAGCCACATCCAGACCCATCGGCGCGGCGGGCGGGTCACTCGGGACGAGGTCACCTCCTGGCTGGTCTACGACCTCAAGAACGATCGCCTCCTCGCCTCGATCCACGAGGACAAGTCCCGGCAGTGTGCCAGCATGGTCAAGCCATTCGTCGCCCTGGCGTTCTTCCACGAGGCATCCCGTGGACGGTTCATCTACGGGCCGAAGTCCAACAGCAAGTTCACCGCGATGATCCAGCACAGCAGCAACTCCGCGACCAACTGGGTCTTCGATCAGCTCGGCGGTGCGTCAGCGACCGATCGGCTGCTGAAGAAGCACTACGGCAACATCTTCAAGAACACCAGCATCGTCGAGAACATCAGCGCGGGCGGCCGGACCTACCGAAACCGAGCCTCTGCGGGAGATTACTGCCGCTTCCTCCGCGCGCTGTGGCATGACGAGCTCCCCTACTCCGCTGAGCTGAAGCGGCTGATGAACCTGCCGGGGCGTGACCGGCTGTACTACGGCGCGCCCCACATTCCGGTCGGAACCGAGATCTACAACAAGACCGGCTCCACCAGCCGGCTGTGTGGAGACATGGGCATCCTGGTCGCGCGCGACAGCCGAGGGCGCTCGTTTCCCTACGTCATGGTCGGCATCATCGAGAAGTCCAGCCGGGCCAGCAGCTACTCCTCGTGGATCTACGCCAGAGGCAAGATCATCCGGAGCGTCTCCGACCTGGTCTACCTCAGCCTCAAGGACAACTTCGCCCTCCGCTGAAGGCGGCCTACGCTGCGCCCAGGAGTCGATCGGTTGTGGACCGCATTCGACGCACCGCGCGAGAGGGGGCGGGCCGCTGTGTGGCCTCCAGTCGGCACACATCCATCCTCAGAGAACGGACGCTGTGCCGCCACGCAGCCGCGTCCTCAGCCTGGATGAGGCGTGCACTCCGTGGACCCCGCCCCTGAGGAGACCGTCTCCAGAGGGCAACCTCCTCTGGCGGCTTTAGAGCCGCTTCCGGAAGCGACAGCGATGACCTGCCAGCCCCCTCATGACGAGGCCAAGCTCTGAAGCCGACGGGCGAGCTGCATGACATCTGCCAGCCGCTCCGGGAGCGTCTCCCTCAGCCGCTCCGGGCAGTTCATCTGTACGAAACCACCGACCACGCTGGAGCGCGGGAAGGGGTGAAGGACCGCCAGGAGATCTCCCACCACGCTCGGGTCGCGCAGCGCAGCCTGGACCGCGATCTCGTCTGGGGCGGAGATGGTCACCAGGGAGTCGAGGATGGGATTGCCAGTGGTCGCTGTGGCGCTGTCGCCATCCCCGCGAGACTGAATGAGCAGCGTGTCTGGCCAGGGCGCGCCGATCTTCACCCGCAGGATCGTCTCGACCGGCTCGGAGTGCGTCCCGATCCGAACCGCGTGTCCATCGATCTCTCCGCGCAGGGCGCACTCCCCGCGAAGGGTTGAGAAGGTCAGCGAGTGGAGACGCGCCAGCGCAGACCAGGATGCCTCGAGCGCATCGTCTCTCTCGCGTGCTGTCACCACAGCCTCCTCGAGGGTGCGCATGAAGTCCACCTCAGAGAACGAAGAGAGGGTGACGCGCCAGGTCTCCGCGCTGGCGAGCGGGCTGCGCAGCGGGACCGACAGCAGGATGCGACCCTCCTCAATCTCGGTGACCGCGGTGAAGTCATAGCCGTGGAGCGTTCCCTCCAGGCGGGAGCAGACACCGAAGGTACCGTCGATGAACTGCCAGCGGTTCGTCTCGGCCAGCCGTCGCCAGGTCGGAGCGATCAGCTCGATGCTCAGCTGACGCTTGCGGTGCTGCAAGAGCAGCTGACTCATCGACAGCAGCAGCAGGACCGCTGCGAGCAATGTGAGGGCGTACACTACTTCTTCAGCTCAATCCCGAGCGCCGTTTCGCACCGGGTGAAGTGGGAGCGCTGCAGGCCGTGGGCGAGACGCGCTGCGAGCGCCTTGTTGCCATCGGCGCGATTCAGGAAGTGCATGAGATACCGCCGAGGATGTGGTCCTTAACCGACTTCCGGGCGGCATCGAGCGGCAGCCCCAGCAGGCTCCGGACGGAGTCTTCATCATTGATGAGAATGCAGGGTCGATCTTCATAGAGAGACATTTCTCAGCCTTAATCGGCCTCCATGTCAACCGGTTTTGTTTTTATGGTCAGCAATTGTCCGTCCGGACATAAATTGGACTACTAAGATTGCATACATACTGAATTTATGTTTCTCTTATCTGGACACCAGACCTCAGGCCGGCCGAGAAAACAGCGCCACCCAGGAACACCGTCATGCAGCAAGCCCTTCAGCTGTATCCCACTGAAAACGCAACTTCTGATCCCTCTGCTGCACAGAGCCGCCAGCTCCGTGCCATGGACTCGCTCAACATCCTCGCGTTTCGGCGCGGTGGTGCGGCCCCGGTGCCCGAGAGCCACGATGATCAGCGCGCTCCTGTGGTCCGTGCTTTGGAGTGGTCCTCGACGGACTCCCCCATCGCCGCCCTGATTAAGACAGACGTCGCACAGATGTTCCGTCCCGGACTGTCGATGAAGGTGCTCTGGGGCTCGATCAGCCGCCTGTGCGCAGGTGGTCTCGATGGCCTCCGCATGCGCCTGGTCATCGGCAGCACCGCCGCGATCAACGGCGAGTCCGCCGGCTGCGATCAGAGCCTGATCCTCTGGGCCGGAGACTCCGCCGAAGAAGACGACGAGGTCTACCAGCTCTCCATGACAGACACCGACGATCTCCTCGGCGTTGCGGGGCTGATTAACGAGGCCCTGGAGTCTCGGGATGCCTTCGGTCGTCTGTACGTGCTCTCCAGCGATGCCGATGGCCTCACCGTCCTCGGCTACTTCACCGACCGCGAAGCCGAGCTGCTGGAGGCGCACAGCATCCAGGCTGACTGGGTCTGATCAGGCTGACTGGGTCTGATCAGTCGCGCTTGACGATCACAAACTCAACCCGTCGGTTCGCCTCGTCGATGCGCTCTCCAGAGCCGGAGTACAGCGGGCGAGATTCTCCATAGCCTCGAACCCGAATCCGCCGGCCCTCGACGCCATGAGCGACGAGGAAGCGGGCGACCTCATCCGCCCGTCGGGTAGAGAGGTCCTGGTTGTAGGCCATGGTCCCGTTGGCGTCCGTGTGCCCACGGATCTCGATGACCTTGAGGTCAGGCTGGTTCTTCATCAGCCGCGCGAGGTCCTGCAGCACCTCAGTGCTCTGGCGCTGGATGCCCTCAGAGTCATACTCAAAGTGGACTTTTTTGTTGAGCAGGATGCGGTCTCCAGAGACATGCGGCGCAGCCCTGTCCGCGAAGGCGGGGGCAGAGAGCAGGGCAAGGGTGAGCAGGGTGAGGGTTCGGATCATCTCAGCGTCCTCCAGCAGCAGTCAGCACTCCCCATGACGCGATGACTGCTCGGGATATTCGGATCTGAACCTTGAAAATGATCCGAAGAGCGAATGATCCGCCTCCCCCCTTGCGCACACGCGGCGAGCCTCAGGCGCCGTACTTCACCGAGCAGCCCCATGGCTTTGGACGGGCCTCGGTGACCGGCTGGCCGGCCGTGATCTCATCCAGCGCAGCGTCGACGTAGTTCGTCTCCGAGCTCCCGGTGACGCTGCCGAGCGGTGCATTGGAGAACGCGCCAGCGAACGCGAGGGTGCCATCGGGGGCGATGACGTACATGTGCGGTGTGGTCTTGGCACCATAGGCCTTGCCAACGGCACCGGTCTCATCGAGGAGGATCGGACGACCGATGTCCCACTTGTCGGCGGCGCGCTGGTTGGTGCCCCGGCCCGCGCCGTTCTTGCCTGGCGCATTGGAATTGATCGTCAGCCAGACCACACCCTGGGCCGTCCACTTGCTGGCGATGTCGGTCATCTTGTCAGAGCCATAGACATCCTTGACGAACGGACAGCCGGGGTTGAACCACTCCAGCACCACAGCCTGGCCGGCGAAGTCTGACAGCGTGACGAGGGTGCCATCGGTCGCCGGAAGGACGAACTCCGGCGCCGTCGCACCGATGCTGGCACGGGCGCTGGAGGCGATGGGCGGCGGTGCGTTCTCGATCGGCTCGTTGTCGGTGGAGTCACAGGCAGCGAGGGCGATGAGCAGTCCGATCAGCATCCGGTTCATGGCTTCCTCAGGGGACGGGTTGCTGTCGGCTGGCTAACGTGACGCCTCTCCGATGCACCCCTTGTGACTCACGGCATCGCGATGCCGCCTCGTTAGAGGGCCTCCGCTGGCCTGCGGTCCCGCGCACACAGCCTCCGCCGGCGGCCGATGATGTGCGCCCGTCGGCGTGCTCCAGCATCGGCCTCCCCGCTCCTACATGGCTGATACCAGCGCGCGCCTTCTGATCTCGGATCGACACTGCGGCGAATGATCAGAGCGCTCCTTCGTCAGTCGGAATGGAGGTCGATGCCATGATCCTGCTCACTGTGCTGTCTGCGAGCGCGCTCCAGCTCGGAGATGCCGCTCCCCCCATCGCGGCAGACACGTGGCTCCAGGGTGCACCGAGCTCGACGGCCGGCAAGGTCGTCGTGGTCGAGTTCTTCGCGACCTGGTGCGGCCCATGCTTCAAGGCGATTCCCCACCTCAACACTCTCCAGGCAGACAACCCCAATGACCTGCTTGTCATCGGAGTCGCTGCCGATCAAGAGGAACCTGATGAGCTGCTGCGGCGGTTCATGTACGTCACCGACATGTCGTACGCCGCGATCACTGATGACCACGGGCAGACCTATGCGTCGTACATGAAGGGAATGGACGTCTCGGGCATCCCAGCGGCGTTCCTCATCGACCGCAGCGGTCGGCTGACCTGGCAGGGACACCCTGATCTGCTCGACGGGCCGCTGTCCGAGGCGCTGGCGAGCCCCCCCCCAGAGGTTCATGCCCCGGTGCCCCTTCTCGCGGTGGAACCTCCGCCCGCCTCAAGGACGGTGGGAGCCGTGGAGCGACTGCGGCTGTGGGTGCTCTCGCTGCTGCACTGAGGAGGCGGGATACACTCGCAGCGTCTGGGAGGCTGCGGTGACCAAGCGATTCAGCGAGCAAGTGGTGTGGATTACCGGCGGCGGCAGCGGGCTGGGCAAAGCAATGGCCGTGGAGTTCGCCCGCCAGGGTGCTCGGGTCGCGGTCTCGGGTCGGCGCGCCGATCGGCTCGAGGAGGTCGTCGGGCTTATCGGGGCCGTCGGCAGCATGGGCGCGGCGGTGCCCTGCGATGTCACCGACGAGGACGCCGTGGAGGCCGCCGTCCGCACCGTCGTCGACACCTTCGGACGCATCGACGTGGTGGTTGCCAACGCCGGCTACGCCGTGAGCGGACGCATCGAGTCGCTGTCTACTGAGGCGTGGCGACGGCAATTCGAGGTCAACGTCCTCGGGCTGGTGACCACCGTGCGCTGCGCGCTTCCTGAGCTCAAGCGCAGCCGGGGTCGAATCGCCCTCATCGCCAGCGTCGCGGCGTTCCTCGGGGTCCCTGCCAGCGGGGCCTATGGTGCCAGCAAGGCCGCCGTCCGCAGCATCGGCGAGACCCTCTCCGCCGAGCTTGCCGGCTCAGGCGTCACCTGCACCACGATCCACCCCGGGTTTGTCGAGAGCGAGATCAACCAGGTCGACAACACCGGGGTTCACCATCCCGACAAGACAGACTCTCGTCCCGCCGCCCTGATGTGGACCGCGGACAAGGCCGCAGACGTGATGGTCCGGGCCATCCACCAGCGAAAGGTGGAGTTCATCTTTACGGGCCACGGGAAATTTGCCGCGTTTCTCGGGATGCACATGCCCGGACTGACCACCCGACTCGTCTCGATGGGCGAGGCGCGCCGAAAGCGGCAGCTGAAGGGCTGAGCAGACCGCGTGCCCTCAGTCCTCAGGAGAACGCAAACCGTCGGTCCTGCCCTCGCTCAAACCGCATGCCCTCCGATCCGTCTGGGTGGTCATACCGGCCCGACCAGGTGTAGGTCGGCAGCTCCATGTGCCCTGTCGCCACCTTCAGCTTGAAGTGCAGGGTGCCGCCGGGCTCGACCTGAATGGTGGGGATCGGGAAGAGCTGCTGGCCCCAGTGTGTGTAGGAGCCCGGCCCGGTGTCCAGGGTGTGCTCCGCAGAGAGCTCCGCTGAGAACCATCCGAGCACACAGTCGACGGGACCGGCGACCTGAAAGGTCCACTTCCGAGATCCGTCTGCAGGAGGCGGCGGGAAGGTCGGCTGGATGTCACCAAACGAGACCGGAGCGGCGGTGAGCAGCTGCGGTGAGGGGCACTGGGTGTTGTAGATGTCGTTGACCGCAGATGCACGGGCGGCGGAGAAGTCGATGTCGTAGCGGGGGGAGTCCCACCACGCGAACTCGCCAAAGATCGGCGCGAGGAAGGACGGTGCGAGCCAGGTGGTGATGTTGCTCGGACAGACCCGGGCGTCGGGCTTGAGCATGCCGCGGCACTGCGCGAGCACGCCGAGCATCGCATCGGAGTAGACGAAGTTGCCCATGCACTCGGTGACCAGGACATCTGCCCGCTCGGGCAGGGTGACCGTGCTGGCGTCGGCCTCGATGACCTCAATAATGTCCGAGAGGCCGTTGTCTGAGATGATGCGACGGGCGAGCCGAGCGATCGGAGTGGACTCGATGGCGTAGACCTTCCGAGCCCCAGCGCGGGCGGCGAAGATGCTCATCACCCCCGTCCCAGCACCGACATCGACCACCACATCTCCGGGACGAATCAGGGCGGACAGCGCCCTGCGGTAGCCCTCGGTGCGGGTGGTGTCCTTGAGCATGTGTCGGTGGTAGCGAACGCCGAAGAAGTGGCCGGTGCTCATGGTGCTCTCCAGGATGTGGTCTGTGTGCTCGATGAGGGAGGAGACGGTACCGCGATCTGGTCCCTGCGTCCTGCCAGCCTGCGGTGTACATCCCCCCAGCGAGGCCTCCCGACCATCTCGCGACCCAGACCAGCGAAACACACCCCGATATCTCCACGCAGCAGACTGGACCCCACGCCCACAGACTGAGGTCAAAACAGCAAATTCCCGCACGCATCATGCGACGTCGCGCATGGCCGGTCACCCGCGCCCAGAACTTTACTTCTCCATTCGAATGGATATAAGTACGTTATCATCATTTCGATCTTTAATTGGCAGGTTCGTTCCATGGATAATGCTCGTATAGAGGGAAGATACGGCGACAGGGCGGTGCCGCTCTGCTTGTTTGGAAACCGGAGACGCTGGATGCGGACGCTGATGATGACCCTCATGATGGCGCCAGCATGTGGCGCCAACGAGATCCGCACGCAAGCCGAGGAGTCCCACGACGACCGACGGGTCTCTGGGGTCTTTCCCAGCCACGACGCGATGGCGCTCCGAGGTGACATCAGCGTCCAGATCGTCCTCGGCGAAGAAAAAATCGGGACCCTCCCCAACGTCACCATCATCGGCACCAACGACACCTGGAACCCGAACTGCACGCTGGACGAGACGGGCAAGTGGGCCACCTGCAACCCAGTCCAGGATCTCCCACGGGATCAGGTGTTCGACATCGAGATCGGCCTTCAAGACCAGAACCCGCTCCGGGTCTCACCGAGCAGTGAATTCCCCCTGTCCACGCCCGGCTACCTGATCAACACCAACTCCAACATCACCCACTTCGGCGCGGACGCCTCGACCGCAGACCGGGTCGGAGAGATGTTCCGCAACAGCGACATCGCGGTGTTTATCCACGACTACAGCAACGAGCCCGGCAACTACACCCTCCACGCAGGCCCCGTCGACATCAAGGACAACGGCAAGATCTCGGTCCGCTCCCCGGGGCTGACCTTCGTCAAAGACATCATCGTCCACGAAGACCAGTCGTTCTCTTCGACCAAGCAGAACGTGTTCATGCCCATCTTCGTGGACACCGGCTTTGTGCAGGTCCTCATTCACAACTGCCGGGTGACCGGTCGATTTGATGGAGGGAGCATCCGAGGTCTGAAGATCACCGGGGACATCCCGGCGCTCAGCCTGGTGCAGCTCGCCGCTCCGCTCGGGCCAGCCGCGACCTTCGTCCTGGGGAGCATCACGCTGGACGTCGACCTCGACGAAGACGGCGAGGACGATGCCGCGTTCTTCAGCCTGGTGAGCAACGCCCCGCGAATGGGGGTCGTGCAGTACTGAGGGCGGCGCGCCCTGCAGCTCAGAGGATCTGCAGCTCAGAGGATCTGTGGCTCGGAGGAGCCCCAGGCGTGGCCTCGAAAGCTTAGAGCTCCTCTACCCGGATCACGACCACCGTCACGTTGTCTTCCGTGCCGTTCGTCAGCGCCTGCTGCACCAGCTCCTCCGCCAGCTCCTCAAACGGAGTCCGACGGCAGATGCCGGCCAGCGCCTCGTCATCCAGCGGATCGGTGAGTCCGTCGCTGCACAGCACGAACACGTCGCCGGGCATGACCGGGCGGGTGGAGGTGTCGGGCTCGATGGGGCCGTGGTAGCCCACGGACTGGGTGAGGATGTTCTTGTGGGGAACAATCCGAGCCAGCTCTGGGGTCAGGCGACCCGCATCGATCTCCTGCTGCACCACGGTGTGATCTCGGGTGAGGCGCTTGATGCGATCATTTCGAAACAGGTACAGGCGGCTGTCGCCGACGTGTCCGAAGTGCGCGGTCTCTTCTTCTAAGAGGAGCACGGTCAGTGTCGTGCCCATTCCAGAGTGAACCGGGTTGTCGATCGCTTCCCGACGAATTCGGACCGATGCCTGGTTCATCGCGTAGCGGAGCCGCTCACGAATGGCGTCGTCCTCATCGAGGGCCTGGCGGTCGAGGCGGGTCTCATCGGGGTCGTGTGCATTGAGCAGCACGTCCTGGACGGTCTCGACCGCGATCGCGCTGGCGACCTCTCCAGAGGCATGCCCGCCCATGCCATCCGCGACCACAAACAGGCCGTGCTCGACATCGATCAAGAGGTCGTCTTCGTTGTTTTCTCTGACGGGGCCGGGGTCGGTCCGCGCGAAAGCTTCCAGAATCATGGCCCTGCTCATCGTAGATTATCGAATATAGTCCGAGTCTGTCTCAACTACCCGAATCACACCGCCCGTGACCACAACCTCGCTGACGCCAATCCCAGTAACCGGCGATATTGTCGGTAGATACCGAATCGTCCGAGAACTCGGGCGCGGCGGAATGGCCGTGGTTCTCGAAGTCTCTCGCCTCGAAGACGGGGCGCGATGCGCCATGAAGCTCATGCTGCCCGCCACCCGAAGCGCGGACGTCGCGGAGCGGTTTCGACGGGAGTTCCACGCACTCTCGGAGCTGAACCACGAGAATGTTTTGAAGGTCTTCGAGGGAGGGCTGGCCCAGGAACGACCGTACTTTGTGATGGAATTGCTGGAAGGGGTTGAGCTCCGTGAGGAGGTCGAGCGGTGGCGCAGTCGCCCTCCAGCACAGCGGTTCAAGAACGCCCGCAGTGTGCTCGTCCAGGTCTCGCGTGCCCTGGCCTACATTCACCAGCGCGGCCTCGTGCACCGCGACGTCACCCCCAGCAACATCATGATGTGCCCCGACGGCACCGCAAAGCTCATGGACTTCGGAGTGGTCAAGGAGCCCGGCGGAGACCTGACGGTGGCGGGCGAGGTCGTCGGCACGGTGGCCTACATTGCACCGGAGCAGATCAAGGGGGAAGCCGTCGACGCGCGCGCAGACCTCTACAGCCTCGGGGCGGTCCTCTATCTCTGCCTGACCGGACGCCGGCCGTTCAATGCGCGCACCCTGGCCGGCTACCTCGACAAGCACCTCAACCGTCCGCCCCGCCCGCCAAGAGAGCTGGCTCCGACGGTTCCACGGCAGCTCAACGACATCTGCATGCGGCTGCTGGAGAAGGCTCCCGCCGACCGCTACGCCTCCGCAACCCACCTCCTGTACGTCCTCGGCGAAGCGGAGGGCACCGAGACCCCACCGATGGCCGGTCGGACCAGCGAGCTGGCCCGCATCCGAGAGCACCTCGCCGAGCTACAGCACGGGGGAATGATCGTGGTGGAGGGCATCAGCGGAATGGGCTGCAGCCGGCTGGTCGATGAGGCCATCCAGCACGCCCAGCTGCTGGGAATCGCGGTCTCTGAGAGCCAGAATCAGACCCCGGACCAGCCCTCGTTCTTTGGACTCCGTGCGCTGTTTCACGACCTGGTCGCCGCGCAGGATGCGCCGCCCGCCCTCTCGGCGGTGTTTGGCAGCTCACCCGTCAGCGGAGACCCCGAGCGGCAGGATCTGTGGGGGCTGTGCGCCGGCTTCCGGGAGCTGATCTGCGCAGCCGGACCACGCATCATCATTCTGGAAGACATCGACCGCGCCGATCGGGGCACCTGCGAGGTCGTGGAGTACCTGCTGCGCAACCTCGCGGACGCACCCGTCATCTTTCTGCTCAGCCGCCGACCTATGCCAGGAGTCGATCCACTCCATCACCTTCTCTCCGGCCCACGCACCACCCACATCGTGCTGGAGCCGCTGACCGCCTCGGCTGTCGAGCAGATGCTGCTGTACCGGGTCGACGACGATCCTCGAGTGCTGCCCCTCGCCGGGCGGCTGTGTCGAGAGGGCGAGGGAAACCCGTTCATCATCGAGTGCATGCTCGGCGGACTGGAGGATGCCGGGATCATCTCGAAGCGCCAGATCTCCCTGCCGCCCCAGGACATCCTCACGGCACCTCTGCCCATCCCCCGCTCGATCCGAGAGGCCCTTGATCGGCAGCTCAGCGGATTAGACCCCAGCGCCCTCACCCTCGCGCGGCTGGTCGCCCTGGCCCGAGAGAAGGTCGGAGCGGAGCTGCTGGCGCTGGCCTGGCCCGATCAGGCAGACACCCTGCCGCCAGCCCTGCTGGCGCTGGTGGAGGCTGGACTCCTGCGCAAGCGACTGGTGGGCGAGGACGAGTGGCTAGAGCTGGTCCACCTCCGGCTGCGGGACGTCCTCATTGATGGCCTGTCTGCTGAGACCCGCACGGCCCTGCATCGCAGGCTGGGTCTCGCTCTGGAGCAGCTGCACCGCCACAGCATCGAGTCGATTGTCGAGCGTCTGGCCCAGCACTTCGACGAGGGCAAGGTCCCAGCCAAGGCCTACCCCTACCTCATTCAGGCTGCCGAGAAGCTTCAGGGGCGGACGTTCGTCTCGGAGGCTGTCCGCTACCTGAACCGGGCGCTGGCCATCGAGCCGCAGGCACGGGAGTTCCTGCCGCTGGTCGAGGCCGAGAAGCGCCGGGCGGATCTGGTCTTGCGGCGGGCAAACGCCCTGTACCATCTCGGTCGGTGGGAAGAGGCTCGCCAGCAGGCCGTCGATGCTGACACCTACGCCAGCGCGCTGGGCTACTCCGCGCTGATCGCCCGCACAGCAGTCGAGCTGGCGCGCCAGGATCGTGCGATGCACGACCACGCCGCAGCCCAGGAGCACCTCGCACGCGCCATGGCGCACGCTGAGGCCGCCGACGATCCACGGCTCAAGATCGTGCCGCTGTATGAGCTGAGCGCGATCCACTGGTCTGCTGGAGACATCGACGGCGCTCGCCAGCGACTGGCGGAGGCCCACGGGCTGAGCGAGAACTACAACGACCGCAGCGGACTGGCCCTGCTGAGCAACGGACTCGGGGTCCTCGCGATGTGTGAGGGACGCTCGGCAGAGGCGCGGCGCTACTTCAACCAGGCCATCGATGTCAGCGAGAAAGAGGGACTCATCGAGCGGCTCTCTGTCGCCCGCACCAACTTAGCCGAGCTGTGTCACTGCGCAGGGAACTTCCGAAAGGGTCTGGCCCTGGCGGATCGGACGATCAACGAGTCGCGGGAGGTCAACCACCGAAACGGCGTTGGAATTGGACTTCGATACCGCACCATCCTCCTGGGTGACCTCGGACGACATGCAGAGGCCGACGAGAACGCCACCGAGGCTGTCGCCATCCAGCAGCGCCTGGGGCACCAAGAGGAAGAGCTCGCCTGCAAGGTGGCTCTGGTCCGAGTGGTGCTCGGACAGGGCAACCTCCACCGCGCCGATGCGCTCCTGGAGAGCTGCCTGACGCTGGCCAAGGAGTACGACACCGAGGGGTACATGCCGATCATTCGGGCGTGGCGCAGTCGCCTGATGATCACCTGCGGGCAACGAGATGCCGCGATCGCAGAGCTAGAGCATGCGGAGGGCACCGGTCGAAGCTGGCCGCATATGCGGCTCCGGCAGCTCCTGAACACTGCCCGGGCCTGGGCGCTGGTGGGCCGGATGGAGACCGCCGCAGAGCTGGCAGACACCGCGCTGCGCCAGGCAGACTCCTGCGGCTACCGCTACTACGCAATGCGCGCCCGACAGATCCTCACCGAGGCCCTGTCGGATGAGGCTGCGGTCTCCCGCCACCGCCGGGTCGCTGAAGCCCTCGCTCGCTCTCTCGCGGCCAGCCTCTCTCACGAGGACGGCGCCAGCTTCCTCGCCCGCCAAGGCCTCGAGCCGCTCCCACACACCCGACGCCGGCTGCGTACCCGAAGCTGACGCCCGGGGTACACTCAAAGACATGGACACCTACGTCACACCGCCGCCGCTCCCCGGCGATAGCGTGGGCGCGTACACCCTCATCGAGGTCCTCGGTGTCGGCGGCAACGCAACCGTGTACCGGGCGTCCTCTGAGACGCGCTCCCTTATTGCGCTAAAGATCCTGCATCCGGGCAAGATCGACACCGACGAACGCCGTCGCTTCCGGCGCGAATTTCTCACCCTCCAGAAGCTTCGCCACCCCGGAGTGGTGGCCGTCTATGAGTTTGGTCAGCACGGCGACTATCCCTGGATCGCCATGGAGTATGTCGAGGGCATCGACCTGGACTCCTGCATCGACAAGTGGCGCGCTGCGCCGAGCGCGGATCGGTTCGAGGCCGTGGAATTGATCTTCCGTGATCTCTGTGAGGCGCTGGCCTACGTCCACGAGCGGGGCCTCATTCACCGTGACCTCAAGCCCTCCAACGTCCTGCTGACCACCGACGAGGTGCCCAAGCTGTCGGACTTCGGGGTGGTCAAGGCCGCCGGCAGTGTCGACACCCACCTCACCATGGCAGGTCGGCTGGTCGGCACGGTCGCGTTCATGGCGCCCGAGCAGATCATGGGCGACCCGATGGACTCTCGGGCCGATCTCTACAGTCTCGGCGCGGTCCTTTACCTGATGCTGACGCTCAAGCGGCCCATCGAGGCAGACTCCATCGCCGGCTACCTCGCCCGACACCTCACCCACGTGCCCCGCGCACCGGCTGAGATCGATCCCCGCGTCCCGCGACACCTGGAGCGGATCTGCGTTCGGCTGCTGCTCAAGGATCCCGCCCAGCGCTACTCCTCCGCCCGACAGGTCCTCGAGGTCCTCGCCGCTGGGCTGCCAGCCTCTCGCCCCCCTGTGCATGGCCGAGAGTCCCTCCTCGGCAGCCTCCTGGTCCGCCTCGACGCGCTGCAGGATGGCGCTGGCGGCGTGGTGTTCCTCTCCGGCACCCGAGGCGTGGGGAAGTCCACCGTCCTCACAGAGCTGGCCGAGCGAGCCCGCTCCGCTGGCAACGATCTCGTGCGCTGCTCCGGCAAGGAGGTCGCTCCCCTTCACAGGCTCGCCGAGCAGCTCCCAGCCCTCTACGAGCAGGACGATCCGATTCCTCGGATTGTCTACTCCGTCAAGCTGCGTCCGCTGACCCTGGTCATCGACGACCTCGACGCGCTCTCCAAGGACGCCCTCCGGCAGCTCTCCACGCTGATGCGCGATCTGATCGCGGTGGACGGCGAGCGGCTTCTGGTCATCGGCGCGATCACTGAGGAAGAGGGCACCCGCAAGAGCGGCGACCTGCTGAGCATGCTGCGGGGCACCGCCACCGGACTGAGTCCGGAGCGGATCGTCTTGGAGGGGCTCGACCGGCGCGCGACCATCGCACTGGTCCGGGATCGCGGCGGAGGCGGCGCAGCTGGAGCCGCGCTGGGACACCGGCTGTTTGAGGAGCTGAACGGCCACCCCGGCGCCATCCTCGACCAGATCACCGCCCTCATCACCGCCGGCTGGATGGTGACCACCCTGGAGGGTGATCTCCGCCCCACCCGGAGCATCGACGAGCTGCGAGAAGCCCCGCTGCCGGTCTCCGACCACATCCGAGACTCCACCACCCACCGACTCTCAGCCCTTCCCCTCGCCGCACGGGCAATCCTGGAGGTGCTGGTCGTCCTGAACATGGAAGGCACCGCCGCGCTGATGGGACGGCTGACCGAGCTGGATCCCGGCACTGTCAGCCGTGGGGTCGGGGTGCTGCTGGAGGAAGGCATGGTCACCAGCCGGATGGAGGGCGCCACTGAGGTGCTCTCGCTGGCCGAGGATCAAAACCGCAACCAGCTCTACGCCACCATCGAGCCAGACCACCGCGCTTCGCTGCACATCCGAATCGCCCGAACGCTTCGACGCCGCAGCCGTCGGCGACTCGGACCGATGGCTGGGATCATCGCCCGCCATCTCATGCAAGGTGGACAGGTCGCGGAGGCCTGGCCGCTGCTGCTCATCGCCGCCCAGCGCAAGATGCGGAGCGGCAAGACCATCGCCGCTCGGCGGCTGCTTCGGCTGGCGATGGATGCACGCCCCGCCGCAGAGAAGGGACTCTCAGGTGAAGAGCTGAGCCGCAACCTTCGCCTGCTGCATACCCTGGAGGGCGAGGCGCTGGAGCGTGCCGGCGATCTCACCGGAGCCGTGAAGGCCTGGGAGAGTGCTCTGGTGGCGGCCAACGACGAAGGCGATCAGCAGACCATTGCCCGGATTCGCTCGGGGCTGGGACTGGCGTTCAACGCGCGCGGTGACGTCGGCCCCGCAACGCTCGGGCTGGAGAAAGCAATCGCAGACCTGCAGCGCGGAGACCCCATGTGGCCCCGGGTCGCCCGTGCTCTGGCGAGTGCCCGCCTCGAGTCTGGACAGATCGACGGCGCAGAGCGGCTGTGGCACAGCTTGCTGGAGCTGAGTCGGGCAACCGACTCCGCCTCGCTTCGGGCAGAAGCGGTCGCAGGGCTGGGACTGGTCAGCATCGCGCGCGGGCACCTCTCCGAGGGCCGAAAGCGCCTGGAGGGTGCCCAGGTACTGCTCCATGGACACGGCTCCAACCTGGAGCAGGCGCGACGGCTGCTGCTGCTGTCCGAGCTCGATCACGCCGCCGGACGGCTGCTGGAGTCCCGTCGGCGCGCACAAGAGGCCGAGACGCTCGCGCGCGAAGTGCCCCGAGTGCTGACCTGCGTCCGCTGTCTGGGGATGGCAGCATGGGCCTCCTGGGCAATGGGAGAAGAAGGCGAGGCTGCTCGGCTGGTTCGCAGCGGGGCCTCGCTCCTCGAAGCTCGTGGGCTGAAGGGCTCAGCCGAGGAGCTCCGCGCGCAGCTCCCCCTGGCCCGAACCTGGGCACTTCTGGGCAACCACGACCGTGCCCGCTCCATCCTCCCGAGCGACCTCACGCTCGACGAGCGCGGACTCGACGATCCGGACGGCCAGCGGCAAGCCCTGCTCGCCAGGCTCACCGCTGAACAGCATGCTGATGCGGCACGGGCGATGGCACGAGACGTCCTCACCCGCGACGTGGCCCCCCTTCCCTGGGCCGCAGCCCGCATTGAGCTGGATGCCGCCCACGCCCTGAGCATGCTGGGCTGTCGAGCAGAAGCCACCGACGCCCTCCGCCGTGCAGAGTCCCGCCTCGTGAGCGGTGAGCTGTCGCTGCTGGCCCTGGAGGCCGCTCGCCTCGGGCGCACCATGAAGCTGGAGGGCGACTACGACGAGAAGATCGAGCGACTTCGCGCAATGCTGGAGGCAGAGTTCACGGAGAAGAGCACACCATCGAGCCGCTGGAGCTGAGCGGCTCCGGTTCTCCGGGCAGTAGTCAACAGAAGTCAACGTCTCAAAAGGAAAAGAGCCGAAACCTCACCGGAAGTTGAAGATCAAAACAACTCACCGTACGGTTAAAAAAAGAGAAGCTGATACATTCTCTTTGGGGCCAGAGCAGGGCACAGGAGCAGGTGTGGAAGAGTCGGATCCAGACCATCTTGAGATGGGCGGTGTGACCCTGAAGCCAGGGGATCACATCGGTCCATATCGGTACGAACGTCCAGTGGGTAAGGGCGGTATGGCCAACGTGCTGCTCGCTCGGGATCCGGGCGGAGATCCAGTCGCACTCAAGGTCCTCAAGGCCAGCCGGTTCAAGACCGGGCTGACTCGATTTCGACGTGAATTTCGTGCGCTCGCCCGACTGCGCCACCCCAACGTCATCGCCGTCGAGGCCTACGGCGACATCCACGGCCATCCCTACATCGCCATGGAATACGTCGAGGGCACCGATCTGCACAAGACCATCCGTGGCTTCCGAGAGATCTCTCCAGAGCGGCGCTGGAAGCGGATCGAGGAGGTCCTCATCGACCTGTCCCGAGCCCTGGAGTACATCCACAGGCGCGGGCTGATCCATCGGGATCTCAAGCCCTCCAACATCCTCATTGACAAGCAAGGCAGCTGCCATCTCACCGACTTTGGCATCGTCAAGGATCTCCACCCATCCTCCGACGCCCACGTCTCCAACACCCTGGTCGGCACCTGGGCTTACGCCTCTCCCGAGCAGATCACCGGCAAGCCGCTGGACCACCGCAGCGATCTGTACAGTCTCGGCGTCATTCTCTATGCCTGCCTGACCGGACGGCGACCGTTCTCCGCCAAGAACATGTCCGGCTACCTCGACCTGCACCAGAAGCAGGCTCCCCGACCGCCGTCGACCCTCTACCCAGCGGTGCCCGAGATCTTCGAGCGCATCTGCCTGCGGCTGCTCCAGAAGGCACCTCGGGATCGCTACCAGTCCGCACGAGAGATCCTCGAGGTCTTGGAGAGCGTGGAGTCTGAAGAGCTCACTCCGGAGGTCGTCGCCGGCTGGAAGCCGCCGATGATTGGCCGGAGCCGGGCGCTGGGCCGGACCAGCGACATCATCTCCGCTCTGTCCCGCAGCGAGGGCGGCGGGGCGATGATCTGTGGGCCGGAGGGAGCAGGCAAGACGCGCCTCTTAGAGGCCAGCCTGGAGCATGCTGCGCTGATGGGCATCGGGGTCCACCACATCCGCTGTACCCCCAGCGAGGGCGCACTGGAGACCGCCACCAGGCTGGCTGCCGCGCTGGGTCGCGAGCTGGGACAGCAGGCACCCGCCGGGCTGCTCACCGTCAGCCAGATCCCACCCGCCATGCGGATCGACGCCGACCTCCGCTACCAGCTCTTCGATGCTGTCCGCGAGACCCTGGAGACCCTCCTCGCAGACGGGCCTCGAATCATCGCGATCGATGATCTCCACCATGCCCAGCGGCCATCGGTCGACATGCTCGGCTACCTCTCGCGCTCTCTGGTGGGCAGACAGGAGCTGCCGCTGCTGATCCTGGGGACCGTGCGCACTGATCTCGACAGCGGGGCCATCCGAGCCCTCCTGGATGGCCGGGTCCTCCACGAGCCGCCCCAGCAGATCCACCTTCCCCCGCTGAGTCGTGCCGAGGTCGGGCAATTTATCACCGCCCTGCTCGGCAGCCCGGTGGGCCTGCTCGCCGATCGACTCCACGCCGAGACCGAGGGCAACCCGCTGTTCGTCACGGAGTTCATCCGCTCCCTCATCCAGCGCGGCGCGATCCTGTTCAATGAGGATGGCTCGATGGCCCTCACCGAGGATCCCAAGCGCCTGGCGACCGGCGAGCTTGAGATCCCGGTGGGTGTGCGAGAAGTGGTCAACCGTCGGCTGGAGCCCCTGACAAAGGATGACCGCGACATCATCGCCATCATCGCCGTATCTGGCCGTCCGCTGGAGGCCGATGCCCTGCTCGATGTGCTCGGCGGAGACGACGACGATGCCCTCGACCGCATCGACCGCCTCATCGCGGAGGGCATCCTGGAGGAGCGTCGGGTCGGCCTGGAGCCCCTGTACGACTTCGCCCACCGAAAGTTCGGTGAGGTCATCATCCAGGGACTCGCCGCCAGCCGCCGGACCACCATCCACCGTCAGCTCGCCGTCGCCCTGGAGATGCTGCACGGCAACACCCCCGCCAGCGCTGAGGCGGTCGGAGAGCACTACCGACAGTCTGGCGATCATGCCGATGCCTGGCGTCGCCTCGCCCAGGCCACCCGCTACCTCTGGCAGCGCTCCCTGCTGGGTGAGGCGGAGAAGATCATGACCCGCCTCTCGCCGATGGAAGCCGCCGCGCGCGCGAGCCTGCCGGCAGAGGACTACGCACGGTACCGACGAGAGCTGCTCCAGATCCGCGGCGACCTTCACCTCAACCGTGGAGAGTGGCAGCAGGCAGCAGGGACCTGGCGGGCGCTTCTGCTCGCGGCGCGTCAGGCCGGAGACTGGCGACTGGCTGCCGAGGGCGAGCTGAAGCTCGGGCGCTCGCTGCGTCGACTCGGCGACCGAGAAGAAGGCACCCGCCTCATTCGCTCGGTGCTCCAGCGTGCAGAGGCCCGAGGCGACTACGGCGTGATGATCAACGCGCTGCACCAGCTCGCCGCGATTGCCTGGGAAGACGGCGACCTCGACGGCTGCGAGCGCCTCGCCGGCCAGGGCCTCGTCGCAGCCACCAGCCCGGCCCTCATCGGCTCTCGGGCGCAGGTCCTCCTGGCCCTGACCGCCGTGCAGGCAACCCGTGGCCAGCTCCAGGCCGCCACGTCGGGGCTGTCTGAGGCAGAAGGCATCCTCAAGAAGCTGGGGAGAAAGAACACCCGAGCCACCGTCCTGAGCAACCTCGCCGAGCTGCTGCTGTGGCAGGGAGAGCTGAGCCGTGCGCTGCGCCGTGCCGACGAGGCCATCGCGCTGTCTCAGGAGGTCCTCCACCGAGAGGCGGAGGGCAACGCGCTGCGGGTCCGGGCGATGATCCACCTGGCGCTTGGTGACCTGAGCGGAACGGAGAAAGACATCCTCCCCAGCCTCGCCCTCGCCGAGGAGCTCGGGCTGTCTGAGGATGTGGTCGCTGCGCGCTACGTCAGCGGGCTGCTCAGCGTGCGTCGAGGGCAGCCGGAGTCCGCCCGAACCCATCTCCAGGCGGGCCTCATCGCCGCTCGGAAGCAAGACCCTGAGTCCTATGCCCCCAGCCTCCAGGCCCTGCTGGCGTGGTGCTGGTGTGCGCTGGACAAGCCGGAGCTGTCCCTTCGGCTGCTGCGCAACCTCCAGGGCCGCCTGGAGAAGCTGCCGGCCCCCCGCCGCAGCCAGGTGATGTTGTATATGAGCCTTGCCTTCACAGCTCTCGGAGCGCGCGACCGGGCGCTGACGGCAGCGAAGGGCGCGGGACGGATCGCGACCACCTCCGGCCTCAAGCTGGTGGCACTGCGCGCCCACGCACGGCTATGCTCGATTGCACCGGACGACGAAGCCGCGAACACCGCGGCGGGTGAGCGGCTGGTGGCAGAGGTTCTCGCAGCGGTTCCCAAAGACCTCCGCGATGCCTTCTCCCATCAGCCAGATCTTCGTCCGCTCCTGTCCGCTCGCTGACGAGCCGCCCACTTGAGTTCCTCGGACTTCCCCAAACACATCGGTGACTACGTTCCAGAGCGCCTCCTGGGTCGGGGTGCGATGGCGGCCGTCTATCTGTGCCGTGGTCCTGATGGCGGACCGGTGGCCCTGAAGTGGCTCGATCACCCTCACCCGCCGCTGCTTCGGCGGTTCCGACTGGAGATCCTGGCGCTCAAGCAGCTCGCACACCCCGGCATCGTTCGGTTCCGAGATCACGGAGTCTTCGACGGCCGGCCGTTCTTGGTCATGGAGTATATCGACGGCTCCGATCTTCGAGAGTACGCTCGGAAGCTTCATCTCCGGCCACCTTCGGAGCGGTATTCGCGGTGTCGGACCGTCGGTCGAGCGCTCGCGGAGGCGCTGGATGTGATGCACGGCCAGGGCCTCATCCACCGCGACGTCAAGCCATCCAACGTCCTCGTAGACAGCGCCGACCGGGTCGTGCTCACCGACTTCGGCGTCATCAAGGACACCGCCAGCATCGAGCACACCTCCGTCGGGCAGCTCATCGGCACCGTCGCCTACGCGGCTCCAGAGCAGATCCGCTGTGAGAAGGTCGATCCCCGCGCGGACCTCTACGGCCTCGGCGCGACCCTCTACTACGTGCTCACCCTCGCCCGACCATTTGAGGGTCTCGACCGCGGCCAGCTTCCGCCCCTGCCCTCCCGCTACGATCCCAACCTCCCCGCCGATCTGGAGTCGATCATCATGCGGCTGCTGTCTCCGGATCCCCGGAGCCGGTACGCTGATGCCCGCGAGGTCGCGCGGGTGCTGACCACCGGAGGCTCCTCGGACGTCTCGCTGGCCGGCCGACAGCGGATCATCCACCAGGTCAGCGCAGTGCTCGACCGGGTCGGACAGGGCGAGGGGCTGGTCGTGCGTGCTCGGGGTGTGCCAGGGACCAACCGGAACTGGCTCACCCAGACGCTCCTGCATGGTGCCCGCCGAAGAGGGCTCGGCATCTGGACGCCGCCAGAGTCCGAGGACAGCCTGCGCGATCGCTTGTCGGCCGGGGAGGCCCTCCTCGGGGTGATCCCACCCGGGCATGCGATCCCTGACGGGATCCCGATCATGGAGATCCGGCTGGAGCCTCTGGGCATCGCCGATGTTCGCCGAACCCTCGTCTCCGCCGCCCCCCTGACCGCGGACCCCGCGCGGGCTGCAGACCTCTTGCACCGCCTGACCGGCGGCCTGCCGGCGCTGCTCATCCCGCTCATCTCGCAGTACATCGACGGCGCCGCGCTGGTCCTGCCAGACGAGCTGCCGGAGCCCGACAGCGTCACGGACTTCTTCGAGGGACTCGACCTGGACGAGCTCGATCTCCTGGCTGCGATGGCCGCAATCAGCGCCCCAGCTTCGGCCACGCTGATCGAAGAGATCGCGATGATCCCAGCACGCCCCGCCCTCGACGAGCTGGAGCGCATGGGGCTGGTGAGGCAGACCGAGGCGCACTGGCGGCTGGCTGCAGACCTCTTTGCGGCCGCAGCGCTCAGCCGCACCCCCGATCCAGAGGGGCTCGCTGCCCGCACCGAGGCGCTCCAGCAGAGCTGGCAGGCCGACCATCCGGAGCCGACCTCGGTCGAGGACGTCCTCGATGCGGCCCTCCTCCAGAGCGCTCGGGGAGAGCTGGCCGTCGCGCTGGCTGGCGCCCGACGCGCCGTCGAGGCGAGCCTGTCTGATCGCGGCCAGGAGTGTCGGGCTCGGTGCGTGCTGGGACAGGTCCTGCTCGACACCGGGCTGCACGGTGAGGCCGCCCGACAGCTTGCCGACGCCACCGCGCTGGCCAAGGCTGCCGATCGCAGCGCAGAGCGGCGGGTCAGCCACGCCCTCCGCGCGCGCGCCATCCTGGAGACCCGTCCGGGCCGACCGGCCGCCGCCGCAGCCATCGATCGCCTGCTTCCGCTGGTCCTCAAGGCCCGAACCCGCCCCCCAGACACCACCGACGCGGCCGTCTTCGCGACCTGGGCACGCGCCGCCGCGATGCTGGGTGACCGCCGGGCATGGAACCGCGCGTGGCGGGGCTGTACCGATCGATTCCACGTCGCGACCGAGCTTGATCAGCGTCGAATGTGGCTGGCCCTGGCAAAGTCTGCCGCAGCGATCGGCGATGCCCCCGCTGCGCTGACCGCCCTGGAGCGCTCCGAGGTCGGAGAACCCCTCGGCCTGCTGGCATGGGAAGCCGGCCAGCTCCGGGCTGCGATCACCAACACCACACCACCACCGACCAGCCCGCTGGCCTACGGACTCCGCCCCGAGGAGCTCGCTGCGCTCAAGCGACGCACCGTCTTCGTCAGCGGACGGATACAATCCAGGAAATCAAGGTGAGACATGCCACAGCCAACCCATGACAACATCGCCCCCCTGATCGCCGATCTCAGCAGCAGCGGACGGAGCGTTCGGGTCGTCTTTCGCTGTCCGGTCTCCGGGGAGCAGGTCAACGCCAGCCACGCCGTCTCCGGCAAGCCTGCGGCATCCTCACAGCTCATGAACACCGCCAAGCGGTCGATGATGTACAGCCTCCAGCGTACGCTCTCGACCACCATCCGCGATGTCTTTGGCTACAACATGGTCGGCAGGATGGCCTCGGATGTCGCGCGCTCCGCAGTGCAGACCGCCGCCCAGGGCACCAACCGCAACACCCTCTCCGCTGCCGAGCAGCGCGACGCCGCCCTGGAGGCGTTCAAGAAGGTCTCCAACCGGTTCGTCTGGGACAACAGTCGCGGACACTGGATCTCGACCAAGGCCGCCACCGAGCTGCTCTCTCCGTTCGAGCGTCAGCTCGGCGCACACCCGGTCAGCCATGGCTACGATCGCACTGTGCTCGCCAGGATGCTCGTGGAGGTTGCCCGTGCCGATGGTCGGCTTTCCAACGAGGAGAGCTCCTGGCTGACCGACTTCATCGCCCCAGACCTCGGCTCAGTACGGGAGCTCGCTGCGCGTCCGCCGCTGACCGGTCCAGAGCTTGGGGAGGCCTCTGCTGGCGGCCCCCGACAGACCATGCTGATGGTCGCCTGGACCCTCGCCCTCACCGACGAGCACTTCGACGAGCAAGAGAGCGCAATCCTCCAGCACTTCGCGAAGGGACTCCAACTGAACACCAGCCAGGCCAAGGCCGCCCGGGCGGCTGCTCAGGGCTACATCCTCGATCAGATCCTGGAGCGGATGTTCACCTGGGGCGGACACGATGCCACCGCACGCCAGCAGCTCATGAGCCTCGCCAGCCGACTGGGGATGAGTCCGCAAGAAGCCCAGGTTGCTGAGGCCCGCTACCAGCGCCGCAAGGGCTTCGCCTGAACCCTGGCGATGAATCTGTTATAAAATCCACCTCCCAAAGCCCCTCTCCCCGGTTTTTCCATGTCGCGCAGTCTCCACACCCTTCTCGCCATGCTCCTCACGCTGAGCGCCTGTAAGGATCCGCCGATGGTCGACGGCAAGGTACAGGACATCTGGGGCAATCCGCTCTCTGGTGCCACCATCCAGATGGATGGAGCTGAGCCCACCGAGTCCGCTGATGGCGGTGCCTTCTCCTTCCCGCAGAGCGAGGGTCCGCTTCGGTTCGTGGCCGGCAAGGATGGCTACATCAAGAACACCCTGAAGATCATGCCCCCGGCGGATCCAGAGGCTGAGGTCGCCGACATCGTCATCAAGCTGTACCCGGTGACCGAGGAGCAGGGCTTCCACGCGGTCGGAGCCACGTCGTACGACGACATCCCACAGATGACACTCAAGACCGTCGGAACAGACCTCGGCGCCTACACCGGGCTGCCCTCCGATCCCGAAGTCGCCGGCGGCAACACCGAGTTCGTGTTCAGCTCCGAGGCCTCCACCAGCGAGCTGTCTCGCCTCAACCTCCAGCTCCACCGCCTGGAGTTCAAGCCCAGCGCAACCGTCGCCGGGGTGACCGGTGATGTCGACGTCAAGATCAACCTCTGGATGGCCGTCGAGTCGGTCAAGTTCGATCTGACCGTGATGCCCAAAGAGCACTTCTACCTCGTCACACCGCAGGAAGCACTCGCGCCGGGCCGCTACGCATTCCACACCCAGGACATGCTGACCAGCAAGGATCCAGAGGCCCTCGGAAAGCTTCCCCGCGAGCTTCAGATCGCCTACCCTTTCGAGATCAAGTAGTGTCTTGAGGCCGCTGGCAGAGCGGGATTGGGTGCTCGGCTGACGCCACCTCGCGGGGTTCAGTGCCGTCTGCGATTCGGTGCGTACTACAATCGGTCGTGATGAACGAAACCACCAGCGATCGCCTCTACCGCGCGCGATACGCACGCTCAGTCGCTGGCTGCATCCTCATCGCCACCACGATCGCCGTGGTCGTCCTGTCCGGCAGCTGCTTCATCGCCACCATGCGCGACGTGGCCAGCCCATTGCCCACCTACTGCGGGCCTGTGGTCCTGCTCGCGGGCTGGATGATGTCCGCTGTGGCCGTCTTGTCCAGGCGCGCCTGGGTTCCGAGGGTGCAGGACTCCGCTGCAGCATCCGAGCGGCTGCTCAGCCGGAGCATCACGCTTCCGGTGAGCGGCCTCGCGCTCGTCTTCCCGATGACCATCCACGGCCTGGTCTTTCTGCTCTCTGCTGCCGACAACGACATCCTGGCCATACAATTCTCGGCCTGGATCACCATCAGCGTGGTGCTGGTCGGTCTCGCGCACTTCACCCTCGTCCAGCGGATGGTGCGCGACACCCGGCAGGTGCTCATGAGCAGCGTCTCGATCAGCTGGAAGCTGCTGGCCAAGAATACGCTGAAGAAGACCACCCTGATGGCCTGCATCCCCGGCATCATCCTGTTCGGGATTCCACCGCTGGTGACGCTTGGCACCGGCCTTGTGTTCATTCCGCTGATGTACTGGGGAGCGACGCGACTGATCGCGGTGGAGCGGACCTGTCAGGACTGGTTCAGCCTCGCAGAGCGCACCGGGCTCAGCACGTCATCGTCCAGCCCGAAGGTCTGGCTGCCGTCCCTGAGCGGCACCATCGACGGGTGCCCGGTGACGCTGCGTGGCGTTCGTCAGCTGCGCTGCAGCATTGCGTTCGAGCTCGAGGTCGGGTTCTTCGCGCCCGATCTCGCCCACCTCCAGATCACAGCCGATCCGAACCTCCCCGGCCAGCTCCAGACCGATGATCCCGTTGCTGACGCGGTGCTTCAGATCACCGCCCGCGCTCCCGGAGATGCTGCAAGCCTCGCTGAGCGCATGCGCGATCCGCTCGGCTACGCTGCGGTGATGGCGGTCGTCCATGGCCGTGGCGCGGTCATCCACCGGGAGCAGATCACGCTGCGCCTCACCGCGACCACCCTCGCCCCGATCTGGGAGGCCCTTCCGCAGCTCATCGACCTCGCTCAGATCCTCAACCGTCCGGTCGCTTCGCGCGCGCTCATGTCGGCGCAGCCTGTGCATCGAGCCAGTCCTGCAGGATGACCGCAGCGGCGGCCTGATCAATGACGCTGCGCTGCTGGCGGGAGCTGAGTCCCTGCTCGGTGAGCTTTCGGCTGGCCTCGACGGTGGAGTAGCGCTCGTCCTGGTAGTGGATCGGCAGGCCCGTGCGCGCCCCAAGAGCGACGCCGATCTGACGGGCAAGGCGCGCGGACCGGCCCTCAGCACCGTCCAGCTCATAGGGCAGGCCGACCACCACCGCGGTCGCCTTGTTCTTGCGACAGAGCTGGTAGAGCTGCTCAGTGTCCGAGCGAACCGACTTGCGACGGAGGGTGGTCACCGGGAAGGCCATTGCGCCACGCGCACGGGCAACGCCGATGGTCTTGGTGCCGACATCGAGGGCGAGAATGCAGCTCATCGGTCGTGCGCTCCCGCAAGCCAGGAGGGTGCCCGCCGCGTCCCGGCATGGGCCCGGTGCAGCAGGCTCGAGCGCCTCCGAGAGGCCGCCGTCGGCATCGCGCTGCTCTGCGCCCGCACCTTCAACAGCGCCACCATCCACGGTTCCCGCCAGAGCATGTTCTCAATCTCCAGGTTGGCGTCGTCCAAGACACGGCGACGTGCCGACTCGGTATGGCGCTATCGGTGCCCCTGCACGGTATCAAACCCTGCATGCCGCGCCGGCCACGCGGCTCCGAACATTCCGTGCTCCGCCTGGTCAGCAATCGTGACGGTCGGCGCTCAGTCGGCGGGCAGACCACAGCCGCGCACTTCCCACCAGCAGCGCTCAGAGATGGTCCTCGATGGCCGGGGAGCAACCGGATCCGGCGCCGTCGATACGGCGCTGGTGGCGATCAAAACAACATCATCGCCAGCCGCTCCCGCTCAGCGTGGCTCCCGAGGCGACAGGTGCATGGGCCTGCGAAGTGAGCGGGAGACATCACCCGCTCGGCGTCTCCCGCAAGGAGGCCCTCGTCATGTGGCCCCCAGCCGATAGACAGTCCAGGCGGAACCAGCACAGCGTCGAGGACCACCACCGCGCGGGTTCTCTGCGGATCATCAGAGGGGATCTCCATCATGTCAGCAGCCCGACACCACCCCACTCGTCCGGCGTGGTCTTCCTGCCCGGTGCCCCGCACGAGCGCTGGAGGCCAGGATGCCTGAGCAGGTCACCGCGGTGCTGCTGTCACAGGGCGATGAGCTGACCTGTGGGCAGACGCTCGACACCAACAGCAGCCGACTCGCGGCGTGGCTATGGGGAATGGGCGTGACCGTACGGCGCATCATCACTGCACCCGATCACCGCGATGACCTCACCGCGATCATCGACGCCGCTGCTGGGCTGGCCGACGTGGTGATCGGCACCGGAGGGCTCGGCCCGACCCGAGACGATCTCACCGCCGAGGCTGCCGCTGCCGCCAGCGGCGTCGATCTGGCCCTGCGCCCCGACGCCCTTGCGCAGGTTCAGAGTCGGTTTGATGCCATGGGACGGAGCATGGCAGACACCAACCGCAAGCAAGCGATCCTGCCGGTGGGCTGCACAGTGCTGGAGAACCCCAACGGCACCGCGCCGGGCTTTGCCATCAACCACCGCGACTGCCGCCTGTACTTCCTGCCGGGTCCGCCGCACGAGATGGGTCCAATGTTCGAGGCCCTGGTCGCCCCGGACATCCTCGCTCGACACCACCTCACCCCGCCGATCCTGGTCCGCATCGGGGTGGTGATGTCGGAGTCGGTGCTGGAGAAGAAGCTACAGGGCCTCGACATTCCCGGCCTCGACACCGGAGCACTGTCGGTGGGGTTCCGGGCCTCGCTGACCGGAAACGAGGTCAAGCTTCGGCTCGACCCCGGCGTGCCCGCTCCGGTTCGTGAGGCCCTCGTGTCTGAGATCATCGACCGCCTGGGCTCCGCAGTGGTCGGCGTCGGAGAGATCGATTCCGCTGCCGCGCTGGGCAGCCGGCTCGCGGCCCGAGGCGAGACCCTCGCGGTCGCCGAGAGCTGCACGGGCGGTGCCCTGGCTGCCCGGCTGGTCGCGCTGCCCGGCGCCAGTCGCTACTTCCTGGAGGGCGCGACCCTGTACGCCAACGCCGCGAAGGTTCGGGTCTGCGGGGTCTCACCAACAGACCTGGAGGCCCACGGAGCGGTCAGCGAGGTCGTGGCCCGGGCACTGGCTGAGGGCATCCGGCGGACAGCGGGCGCAGACTGGGGAATCGGCATCACCGGGATCACCGGCCCTGGCGGTGAACGCCCCGGAAAGCCCGTCGGGACCGTCCACATCGCCATCGCTGGCCCCGATGGCGTCACGCACCGGCACCGCGTCCACTACGGCGATCGTGTCCGGGTCATTCAGCGCACGGTGACCGCGACCCTGATGCTGGCGCTCCAGCGCGTCCGGTCGGCATCAGCATCTCCAGACAGCGTCGAGAGCGCTCCAGGCCAGCCCTGAGGGCTGACGGCGGCAAGCGCTACATCCAGGGCGTGTAGGGATCGCGCATCGGATGGACCTGGTTGAAGAACGACTGGAACGGCGCTGCGGCCTCCCAGAGCAGCTCTCCGCTCGGGCTGACGATCTGAAGCAGACCCACCGAGCCCCAGCTGATCAGGATGTTGCCGTCGGGCAGCTCCTGGGTCTCGCCCAGCCAGAGCGCCTCGTACGCGTACTCCGCACCGTAGCTCCACACCTCCGTCATGATCATGAGCTCATCATCGACGGTGTAGCGAGACACCCGGCTGACCTTGTCGACCGTCGAGAACACCAGGAGATCGCCGTTGTCTGTCCAGTGTGGACCGTGGGGATACTCGAAGGCCGACTCGAAGCGGTCAAAGATGTACTCCGAGTCCACCGCGCCCGGCCCCCCCATGATGCGAAGAGGAGTCCCGTCGGCATCCAGCTCAGCGATGGTGTTGGTGAAGGCATTGCTCAGCAGGTAGCTGCCCCGAGCGGGATCCCAGTCGATCCAATTGGCGTGGGTCCAGTCGATGAATGCCTGACCGCTCTGCGGAAGCGTGAAGCTGTCCCAGTGCGAGAACAAGACGCTCTCCGTACCTGCAGCATCTCGCTGCATCACCACATCGCCAGCGATCTCGGTTCCGTTGTAGAGCCGAAGGTCATGCTCCAGCCAGACCAGCTCATCCTGCGGACCGATGGTGAAGAAGTGGTGGGCATCGTCGGTCTCGACGGTGGCGATTGGGTTGCCGAGGAAGTCAATGTGCTCCAGGGTGGCGGTCGCGCCCTTGCCGATCTCGAAGAGGTTGTACCGGATGCCGGACTCCACCGGCTCGACGCCGAGCCCCCCATACACGTCCGCGAGGCCCTGCGGAAGCGACCAGGTGATGTTGCCTTCGAGGTCCATCATGACGAGGTAATTCACCGATCCAAAGAGGCTCATCAGCAGCTGCATGCCCTCCGGAGCGTCGGTGTAATTGTTGAGCATGACCTCTGGAACGGGGGTCTCGGGGAGGTTCTGGCCAGTCTCTGCGGTGAAGGTTCCGCTCTCATGTCGAGTGCCGTCCACCTCAATGACCACGCGCATGGTGACCTCCGTCAGGGGAAGGCTGCCGATGACGGCTGCAACATGCTGCGTGCCAGCCGCAGTGATCGGGCTGGTGAAGACATCCGCGCCCTCCCCCCCGAACTCCACCCAGCCCTGGGCCTTCTCTGCAGAGGAGAACCGAACCTCCAGCGCGGTCGGAATCAGCGCGCTGGTGGACACATCGATGCCGACGATCCACTCCGTCTCCGCCTCATCCGGAGAAGACGAGGGAGGCTCAGGGGTGCAGGCGAGCAGCAAGAAGAGCATGGCGGCTCCGCGAATGGTGAGAGACAATTTGAGTATTGGCCATAATTTCGCCATCGGCAGCATCTACACCGAACCTTCACAGCCTGCGCCGGCCTCACTCCGAGGTCATGCACTCCCCGCAGGTCTCTGTGCAGGCACTCATACCGGCCTCAAAGCAGCACACATGCCACTGAATGTCGTCGTGGATGTAGGGAAGTCCGACGAGCCGCTCGGCCACCGCATCGAGCATCTCCTGAGCGCGCGCGGGCTCGGTCTCGAAGACATCAGACAGCTCCTCCGGATCGTGGTGTTGATCGTAGAGTTCCCAGCTCGGAGAGCAGTAGGGAAGCTCAACACCAGCGGTGGTGTTCAGCAGATCCGCCACCAGCTTCCAGCCCCCGCTGGACTCCTCGTCCTGCCAGAGCAGCGCGACCTGGCCGCTGTTCTCCAGGAAGAGCTCCACTCGACTGCTCGATGTTTTCCCCTGAAGAGCCTCCAGGCGGCTCGTCGCAACCAGGGGAAGCACCTCCACAGGCTCCAGCGCCTCACAGCTCTCAGGAAAGTCTGAGACATGCTGCGCTTCCGGAGCAGCCACACCGATAAAGTCGAGAATGGTCGGAAACAGCTCTGCGCTGGTGATGCTGGTATCGAGGACGATCCCCGCGGGCAGCTCCGGGCCGCGGGCGAGCATCGGCACCACCATGCCGCCGTTAAAGACGCTGCCCTTGTTGTCTCGAAAGTGAGCGTTGGAGGCACCAACACTTTCCAACCCGCCGTTGTCAGACATCACGATGACCAGCGCATGCTCTGGAGCCGCATCCAAGAGCCGACCGAGGTGGAGATCGAGGTGCGAGACCAGCAGGCAGTAGTCGCGACCAGTCAGCTCGGAGTTGCGGTTGCTCAGCTCCTCGCAGGCCTCGATCATCTCGGTGTAGCGCGCGGCATCCGGGTGGTCGGAGGAGGCGGCAGCCCGGATCCAGGCGGCGCCACTGTCGACCGGGGTGTGCGGAGCGTTGTAGGCGACGTAGAGAAACCAGGGCTCTCCAGCGGACTGGAGGGTGTTCAGCTCCGCGAGGGCGCGCTCGGTGAACAGCTCCGTGGTGTGCTCGCCGACATGGGGGCAGCCACCATCGGCAGCCAGAGAAGACAAGGCCTGCCCCGCTCCCCCCTCGACCAGCTCGCCGCAGTCCACACCGATGCTGTAGTCGTGGGTCGAGCTGAGGAAGCCAAACACGCGCTCGAAGCCACGGGCGTCTGGGGTGTCTGGGGCGAGACAGCCCGCCTCGCCCCCGGTCGGATCCCAGGCCTCGGTGTGAAAGCCGAGGTGCCACTTTCCGACCATCGAGGTGGAGACACCAGCGTCAGACAGCACCTCTGGAAGCAAGACGAGCCCAGGCCGGAGACCGAGCTGGTACTCCGCACCGAAGTAGAAGGTGTGCGCGCTCCAGAATCCCGCACTGTGGGGTGACAGGCCTGTCATCAGCGCGGCTCGAGTGGGTGCACAGACCGGAGCGTCGGTGCGAAAGCGCGTGAGGCTGACGCCCTCTGTGGAGAACGCCTCCAGAGAGGGAGTCTGGATGTCCGGCTCCCAGTCCGGCACATGCTCCTGAATGGCCGTGCTCAGCGCGGAGAGAGAGGTGTCCCCGTAGCCGAGATCATCAAGGACAATCAGCAGCACACCGGGAGGAGGATCCGGCGCGGTAGCCTGCCCAGAGTCGACACCGCTTGACGTCTCATCTGTGGAGCTTGTGTCGCTGGCTGGGAGCACTTCCGGAGACTGGAGACACCCAAGAAGAGTGGCAAGCATGACCGTCCTTTGGATGTGAATCGATCCTCCCAGCAGGCCACCTGAAAGTCAAGAACATGTCACAAAGACGTCAGGCTGGTGATGACATCATCGCTGCTCGTGCTCATCTCAAGCCCCAGGATGGCCCCTTGTATGGCACGCTCAGCGACGAGAGCACCGCTCGGCCGGTGGGTGCTCCGGTGCCTTGAGCTGCGGGAATGCGCGCACCTGGAGCGTAGAGCCAGCCGGCAAGATGATGCGTCGGCCTGAGCACATGAGGGTCAGGTCGACGGTCCAGGCAGCGCTGTCTGCCCCGCCACTGTGCGAAGACACACCACGAGAACGTGCCGGCTGGCAGACGGACTCCCTGAGCCTCAGACACAACGACTACCAAGATATAAAGCAACCAATCGACAAGCCTCACGGTACATCCAGCTGCCTTCCTGCTGCAAAGCTCCGCTCCGGCTTCGCTCCTGTCCTCCAGAGGACGATAAAAAGCGGCACTGCGGAGAGCCCATGGCCCGATCCCCACACATGATCTTTGACCGCACCGCCTGGAGTCAGCTCCGCGGCGGGGTGCAGCTGACGATGAATGCGCTGGAGCTTGAGGCGCTGCGCGGGCTGAAGACCAGCATGTCGATGGAAGAAGTCGTCGAGGTCTATCTGCCGCTGGCCCGGCTCATCTCGCTGCACATCTCCGCAGCGGGCGGGCTTCACCACGCCGTCGGTGGCTTCCTCGGCCGCACCGACGTCGCCTCGCCCTATATCATCGGCATGGCCGGTAGTGTCGCGGTCGGAAAGAGCACCGCAGCCCGCGTGCTGCATGCCCTGCTCTCCCGGCTACCCCAGGCTCCCCGAGTCGAGCTGATCACCACCGACGGCTTCCTGATGCCCAACGCCGACCTCAGCCGACGCGGCTTGATGCACCGCAAGGGCTTTCCGGAGAGCTACGACCGGGGGGCGCTGCTGAAGTTCGTCGCCGATCTAAAGTCCGGCGAGCCGACCGTCCGATGCCCCCGCTACTCCCACCTCGTCTACGACGTCATCCCCGATGATCCCATCGAGGTCACCCTTCCAGACATCGTGATCATCGAGGGCCTCAACGTCCTCCAGCCCTCTCCCAGCCCCGGCCAGCTCTGGGTCTCCGACTTCTTCGACCTGACCATCTACATCGATGCCGTGCTCACCGACCTGCGGCGCTGGTACATCGAGCGGTTCCGAGCGCTGCGCGACACCGCCTTCCGCGACGCCGCCTCCTACTTCCACCGCTACACCCTGCTCAGTGATGAAGAGGCTGACGCCGTCGCGCTGTCGATCTGGACCGACATCAACGAGGTCAACCTCATCGAGAACATCCGCCCCACTCGTGAGCGGGCGACCTTGATCCTGAAGAAAGCCGGAAACCATCGGATCGAAGAGGTCAAGCTCCGCCGGCGATGAGGGATCGCCTGACGCGAGCTTTATCCCGCCGCCGGGCGACGCATCGGGAGGTGGGGGATGCCATCCTCGTCGTAGCCCGGACCGCAGACGACGTAGCCCAGCGAGCCGTAGAAGCGCGCCAGGTGTGCTTGAGCAGACAGCCAACTCGGCTGCGCACCCCAGGTCTGTACAGACTGACGGTGCCCTTCCTCCATCAGCGTCCGTCCCAGCCCCTCCCCACGCGCAGACGCGGCCGTGATCACCCTGCCGATGACCACCTCGGGGTGCTCCCCGCAGGTGCCGGGCGGAAAGACGCGAAGGTAGGCCACCAGCACACCCTCTCGCCAGCCGAGGAGGTGGTAGCAGGCCGCATCGCTGCCGTCCGCATCGAGGTATGCGCAGTCCTGCTCGACCACAAAGACCTCCTGCCTCAGCCGGAGCACAGTGTAGAGGTCGGAGGCACTGAGGGCATCAAACGGGCACCAATTCCAGATCATGGCAACCACCATACCGTGACATCGCGCTTGCCAGTGTGCAGTCGAGGGTTCACAATGACGCGATGTTATCTTTCATCCTCGGCTGCAGCCCGGTCACCATCGTTCAGCCCTCTATCGACGAGCAGTCCGTCTCTCCAGAGGACACCCTCCCGGAAGAGACCGCTCCCGAAGACACCGCCGCACCAGAGGACTCCTCCCCCGAGGACACCGGCCCGGAGGTCATCGTCGGAGGGGGCGCTGGAGATGCATGGGTCTTCAGCGAAGACAAGGTGCACCAGCTCGACATCACCATCTCTCAAGAAAACATCGACATCCTCAACGAGCAGTCCGGCACCTACAGCTCCGAGACGGTCTGGGTCGAGGTCGACGCCACCTACGACGGGGTCGCGCTGCCGAGCATCGGGATGCGCCTCAAGGGGCGCTATGGCTCCTGGCGCAGCTTCGAAGACAAGCCCTCCATCAAGCTCGACGTCAACCGCTACGTCGACGGACAGGACCTAGAGGGGATCAAGAGCCTCACCTTCAACAACATGATCAGCGACTGCTCGTTCATGCGAGAGCACATGGCCTACCCCGTCTATGAGGCGATGGGCGTGGCGGTTCCGAGGACGGCATACGTCTGGATGACGGTCAACGGCAGCGACTACGGGCTGTACCTCAACGTCGAGAGCATCGACGACGTCTACCTGAAGCGCCACTACGACAACAACGACGGCAACCTCTACGACGCGGACTACATCCTGTGGGACGACGGCTCGTACACCGTCCTCGACTTCTACGCGCCCCTCAGCCAGTACTTCGAGCAGGAAGAGGGCGATGACATCGGCGGGGCTGATCTCACTGAGATTGCTGGCCTGCTCGACACCCTCGGCGGCACCTCGGGCTTCTACACCGAAACCGCGTCGCAGATCGACTGGGACCACCACCAGCGCATGGTCGCCGCAGAGATGTGGGTCGGTCAGAACGACGGCTACAGCCTCAACCGGAACAACTACCTCGTCTACTTCGAGCCGGGTGCTCCGATGACCCTCCAGCCCTGGGACCACGACTATGCGTTCCTCTCGGCCAGCGACTGGGGCTTCTCCTGGCTCGCTCCGACAGGACGGCTGACCAGCCTGTGCCTGGGCGACGGCGCCTGCCGCGCGGATCAGATCGTCCGAATCGAGGAGGTCATCGCAGTGGCCGATGAGATCGACTTTGATGGTCGGTTCGACGAGACCCAGGACATGATCGAGGACTACATCCAGGATGACTGGCGGCGGGAGTGCAGCGACTCGTATGTCACCTGGTACCAGTCGGTGCTGGAGGGGTGGCGCTACAACCGCAACAACACGCTGCGCGCGATGTGGGGACTGTAAGCTCCGCTGACCGCGATGCTCACCGCCGCCGACGCCCCCACAGCAGCAGGAGCGGAAGCAGCCCGACGGCGCCGCTTCCCCGACAGCCGCAGGAGGCGGGCTCCTCCGCACAGTCCGCCAGCGGATCGGCAGAGTCCGCAGTGTCGCTCTCCATTCCAACGCAGCGCAGCTCCCACAGCTCTGGCGCGATCGACTCCCCGGCCAGGTACAGCGCGGTGCCGTCGATGGAGAACGTGACCGCCTCTGCATCCTGCTCCGGGGGGTCCGGCAGCGGTGCCTGCCCGTTGTCGAAGGCATCGGCCATGGTGGTGCTGACGTCGAACATGACCACGTCGGCGTCCGTCCGCACCGCGACCCGCCGCCCCCTCGGAGAAAAGTCTGCTCCGGTGATGAACGGGGAGTCCACCCCAAGCGCGGTGAGGTCGAGGGTGGCGATCAAGATCAGCTCGACCTCCTCGCCGCCCACCGGGGGCGACACCGGGAAGGCGTAGATGCCTGCCGGGTCGTTCTTGGTGATGATGAAGGTCTCGCCGGAGATGGGGTGAACGAGCAAGGCCTCGGCATCGTGGGGACCATCGGGGTAGCGAAACGGCAGGGCCTCAGGGATCTCGCTCTGCCCCTGCCCGCCGCTGACGATGTCAGGCTCTGGGAGGCGATAGACCACGCCGCCGCCACGGCTCAGCTCGTTGTCGCCGATGTCTCCGATGTAGAGACAGGAGCAGTCCTCGGCAGCCGCGGCGCATGGCCCGACCGCGAGGTCTTCCCAGTCCTCGTTGAGCGCACCGGGCACAAACACCGCGCCGCCGTCTGCTCCATCCAATCCGATGGCATAGAGCGTGGCTACGTTGCCCGCATCGTTGTGTCCCCACAGAATGTTTGCATGTGCCCGACTCGCCGCGAGTCCAGAGATCTCATCGAGCGCATCATTTTCAATAGAAGCGACGATCTTAGCGGGTAACCACGCATAGCAGCTCCCATCATCGGCTGCAGTGGCGGTAAGAGAGAACAAGGACAGGATCAGCATCAAGACCCACCGTAGCTTCAAGGTCACCCACCTGCGATGGACAACCCCGACTAACACAGTCAAACTCGAAAAGTGACAGGCAGAAGACGACGTAATGATGCTCCAAAATATAAACGCAGTGCTGATTATTCTGACCGCCGGCGTGCTCGCCGCATGTGGTGAGGAGCCCGTTGAGCCAGAGGGTTCTCTCCTCGATCTCTACATCAACGAATTTCTCGCTGCCAACGAGTCCATCATTCCCAACGAGAACGGCGACTACGTTGACTATGTAGAGCTGTACAACGCGTCGGACATCGACCTGTCGCTGGACGGGATGTACATGACCGATGACCTCGACGAGCCCCTGCTCTACCCCCTGCCGGCGCTGACAGTGACTGCAGGGGGCTACCTGCTGCTGTGGGCGGACAAAGAGGATGCGCTGGGGGACTACCACCTGCCGTTTGCCTTAGAGAAAAACGGCGAGGAGCTGGGTCTCAGCTACATCGACGACGGCGGCGAGCCCGTCTTGCTCGATGGCGTCGCGTTCGGCGCCCAAGAAGACGATATATCCTGGGGACGTGTCCCAGATGGCGGAGAATGGTCCACCATGACACCCACACCGGGATCGGAGAACTGAGTGCGCGAGGGTGTACGAATTGTAATCGGCGGCGCTGCTGCCCTGGCGCTCGGCGGGATGGCACTGGCGCTGCCGGCTGGTGGCCCCGGTCAGCAGCGTGCGGTGCTCTCCGCAGCCCAGATCTTCACCCTCAGCCAGCCCGAGCCCGGTCTGTATCAGTGGTCTCTGCTGAGCGGTCCGGCGCCGGAAGGTGCGGCGGTGATCACCCGGGATGAGCTCCTGGTGGACCGAGGCGACCGGGTCGAGCTTCGGACCAACGGACTCGCCCATGGCGCAGCAGTCACCACCGGCACTGAGCTGGCCGGGCTGACCTCTGCAAGCCGACGACGCCAGCTCAAGACGCTGGAGGCCAACCTCGAAGCAACCCAGGCGCGCCGGGATCGGCTCGAGCAAGGCAGCACCATCGAGATCGACGCCGCACGCCAGCGGGTCCGGGTCGCCCAGGCCCGCCGCGAGGTCACGCGGGTGGAGCTGAACCGCATCCAGGGCCTCCACGCCCAGGGTGCCGCCTCCGATGCCGACCTCAACGACGCCGAGCTCGCCGACCGGGTCAGCCAGACCGAGGTCTCTCTCGCCCAGGCCGAGGTCTCCGTCGCCGGCTCCATCGCACAGCCCGCCGCCCTCGCCGAGGTCGACGCTCGACTCTCCGGCATCGCCAGTCAGATCGACGAGATCAAGGCGCTGACTGTCGAGCAGATCTCCAGCCCCATCGACGGGCAGCTCTCTCTGTCCACCGGGCTGCCCACCGAGGCGGGCATGATCCTCCTCTCGGTACAAGACACCTCCACCGTCTACGCGCGCTTTCCGATCGAGGAGTCAATGATCGACAACCTCGCCGTCGGCAACGCCGTGCGGTTCGTCTCTCTCGACTCGACCACCCATGACGCTGAGCTGGTCGCGCTCAGCGACACCGCCAGGACGCTGAACAGCCAGCAGGTGTTCTGGGCCAGTGTCCGCATCGACAACCCTGACGGTGTGCTGCTTCCCGGCACCAGCGGCACCGTCTACTTCGCCAACCAGGGATACTCCGGTGGTGTCCTCGGTAGTCTGTGGCGGAAGGTGATCGGCGCATGAGCCTGGGCCGGATCAATGTCGGACGGTTTGAATTCAAGTATGCCGTTCCAAATGCGATCTGCGCACGCATCGTAGAGCTTGCTGGAGATCACATCGTCTCCGATCCGCATGGCCGACCGCTCCCCGGCGGGGGGCTCGGCTATGCCGTCCACAGTGTCTACTTCGACACCGTCGATGAGCACGGGCAGCTGGTGCTGGGAGACTACTTCCAGCGTCTGTCCGACTATAAGATCCGCGACCGCCTCCGGATTCGAACCTATGGAGCCCCAGAAGATGACAACCAACCCGTCTTCTTGGAGAACAAGCGAAAGCAGGACAACCGGGTTGTAAAGGCGCGGGTTCGCATCTGTACCGCTGAGGAGTGGGAGCAAGCCTGTAGCCACAGCAGCACGCCGTGGAAGGAATTCGCCCACCGGATCCATGGGCGGAAGAAGCTGGCCTACAACAACTTCAGCATGCACCTGGAGACCCGACGTCCGGTCTCAGTGGTCCACTACCTCCGAGAGGTCTTCGTCGATCGCGATCCGAGCAACCCGAAGGTGCGGCTGACCATCGACCGCAACGTCACCGCCACCACCCGGCCGACGACGATGAACCCCTACGCTCCCGCGACTGTGGATCTCATCCCGCGAAACTGGGCAGTGCTTGAACTGAAATTCGATGAGAACCGTCCCGGCTGGATGCGTCGGCTGGTTCGGGAGCTGCGGCTCTGCGCGGTTCCGGTCTCCAAGTTCGGGCTCTCCGTCGTCCTCGGCTATCGCTCCGACAAGCCCTACGAGATCCGCTTCTTTACCCCCACGCCTCTTCTCCGGCTCGGCGCCCTCGCACGCCCTGAGCTCTACACCACCACCGCCGCTGAGGCTGCCTCGTGAACCAGTTAGAGTTGGCCTTCGCGCCGGCGCTGAACCAGGATCTTCCCGCTGTTTTTGAGACTCAACTCCTCGCCCTGATCCTCGGGCTGGTTGTGATGGGTGTCTACCGCTACAGCGTCAGTGAGCGCATCGCCTCACCTCCCATGCAGGCCTCGCTGGTGCTGCTGGCGATGATCGGCTCGATGGTGATGATGATCATCGGCAACAACATCGCTCGGGCGTTCTCGCTGGTCGGTGCGCTGGCGATCATTCGCTTTCGCACACGGCTGCGCAGCCCATGGGACATCACGTTTATCTTCTTCTCGCTCGCCGTCGGCATTGCTGTGGGCGTGGGAGCATTCCGGGTGGCGGTGATCGGCGGCGGAACCATCGCGCTGGCCGTGCTCGCCCTCCAGGCCATCCCAGGGATTCGGCGTACTTCGGTCGTTCACGATCTCCGCTGTGACCTCTCCGCCTATGAAGGTGCTGAAGAGCATGTCGAGACATTGCTCAGCAAGCACTTTGTAAAGCACTGGCTACAAGAAGTCCGCTCGCTGCGCTTCGGCGAGACCTTCTCGTACAGATACCGAGTCATGATGGCAGCAAAGACGACACTGTCGGTGTTCCTGCAGGAGCTCTCCGAAGTCCAAGGCGTCGAAAGAGTGGTTCTGTCCGCAGAAGATGAGTCGGGTGGAACTGATGAATAAAGCGACTAACAACCCGCTGACTAAACCCTTACCCAAGACAAATTAGGTCATGGTAGAGTCCTCACTCCAGTCACACTTATTGACTTCCCAACGGAGAACAGTCGTATGAGCAATACTCCCCTTATTATCTCGATGGTTGGTCTGTTGTTCGCTTGTAGTCCGGCAAAAGTAGGCGATCTCGCCGATGACGGAGTCGATACCAGCGATCCCGGAACTCCAGACACCGGAGACACCGACGCTGACACCAACTCCGACGACACCACGGACCCCAACGACATCGACGATGATGGCGATGGCTACACCGAGAACGAGGGCGACTGCGACGACACCGACGCTGACACCAGCCCCGACGGAGAGGAAGATCCCAACGACGGGGAGAACAACGACTGCGATGAATACACCGACGAGATCGAGGTCTGCGACGGCGTCTACTCAGACATCCAGGAGGCCCTCGACGACGCCAGCGACGGCGGGACCGTCCTGATCTGTGCAGGGACCTACCCAGAGAACCTCGAGGTCTCCAACAAGGAGCTGCTCATCGTCGGTGTCGAGGGAGCAGACATCACCACAGTCACCGGCGGTGCCAACGGCTCTCCGGTCCTCACCCTCCGCCAGAACGCCGAGGTCATCATCGAGGGCCTGACCTTTACCGGCGGCGAGGTCACCGACAATGGCGGCGGAATCCTGTGCGCGGGATCGGATCTCGGCCTGGTGGATTCCATCGTCACCGGGAACTCTGCTGGGGTCAACGGCGGCGGCATTGCGACCGACAACTGTGACGTGGAGATCAGCGGCTCGACCATCTCGAGCAACACCACCCTCCAGTACGGCGGCGGGCTGTACCTGACCGACACCAAGGGCAGCATCGAGAACAGCATCCTCGCTGACAACACTGCCCTTGAGGGCGGCGGGCTGTTCCTCTACGACGGCAACACCGACCTCCTCAACAACACCATCTCCGGGAACCTCGCGACCATCGAAGACGAGGATGCCTGGGGGCCTGGCGGCGGCGGCGGCGGACTTTGGGTCTACACCAACGCCACCATCTCCGGAAACACCATCTCCGGAAACACCTCGCAGTACCACGGCGCCGGGGCTTACTTCTACTACGGCAGCCCTGATGTCATCGACAACGTCGTCGAGGGCAACATCACCTGGGAAGACGGCGCCGGGGTCTACTTCAACCAGCCCGCCGCGCCGCTCATCCAGGGCAACACCATCCAGAACAACGAGGCCTACGACGACGCCGGTGGCCTCCGCATCTACCGTGGCTACGATACCGTGGTCCTGGAGAACAGCATCCTCAACAACGTCGCCGGTGATGACGGCGGCGGCGCGAAGATGTCTCACTCCGAGCACACCTTCCAGGACAACTACGTCGCTGGAAACATCACCGGCGATGCCGGCGGTGGCCTGGAGCTGGACAACGACAGCAGCCACACCGAGGGCAACACCTTCGAGGGCAACACCGCTGGTCGCGGCGGCGGCGTTCACAACTGGCGCACCGAGGCCCAGTTCGAGTTCGTGAACAACCAGTTCATCAACAACGTCGCTGAGGACTGCGGCGGTGGAATTCAGTTCGACAACAACCCGTACTGGGTGAGCATGATCAACACCACCTTCGAAGGCAACGAAGCCGTCGACGGCGCAGCGATCTGCACGGACATCTTCTACCGGGACCCGGAAGACGTCGGCGGAGTGAAGGACTACTACCAGGACTCCTACCTCCGCGTGTACAACTCGGTCTTCGTCGACAACAACGCCAGCGACGACGCCGTCGTCTACATCAAGGCAGGCACCGCAACCATCACCAACGTCGTCATGGACGGCAACTACGGTGCCGACACTGCCGCCATCGTCTCGAAGGGCAGCACCGTGACGCTGATGAACAGCATCTTCACCGACAACAGCGGCGGCGCGATCATCGCAGGAGAGCTGGACGACGACAAGACCGAGCCCACCATCTCGATCTCCTACTCCAACTTCTACGACAACGATACCGACGTAGATGGCATCGATGAGCCCGTGGGCAGCAACGGCAACATCGATGAGGATCCGGACTTCACCGGTAACTATGAGCTCGCAGGCTCCAGTCCTTGCATCGACGCGGGCAGCCCATCGATTTCGGATAACGATGGTAGTCGGTCAGATATGGGTCTCTATGGCGGACCGAACGCACAGTAGATCATGATACAGAGCATACTGAGTATACAACCCTGAAGACGCTGAGCTGATACGCTGATGTACTCCCTCTTTCCTGCACTCTTGCTCACGGTATCGCTCGGCTGTAAGTCGACGTCTCCCAGCGACTCTGGTGTCACCGACACCGACACCGACACCGACACCGACACCGACACCGACACGACCCCCGTCGTCGTTCAGCTGTTCGTCAACGAGTTCATGGCGAGCAATACCTCGTATGTCTTTGAGGATGGTGAAGACCCGGACTCCGGTGAGGAGTACACTCCCGACTGGATCGAGCTGTACAATGCCGGGGAGGCTGCGGTCGTTCTCGATGGCTACACCATCAGCGACGATTTCAAGGAGCCCGAGAAGCACACCTTCTCCGGTCTGACCATCGAGGCTGGCGGCTACCTGCTGCTGTACGCCGATGGTGACCCAGAAGTCGGCGCCGCCCACCTCGACTTCAAGCTGTCCGCAGCATCAGAGTCCGTCGGACTCTATGCGCCCGATGGCGGCCCGCTGGATCTGGTCGACTACAGCGATCAGACAACCGACATGGCAGCCGCCCGGATTCCCGACGGCGGCAGCCTCCAGATTACCGCCAACGCCACTCCAGGCGAGGCCAACCCAACCTCTGCGAACTGAAGCACGCCCATGCGGTCTCTCTGGTTTGTGCTGTTGTGTGCCTGTTCTCCAGTCCAAGTGGTGCTCCCGCCTGGTGGTGGAAGTGACAAAGACACCCCTCCAATCGACACCGTCGACACCAGCGACGATGTCGACACCGCTGACACTCCCCAGCCAGATACAGGCATCGAGAGCGTTCCGGGCGGAGACGGTGCGCTTGATGATGGCAACAGCGACGTCTTGTTCACTGACGACATGATCCCGGTCTTCGAGATCACCATCTCTGCGGAGAACGCTGCCGCGCTCGGGGAGAGTCCCTACGAGTATGTCGAGGCCTCTCTCACTTACAATGAGATCACCTACGGTCCGATCGGGCTGCGAACCAAGGGCGAGAATTCCTGGCGTCCGTTCGATGAGAAGTCATCGCTCAAGGTAGACTTTAACCGATACGATGGCGGTCCAGATCGTTTCCTCGGGCTGAAGGGACTGACCTTCAATGCCATGAATGAAGACTACAGCATGATGCACGAGCGGGTGGCCTACCGGATGTATCGGGCCGCTGGAGTGCCTGCGGTTCGAGCCAACCACGCCGTCATCTACATGAACGGCGAGCTGTACGGCCTGTTCACCATCATGGACACCGTCGATGACTTCTTCCTCGCGCGCTGGTTCGAGGATGCCTCAGGCTCCATGTACGAGCAGCACGACGGGGACTACACCGACGACTACGTTCAGGACGACATCTACTTCCAGCTCGAAGAAGGCGACGGCGACCGAAGCGCCCTCCAGGGCGTCGCGGATGCCCTGGAGAGCAGCGGTCCGGCTGCCATCGAAGCCGCCGGTGTGCACCTCAGCTGGGACAGCTTCCACCGCTACTGGGCGGTCGGCGGCGTCGTGCAGAACTTCGACGCTTACCCCTTCCGGTATGCGGGAGATGACTGTCACGTCTACCATGACCCGACCACCGACCAGCTCCACTACATCCCGCACGGTGCAGACGAGACCTTCTACTACACCAACAACATCGAGGATGCCGCCGGTCTTCTCTCGGCGAAGTGTCTGGAGGTCGCCTCCTGCCGGGCGGCATGGATCACCCACGTCGAGACCGCGCTGGACGTCCTTGAAAAAGAAGATCTCGCAGCCTACGCCGAAGACGTCCGAGACCAAATCGCCGACTGGGCAGCAGCGGATCCAGAGCGGAACTACACGATGAAGTCCGTCGAGTACTACCAGCAGTCGATGATTGACGACATCAACGGGCGACGAGCCAACATCTCCAAGGACCTCGGCCTGTAGCAGACTGGAGAGGGAGTGCCTGGAGGGGCGACACAGGAAGGCATGTGCTTCCCTGTGTCGCCCCTCCTCGCTTTTTCAGCAGGGTGATCATCGCGTCAGCATCGCCACACTCGCCCGCTACGGTGAGTTTTCCAGTGTTTTCGCCTTATTCGGTTTAACCGAACAACTTACATTTCATTTTCTTATTGTTCTAATCATATAGAGCCTTATTAATGAAGGGCCAAGAGCGAACCATCCCCACACCCGACGTGGGAGAGTTGGTATTCGTACGCCTAATACAACGACTTTCAACCAGTGCGCCCGGCATCTTTCGGCCCCACTGCTCCCAATTCAGCTTCAGTGAAGACCTCACCAGGCTGAGTACCGACGGACTGAGTCAACTCAATGAAAAGCAAGACCTTTGCCAGAGAGCTTCTGGCTTCCATCGTCGTCTTCCTCGTCGCCCTGCCGCTGTGCATGGGCATCGCCATTGCCTCCGGAGCACCGCCAGCCATGGGCCTGGTCAGCGGGATCATCGGCGGCCTCGTAGTCGGCTCTCTCGCAGGCTCTCCGCTCCAGGTCTCCGGACCGGCTGCTGGCCTCGCGGTCATTGTCTTCGACATCATCCAGCAGCACGGCCTCATCGCGCTGCCTCCGGTCGTCCTGCTCGCTGGGCTCATCCAGGTCGCGGCCGGCATGATGCGAATCGGACAGTGGTTCCGAGCGGTCGCTCCGGCGGTCATCTACGGGATGCTTGCGGGCATCGGCGTGCTCATCTTTGCCAGCCAGTTCCACGTCATGGTCGATGATGCTCCGGTTGGCAGCGGGCTGATGAACCTCATCACCATCCCGCAGTCCATCCTCAAGGGTGTCACCCCGGTCGAGGGAACCGCGCACCACCTCGCGGCGGGCATCGGCATGCTCACCCTCATCGTGCTGGTCGTCTGGAATGGCATCCGACCGAAGCTGCCCACAGCACTCGGAACCCTGCCAGCTCCGCTCCTCGCGGTCGGTGCCGCGACGGCTGCTGCAGCGGCCTTCGCGCTCCCCATCCAGTACGTCATCGTGCCTGAGGGGGTCGACACCCTCATCTCCTTCCCGGAGCTGAGTGCCTTCTCTCTGCTCCTCCAGCCTTCTGTCCTGGGTGCCGCTCTGGCGCTGGCCTGCATCGCATCAGCAGAGTCGCTGCTGTGTGCCTCAGCGGTGGACAAGCTCCATAGCGGTGTGCGCACTGACTTCGACCGCGAGCTGCTCGCGCAGGGTGTGGGCAACATGGCTGCAGGCATCTTCGGTGGCCTGCCGGTTACCGGCGTCATCGTTCGAAGCACCGCCAACGTCGAGGCCGGCTCCACCACCCGTGTCTCTGCTGTCCTTCACGGCATCTGGCTGCTCATCATGGTCCTCGCCCTTCCCAGCATCCTGGCCCTCATCCCTGTCGCGTCTCTGGCAGCCGTCCTGGTCTACATCGGCTGGAAGCTGGTCAAGCCCGACGTGATGCGTCAGCTCTGGGAACGCAGCCGCGCACAGTTCGCCATCTATGCCATCACCGTCACCGCCATTGTGGGCACCAACCTTCTGGAGGGGCTGCTCATCGGCCTCGCAGTCTCCGTGCTGCACCTCGCCTGGACCTTCTCCTACCTGGAGGTCACCACAGAGACTCGCCTCACCGGTGAGATCGACATCACCCTCCACGGTGCTGCGACCTTCGTTCGGCTCCCGGCGCTGGCCAACGCCCTTGAGGCGCTGCCCAACAACGTCGAGGTCCACATCCACCTGGAGTCTCTCCGCTACATCGACCACGCCTGCCTGGAGCTGATCTCCGACTGGGAGCGCCAGCGTGAGATCTCGGGTGGCAAGTTGGTCATGGAGTGGGAGACCATGGAGCACCGCAGCAAGGGACCGAACTGGAAGGCGGCCTGAGCCACCTGATGTCCCCATCACGGCGAGTGGTCCTGTACCATTGCTGTGATGGGGTCACCTGCTGCTGAGATCTGTGTGCTGCCGATGGTTCAGCACAGCACGGAGCCATTCCCGCACTTCACTGCGCAGGCAGCGCTGCCGAGGGTCTTGCTGGCAGAGCTTGAGGCCCTGTTTGCTGCCCCCATCACCTGGGACCTTCACCAGGACGCCTTCTACCGAGCCTGGCTCTCCGACGTGAGCGACCGCATCGCGCCAGCCATGCAGGCCGCCCTCATCGCCCGCATGCGAACGATCACCGGGCTGCCGCTGATCGACAAGCTCCAGGTCACGGTGCAGCGGATGGAGCCCGGGCAGTACGCCAAGCCGCACACGGATCGACCGCTGGTGGGCTACGAGGTGGCTCGGCTGATCGTGCAGCTCCGTCCCGGCTGGCAGCCCAGCGACGGTGGCGCGCTGCACCTCCACCCCGACTCCGCCGGAACCGAGACGGTCATCCGCCGGCCGCCCCGCTACAACACCGGCTTCGGCTTTGTCATGGGGCTGCGCTCGTTCCACTCCGTACAGCCCACGACGGTCACCCGGCGGACCGCAGTGTTCAATTTCTGGCATGTCGGAAACACCGAAGCCCTCGCGCTTCAGATCCGGTCGATGATTGCAGCCATACGGTTTGATCGACTCCCGACCGCCCTCGACAAGCTCATCACCGAGGCGGAGCAGCACCATCCAGAGGAAGACAGCTTCCGAGCGGGCTGCATCGCAGCCCTTCTACAGCAGTGGGGCTACCCCGACGCGGTCCTCGCTGAGGGGTACCAGGCAGGACTCGACAGCGAGGAGTGCGAGGACAGCACCGACCCCGTCCAGATCGCTGCCTGGGTGCAGTGGCTTCAGCACGAGCGATTTGACGTGAAGCGCTGGTCAGCGCTGGCCCCTGTTCTGTCCCGTGCACGCCGAGATCCCCGACTGGAAGACCTCGTGGTGCTGCTGGGTGGCGCTACGGAGGCGTGATGGGCAGGTTGGGGATCGGATCGTTCTCGCAGGCACTCCGAGAGGCATAGCGCTTGCCCGGACAGGAGCCGCTGGTCCGGAAGGTCTCTCCGTTGCAGCCACAGTAGGCGCGCAGATCACGGGTGCAGGGGCGCGCCCGAGACATGCAGATGCCAGGAGTGTCCTCACTGCAGCCCTCTCCCTCACAGATCCCGCTGGCACAGTCGCCCCCCGAGAGACACGAGTCCCCATCTGCCAGCAGGCCATCGCCCGACGAAGCCTCGCCGTCTGCGGCAGCCTCAGCAGACACATCGACCGCATCCTCTGTCGCAGCATCCCCTGTCGCAGCATCCTCTGTCACAGCATCCTCTGTCGCAGCATCCCCTGTCGCAGCATCCCCTGTCGCAGCATCCTCTGCAGCAGCATCCTCTGCAGCAGCATCCTCGACGACCTCCCCTCCAGCCACCGGAACCTCGACCACTGGAGTCATGACGGGTTGTGGTGTACTCGATGGGCGACCGGTACAGGCTAGCATTAGCGCGAAGAAGAACATTGAGAGACCTCCGGAGTTGAGCGTGACCGCAAGACAGTACGACGTCGTCCTATACGGAGCCACTGGCTTCACAGGAACTCAGGCCGCACGCTACCTGGAGCGCGCGGCACCTAAGGGGCTGAGGTGGGCGATTGCAGGCCGCAACGCGGCGAAGCTGGACACGATGGCAGAGGCTCTCTCTGGGGTCTCTGGGGTCGTGGTCGCCGACAGCACCGATCCGGACTCCATCTCAGCCATGGTGGCGCAGACCCGGGTGCTGATGACCACCGCAGGCCCCTACGCCCTGTATGGCGAGCCCGTCATCGCAGCCTGCGTCGAGCAGGGCGTGGACTACGCTGACATCACCGGAGAGTCCACCTTCATCCGCCGCATGATCGACTGCCACCACGCCGAGGCCGCTCAGCGTGGTGTTCGCATCGTGCCGTTCTGTGGGTTCGACTCCATCCCTTCAGACATCGGCGCCCTGATGATGGCCCGCCACGTCCAAGCCGCCGGCCTGTCCTGCCGACGGGTGTGGGGATACTTCAAGATGAAGGGCGGCGGCCTCAACGGCGGCACCCTGGCCTCCGCGCTGAACATGCTCCGACAAGACGGCGCGGAGGCCATGGAGCCTCCCTTCTTGCTCAACCCAGATCAGATCGGCCCGTCCGACTTCATCCCCGACCTCACCCGCCCCCGAGCGGTGGAGGCCCTCAGCGGCTGGGGAGCGCCATTCTTCATGGCACCGGTCAACTCTCGGGTCGTCCGACGGAGCGCTGCGCTGGCTGCGTCCTGGGGAGAGCCCTACGGAGAGGGCTTCGACTACATGGAGGCCATGGGGCCGGTCTCACAAGGCCAGGCACGCATGATCGCTGCCGCGATGGGACTGGTCAGCGCGACCGCAGGGTTCACCGCGCTCCACGGTCTCGCCAAGTGGCTCGGTCCGGCACCAGGAGAGGGCCCGAGCGAGGAGCAGATGGCCTCCGGTGGCCTCACCGCTCGCTTCATCGCTGAGGCCACCGACGGCCAGTGCTTCTTAGGCACCCTGGAGGCTGAAGGAGATGCAGGGAATCGCATCACGACCATGCTGCTCAGCGAGAGCGCCATGGCGATGGCGCTTCAGCGCGATGCGCTGCCGGGCGGCTCAGCACGCGGCGGTATCCTCACACCAGCGACCGCGCTCGGCGATGTCCTCATCGACCGCCTGAAGGCCGCAGGTGTGCGTCTTCAGATCGAGGCCCTGTAGTTTCTGAGACCCTGCAGTTTCGTCCCGAGGCTCAGTCCCAGTCATCATCCTCGTCGTCAGCGACGGGAGTGCTGTTCTCGTAGTAGTCGTCTTCTTCTTCGTCTTCTTCTTCGTCGTCCTCGTAGTCGTCCTCGTAGTCATCGTAGTCGCCCTCGTCGTCCTCTTCGACAGAGAGCCACCCCTCGGTCGCCGAGTCACGAAGGGAGGCCTTCAGGTCCTCAAGGACGATTTCAACCTCCAGATCGGCATCGCCGCATGCCTGTCGGATCGACTTCGAGCTGATGGCATCGACGTCGAGGTCGTGATCCTCCAGCACCTCTTCGAGCTGCGGGTGAATGCGGAGCATGGCGTGAATTCTGGTCGATGGCTTGATGCGCATGGATCCTCCTGAGCTCAAGGAGACGGTATAGCAACGTTGGCGAACTCTACACTCACCAATTGGCTGATCTGGGTCTGATTGAGGTCCTCTTTCTTACCTTTTCTTCTTCGCTCTTGAACCGGGCGATCCAGGCTGAGCTTGTCGCATCGGTCTGAGAAACAAGTGTAGATTCGACCGCTGCGATTCCGCTGGTATCTGATACCGCAAGATGCGCAAGGACCGCACACATGGTTGACTCCGGCTCAGCCACGAGCCGCTCGTATCTCAGCCGCAGCGGCTCGACGCCCATGCGGAGGAAGTGCGCCTCCCAGCCGGATTCACCAGCCTCAATGATTTCCAGACATCGCTGAATGAGCCACCGAGAGTAGCGAACCTCACGCGGCGAATCTCCACCAACCCACTGACCGGTCTGGAGTGCACGGGCCCAGGAGACCGCCTGCGCGATGCGATCGGCGCGGGTCAGGTAGATCCAGCGCGCGACCGATCCGGTGAGTCGGTGGCGATGGTGATGGTGGAGCTTGAGGCCAAACCAGCCACCGGCGCTTCGCCGGTGGCGGACCCGGCAGAGGTGTGCTGCGAGCCGGGGGCGACTCCAGGCTGGACCGACCAGCGCCAGCCTCCGCCCTGCCAGCAGCCGATGGCGAAGACGAGAAGCCGGTGCTCCAAGCCTCACCTCCCAGTCCCGCAGCTGCATCGGGTTGAGGTACTCCTTGGGCGCACCCACGCATCCAGCGCGCCACAGCATCCGACACAGCAGCGTCGAGCCCGTGCGCGGGATGGAGGCGATTACATAGGTCTTCGGCGGAGCTTCCGCTGCGGGAAGGTCCCAGTCGGCACCGTTTCGGGGGTCCAGCAACATTCAGGCCGCGCGGTGGATCCGCCGGTGGTGCACCAGAGAGAGCACGGTGTAGTACGCGACGAAGTACATCGAGGCCCAGGCCACCGGAACCGCCCACTCCGCCGAGGGCGACCAAGAGACGGCCATGTACATGATGTAGTACACCCCGCCCAGGACCACCGTCAGCGGGCGCAGCAGCCGGGTCCGGCTGGGGTAGATGTAGTGGATCGGCACGAACACCAGCACGCTGAGCACCGCGAGAAGCGCGATGACCGTCGCCGTCGAGAAGCCGAGCACGTAGCAGTAGAAGACGACGAGGTTCCAATACGACGGGAAGCCGACGAACGACTCGTCGGTCTTGGCCTTGGTCTGGCAGAAGCCATAGCCGCTGGCCAGCAAGGGCATCAGCGCGGCCCAGTACTGATCCGTCGGCAAGATGCCCAGCAGCGGCAGCGCCAGGGCGGGCAGGAAGGCAAAGGTGAGGAAGTCGATGATGTTGTCCAGCGTCGAGCCATCGAAGGCGGGCAGGACCTCCTTGACCCGGGCCAGGCGGGCCATCGCGCCGTCGGTGGCGTCGACAAACATCGCCACCCCGTTGAAGAGGAAGAACAGCGCAGCGCCACGCGCATCGCCCTGACTGGCCTGCAGCAGGGCGATCATCGAGAAGAACGCTAACGACAATCCCAGTCCGGTGTAGCCATGGACTCCCCAGGCCATCAGCTTGCGGGTGGTAGGGTCTTCGCGGTTCAAGACACACTCCAGGATCGGGACGCCGTCATTGTATCCAATGCGCCCGTCGCCCCCAAAGTTGAACCTCTACAGAACACTCCCAACCGGCCGCAGAAGACGGCATCGTCAGCGGGGAAGGGGCAGCATTGTCTGCTCAGGTCTGCCAGCTCAATGTCACCACCTGCGAAGCGGGCAGGACTGGTGAGGGGGCCGGCTCGCTCGTGGCCACAACCAGCGCCGTCACAGCCTACAGCAGCATGTCCCCTGCTAATCAGACCACGGTCTCCTCAGCACCCATGACCACGCAGTGATGATTCTCAGCAACACAATTGGATCCCACGCCAGCAGATCAAAACAGGGTTATAGGCAAACGCTTCATTCACTCTTAGACCGCGAGCGTTCGTTGTGAGCCGGCGCACCCCCCTGGATCATCTGGACAACCAGACGCTTGTGACGTCTCTGGGAAGCGGCGGTCATCGCGACGCCCTCCTCGATCGTTACCTCGCTGAGGTCGGCCACCATCCGATCCTCGACTCCGACTCCGAGCGCCACCTCGCAGAGCGCTACGCACTGACCGGTGACCAGGATGCTGGCAATCGCCTGATCACCGCCAACCTCCGCCTCGTCGTCAAGATGGCGACCCAGTACCGCTGGCGATGGGTGCGGCTGCTGGACCTCATCCAGGAAGGCAACGTCGGGCTGACCATCGCGCTGTCCCGGTTCGACCCCACCCGGGGTGTCCCGTTTGGGCGCTATGCCGCATACTGGATACGCGCGATGATCCTGCGCTACCTCTCCGCGAACTACCGCATGGTCGATCTCGGCAGCGGCCAGCACGCCCGTAAGCTGTTCTACCGGCTCAACCAGGAGCGCGCGCGGCTCCTCTCCGACGGCATCGATCCGACTCCCCGAGTCTTGGCAGAGTCCTTCGGAATTCCAGAGTCTGCAGTCCGGGACATCGACCGCTTCATGCGCGCCCCTGCAGTCTCCCTCCACGCCGCACGCGGCGACGACGGCTCCCCCCTTGAGATGCTGCTGGGCGACAGCCGGGTGTCCGACCCCGAGCACCTCGCCGCTGAGAAAGAGTGGCGCTCGATGGTCCGCGGCGAGCTGGAGGTCTTCGGCGAGACGCTGGACGACGATCGCGAGAAGCTCATCTGGCAGGAGCGCCTCCGCAGCACCAGCCCGCTGAGCCTCTCGGAGCTTGGTCGGGAGTTCGGCATCAGCAAGCAGCGGGTCTCCCAGGTGGAGGGTCGCCTGAAGCGTCGGCTCAAGGAGCATCTCTCCGAGGGCATCGGCTCGGAAGTCGAGAGCATCCTCTGCGATCCGCCTGGCTGGAGTCACGTCCGCTGCACCAGCTCGCTTGAGAAGCTGTAGGCGGCCGCCTCGGCGCGCAGCAGCGTGTGATTGCACCTCTGCTGTCCGATGAAACTCCATCGCCGTCCTGTCGGGGGTCTGCAGCCCGCGGTATCTTGACTTCATGCCTGTGCTCCCTCTGCTCCTCCTCGCTGCCTGCAATCCAACGCCAGACGTCGTGGACGCAGACAGCGACGGATTTGTCAGCACCGATGACTGCGACGATGCCTCAGCCTCCGTCTTTCCTGGCGGTGAGGAGGTCTGCGATGGGCAGGACAACGACTGCGACGGCGAGATCGACGAGACCCCCACCGACGGGGCCCGGTGGTACACCGACGCCGACGGTGACGACTTCGGGGATCCGCTGTCCTCACGGCGAGCGTGCACACCGGCCGACGACGAGGTGGCGGACGCCACAGACTGCGACGACGAGGTGGCCACGGTCTTTCCCGGTGCAGAAGAGATCTGCGACGGCCTGGACAACGACTGCGACAACATCGTCGACGAAGACATCGACGAGACGCTGACCTTCTACGCCGACGCAGACGGCGACGGCTACGGCGACCCGGACACCGCGATCCTCGGCTGCACGCCGACCAGCGGCATGGTCGACAACGACGACGACTGCGACGACAGCGACGTCCTCACCAGTCCCGGTGCTGCGGAGACCTGGTACGACGGGCACGACGCAGACTGCGCTGGGGACAACGACTTCGACGCCGATGCTGATGGCTTTGACGGAGACGGCGGGGTGGACTGCGATGACACCAACCCGGCAACAAACCCCGGCGCCACAGAGATCTGCTCGGATGGCATCGACAACGACTGCGACGGCGGCGCAGGCGCATGCAGCATCTCCGGCACCATCGCAGCAGCAGACGCAGACGCCACCTTCACGGGCAGCTCCGGGCAGTCCTATGCCGGCTTCGCGATCGATGGCGCAGGGGACACCAACGGTGATGGGGTCAACGAGATCCTCATCGGTGCATACGGCACCAACGGCTTTGCCGGCGAAGCCTACATCGCCAGCGGATCCGACACCGGCACCCTCAGCCTCTCCACTGACGCCATCGCCATCCTCTCCGGCCCCAGCGGCTACAGCTACACCGGCTACTCTGTCGCTGGCGCTGGGGATGTCGACGGCGACGGCTTCGACGATGTGCTCGTCGGGACCTCGTACCGCGACACCGCTTACCTCGCCTATGGCCCCCTCAGCGGCAGCCTCGATCTCGACGAGACCGGCTGGACATTCGGCGATGGCGCTTCCTCCGGCTACGCAACCCTCACGGTCACGGGGCTGGGTGACATCGACGGCGATGGACTGGCAGACGTCGCCATCGGCTTCCCCTACAACAGCAGCGGCGGCAACGGCAGCGGCGCAACCTTCATCGCGCTCGGTGGCGGGAAGCTCTCGGCGGGTGGCGGAGAGCTGGATGCCGACGACGCCGAGGCCATGATCTATGGTCGGCAGAACCAGTACAGCAGCTACAGCCTCGACGGCGCCGGCGACGTCAACGGCGATGGCCTCGACGACGTGCTGGTGGGTACCGGCAGCCAGTCTGAGCAAGCCTACATCTTCCACGGTCCCGTCACAGGAGAGCTGGACATCCTCGACGCCGATGTCCAGCTCACCGGCACCAACAGCAGCTACGCTGGGCACGCGGTCTCCACCGCCGGAGACACCAACGGAGATGGCTACGACGACGTCATCATCGGGGGCTACTACGACAACAGCGGCTCCGGCAGCGCCCACCTCTTCCGCGGCCCCCTCACCGCAAACCGCACCTTCCCCACCGCCGATGCGCAGATGACCGGAGAGACCACCTTCAGCTATGCCGGCTACAGCGTCTCGGATGCCGGAGACATCGACGGCGACGGCAGCAGCGATCTGCTCGTCGGCGCGCCCTACGCCAGCAACTCTAGCGGAAAGGCTTACCTCGTCTCCGGCACCATCTCCGGCACCGTAAACCTCGTCGATGCCGCAGCCATCATCACCGGAGGCCCCGGATACAGCTGGATGGGCGCGGCGCTCGCCGGTCCAGGAGATGTCAACGGAGACGGCTACGACGACCTCCTCATCGGTGCGCCCTACGCCAGCGCCTACGCCGGAAGCGTCTCCCTGTTTCGCGGCGGTGGGCTGTAGACGCGCAGCACCCGGTGTGAGAATTCCAGGTAGTGTCATGTTGACACTTTTGTTTTGCTCGGCTACAAAAGAGTCATGTTGACCTTTTAATGATCAACATGACTCTAACGGAGGCCTCCATGCAGAAGCTCCACCTCGTCATCATCGATCCACAGAACGACTTCTGTGACCGCAGCGGCTCCCTCCATGTCCCCGGCGCTGACCAGGACATGGACCGCCTCGCGGTGATGATCCGTCGCCTCGCCGGCAAGCTGTCCGACATCCACATCACCCTCGACAGCCACCGCAAGGTCGACATCTCCCACCCCCTGTGGTGGCGAGACGCTGCCGGCGCCCACCCGGCTCCGTTCTCGGTCATCACCGCCGCAGACGTCGCCGCTGGGAAGTGGACCACCTGGCTTCCCTCCACCCGTGCCCGGTCGCTGGACTACCTCAAGGAGCTGGAGCGCCGAGGTCGCTACCCCCACGTCGTCTGGCCGGAGCACTGCCTCATCGGCGATGAAGGGCACAACGTCTTCCCGCACATCAGCGAGGCGGTCCATGAGTGGGAAGCCAGCCGATTCGCGATGGCAGACTTCGTGACCAAGGGCAGCAACCCCTGGACCGAGCACTTCTCTGCAGTCCAGGCCGAGGTGCCCGATCCGACGGATCCCTCCACCCAGGTCAACGCCGGGCTCATCGCCACCCTGCAGTCCGCCGACGTGGTCCTGCTGGCCGGTGAGGCCCTGTCGCACTGTCTTGCAAACACTGTTCGTGACATCGCCGACTGCTTCGCCGACCCAGCCACCATCTCCAAGCTCGTCCTGCTCACCGACGCCGCCAGCCCGGTCACCGGGTTCGAGGCTCAGGCCGATGCCTTCGTCCGCGAGCTGACCGCTCGGGGCATGAAGACGGCCACCACCACCGACATCCTCGCAGCCTGAAGGAGTCCAGCATGCCTGCATTCAACGGATCCACGCCCAGCACCCCGATCAACATGACGGTCACCGGCAGCAAGTACGGCTTCTCCGGCACCCGGCTCGATCGGCTGGGCAGCGCCGAGTACACCCTGGTCACCATCGCCGCCGATGTCTCCGGCAGCGTCTACGGCTTCATCCGCTCCATCGAGAAGTGCATCTCCGAGATCGTCACCGCTGCGGCGCGCTCCCCGCGTGCGGACAGCCTGATGCTGCGGGTGGTCGCCTTCGACAACAAGCTCATCGAGATCCACGGCTTCAAGCCGCTGATGGAGTGCGCGCCGGACAGCTACCGCCGCTGCCTGTCCGCTGGGGGCTCCACTGCCCTGTACGACGCCGCCCACAACACCGTCGGCGCGATGACCACCTACGGCAAGGCCCTGACCGACCACGACTTCGACGTCAACGCCCTGCTGTTTGTCGTCACCGATGGGGCCGACAACGCCAGCACTCAGACGGCACGGGGAGTGGGTGCGGCGCTGGCGGAAGCGGTCACAGGAGAGCAGGTCGAGTCGATGCTGTCGGTACTGGTCGGGGTCAACGTCAAGGACGCGCGGATCTCCCGCTACCTGCTCGACTTCTCCGCCACCGCCGGGTTCACCCAGTACGTCGAGCTGGGCAAGGCTGATGCCGCCACGCTCGGTCGCCTCGCTGACTTCGCCTCTCGCTCCATCGCGGTGCAGTCCGCCGCGCTGGGCACCGCCGCCCCCAGCCAGCCCCTGAGCTTCTGATGCCCGCCTCCGCCGCATACGCCATCGGCACCAGCCACACGGTCTGCCAGGACTACGCGCGCGCGGTCGGGGAGCGTGCCCTGCTCTCAGACGGCTGCTCCGGGTCCCCGGACACCGACATCGGCGCGCGGCTGCTGGTCTGTGCCGCGCTACAGGATCCCACGCTCGACGGCGGACTCCCGGCGCGGGCGGCACAGACGGCGCGCGGCTGGGCCACCAGCCAGGGACTCGCGGTGCCCGACCACACGCCCGGCTGCCTGGACGCCACGCTGCTGCTCGCCTGGCAAGACGGTGACCACCTGCGCGCGCTCGTCTCCGGAGACGGTGCCGTGGTGCTTCGATACCGCTGCGGCAAGATCGCCTGCCACCCCATCGAGCACGGCCCCACCCCGCCCTACCCGATCTACCATCACCAGCCAGCCCGGCGTGCGCGTCTCGCGACACCGCCCGCGCCGATTCTCTTCAGCGCCCCGGTCGCTGAGGTGGACCTGCTCGCAGTGCTCTCCGACGGAGTGTTCACCTTCACCGGTCCACACGGTGCCATCCCTGCTGACGAGATCGCTGCGGAGCTGCTGGCGGTTCGCGCGCCGGTCGGCGACTTCTTCACCCGTCGCCTGCGTCGCTTCCGCACCCGGACCTGCACCGACCGGGGCTGGCAGCACAGCGACGATCTCTCCATCGCCGGAGTCGCGGCATGAAGCTCACCGTCGAAGGGGCCGGTCCGGTCACCCTCCACAGGTCCGACTTCGTCGGCGCCGGAGGACAGGCCAGCGTCTATGCCAAGGGAGACACAGCCTACAAGGTCTACACCGACCCAGCCATGGCCATCCCTGCCGCCCGCATCAAGGCCCTCTCCGTCCTCACCGATCCCCGCATCCTCCGGCCAGAGCGCCTCCTGCTGCGACGCCGCACGCCGGTCGGCTACACGATGCGCTACCTGCCCTCCTCCACCCCGCTGTGCGCCACCTTCCCCCGGGCCTATCGAGACCGCCACGGGCTCACTCGGGACGACGTGGTGGCTCGAATGGCTGACCTCGCCCAGCGCATCGGCCAGGTCCACGCCGCCGGCGTGCAGATCGTAGACCTCAACCCGATGAACGTCCTGCTGGATGACACCGGCCAGCCGCACCTCATCGACGTCGACTCCTGGCAGCTCCCCGGCTTTCCCGCGACCGCGCTCCAGGATGCCGTGCGGGATCGTCACGCCCCGCCGGGGGTGTTCTCCACGGGCACCGACTGGTTCGCCTTCGCGGTGATCTGCTTCCAGGCGCTCATCGGCATCCATCCCTTCAAGGGCCGACACCCCAACGTCAAGGGGCTCGATGCTCGAATGCAGGCCGGGATCTCGGCCCTGTCTTCCGACGTCCGTCTGCCGGGAGTCTGCTACCCGACCGACCACATCCCCGCACCCTGGCTGGCCTGGATGACCGACGTCTTCCACCACCACGTCCGCACGCCCCCTCCCCTCCACACGGCATGCGCTCTTCCCCCCTCCCGAGCTCCTGCCGTCGCACCGACCGCCCTTCTCCTCACTGAGCGGCTGCGGCTGCCCACGCCGATCGCCGCTGCTGCGCTGATCGGTGATCGGCGGGTGGTGCTGTCGGGCGGGACGGTCTTTGTCGATGGCCGCGTGGTCGGCAGCGCCCCGGCTGGAGCCGTCATCGCAGACGCCGCCGGACACCCGGTCGTCGCCTGGATCGCTGGAGGTCGCCTCGGGCTTCTCGATGTCGACGCCGGGCGCCCGATCCCCACCGAGCTCGCTGCTGACCAGCTCACCGCGCTGGCGGGCCGGCTGGTGGTGAAGTCGCACGACGCCATCCTCCAGGTCCGCCTCCTCCAGCTCGGCGGGCGCATCCTCGCGACCACAGCACCGCTCGCTTCGGTGCTGCCCCAGGCCACCCGCCTGCTGCCCGGGCTCGTCGCCCAGGACCTCCTGGGTGCCGCCTGGCTCACGGTCCTGCCCGCTGCAGGTGGTGCCCATCCGCTGCGCGTCCCGGCGCTAGACGGCGTCACCATCCTCGCAGGACGCCTCGCCCACCGCACCGCTGCGCTGCTCGTCTCGGTCGGAGGCCGGTTTGATCGGCTGCGGCTGCGCTTCGCCGTAGACTTCTCCGCCGTCGATGTACATCGAGCCGAGGACGTCCCGCCGCAGGAGCCCGAGCTGGTCAGCCTCGGCGAGCTGGTCATCGGCCTGGAGGACGACGGAGCGCTGCTGCTGGAGCGCGGAGCACTGCAGCGGCGAGTGGTCGATGCCGCCATCGGCACAGACTGTCGGCTGTTCACCGACGGGGGCCTGATGGTGGCAAGAGATGGCACCCTCTACAGCGCTCAGATGCGCCCCTGACCCACGCAGGCGTTACCTTCATCAGCGATGCGCGACCCCTCACAGCCCCGCCCCGAGGACTACCCACGCCCTGCCGTCGCAGTGGATCTGGTCATCTTCACCGTCATCGACACCGACCTCAAGCTGCTGCTGATCCGCCGGGGCCAGGAGCCATTTGAGGGGAACTGGGCACTGCCTGGGGGCTTCGTGCGGGTCGGTGATGCTGTGGACGATCAGGGAGAGTCGGTCGAAGAGGCCGCCCATCGGGAGCTGTACGAGGAGACCGGTCTGCCCACTGGCTCGGCATGGCTGGAGCAGCTCTACACCTTCGGTGCCCCCTACCGCGATCCCAGAATGCGGGTGATCTCCGTCGCCTGGTGCGCCCTCATCCGACCCGATCTCGCCCCGCTCGTCACCGCAGGTACCGATGCCCGAGAGGCGCAGTGGTGGTCGCTGACCCAGCTTCCAGCGCTCGCGTTTGACCACGACAAGATGGTCTCCGTGGCGCTGGATCGGGTGCAGGGGAAGCTCGACTACACCCCGATCGCGTTTGAGCTGGTTCCACCAACCTTCACCATCTCCGAGCTGCGGGAGGTGTTCGAGGCGATCAAGGGCGGAGCCTATGATCGTGGAAACTTCCGACGTCGGTTCAACCGCATGCTCCAGGACGGGACCATCATCCTCGCTCCAGGAAAGCGCCAGACAGCCTCTCGTCCCGCCCGGGTATACGCCTTCAACCGGAGCCGCTGATGAGCAGCCCTCCCAAGAAGACCGCGAAGAAGCCGTCCAGAAAGACCACGAAGAAGCCGCCCGGAAAGACCGCGAAGAAGCCACCCAGGAAAACCGCGAAGAAGCCACCCGGGAAAACCGCGAAGAAGCCACCCGGGAAGACCGCGAAGAAGCTGCCTGGCTGGCAGGTCCGGGCTCGGGTGTGGGTGCGTCGCCTGCGGACCGCGCTGCTGTGGTGGATGTGCATCGGCGTGGTGGTGCCCATCGTGCAGGTCGCCCTGCTCAACGTCATCGATCCTCCGGTCACTCCGACCATGCTCAGCCGTGCGCTCGAGTCCCGCTCAGAGACCGGCACGCTCAAGATGCCCGCCCATGCCTGGGTCGACATCACCGCGCTCCCGGATCACACCATCTCCGCAGCCATCTCCTCCGAAGATGCTCACTTCCTGGAGCACAGCGGCTTCGACTGGGACGCCATCGAGGAGGCCTGGGCTGAGCGGGCCGCTGGCGGAACCGCCGGGGGCAGCACCATCTCGCAGCAGACCGCCAAGAACGTCTTCCTCTGGCAGGGCCGCTCCTGGCTGCGCAAAGGCATGGAGATCTGGTACACCTTCTTGCTTGAGAAGCTTGTCCCAAAGGATCGAATCCTGGAGGTCTACCTCAACATCGCAGAGACCGGTCCGATGACCTTTGGGATAGAGTCCGGCGCTCAGCACTGGTACGGTCACCCCGCTGCACGCATGACCGCCGAGCAAGGCACCCGCCTCATCTGCCTGCTGCCCTCTCCTCGCCGTTGGACGCCCGAGAGCGGCCACGTCCGGACACGGGCGCGCCGACTGATGACGTATGAGATCGTGATCCCGAACGGTGTTCAGAAGCGACGCGCTCGACAGTGAGCCCAGCTCAGCGGTTGACCTCGTGGATCTGGTCGTTCATCGTCCAGAAGTCATAGGCCCAGCCTACGCCGCACAGCCCACCTGTCAGCAGCCAGAGGAGCCCGGTGCCCCACTTTCCGAGGTAGAAGCGGTGCAGCCCCAAAGGGCCTCCAAAGGTCAGCAGCAGCCATCCGACGGTGTAGTCGATGGGCCCCGAGCGAAATGTCCGCACCGCGCCGCGCTGCATTCCCGGAATGAGGAACAGATCGACCAGCCAGCCCACTCCGCACAGCCCACTCCGCACAGCCCACCCGTCAGCAGCCACAAGGTTCCGGTCAGGGGACGACCGAAGTAGAACCGGTGTGCACCCGTGAAGCCAAAGATCCAGAGAATGTAGCCGATGGCGTTGTGGTGTGTGCTGGACATGGACGTGGACTATCTCCCATCACAAGAGCAGCCCAGGTCAGGCGCCTGCGAGTCACTCACTGACGACGGCGACGACGCAGTCCGATGAGCATCGTCGAGAGCAGCAGCCCGCCGCTCGCTGGGGTCACGACCATGCAGGCGCGGCTTCCAGCACCCCGAATCTTGCGGTCGGGGATGCAGGCATCTCCCACGCCGTCGAGATCCTCGTCGTCCTGCTCGGGGTTGAAGACGACCGGGCAGTTGTCGCAGGCATCGCCGAAGCCATCGCCGTCGCGGTCGGCCTGGCTGGGATCGTAGATGTCGATGCAGACATCGCAGATGTCGCCAGCACCGTCGGCATCGCCGTCAGGCTGCTCGGGGTCGAACTCCGAGGGGCAGGCGTCGCAGGAGTCGCCGATGCCGTCGCCGTCGGTGTCAACCTGATCGGGGTCGTAGTCGCTGGTGCAGATGTCGCAGTCGTCGCCGAAGCCGTCGCCGTCGAGGTCATCCTGGGGCGTGTTCTTCTCGGTGATGCAGTTGTCGCAGACATCGCCGACGTCGTCGTTGTCGGAGTCAGACTGGTCGAGGTTGATGACCTCGATGCAGTTGTCGCACTCATCGCCGACGTCGTCGTTGTCGGAGTCAAGCTGATCGAGGTTCTTGTCATCGACGCAGTTGTCGCACTCATCACCGATGTCGTCGTTGTCAGCATCGTTGTTGGTGGAGATGACGGTGGGGCAGAGATCGCAGAGATCGCCGATTCCGTCTTCGTCCTGATCGGTCTGGTAGATGTTGGGGGTCAGGAAGCAGTTGTCGCAGTAGTCACCGACAGTATCCAGGTCGGTGTCAACCTGATCGGGATCGTAGACCGTCGGACAGATATCGCAGACGTCGCCGACGCCGTCGCAGTCGGTGTCGAGCTGGTCAGAGTTGGGAATTCCCTCGCAGTTGTCGCAGCTGAGGGTGATGGTGAGTCCCCCCTCAGTGCTGATGATGTGAGTGTTGTCGGCGTTGGCCCCAATCAGTCCGTCGCCGTCAAGATCTCGGGGCTCAAGAATGCCATCTTTGTCGAGGTCAATGTACATCGGGTACAGGCAGCCAAACGACTTGTACTCCGCATAGTAGTCCGCGTTTGGCAATGGGTTGCCATCTGCGTCCGTGGTCGCAAGGCAGAGCGGGTCGCTGAGGTCAACCGCCTCTTCGTCCACGGCTTCGATGCCGTTGCAATTGAGGTCCTGGGAGAGGTCGTTCACACAGACCTGTGCCGCAGCAAGTCCAGACAGCAGAAGTAGCATTGGGGAAGCCCTCGAAGCGGGGATTTGAAATTGGATGTGATTATCGCCTACAGCCGGCCCGTTGTCACACCGAACATCACTCCCCCCCTCGCCTTCATTCTCGATCTGATCGCACTGTCCGGAACATTCGGAGTGTAATTGAAGAGCAAATGATGATCTTTTGACGTTCCGGCTGCGGCGGCTTTCGACTCGCATGGGTCGACACGGCCGCTGCGCTCGCGCTGGCCCACCTCCGGCTGCGGCATGCCACGGGATGAGCGCGCTGCCGGCTGCGGACAGCTTTCACGATGCCTGAGGGCAGGATCCTGGCTGAGACGCGCAATCAATGCCGGGCCAGAGTCTCTGCGACCGGACACGTTCAGCCGCCGGGCCTTCCGCTGCGGGCGATCCGGTAGGGCACCACCACCTCCAGGGCCTCTCCCGCTGGAACGAGCTGCCGGGTGAGCTCCAGCACCGGACCGGCACTGGGCACCAGCACGATCCATCGACTGGCGGTCACCCCCGTCGGCGCGTTGAAGGCTGAGACGGTCTGGACCGACGCGCTGGCGGACGGAGCGCCGGCGCTGCGACGGCTTGAAGCCCCTCGACCGCTCCGACGAGGGCTCGCAGTCGACTCGACCATTATCATCTCAGACGCGTCGGCATTGCGGATGAGCGAGTCGGCGGAGGCCCCCACATCGGACACCTTCAGCTCGGCCACCGCTCCGCTGAGCGTACCGGACAGAACCATCGCGGCCGGCTCGGCGCGATCCAGCGGCACGCGCAGGGGTGCATTCAGCGCGCGCTCATCGCTGACTTGGGACGGCGGAGGCAGTGCAGCGCTGAGCGCGCCATCGGTGCGGAGCTCTTTCTGAACGCTCGGGCTCAGCACCGCCGGCACGGGCTCTGGCTCGTCAGCCGCAGCGCCCTCGATGCCGTTGCGATCGGAACGGCCTCCCGCCCGCTCGGCCTGCTCCTGGCGGCGGTTGCGGCGACTGACCCCCTCTGCCTCCGCCAGTCGGCTGCGGAGGCTCTCTGCGGCGGCCTTCTGTACGTATGCCTCGTCGCTCTCCAGCCGCGCGAGCTGATCGGTGACCACGATGGCCGACTCATACAGCGTGATGGCCTCCTCGACGTTGCCGGCCCGCAGCTGCTCCTCGGCGTCTTCAACGAGGATCTGCTGACGCTGAGACTCTCCCTTGGACTTCGCGCGGGCCATCGCCTTGACCCGCTCGACCTGCTCAACCTCGTCGTCCCCGCCCACGCCCGACTCTCCGGTCAGGACCATGACGTTGCCCTGGAGCGCGCTGGCGGCGACGTTGTCGGGGTTGTAGATGAGCGACTGCTCCAGCAGCTCTCCGGCCTCGTCGAACCGGTTGTTCTTGTAGGCGTCGTAGGCCTGATTCCAGTAGTCTTGTGAGGCCTCCACAGACTGCGTGTCCGTCTTGCGTGACCCGCTCGACAGCACCGGCTCCAGCGACGGCGCGCGGCGGTATCCCCGGCCAATGAGCAGCACGCGATCCGCGACGGAATCGGCGGCGACCTGGACGTTGCCCTCGGTGCGACGAGGGATGGTGCCTGGGGGCAGAGAGAGGCTCCAGGAGACGTCGGTGATCGGGGCGCTGACGGCTGGGGCGGTCAGGACGACCGCTCCACGTCGAGAGAATTTTGGTGCCGATGCGAGGAGAGAGACCTCGACGGGGAAGCTCACCAGGCCAGCCAGCGTCTCGACCGACTTCTCCAGCGGGATGCCCAGCCGGCCCTCGCTGACGACGGGCTCGACGATGTGACCGGCGACCCGCACGGCGAGGATGCTGGAGGCGTCGGGCAGGTCCATCCACAGCCAGGCTCCCCGGTCGTTTCGGACCTGATAGCGCGCACGGGTCAGGGCACGCCCATGGGCAACGACGGCGACCTCCAGGCGCGCGGAGTCGATGACCGTGCCGGGCGTCTGCAGCGCCTCCCACTCTGACTGCTCCCAGCGCAGAGAGGGCTGGCCGGTGGTGTACTGCAGGCTGGAGAGCAGCTGCCCCGAGGCCAGATCCCGCCCCCATGGCGGCACCACTCCCGGCGCGATCACCACGAGGTCTGTGGTGTCTCGCGCGAGGTAGCCCTCCTCGCCCTGGTAGATGCTCACCCAGCCCTCTCGGCTGTCGGCCTGCGGCAGCAGCAGCGGTGCATCTGTTCGCCCTGCAGCCGCCGGACCACGCAGGGCAACCTCGACGGAGAACCGGCCGGTCTGCGGTGCCACCAGCCCCACCTCCAGCCACTCACCGGACAGGGTGCTGCTGGCGACCACCCCGCCAGAAGCCTCCGCCCAGTCCGCACCAGGCACCGCGATCCGAACCTGCTCCACGGCACCGTGGATGGCATCGAAGGTCACCACCCCGGCCCCCTCCATGCCGTCCGTGCTCAGGGTCAGCCCGACCGCAGCAGCAGCCTCCAGGCGGCTGGGGCGCGGTGCTGGCGGCGCGGCGGTCTTCCAGGTCACCGCCAGCGCGTCTCCAGGCGGCACCACGATGCGCCCCTCCGACAGCACCGCGCCCCGGTCGATGGAGACATCGAGTCCCGTCCCAGCAAGCCTCACCGCGATGGGTGCCGTCGGCATCGGTAGGCTCAGGGTGCTCCGAGGGGTGGCCATGACTCCGGCGAGCACCACGGTGTGTGTGCCTCGGTCCAGCTCCGCGACCAGTCGCCGGCTGCCATCTCGCTCCGGAGGAACCGCCACCGCGCGCCCGTCAAGCCGTGCGGACTCGACGGTCAGCGGGCCGGCTCCCAGCTCGGCGACGCTGAAGCCATCGGCGAACACCTGGATCGTGTAGGTCAGGGTCAGCCGGCTCTCCAGTCCGGGCTGAATCTCAGCGCTCACCCGGCTCACAGCGGCCTGAACGAGCGGCGCATCCCCCTCCGCATCCGGCCTCGGCACCACGGCCTCCAGCGGAACAACCGACCAGTCCAGCGCGTCTGCGCGGGCTGCGATGGAGAGGAAGAGGAGCACCCTGACACTCTACCCGGCATCTCTCCACCCAATCTCCCGATCTCGCGGATACACTCTTGCTGTGATGCGACTTCTGCTCCTCTTCCTGCTGCTCGGCTGCGCCCCAAAGGGAGCCGGCAACGTTGTCAGCGACAACGACACCTCCGCGGAGGCGCCCACCACCATCGACACCGGAACCTCCAGCGCCGAGACCGGCCTGACAGAGGACATCGCCTGGTGGCAGCTCTCCGGTCAGCTCCAGGTGGTCACGGGGCTGCTCGTCCCCGAGCAGACCATCCTCCAGATCTCTCTGCTGACCGAGGCTCTCGAGCCCGTCTGTACCGAGTCGTTTTCGCTCTCTGCGCAGCTTGAGGCCACGCTCCCCCACCCCGACATCTATGCCTGGTGGCTCGTCAGCCTCGGCGACGGCGACGGCGGCTGTGCAGGAAAGAGCACCCCTGACACCCCGTTCTACCTCGGAATCGGCGCGATGTATGCCGACATTCTTCCTGGACTCCTGGACGTTCCAGACATCGTCGCCCCCGAAGCACTCAACGGCGCCTACGCCTCCTTCGACGAAGGAGAGACGCTCCTGGTGTTCGGTGCTTCCGGCCTGGCAGAGACCTGGTCCGCCGGCGGAGCCCCTGTCGAGAAGCCGCCGATTCCCGATGGAATCTGGCGCATTGAGCCGGTGTACACCTTTGAGATCATGAAGTGATCTCCGGGATCGGACTGGCCCTGCTCGGCGTGCTCCTGTGTGTGCTCCCCCTCGCCTCGCTGCTCGGCTACGAGTCTGCCGCAGTGATGGGTGCGGCGGCTGGGCTGGTCGTCATGGGGAGCACCCTGCGCCGGTTCTCGGACGGTCGCCTCCGGCTTCCGCTGGACCCCGCCTCACCCCAGGGACCAGCAGCGGTGTTCTTCACCCGCCTCCCGGCCAACCTCGCCCTGCTTGTCGCTCCAGCGCTGCTGCTGACCCTCAATGCCCTCCGGGTGCCCAACTGCGACCTGTGGCTCGGGGTGCAGTTCTGGTTGGTCATTCCAGCGGTGTCTGTGGTCATCGGTCAGACCATCGCCTTCGCCGTCGCGGTGCTGCCGCGCCTGCGCGGGCTCGCGGCGCTCGCGGTGCTGCTGGCGGAGATCGCACGGGTGCTGTGGCGGCTGGTCTGGCACCCCTCGATCACCGGGCATGAGTGGCTCATCGGCTACTTCTCCGGCTCCATCTACGACGAGGCCCTCAGCCTCCCCACGCCGCTGCTGTGGTATCGCCTGATGCTCCTGGCGGGCTGCGGCGCGGTCGTCCTCGCGCTGGAGGCCGCGTGGCGCTGGCGCACCGGCCGACCAGTCGGACCGGTGCTCGTCGGACTGTCCGCAGCGGGCCTCGTCGCCCTGTCGATCTCCACCAACCGCATGGCGCTCGACATCGAGATCGACCGCGACGAGGCCATCGAGATTCTCTCAGGACACCTGGAGACCGAGCACTTCATCATCCACTTCGACCCCGCCGCCATCCCGCCAGAGCGACAGCCACTCATCGCCGCCGATCACGAATTCCACTACGACCGCCACGTGGCGTTCTTCGGCTTCGATCCCGTCGAGTGGCGGGGGCGAAAGATGACCACGTTCGTCTACCCCGACCGCAGCACCCAGAAGCGCATCCTCGGTGCGCGCAGCACCCAGGTTGCCCGCCCCTGGACCCACGAGATGCACATCCGCTGGAGCCGACTGGGTGCCGGCTCGCTGGGGCATGAGATGTCTCACCTGTTCTCCGCACAGATCGGTGCCGGTCCGCTGCAGCTCCCCACCCGAGGCGGACTGACCCCCGACATTGGCCTGCTGGAGGGAATCGCAGAGGCCGCCGACTGGCCCGCCGAGGAGCTTCCCGCCCACCACGCCGTCGCCGCAATGCGTCGGCTCGACATCGCCCCTGACCTTCGGCTCATCTTCAAGCCCACCGGGTTCTGGAGCCAGCCATCGGGCAAGGCGTACACCATGATGGGCTCGTTCGTTCGCTATCTGTTCGAGACCTATGGGATCGAGAAGCTCAAGGCAGTCTACGGAGCGGGCGACTTCGAGGGCACCTATGGCCGCGAGGTCACCGCGCTGATCTCGGAGTGGGAGGGATTCGTCGATGCGATCGCGCTGACGGAGGCAGACCTCCAGCTTGCCCGCACCCGCTACAGCCGGCGCAGCATCTTCGAGCGGGTCTGCGCCCGGACCATCGCAGAGCAGCGGCGACAAGCCGACATCGCGACGGTGCGTGGGGAGTATGACCGTGCGCAGTCGATCTGGGAGACGATCATTGGGTTTGAGTCTGGCAGCGCCGACCACCGCCTCAGCCTCGCCGGCGTCCTGTCGCAGTCCGGAGACCACGCAGCGGCGCTCACACAGGTCGATGACCTGCTGACCTGGGATCTCTCCGAGGGCAAGGCCGCCCAGGTCTCCGAGCTTCGGGGAGACCTGCTGTGGCACAGCGGCCGCCGCAGCGAGGCCGCAGCCGCCTATGTAGAGAGCCTCACCGCCGGCCTCTCTGATGCCGCCCGACGGCGCCTGGAGGTCAAGCGGCTGATGACCACCGGCCCCTCTACCGAGGCCACAGCGCTGGCCCAGAGCTATCTCCTCGGCGGCCTCGACCGCAGCACAGCGCTGTACACCGTGATGCAGTGGGCCGCTCTCGACGAGACCGACCCCCTCCCCCGCTACCTCACCGGGCTGCTGCTGACCGGCATGGAGAAGCCCGACGAGGCGGCCCGCTGGCTGGACCACGATCCGACGCTGTCGTCTCCTGCGCTGCCGGTGCGTGCGCTCGAGGAGCAGCGTCAGCTCCTGCACGCCGATGCCAAGCGACTCTCGGGGTCGCTGGCAGAAGCAGCGGCCGGCTACAGCGCGCTGCTGGACTCAGACAGCCACCGGATCGCCCGGCTGGCGGAGCTGGGGCTCCAGCGCACGGCATGGCGCCGGAGCCGACAGTAGCGTCCGCCTACGGCTGGAGCGTCCGCCTACGGCTGGAGCGTCCGCCTACGGCTGGAGCGTCTGCCTACGGCTGGATGCGCAGGACCTTGTCAGAGGACGAGTCGACAACCCAGATGTCCTCGATGGAGCGAGCATCGATGCCCATGAGGCCCTCAAGTCCCGTCGCGACCCAGTCCACCAGCTCGCCGTCGAGGTTGAAGGCGAACAAGTTTCCGGTCGCGTGATCGGAGACCAGCAGGTAGTCGTCGACGAGGGTGAGCCCTGAGGGCTGCCCGAGACCATACTCCGCGCCGTCGATGAAAGTAGAGAACACCGAGTTCTCCATCTCGTGGTGATCAACACCGGGCTCGCTGGCCTGGAGCCTATCGCCCTCTTCACCGGCGGTGGTGTCCACGACAAGGATGCGGTTGTTCCCGGTGTCGGCGACGTACAGCAGGTTGGTGGCGGGATCGATGTCCATGTGGCTGGGGACATCCTCGACCCGCTCGACCTCGATCTCGACGTGGCGAGAGACGACACCGTCGGAGTGGTCGTCGTAGCCGAGGTCGTGATCGTCAGCGAAGTCGTAGCGGACGATGTTGCCATCTGAGCCGTCGAACACCCAGTAGACGTTCTCGGTCTCCCAGGCGATGCCCATGCACAGCGGGCTCTCGTGGAGCATATCGAGGTGGCTGCCGAGGTCAGCGTAGAAGCCGAAGAGCTTGGAGAGGTAGTCGATGGCGTCGGGGTTGGACTCACCGAAGAGGTCCAGGTCCGCGCTCCACAAGCTCGGCCCCATGAAGTCATTGGGGGCGTAGTTGTCGTTGTAGGTGTTCCGAGACTCCTGGCAGGTCCCGAACGTCAGGGCATCCGAGTCCGCGAACGTCGCTGCACCGAACGAGATCGAGGAGGGCTCCTCCATGAAGTGCAGGGCGTAGGAGTCGATGATGTGGGTGGAGTCCTGGCTATCGGTGCCCGCATCGAAGACGACAGTGACCGAGTCGTCCGCTCGGTTGACGATCCACAGCTCACCCTCGACGGCGGGGTTGAATTCCAGATCCCGAGGAACGTCGAGGCCATCGTCACTGTTCGCGATCTCAGTGACCGTGACGTCGCTGATGTCGTGGCTGCCGTTGCCAAAAGCAGACAGGCCCGAGGGCTCTTTTTCCTCTTTTTCGTCGCAGCCCATTCCTGCAACCAGTGCCAGCATCATCACGCGCATCATGTCCTCCTTGGAGTCTCCAGACCGATTTCTCAGTAGGGCACTAAAGCCCACGCTGCTTTAACCCGCAACACTCTAGAGTCAGGTAGATACCCGACAGCACAGCCGGCTGCTGATCAGAAGCGGAGGTCGGGCCCTCACTTCACAGGGCCGACGCACGCCTCAGCGCGCCGCAGCGGCACCCAGTCCGTCCAGCTCACGGACACACAGATCGGCAATGGCACCCATTCCGTGGAAGCCATGGGCGGCCTCGACAGCAGAATTGAAGTTGGTGGTGCCGTTGATGTCGTAGACGTAGCGATTGCCGTGGGCATCCTCGACAAACTCGATCCCGGCGACGTCGATGCGGTGGCTGCGGCACAGGGCGATGAGCCGCTTGACCAGGGGGTCGTCAGCGGTGACGTCGTGGCGGATCCCGAACTTGCCGGAGTCTGCCTGGGTGCCGACCGGGCAGAAGGCATCCTCGATGGAGCAGGCATCCGCCGGGCAGAGCTCGAAGCCGCCCTCGGTGGAGGAGCGCAGCGCGTAGAGGAACTCACCGTCGACGATCTCGACCCGGGTGATGAACGGCTCCGAGGGCTCAATGTACTGCTGGAGCAGGTTCACGCTGTCGGGGGAGTTGTCGTAGCCGCCGGCATCGAGCGTGGCGTCGAGGGCTGCGTGGCTGCTGAACAGCTGCACCCCGAGTCCCTTGCCACCCTGGTTGTGCTTGGTGATGAACGGCGGCGTCAGGCTGCGCGCAGCATCCCGCATGGCCTCCAGTCCGATGACCGCGATGGTCTTGGGAGTGAGGATCGCGGCGGACTGAAGGACCGCGTGCTGTCGAACCTTGCTGACTTCCAGCGCGAACGCCTCGGAGCCGTTGATGACCCGCCGGCCCCAGCTCTCCAGCCAGGCGAGATACTCCCCCATGAACACAACCCCGGCCTGGTGACCACGGGTGTGGCTGGAGGGGCTCATGCGGTTGAGGAAGATCCCCTCCGGCGGCGGGCTGGAGATGTCGATGCTGCCGCCATCGATGAAGTGCTCAACGACATCGAGCCCCCGAGAAGCCAGCGCCTCTGTCAGCGGCGGCAGCCAGTCAGCATTCTCGTACAGCACATGGACGGTCTTCATTCTTGATCCCGGTTTTTTCTCTGTACCTTGATCGGTAACGCAACACCTACCTGATCAGTAGGCATTGCAATGAACCGAATGTTCAACCTGTAAATTCACAAAGTTTACAGGTTTTACAAAGCCACGATCAACATTCAATTACCCCGCATTCATCGATAGTTCTTCAACAATACTGCTCTCGGAAACAGGTTCATTCCCCCATCGTTCAGGGTGTCAAGCAGCCCGACTGGTCCGGCGAGGAGGCGGACCGAGACGATGTCTCCCGCAGCCAGAGACTGCGCGCAGAGGTGCTGGCCGGCCTTCAGATCCTTCCTGCCCGACTCCATTCGCTCCCGAATGGCTGGGTTGCGGTACAGCCACAGCCCGATGGCTGCGGTGATGAGAACAGTCGCAGGAAGCAACAGCGACATCTCCACCAGGGTCAAGGCGGGGATGAGCGTGGCGGGAGCAGGGAACATGCCCAGAAACTACACGGCTGGGCGGGGCGCTCGGTCTGCCGACCTCTCGGTGGTGTGCCGTCCGGTGCGGTGCCGCCGGTGCTGGAGCGCAGCGCTCCAGTCCGAGACACGGATGATGTTGTCCGGGATCGCGCGAGGCTGCGGGGCTGCGGCGGTGACGCTGTCCAGGATCGCACGAGGCTGCAGACCAGCAGTACGTCGACGCAGCACGATGCTGGTGAGACCACCAGAGAGCAGGATGAGCGCGAGCAGAATGATGATCGCCATGGCTACCTCCTTGTGGATCCCCTCAGAGATCCAGCACATGAATTAAGTCCTGAAGATGCAGCTCTCTTCCGATCAGGATCACGCCCGCCAGACGATCCTCGCCGCACTGTCCGAGGGCGCTCCAGTCTCCGTGCTGGTTGGTCCGGCCGGCTCCGGCAAGACCACCCTCCTCCGAACGCTGCTCGACGACATCACCCGCGAGGTCGCCCTGCTCTGCCCCACCGGGAAGGCCGCCGCTCGGCTGACTGAGGTCACCGGTCGGCGGGCGCAGACCATCCACCGAGCCCTGTATGGCCGGGTCAAGGAAGTCGACGGCAAGGCCGGACGCACCCGGCTGGTGTTCGACGGCAAGCAGGCCCCCTGCCGGCCCGGCGGGCTGGTCGTCTGCGATGAAGCCTCGATGGTCGACGAGCGGCTCCACCGCGATCTCCTCGACCACCTCCCTCCTGGCGCACAGCTCCTCTACGTCGGCGATCGGGAGCAGCTCCCGCCGGTCGAGGGGACCTGGGGGCCGGACTTCACTACCCCCACCGCCGTCCTTGAGACCATCCATCGCCAAGCCGAGCAGTCTCCGATCCTCAGCCTCGCCACAGCGATTCGAGAGGGTCGCAAGTGGAACGACTGGGTCGATGGGGTCTGCCAGCGCGGCCCCGGGGATCCGGTGGGCTGGCTGGCGGACCGCATCGCCGACGACGCCACCCTCATCACCACCACCAACAACATCCGCCGCGCCCTCAACGCCGACATTCGCGCCCGCCTCGGACACGACGGCGTCCTGGTCCCCGGCGAGCGCATCGTCTGCCTGCGCAACAGCGTCGAGGTCGGCCTGATGAACGGCGAGGTCCGGACCATCGTCACCGCCGCCAAGGCCCCTGGTCCTTCCTGGCTCCAGCGCGCTGAGTTGTGGGAGTGCACCCTGGACTCTGGCGAGACGGTGCTGATCAACCTCGACCTCCTCGGCAAGCCCGTCTCCGCCTACACCGCCTGGAAGAAGAAGCGCAAGGGTGCCCAGATGGAGCGCCTCATCCACGTCGACTACGGCTACTGCCTGACCGTCCACAAAGCCCAGGGCAGCCAGTGGCGGCAGGTCGGCTTCATCACCTGCCCAGCGTTTCGGCGGATGAGCGACCGACGGCGGCTTGCGTACACCGCCGTGACCCGGGCCAGCGAGATCCTGCGAATCTTCTGAGCGTGGCTACTCCGAGCAGACCACCGTTACCGTCACCGGCGCATAGATCCCTGCCGTCAGCCAGAGCCCGAGCAGCCCGAGCCCGGCGACCCGGGAGCGCACCGAGACCACCGGCTGGCCGTCGCAGACCCGGCTGAGGTTGGTCGATCCCGGACTGACCAGGCCCCACAAGAACGTGTGCTGTATCCGGATCCGGTGGTCGGTCCGAGCGGGATTGACGTCGCCGTAGTGCATCTTGGTGGTGAAGCACCCAGAGAGCATGAGCAGACTGACCAGGGTGAGCCCGCGCGACATCATCACCTCACCACATGAACATACCACGGCTACACTGCTGCCATGCTCTTCCCAATGCTCCTCGGCTGCAGCACCCCAGAGGTCCCTGCCACCGCGCCGGACGACACCACTCCACCAGCCCCGACCACCGACGACGACCTCGCGGTTTTCTACGACACCTACGGCGGCCGAGAGGCCTTTCCCGCTCACCAGATCGATGCGCTGGAGGCGCTCCTCTACGCACAGGATGAGCTGGCTGCCGGCGACCGGAGTGCTGCGCGGGCCCGCATCGACGACGTCTTTGAGGCCATGCCCCTCTCCGAGGGCGTCTGGCGCGACGACGTTGGCTACGCCGGCGCCAACATCGGCGATCCGGTCGCCTACTACGGCCTGCGCATGCTCGATCAGATCCTCCGCCTCGGCACGCAGCCGGTCACTGACAGCCTGACCATGACCGCCATCGTCGCCCCCTGCGCCTCGGTCTCCCGCCCCACCCTGCCCGACCTCGCGCCCGAGACCGTCGACCTCGAGATCGACCCGCTCATCCTCGCTGAGGATGCCCGCATCCTCCACGCCTCCACCGCCCTCTTTCGCAGCTGGGTCGAGGCGATCACCGGCGGCGCTCGCGTCGAGCTGGTGGTCCACGAGCTGAGTGACTGCACCACCGTCACCTACACCGACGATGGCTCCGTCATCGTCAGCTACCCCGATGCCGCTGGAATGGTCGATGCGGTGCCCGACGACATCTCCGAGCAGACTGACTTCTGGTGGGTCGTTGCTCCCTCGGGCGTCCCCGGAGACGGCGCGGGCTACGATCGGCACTTCATCACCGGCGGCATGGGCGGCTACGGCGCAGGACTGCCGCTGTTCCTCTCCGATGATGCCTGGTTTACCCGCAAGCCGGAGCACCTCGGCGAGGGGGCCTACACCATGGTCGAGCTGCGGGCCTACCAGCCGCAGTGGTTTCAGCACGAGTTCATGCACCACCTCTTCCGGACGTGGCCCGAGTACGGCCTCGAAGACAGCGATCACCAGTGGTTCGACCGCACCACCTGGCCCGATGACTTCGAGGGCGTCTATGAGCCGGACTACTACATCGAGGCCGTCGACAAGCGGCTGCTCGCCGCCTCGCCCTCGCTGGCGGAAGGACTGGTGGGACCAGAGTGGGCCGGGCCGGCATCGCTCACCATCGACGCGCTGGTCGGAGACTATGAGCGCCAGCCGGTGCAGAACGGCTGGCACGAGGTGACCGTTATCGATAACGACGGCCTGCGGTGGACCAACGCCGACGGGGTGAGCTGGAGCCTGGAGATTCGCGACGGCGCGCTCTGGGCGGGCGAAGACTGTCCGTATGGGCCCTCGGAGCTTGCAGTGGCGCTGGAAGACGACGCCATCGCCACGCTGTGGTTTGGCGGTGAGGCGTACATTCGCCTCGACTGAGGGCGATCGGGATGGCGGTCGTGCAGCGGCGAAAGAAGGGGGGCGTCCGCCCGCTCACCGCTGGGTGAGCATCAGCCGCTCCGTCACCGGCAGCGTCTTCTCCAGCTCCACGATGTCCAGCGGCTGCTCACGGGCCTCGATCTCCTCGCCGCTGCGGTGGCTCCGCACCGCCGTCCACAGGATCCGCATTCCCGCGATCCCGCCCGTCACCGTGATCACCCCGGCTCCGCCAACCGCCCCGACCACCGCCAGCCCCTGCGCCACAAACAGCGTCGCCAGGAACACCAGCGCGAACACCGCCGTGCTCGCCAGCATCAGCGCCCCCGAGCCCATCACGATCGCCCGGCTCTGCATGCTCATCGGATGGTCTGACAGGCACACCACCCCGTTCGCGGCATCCACCACGCCCTTGTACGACTTCCCTCCGTAGCCATAGGTCAGCTCATACAGCGGGTAGAACACCTGCCCTTCGTCCGTCCGCTCGATGCGGTTCTCGCCCTTGACCTCCGAGAACCGCTTGCGGTCCCGGGCCAGCAGCTCCTGGCCGAACTTCTGCGCCTTCCGCTGGGCCTCCTCCTTCGACATCGTGGTCTTGAGGACCTCTCCCGGGATCTGGTCGGGATCCATGTACTGCCGCACCCGCATCGCGAACCGGTAGTCGGCGATGGCGTCGTGGTACCAGAGCCCGTAGTGCCCCACGACCGCGCAGGTGTCGGTCTCGACGATGGATGCCGACAGCCGGGCGGTCACGGTGAACAGGTAGACCGGCACGTAGACCTGCCGGACCGCCTTGACGGTGAACTTGCGCTCGAAGTCACCGGGAATGCCGAACCGGTTGAGGCAGAACCGCTGCAGCCGCTCGCCGGCCTCCTGCTTCGTGATGTTGACCGGGAAGTACGGCGGCATCCCGCCGAGGTCGCGGTGCTTCAAGGCGGTGTCGCAGTAGGGACAGGAGACGACCACCGCAGAGGCGTCCGCGGAGATCCCGCCGCCGCAGGAGGGGCAGACGATGTTCTGCCGACCGCAGGCGGTGCAGGTCCCGTCAGCGTGCTCACCGCATGCGCAGACCATCACAGCCACCCCTGGCTCTCGCCGATGTTCTCGACGTTCACGCTCGCCACCAGCCGCCCGGCCGTCGCGATCGCCGCCCAGGAGCACGCCAGGACCGCCGCGCCGATGCCGATGATCACCCCGGCGCCGTCGTCGTCCGTCATCATCGGCAGCAGCAGGCAGCCGAGGTAGAACAGCCCGCCGGACGCCCCCACCGCGCCGATCCCAACGAACAACCTCATGATGCGCTGCAGGTAAAACATCGGCTCCATCGCGCTGAGCACCACCCCGCGACCGCCGCCCACCGCGACCCGGTAGCTGCCGCCCCGGTAGCGGTAGGTCACCGTCCACAGCGGGTAGAGCAGGAGCAGCCGGCTGGCGATGCTCACCTCGGTGTCGAACTCGGTGATCGCGGTGAGCCCGTCGCCGGCCTTCACGCGCTCACCGATGAGGTCGATGAGGTTGTCCTCCACGGCGTCGTCGACCTGCTCGCCGGTCATGTCCACGCTGAGCACCGGCAGCGCCGAGTCCTCCCAGACCACGCTGCCGATCGGCACCGGCTCGGCATCGAGCACCACCCGCCCCAGGCCAGCGAGGCCGAACTCGTGGGCGTGCTTGCGGGCGAGCACCGGGAAGTCTCCGGTGCTGTCGATGGTGCCGTCCTTCCAGATCTTGACGGTCTGCTTGTTGCGCCGCTCGTTGCGGTAGCCCTTCCACCACCCCGACACGCTCGCACGGCTGACAAACATCGGCACGTAGACCCCGGAGGACGACTCGATGTCGATGCGCACGTTCTTCATCTGCTTGTCCACGGCCATCCGCTCGATCACCGCCTTGCGGATCGCGGCCTCGTCGATGGAGGGCACGATGTGGACGGGGATCCCGGCCAGCTCGGTGGAGGGGTAGAGGGTGCCGCAGTGGTCGCAGATGGTCAGCAGGTTGTCCGGCTGAGCCGGGACGCCAGAGCCACAATTCCGACAGCGGAGCATCACGAACGACACAGAACCATCCGAGCAAAGTGTTAGCTCAGCCTACTCCGTTGGCTGGGCAAAGTCCGCGAAGTACGGCACCAGCAGCTCCGCGATTGCAGCGTGGCCGTTGATGGAGGGGTGGATCGGGTCGACGAACATGGCGTCCTCGCGCTTGTAGTCCGCCGGGCTCGCCTTCAGGAGCGTGACGACGTGGCTGGGGGCGTCGACCACCGGAACCCCGCGCTGTCGGCCGACCCAGGCCATCACCGCCCGGTAGCCCCGCTGGGATCGGGGACCGGCCTGCTCGTACTCCACAAGCTGGCGGAGCAGCGCATCGTCGGTGGCGTTGAAGTCGACCAGGGGGTGCTCGGTGTCTCCGCGCTGGGGCGGGATGACCATCACCACCTTCGCCTCGCCCGCCAGATCGATCATCGCGTGGAGGTTCTCGGCGTACTCCTCCATCGAGACCCGGTGGGTGCGGGTCAGCGGCGGAGCCGGTCGGATGGCCGAGAGGCCGTAGCGCAGCCAAGACAGCAGCTGAAGCGCACGCCCCTGGGAGCGCATCATCTGGCGAATTCCGTCCTGCAGCTGGGCATCCGCTCCCCCGAGCGCCGCCATCATGTCGCTGTTCATGTTGTAGATGATCAGCCCGTCCAGCCCGAGACTGAGCGACTGCTGGAGGATGACCATCGACTGGTAGGTGGTGTAGGCTGGCACCCCGCCGTTGATCACCTCCACCGCGCGGGGCGGCGGCGTCGCGCCGCCGTTGAGCGCGACCTCCAGCTTCGAAGAGAATGTATCGGCGATGACCACCCCAGAGCCGAACACGCTGGAGTCTCCCAGCACCAGGATGCGCTTCTGCCCGACAGGCTTCGGGTCTGTCAGCGCATCGTCACGGAACCCCTTCGCGGAGATGACGTCGTCGGAGGTGTCCGCGCTGGGGAGCCCCCACCGCGCCTCCCACTCTCGCAGGATCGGTCCCTGGTTGACCGCGCCGGGGGTGAGCTGCCAGCCCAGCGCAGCGTCAAAGCCGAGGTGGGCGGGGTAGTCGGTCGGTCGGCGGGCATCTGGCGGCGGGCCGAGGACCCACAGGCTCCCCTCCGCCAGCAGGAAGACCAGGACCGTTGTCACCAGCGCGTACAGCATGCGTCGCTTCAGGGGAAGAGCCATCGCCTCTGATGCTACCGTATGACCTATGGCATGGCACTTTGAGACCCGGGCCGATGACCAGACCATCACGCCCACCACCCTGCTGGCGGTCGACATCGATCCCCGCATGCTGCGACTTCGCCTCGGCCTCGCCATCCGAACCGGTGGCGATCCGGAGCTGTACAGCGGCGCGGTGATCCGGCGGTTCTTCCTCGTCGAGCACATCCACTGGCCGCCGCTGGTGACCTGGCTGGGTGGCGCGACGGCCGCCGCTCTGCTGGCGCGCATCGCAGCGGGCTACACCGGCACCCGGCTGTGGAGCGGCGACTGGACCGGGGAGTGGACGGTGGATGCCATCGCGGCGCTGGATGACCTGCATGCAGCCCTCAGCACGCGCGCCGTGCCGCCGACAGCGAGCAGGACGACGCCGGGCATCGCACCGCGCGCGCCGCTGCCGCCCAGAGACTCATGATTTCAAGGGATGCTCCTCGAGCGTCCTCGCTGGTCGTCCATGTCGATGGGGCAATTATTATGGGCGCTGCGCCCTGAATGCGTCGGCTCTCCAGCGGGCTGCGCACCCCTCGCAGGGGCCTGTATTGTGGCCTCTCCACTGCGTCACCGGCTCGAAAGTTCGGTAATCACGGTTCGATTCGTCTGCAGAGCAGCCCGTGGGACCTCTCCAAGTCCCTCCCCTCAAGCAGCCCCAGCCACTATCATCCATTCCATCGCTCTCACCCCAACCAGCCGCGTCTGGAGTCTCCAGCGCACTGTCTCTCTCACCCTCTCCGGGATGGTCCTCCTCACTGCAGGCTCCATCATCTGGGGCACCTACGTTCGCTCCCGCGACACCATCCTCATCAACTCCGAGGAGCTCATCCTGCAGGCGGCTCGCGAGAGCCAGGAGCGTGTCCTCGCCTACCTTGAGCCCGCCGCCCGCACCGTCCGCCAGCTCAACCGCCTCCACGTCCAGTCCTCTGTCGACCTCGATGACTTCGCTGCAGCGGAGGGCATTCTCTTCGCACTGCAGCACGCTCAGCCCGAGATCTCGATGCTCGGCTATGGCGCTGAAGACGGCCGCTTCCTGATGGTCGAGCGCACCACCGAGGGCGCGCTCTGGACGAAGGAGGTCTCCCCAGGCACCGGAGCCATCTGGCGACTGCGCGCCCCGTCCGGTGGGCTGGCCGACGTCACCGCCATCGAGCCCGACCCGACCGATGCCTACGACCCCCGAATCCGGCCCTGGTACCAGGGCGCGCGCGCCGCAGAGGGACTCATCTGGACGGACGTCTACGTCTTCTGGAGCCGAAAGGAGCCCGGGATCACCGTGGCGGTCCCGGTCGATGACGGCGTCGTCAGCGCCGACGTACGCCTCCGCGAGCTGTCCGGCTTCCTGGAGAGCCTCGACCTCAGCGACCACAGCGTCGCCTTCATCATGGACTATCGCGGCCGCCTCATCGCGACCTCCGAGGGCGAGGCGCTGCTGACGGATCGCGCGCTCATTGCCGCAGCCGCCTCCGTCACTCCCTCCATCGCCGCGCTGGCCGCCGCGCCGTCGGTGCAGGCGTTTGTGTCCGGCAGCGATGCCCCCTCCCAGACCGTGCGGTTCTCCGTCGACGACGCTCCCCACATCGGCGGGCTGATCCCGCTGTCGATCGGCTCGGAGCGAGAGTGGCTCGTCGGCGTGACGGCCCCGGAGTCCGACTTCCTCGGCGCGCTCCACGACGCCAACCGAAGGAACGCCATCATCGGCGCGATCCTGATGCTGGCCGCCCTCATCCTCTCCCGCATCCTCGCCCGCTGGATCGCTGGCACCCTACAGGTCCTCGTCATCGAGAGCGCCCGGGTCCGTGCGCTTCAGCTCGACCGTGGCGATCGGGCCGGGGCGCGGTTTCGAGAGGTCGCCGACGTCATCGATGCCTTCGAGGACATGAAGACCGGCCTGCGCGCCTTCCAGCGCTACCTGCCGATCAAGCTGGTTCGGGTGCTGCTGGAGGAGCAGATCGAGCCCCGTCTGGGCGGCGTGGAGCGGCAGATCTCGCTGTACTTCTCCGATGTCGGCGGCTTCACCACCATCTCTGAGCGACTCGGTCCACTCCGAATGGCTGAGCGACTCGGCGACTACCTCGGCATGCTCTCGACCACCATCCAGGAGAGCGACGGCACCGTCGTGCAGTTCGTCGGGGATGAGGTCATGGCGATGTGGGGCGCGCCGCTGCCGGTTCCTGACCACGCTGACCGGGTCTGCGAGGCGGCCTTGACCGTACAGGAGCGCATCCCTGACCTCTGGGAGGTCGACGAGAGCCACCCGCTGATGCACACCCGCATCGGCCTGCACACCGCCACTGTCGTCGTCGGCCACTTCGGTGCTCGAGACCGCATGTACTACGGGGCCATCGGCGACGGCGTAAACCTCGCCAGCCGACTGGAGAGCGCCAACAAGCAGTACGGAACCAAGATCCTCGTCTCCGACGCCACCCGCGCGCTCGTCACCCCGGATGCCTTCGTCTTCCGGCTCATCGATCGGATCATCGCCAAGGGCAAGCGAGAGCCGACGACCATCTACGAGCTGATCGGACGCCACGGGCAGATCTCCAGCACCGATCGGGCAAAGATTGAACGCTACGAGGCGGCATTCGCCGACTACCAGGCCCGCCGATTCACTGACGCCGCCGCGCAGCTTGCCGAGCATCCCGATGATCCCCCCGCGGTCATGCTCCGCAAGCGCTGCCAGCACTACAGCGAGCACCCGCCAGATGAGGAATGGGACGGGGTGTATGTGATGGTCACCAAGTAGGCCCAGAGGCCGCGGCGGTCTCCAGGAAGGCTCTAAGCGCGACCCGCTGGACAGCCCGCGCAGCGTCATCACCCCATCAAGCCGGCGCAGGATTGAGGCGAGGCGCAGTGTGCTGAGTGCGGCCCGCACACGCTCCACGTCGGCTCATCGAGCCATGCGCAGAGACAATCAAGCAGAGAAGCAGCCTGGCGACAAACTACACTGGGGCATGCTCCTTCTCTTCCTCCTCTTCTCCTGCAAGCACCGCAGCGTCGAGGAGTTGCCAGCAGAATCCGTCCCCCGTCCGGCCCTGTGGGGAGACATCTCGCTGGCTGGTCAGGCCCTGGTCGGACCGGCGGGCTCACAGGCTGGCGGCAGCGTTGCGGGTGTGGGTGACATCAACGGCGACGGCTACGCAGACGTGCTCATCGGCGCCGATGAGCTCGGGGTCGCCTACCTGCTCTCCGGCACGCAGTCGCCCGGACCGCTCGTGCCCGTCGCCACCCTCACCGGCCCCACAGGCGCCGGACGCTCGGTGGCTGGTGTCGGAGACATCGACGGCGACGGCTACGCAGACGTGCTCATCGGCGGGGGCAGCACAGCGGGGGATGCCTGGCTCGCCTACGGACCGCTCACCGGCACCGTCACGCTGCTGGATGGCTGGACCGGCAGCAGCGGCGACGGCAGCGGCTTCACCGTCGCCGGTCCCGGCGATCTCACTGGAGATGGGCACGGCGATCTCCTCATCGCAGCGCCCCGCTCCAGCCAGGGTGCCGGCACCATCTGGCTGCTGCCCGCCAATGCTGAGCCCGGCAGCTTCACCGAGGCTGCCGTCGCCACCCTCACCGGTGCAGCACCCCGAGGCTTCGCGGGCTACGCGATGGACAGCGCCGGGGACGTTGACGGTGACGGCCACCGCGACCTCATCGTTGGCGCGTGGGGAGCGGCTGGATTCACCGGAGAGGCTGCGATCGTCCTCGGCCCGATCACCGCAGATGCATCCCTCGCCGACGCCGATCTGCGGCTGGCCGGGGTCACCGCCTGGGACCTCGCCGGGTTCAGCGTCTCCGGCGCCGGAGACGTCACCGGAGATGGCCGAGATGACGTCATCGTCGGTGCATACGGGGTCGATGGTGCCGACTACTCTGTGGGGGCGGCATACGTGATCGCCGGGGGAATCTCGCGGGGGCGCACCCTGGATGCAGCGGTCGCGCGGCTGATGGGAGAGACCGGGGGCGACAACACCGGCTGGTCGGTGTCCGGTGCCGGAGACGTCAACGACGACGGCGTCCCCGACCTGCTCGTTGGGGCAACCGGACTCGACGCTGGGGTCGGTGAGGGCGGCGGAGGCTGGCTGTTCTACGGCCCGGTCACCGGCAGCATGAGCGTCCGCGATGCTGGCGTCCGCATCCTCGGTGAGCACCACAACAGCGGCACCGGACACGCCCTCGATGGTGCCGGTGACATCGACGGTGACGGCATGGCTGACATCCTCATCGGTGCCCCTGGTGCGGCGTCAGCCTACCTCATCACCCAGCCATAGGAGATCGTGGCTGGAGGGCATCCCGGCTGCCGGACAGTCGAGGCGCTCAGGCCTTGAGATCCGCCCAGTCACGGGGCCGCAGGAAGTCGGTGTGTAGCGCGGCCTCTGGGCTTCCGGGCGCGGGCTGGTGGTCATAGGCCCACCGCACTCGCGGCGGCATGCTCGCCAGGACCGCCTCGATGCGGCGTCCCGACTGCACTCCGTACTTCGTCCCTCGGTCGTACAGGAGGTTGAACTCCACGTACCGACCACGACGATACAGCTGCCACTCGCGCTGCGGCGCGCCGTAGTCCATCGGCAGTCGGCGCTGAAGGATCGGCAGATAGGCCGGGAGGTAGCTGTCGCCCACCCGCTGCACGAAGTCGAAGCAGTCCGAGAACGGCGCGGCGTTCCAGTCATCAAAGAACACCCCGCCGATGCCCCGAGGCTCGTCGCGGTGGGGGAGGTGAAAGTACTCGTCACACCACTGCTTGCAGCGCGCGTAGTGCACCCCAGTCGCGGCCTTGGCGGTGGCATGCCAGTGGACGGCGTCCTGCTCAAAGCCATAGTACGGCGTGAGGTCATAGCCACCGCCGAACCACCAGATCGAGCCCACTCCCTCCTTCTGCGCGAGAAAGAACCGGAGGTTGGCGTGGGAGGTCGGGGCGTAGGGATTCCTGGGATGGACAATGAGCGACAGCGAGACCGCCTCAAATCGCCCCCCGGCCAGCTCCGGCTTGCGCTTCGTGGCCGCCGGAGGAAGCCGGTCGCCGCGAACGTGGGTGAAATTGACCGCCGCTTGCTCGATGGCGCGCCCGCCAGAGAGAATCCGGGGTCGAGAGATGCCGCCGTTGGGATACGGCATCGGGTCTTCCTGAAAGGTCGCGTCTGGCTCGACGGACTGGAGTCCGCTGCAGATGCGGCCCTGGAGGGTGGAGAGGTAGTCGAAGACAGTCGAGGCATCGGGCGTCATGGACGTGATGTATGCCGAAGACTCCGCCCGATCCATCGGCAGCCTGACGCAGTCACAGCGAATGTCGTGGCCAGACAGCGGGAGACGCACCGCCCACGAGCAGCACCCGCCTTCCTCCAGCAGCCAGCATCATTCCGGGTAGATTCCCCACATGCTGGCACTGCTTACCCTCACGACCGCTTCCGCCCAAGACTTCATCGTTCGCTACAGCGAGCCGGTCATCGGGGAGATGTCAGGCGTCTGGGCCCGAGCGCTTCCCCGAGCGGACGGCTGGAAGATCTCCGTGGGCACCCAGAACGACGTCTGGTTCACCGACCTGACCTCCTCCGGAAGCTTCGGCGACTGGGAGATCGATCGGGATCGCAAGATCAACGTCACCAACCACGGAAGCCTCCAGGACAGCTCCGTGCGTCGGTGCCCAGATGGCTCCTACCAGGTCGTCGGCTCGGCCTCGGTCAGCAGCCCCAACGACAGCGCCTACGTCTTCCGGATCAACGACGACGAGGACTTCTCGCTGCGGGGGGGCGGCCCGATCGAGAAGTCCGCGAGCGAGCGGCTGCACAACGACATGGCCTCCCTCTGCTCTCCCCTCGCCGAGGGGGCGGCGTTTGTTCAGCTGGGCAGCGACAACCAGAGTGACTTCCAGAGCACCTTCTTCCACATCGACAGCACCGGCAGCGTGACCGGGAGCACCGATCTGTTCAAGGGACCAAACACCGAGGGCGCTGGAATCCTGACGGATCCAGAGAGCGGTCAGATCATCGTGCTGGACTTCAACCACCAGCACCAGACCCGCATCTCGATCATGGACGAGCGCTTCGCAGAGGTGGACTTCTTCAACGTCGACCTGCTGGAGAGCAACTTCCGCCCCTTCTGGCCGCAGGGGTTCATCAAGGTCGGCGACCACTACCTCGTCGCCACGATGGGCGTGGATGAGTCGGTGTACGGAATGGTCGACACCGGCGAGATCTTCCTGGTGGTGTTCGATGCAGACTGGAGCGTCGTCGAGCGCACACAGATCACGCGCTTCCGGCCCGACAGCAGCGAGGGCGCCATGCGCCCCTGGATTGCACGGCGGGGTGCGCAGGCGCTGGTGACGTTTGACAAGGAGGTCAAGCACGGGGTGATCGAGGTCGAGCTGAACCTGGAGGCGTTCGGCGTCGACAGCAGCGCGGACACTGGCTTCGACTACGAGTACCCCGACAGCGACGACGACACAGACAGCAGCAGCGGATCGGACACCGGCAGCACGAGCGGTGATGCCAGCTGCGGGGGCTGCGCGACGGGGAGCGGCGCTGGGCTCCTCGCGGTGCTGCTGCCGCTGCTCGGGGTGGTGCGGCGGCGCGCCTGAGGACGGCGATCCTTGGTGCTCCTGGGCGCTCTCGCAGCGCACCGCCCCCGCTGAGGGTCACACCGACGGCTTCTCGGCCACGATCCGCCAGTTCAGGTCCGCGATCTTCGCCTTCTCAGCATCGGTCCACGCCTGACCGCCCCGCTGCAGCAGCTCCAGAGACTCCTCGACCCAGGGCGGCAGGATGCGCGCGGCCTCCAGGAGGCGAATCACCCGCCGCCCCGCCAGGATCAGGTCGCGCTTCTGCTCACAGAGCGGCCAGGCCGGACTCTGAGAGGGTGCAGAGGAGATGATCGAGAACCCAGCCCGCTCCAGCGCCGCGCAGACGTCCGCCGGGTACATCGACTGGGTGGCTGCCAGCGTCGGAAGGAACAGCCGGTGCAGCGCGACATGCGCGTCGTTGCTCCAGTCAAAGTGCGGGGAGAGCAGGTACTCCGAGCAGGAATACCGGGCGCCCGGCTTGAGGACCCGGAACATCTCCGCAGCATGCGCGTCCAGCTCGGCCTTCTTGAAGAACGGCCAGACCGCCTGAAAGGAGAAGCACCCCTCGAAGGTCTCGGAGGGGTAGTCGAGCGGCTCGTGGTGGTTGCCGACCTGGAAGTGGAGCCGATCGCTCATCTGACACTGCGCCGCCCAGTCTCGGGCGTTGCCCACCTGGTCGGGATCGATGTTGTAGCCGGAGACCTGGCCGCCGGTCAGCGTGGCAAAGTAGTGGGAGATCCGCCCCCGCCCGCAGCCCATGTCCAGCAGGTGGCTCTCGGCCGGCCTCGACAGGTTCAGCCCCTCCAGCACAGCCTGCTCGCAGAGCAGCTGGTTTCCATACAGCCCCTGAGTCTCATCGAGCTGAGGTGGGATGTAGAGCTTCTCAATGTCGAAGATCGAGAGCATGTTGTTGAGAACCTTGTAGTAGGCCGCGACGGCCTTCGTCTCGTCCTCGGTCTCGGTCTCCTCGCCGGCCTGCATCCGCTGAAAGAAGCGGTATGCATCGATGCAGCCCTGCTTGTCTTCCTCCGACAGCGCAGCGAGGCGCCTCACCCCGTCCAGGGCGGTCTTGGCTCTGTACAGCTTCATCGTGCGCTCTCCTCACGCCAACTCTACACGCTACCGGACGCAGGGCCGACACGCACGCTGAGGAGCATGGTCCGCTGCGACATCGACAGGGGATGCCGGCCGACGACACGTGCGGGCCGAAGGGGGCCACGCCGCGAGGCGTGCGCCCTACAGCGCCCCGCCTGCTGCGAGCTCTTGGAGACGCCCCAGGACCGGACGAGGCTCGCGGGCCTTGGTGTCCTTGTCGAGCGCGTTGAGGCCGAACCGAAGGTCGAAGCCATGGTTCCACTCGTAGTTATCCACCCACGACCAGTACAGGTAGCCGCGCACATCGGCCCCCCGCGCCATCGCCTCAGACAGCGCCGTGAGGTGCCCCTCCAAGACCTCGACCCCCTGCTCCTCGACGTACGGCGTGCCGTTCTCGGTGATGATAATCGGGAGCTCGTACGACGCCGCGATGTCCACAACAGCCCCCAGCCCCTCAGGATACGGATCCCAGGAGAACTCAGGGTAGAAGTCAAACACCGGAATGTCGGGGAGAAGCTGAACCCAGGAGCGTACGACGACCTGGTTGTAGTAATTCACCCCAAGCCAGTCCAGCCGGCTCGCCAGCTCCGGGCGGTTTGTGTCGAAGACACCGTCGAGGTCCTCGTCCCAGTCGCCCGTGGTCAAGGCCTCCAGGAACAGCCGGTGGTAGAGGTGGTCCATGTGCACCGCAGCCGCAGCGTCTTCCTCGCTGTCGGTCTCCGGGGTGATCGCGACCATGTTCAGCACGATGCCGATCGCTGCGGCGTCGCCGTCACCGTCGGCGTCGATGGTGTCGTTGGCGACCACCGCGTCGTACATCACCGCGTGGCCCTCGATCTGGTTGCGCAGGGTCGCGACGACCTGAGATGAGGCCATCAGCAGCCCCGGCGGCGCGCTGCGATCCTCACCCGGCAGCAGGTAGCCAGACAGGGTCGTGGCGAACGGCTCGTTGAGGGTCGCCCACTGATCGACCTCGCCACCAAACTCCATGGCCGCAAAGCCCGAGTACAGTGCAATCAGCGGCAGGATTCGCTCCCCATCCACCCACCCGCTGGCGGTGCAGCCCTCCGGATCGTTGTGGCATGCCACCCCGTCGTGGACCCACAGCGGGAGCGTGTAGTGGTTGAGCGTGACCAGCGGCGTGATGTTGTTGACCTCCAGGGCCGCGAACATCTCGTGGTAGCGAGCGACTGCTCCCGCGTCTGCGTAGTCCGCCAGCTCTGCGACCGTCGTGGCTGCGGCTGCGGCACCATCAGGGAACAGCCGGGACCACTCCAGCGACATCCGGTAGCTGTTCAGCCCCGCAGCAGCCATCGCCGCGGCATCGTCCTCGAACAGCTCCCACATTCCCGGCCCGTTGCCGACCGACTCGCCAGAGACGAACAGGGTGTCGTCTGCGATGATCTGATCGGTGGTGACCCACTGGTACCAGTCGCTGGCGGTGTCGTCGCACGTCGCGGCGTCCCAGGTCGGGCAGCCCATGTCCACCTGAAAGCCTGCCGTAGCACTCCCCCAGAGAAAGGAGTCCGGAAAGGGGGTCGTGGCAGAGTCGTCGCCGCGATCGGTACAGGCACTGAGGAGGGGCAGAAGAATCAGCATGCCGATTTTTTAGGCCAGTTTCACGGCAATGACCAGCAACAAACGTGTAGACGCGTGCGATTTGCAGCGCCGCGGGCTGGAGAACCTGAGGTGCTCATCGGGTTCTTGTCGTGGCAGGCTTCGGTGAACACGCTGCCCACCTCAGACGATGCAACCCAGGCAGCCACCGCGCCTCAGCCGGGGAAGAGATCATCGAGCCGGGGGATCAATCCACCAACCCGACCAGCTGCGCCTCATCGCACTCCCACCACTCCGGATCCATCACCGGCATGCCCTTTACATCGTGGTAGGCGCGGATCTTGATGTGATCGCCTTCCTTGATCGCGGCGAATGAGGTGTCATAGCCCTCACAGTTGAAGCCATCCTCGAACAGAATCGCGAACTGCACCGACTGGCGGGTAGTCTCTTCACCACTCCGAGGAAAGCCCTTGTTAAAGGTTCCAATCCGCTTCACAACCCCTTCGTGATGGATCGGCATGAGCCGGGTGAGGATTCCCCGAGCCTGCCACCCCAGCAGCGGCCCTCCGATGAACACCGCAGCAATCGCTGCCTTGACCTTCCAGGACATCCACCCTCCACTGCGCGCATCGTACGCTGCCGCCGTCGTGCCATATTGCAGGCGATGTTCCCACGCTTGCTCGCTGTCGCTGCGCTCATCGCCGCTGCGCACCTCCTCGATGCCCCTGCCCTCTCCACACGAACCGACGGCCTGAGCAGCAGCGACGGCCACCGGGCGCTTCGGGTGGCGGGCTTCCTGCCGGTGTGGATGGCCATCGGAACTGCGCTGGCCCTTCACACCCGACGGCGGGCCATTGGGGTCGGGCTCACGCTGTCTGCAGGACTCGCCGGACTGCTCGCAGAGATCGGCAAGCTCCTCATCCGGCGAGGACGTCCTGGTGAGGTCGCCGGCTACACCTTCCACCGCCTGCCTGATGACCTCAGCACCGCAGGACTCGGGATGCCCTCCAGCCATGCTGCGGTCGCCTTCGGCGGGGCCTTTCTCCTGGCCCGACTCTACCCCCGCGTGGCCCCGGTGGTGGTGCTGTGGGCGGTGGGCTGTGGACTGACCCGGGTGCTGGACGGGGCCCACTTTCTCAGCGATGTGGTCGCAGCGGCAGGACTTGCCTGGCTGGTCTCGCGTGCGGTCGCGGCACGCCTCATGGTGAGCAAATGAAACCAAAACACAACGATATACCTTAACTATTCCGACCAACGCTCCAGAGTCCGGAGCCGTCCTGGAGCCCGACATGCTGACCAGAAGGGGCGGTCTGCGCCGGCTCCCTACAGCCTCACGACCACCTTCCCGAAGTGCTGTCCAGACGCCATGTGCTCCAGCGCCGCGCGAGTCGCCCCCAGCTCAAACGTCGTGTCCACCACAGGCCGCAGTCCGCCAGCGGAGATCGCCCGGTTCATGGCCTCAAACCCGTCTCGGTTCCCCACAAACACCCCCTGAACCCGCACCTGCCGCATCAGAATCGACTCCAGCCGAACCTGACTCAGCCCACCAGACAGCACCCCAATCAGCCCGATCGTGCCGCCGGGCCGCACCGCTCGGAGCGACTGCGCCAGGGTGTCTGCGCCGCCGACCTCCACCACCAGGTCGACCCCGCGCTTCCCCGTCAGTCCCCGCGCCACATCCCCCCACCGGGGCTCGGTGCGGTAGTTGATCCCGTGGTCCGCTCCCAGTGCTGCGACCCGCTCCAGCTTCTCGTCGGAGCTCGACGTCATGATGACCTGAGCACCGTGGAGCTTCGCCAGGGCCAGCGCAGACAGGGCCACCCCGCCGGTCCCCTGGATCAGCACCACGTCTCCAGCCTTGATTCCGCCGAGGGTGACCAGGGCGCTCCAGGCTGTCAGCATCGCGCAGGGCAGGCAGGCGGCCTCGGCATCCGTGAGGTGTCCTGGCGGAACCACCACCGAGTGTGCCGGCACCACGACAACCTCCGCGAGCATGCCATCCAGCGGACCGCCTCGGGTCTGTCGGGTCACGCCAGGAGGCGGCGCGCCGCTCAGCCAGCCCTCAGCAAACAGCGGGCAGACCCGTTCTCCCATCGCCACCCGCGTCACCCCCTCGCCCACCGCAACCACCACGCCCACGCCGTCGCTGGCAGGGATCAGCGGGAGGGGCTGTCGGGGATTGTACTGACCGCGAACCATCAGCAGGTCGCGGTAATTCAGGCTCACGGCCCGCACCCCGATGGCGACCTCACCCGGACCCGGAGTGGGTCGGGGGCGCTCCACAACGTGGAGGTTCTCGATGCCAAATTGTCCGCTCAGCTCGACGACGTTCATGGAGTGCTCCGAAAAATCCTTGCAGGTGGTGTCTTGAGGGGTGGTGTCGACCATTGCCGACACGACGTCTGGATCCCAGGAGAATTTACCGCCTGCGGCAGCTGCCGCGCAGTCAGCCGGCACATCCGCCTCGTCAGACCGACGCGCCACCCGCTCAGCCATCCAGCTCGCTTCCCGCGCAGGACACCAGGCACAGGATGCCGGGCGGGTACCCTCCGCAGTGGTCCGCCACCGCGCAACGCCCCTGCCGGCCCTCTAATCGGTGTGAGCTTCGAGTCGATCGAGGCAGTCTCGACCGTAGACCCAGGCCCTATACAGGGTCCGCATGGCACCGGATATCAGACCCAAGCCCTTGGTTTAACGCACTGAGATCCCCCGCCGTGCATTGCTCCACTCACTGCATGCGCGATACACTGCGCGCCCCTGGAGGTCTCATGAAAAAGATGATGCGCACCACGCTTGCCGTTGGTGGTTTGTTTGCCCTGGCATGTGGCGGCGCCAGCGAAGAAGAAGTTCTCATCATCGAGCCCCCCCCGCCCCCAGTGCTCCCGTCCACTGGAGCGGCTCCGACCCTCGAGGCGGGCGACATCCCCTACGAGTTCCCCCAGATGTCCGGACAGGGCCGCGACGGTCAGTTCGCCCTGGTTCCCTCGCGGGAATTCCTCGACCGGGCGATCGCCGATGATGGTCAGGGAACCTTCATCTACTACGGCGCGACCCTCGTCACCTCTGCCTCGCCAGAGTCCACGATCAAGAGCCTCGCCGGCACCACCTTCACGATGCCCAACTCCCTGATCATCCCCATCCGCAGCGGGCAGAAGGCCAAGAAGGGCGACATCCTGCTTGGACACTGGGAGTCCGGCTCTGGACTCCAGCGAGCAATCGTGGTCGGCGGAACCGAGACAGAGCCGGTGGTTCGCTACCTGGACATGGACTACGACAACCCCTCCGGCTGGGGTCAGAAAGAAGACACCTGGAAGGCCGATCGGTTCAGCGTGCTCAGCGAGCCCTGGCAGATCGGAACCACCACCGCCTGCGGGGCAAGCAACGACCGCAAGCACGGCATCCTCACGGCATCCTCTGGCAACCGGGTCCTCGTCTCTGGCTTCGCCGGATCGATCTCCGCGTACAGTCGCGAAGAGTGCATCTCGCTCCCTCCCAGCCCGACCGTCGCCGCAGGAGACACCGTGTGGGTTCCAGTGATTGGCACCTACACCGAGGCGACAGTCAGCCGAGTCGATGCAGAGATCGGCCGGGTGTTCGTCACCTATGAGTGGGGCGGACAGGAGAAAGAGGGTGCCTTCGGCGTGACGGACGTCACCCCCAACTTCACCCAGTCGGCGGGCACCATCGTCGAGGTACCGCCCAGCGCCCCCGGCGAGAGCGCCCATCCCAGCGCCGGCCGCAACCGGCGCATCCCGAAGGGCGCCAAGGCCACCGGCCCTCGCAGCAAGGGCGGCAAGGGCGGCGGAAAGAGCAGCGGTGGTGGCCGCTAATGGCCGACCGTTCGACGACTCGGAAGAGGCAGAAGCGCGAGAAGAAGCGCCTCAAAGACAAGCGCCGGGGAGACGAGGCTCGCAAGAAGCGCCGCGCCTCGCTGGTCAAGAGTCCGCAGAAGCTGATCGGACTGCCCCTGTCTGACTGCTTCATCTCCGAGCACTGGCACGAGCAGGGTCCGACCATCGTCGGTGCCATCAGCCGCAGCCACCCCAACGGCCGCATCACCGCGGCGCTGTTCACCATCGATCTCGCGGTGAAGGGCGTGACTGGCGCAGAGCTGGTACGCGACATCGAGGTCGATCAGCTCCCCGCGCTGCTGTCCCGACGGGGCGGTGAGTCCGCAGTGGTGGAGTGCGCACCAGCGCTGGTTGCCCGCGCGGTCGCGGACGGCCTGGCGCTGGGGGAGTCCAACGGCCACCCTCCGGTTCGGGCCTACTCCGAGGCCTCGGTCCTGCTGGAGGGCCTCGACCCGGCGGACTGCCCCCACGAGATGCTGACCGGTCCAGCCGATGCGGCGGCGTCCCCGGGGCCGAAGAAGCCCGGACTCTTCGCAGGGCTCAAGAAGCGCCTCGGACTCTAAGCAGCCCGAGGCGGGCTCGACCAGGTCTCAGCGACCCTTGGTCTTGGTGCCCTTCTTGATCTTGCGCCCGCGTGCAGGAGCCTCGGCAGCCTCATCAGCAGCAGGAGCCTCGGCAGCCTCATCAGCGGCGAGGTCATCTGCGGCAGCGGCCTCATCTGCGGCAGCGGCCTCATCAGCGGCAGGGGCCTCGGCAGCCGGCTCCTCGCTGCCGCCGCTGCACGCCAGCGCAAAAGCCACACTTACCGCACCCAGAATCAACGTTCTCTTGTTCATTGCTTAATCTCCACAGGGTTGTGCGCCGACCTTATCACCGGCTGCTCTCTCTCAGGAATTCGGCAGACAGCGCCCGTGCGCGGCTGACATCCACGAGTCCCCCCTGAGACAACAGGTGGAGCGCGGTGAGGCCTGCGGAGACGCCTCCCCCGTCCGTCCGGCGCTGCCGCATGGTCGCGACCACCGCATCACCGATCAAGCCGTCGGCGTGTGTGAGCAGCTCCAGGAGTCCGCCGACGTCACCGCGCCTCAGGTATCGCTCCGACATCCCAGCGGCCGCACCATGCCGGACATGGCGATCGGGGGTGGCCAGCAGCGCCGCAGCCTCATGCGCGGTGCCATGGCTCAGCAGGTGCCACCCCCAGGCCATCGCGGCAGTCCGCCGAAGCCGCACGCCGCCAGTAGCCATAACTTCTGGAAGGCCAGCCCCGTCGAGGGACTCCCCAGCGCGCGCGAGCCCGAGCAGCGCAGCGACCGCCTCATGCTGAACCATCGGTGCAGCGTCGGTCAGCGCAGCTCCCAGCGCCGAGACACTCTCGGAGAGTCCGGCGCCCGTTCGGGCCAGGGCGGCAAAGGTCTGGGCGGCCTGGTGCCGGATGTCGGACACCGGATCGGAGAGGCAGGCCCGGATCGGCGCATGGTCCACCTGCAATGGGTCGCCGTCCTCACAGGCGGAGGCCAGTGCCAGCAGGGCACCCAGTCGATGCGCCGGGCGCGCGGAGGCCAGGACGGCGACGAGCCGCGCGGGCTGAAGGCGCGACAGCAGCCACGCGGCGTGCTGACCCACATCCGGTGCAGGATCTTCCAGGAGTCCATCGAGGATTCCGATCAGCACCGCCCCATCGAGCCCCTCCCCTACCGCAGAGACGGCGGCTTCGCAGGCCCCAGACCGGACCTCAGGACGTGCATCCACCAGCAGCCCGGCGGCGCGACGATCCCCCGCCAGCAGCCAGCCTCGGATCAGCAGCCCGGCAGCTCCGCGCGAGCGCACCACGTCGCCCCCCAGCGCAGCCTCCAGCATCACCAAGATCTCCGAGGTGTCCGGACCACCGAGGGCACCTCGCAGGCACTCCGTGGCGATCAGCGCCAGCCGGACGTCTCCCAGCGCAGCGACCAGTCCAGCCGCGGCGTCCCCCGGCGCACCGCCAGTCCGACTCCAGATCCCCAGCACCGCAACCGCCCCCTCGCGGACCGTGCGGTCTCCGTCGGACAGCGCCTGCCCCAGCGCCCCAAGCGCAGCGGTGAGATCCGTGGTCGCTTCTGCGGCCTCCAGCAGCGCTGCGATCGCCTCCTGGCGAGTCGCAATCGTTCGGCTGCCCAGGGCAGCAGCAAGGTGAGCAATCAACAGACCTCCAGATCATCGGACATTGCGGCGAGGATACCAGTCGCAACCGACGCTGGACTGTGGCAACCTGATCCATGCCCATCTGACCACCGTTAGGAGACTCGAATGGCCGTCCCCCAGCCCCGTCAGCAGCCCACCAGCAGCCCCGAACGTCAGCGACTTCGTGAGATAGCCCGTCGGGTTCGTCAGGATGCTCAGCGCCAGCCTGAGCAGTACCTCAAGGACTCTGAGGTGCCCCACGGCGGGGAGTGACCTCAGCACGCCCGGCATCCTCCAGCGCTTGATCGGGGCAGAGACCGAGTACGCCATCCACTTCGCACCGTACGGCGACGGAGCACGCCTCACCGATCCAGTGCTGTACACCGCACTCCGGGATCGGCTGATGGAGCTGGTGACGACCAGCGAGGGGCGGGGGGCGTTTGCTCGGATGCGACAGAAGCGCTTCCTGGAGAACGGCGGGGCGATCGACTACGAGTCTGGTGACCCGTCACAGCTCACCGGGCTGATCGAGGCGTCGACCCCCGAGTGCCGTGGGCCGGGCCAGCTGCTGCTGTACCAGCGCGCACAGGAGCGGCTGCTGTCTGCGGCGCTCAGCACGCTGCGGCTGCCCGGCACCCTGTCGCTGCGAAAGAACTGCCGAGATGCTGCCGGCAACATCTACGGCGCTCAGGAGAGCTACTCCGTCCCGGTCGCCAGGGGCTGGCGGCTGGCGGCACTGCGCGTGGGGCTGGTGGGGGTGGGGCTGGTGCTGCTGCCCTGCGCGGTCGTGTGTCAGCTGCTGATCTACGCCATGCTCGTCGTGCTCATCCTCGCGCTCGTCATGCTCCTGCCCGCCGAGATCATCCGAGGCACGATCCGGGGGCAGGACACAGAGGAGCTGTTCACCTGGCTGGAGCCGGCCCTGCGTCCGCTGAACATCCTGGAGACCTGGATCCGCCGAGGCTGCCTTGTGCTGCCTGGCAGCATGTTCATCCTCTTGATGCGCGCCCTCGCCTTCCACCCTCACCGCACCGCTGCCGTCGGGTTTCTCGCCAGCCGACAGGTGTTCAGCGGTGCCGGCACCTTGCGACACGACGGGCACCTGGCGCTCTCCGAGAAGGCCAGCGCAGTGCAGCGGGTGTTTCCGCTTCGGATGTGGGGCAAGCAGCGCTACATCTTCGATCCGGCCAACCTCCACAAGGATCTCCTCGGCCCCAGCTTCGGAGAGAGCCGGCGGCTCCTGCGGCTGCTGCGTCCGGTGTGGCGGCTACAGGTCGGGATGTCCGACGCCAACATGTGCCAGGTCGCCGAGTACCTCAAGATCGGCACCACCGTCCTGGTGTTCGATGCTGCGGAGGCCGGCGCACTCCAGGACGCCCCCCGGCTCGTCCAGCCCGCAGATGCCGCCCGAACCATCGCTGCAGAGGGGCTGTCTGCGGAGGTCGCCCTGCGCGGAGGCGGGCGCATCACCGCCCTGGCGCTGCAGCGGTGGTACCAGGAGCGCATCGCGTCATGGCTCGCGGCATCCAGCACGGTTCCGATGGAGGCCCACGATGTTGTCCGGCGCTGGGACGACGTGCTCACCCGCCTGGAAGACGATCCTGCCTCTCTGGTCGGCGAGGTGGACTGGATCACCAAGCAGGCGCTGCTGGAGGAAGCCGGGGCAGACCTCTCCGAGGCGGCCCGCAAGGTCATCGACCTGCGCTACCATGAACTCGGCAGCGGCTACTTCGCCTGGCTCGATGAGGCCGGACTCACCGTTCGCATGCTCTCGGACGCCGACATCGACGCCGCAGTTCGCGCCGCTCCAGACGACACCCCAGCCACGCAGCGTGGCCGACTCATCCGAGAGTCTGGTCCCGAGCTGAAGGTGGACTGGGAGGAGGCCAGCCTTGGCCGGACGGTCATCTCGTTCGCCGAGCACACCCGCCGTCGTCGCACGGACGACTGACCCCCGGCTTGGAGCCACGGAGAGCCTGCGCGTCACCGGCAGGCGCGTCATGCCAGCCGGATCATGGCTTACTCGACGGTGACGGCGGGAAGCGGCGCCGTCCAGCCGTCGCCGTCGACGTCGACGCGGATCGCCGCGGCCATCGCCCAAGGGAGGTTGCTGTAGACGATGCTGCTGGTGCTGTCAGACTCTGCCACCAGCACGATCACCGCGTCGGCCTCCAGGTCCAGCGCCAGGGTGGTGCGCAGTCGCTCGGGGTACTCGCCGGTCACCGGGATCTCTTCGCCGCGCTCACCGTCGATGTAGACCACCAGTCGATCCACCGGCACCCAGCTCGACGTCCACACCGCGACCTCCAGCTCGACCGCTCCGGTGAGGGTCTGACCCGGTGCCCACTGCCCGCCGGCGGTGACCTCCAGGTAGGGACCGGTGGAGACGACGGTGGCCTGCGCGGCCATCGCCGCCGTGAGTACAGCATCCGTTACGGTCGCGCCATCGGTGTACAGGAATGTAACGCTCTCTCCGACACCGCCGCGATAGCCGTGGCTGTCGCTGACCCCGACCGGCGTGGGGGTCAGCCCACGGGCGGTCATGTCGAGATAGGCAGCGAACGCCTCGTCGTGCTCGCTGTCGTTGATGACCTCCATCGCGTCGAAGTCTGCCGACCAGTAGTCGGCGTCCTGAACGACGCCCCGGCTGTAGCCGGCAGCCGAGAGCATCCCAGAGTCAAACGGGTGGTTGAGCTGGATGACCCCATCGCCGACCTGCGCGCGGATGGCCTCGAACAGCTCAGGGGTCTGCTGGACCTGCTGCCACCACCGCAGGGCGCCGTTGTTTGGCTCACCGATGACCGCGCTGAGGGGGTAGACATTGAGGTGACCACGCAGGACCGGGCTGACCTCGTCCGCGACGATGCTGGAGAGCCAGTCCTCTATTCCCAGCGCCGAGAGGAGCGGGCGGTAGTCAGAGACGTGATCGTGGTCGGTCCCGAAGTGAACATCGACGCCCGCGCCGGCATGGGTGAGCAGCCGGTGACTCATCGGAATGTTTGCATCTCCGGAGGGCGCAGCGTGGCTGTGCGGATCGATGATAGCCACCGTGGGAGAGTACGACTCGTCGAGAGTTAGCGTTATATCAACAGCTTTTCCACTGCCTATGGAAAACGACTCGATGTAGGGCTCGAACCGCAGACCGCGGTGTGCGGTCAGGGTGTAGTCACCCGGCTCCAGCGGGAGGCTCAGGGGGCCTGCGGCGAGCCACCCCTCAGCCATCAGCCCCGAGGGCCGACCTGGGACAATTCGGCTGTCTGAGGAGACGGAATCACCCGAGGCAAAGGCGATCTGGACCGTCGCGGGCCGTCCGTCTGCTGCCTGCACCGTGAGCAAGCCCGGCGCGGTGAGGCTCAGGGCTGTGTCGTCGGTGGCCGGAAGAATCTCCGAGATGCCATAGCCCTCCGCGAACGGAATCGGCGCAGCCCCCGCCGACATGCTCAGCAGGGCCTCCTCTCGGAGCGCCTCCGTCGCGTAGGAAGAGTACCAGCCAGCGCCCTCGGCGATGTCGAGGTGCTTGCCCTCTCCTCGACCCGTGGCGACCGCATCGTAGCTCCCGAGCGGAGCCTGGAGCGACCACGCGCCGTCGGCATCGGTGCGGGTGAGGAGAACCGGAGCGCCGCTGTCGTCGAGGATGTGAACCCGAGCGCCGGCGACCGGCTGTGCGCCATCGGTGACGCGCCCGGCGAGGGTCTGGGTGCTCTGTCCGCTGCGGGCATACCAGGCATCCGTGAGCTCGGAGAGGTCCTGGGCGACACCGATGGTGCGCCGCCAGGTCACCGTGTCGCCCTCGCTGAGGGCCTGGGAGCCCTGGGACGCCGTCACGATCGGGCCGAGGGCAGAGAGGAGCTGCTGGGCAGCGCTGGTGACGAACGCCTCGTCCTCAGGGAAGATCGCCATGGCGACCTCGCCGCGTCGACCGATCAGGGCCGGCCAGTCGCCTTCTCCCTCCAGCCCCTCTCCAGCGCCCCAGGGGATCGCGGCATCCGTGGACAGGAGCAGAAGATCTCCCTGCTCGATGACAGTCTCGGAGTCCTGCCAGGTCAGGGTGGTCTCCATGAGCAGCAGCGGACTGTCAGGCTCCAGGGTGTAGCGGGTGGAGATCCAGACCCCCAGCTCCGGAACCAGTGCATCGCTCTCCAGGCTGCCGGTGAGCAGCTGCATCGGTGCGCCCGGTCCCTCCGCGACCACCACCGCCGGGCCACCGCTGATGCCGTCACTGACCACTGTGACGCTCTCCGCCTTCATCAGACGCCCCAGGCCGACCATCACCCCGAGCTCATCGATCACGTCCCGTCCCGGGACTCCCTCGGGACGAATCGCATCCGCATCGATGATGCCGCCGCCGTAGTCGATGTAGTAGCTCCCGGGACGGGTGCCCTGGATGACGAACTGTGCGCGGCTGTTGTAGAGCTTGATGTCGCCGGCCTGTCCCTCCGCAGCGATGCCGCCAAACAGGGCCGCTTCGTCCGTGATGACCCCGGCGCGAGACTCTCCGTCACTCAGCGAAGAGACGAGGTCGACGGGATCGGCCTCGACGGGGACAGGATCGGGCTTGCAGGCGAGGAGAAGAAGCAGCATCCCGGCAGGGTAGCAGGACGGGGCGTAGACAGCACTCTCCGTATCCCCGCGATCCCCTGCGCGCAGCCTGGAGGGCAGGTCGCTCTCGACCGTGTCGCACCGGTCAGCGAGCGGTTGATTCGTGGCACCGTGGAGGTTGCTGCTGGCGCTGGGAGCAGGTGCGGCGCGGTAAGGCTTCAGGCTCCTTGAGGCGGCGAAGACCATCGCTCAGGGCTTGTCTTCCCATCACGGTTAACGAACCCGGACATGGGCGCATCAATGACCGCCCCACAGCACCCATGAATCGGATGATGAAAACATAACAAATGTTACACGTTAACTATTGAGCAAAAATTCCATCCGCAGCCTTGTCATCGCCAGACCGCACGCAACCATAACGCGTAACATCACGCAAAGGTGCGGGGCGCGACTCGCTGCCGCGTCCTGCGCTATCGCGGGTGCTGTAGAGGACCACGTCGACGACCGCACCAGACATCGAGAGGCCCTCGCTGCCGTCGACCGTATCAGCCGTCACACGCTTCATCTTGACCCGGACCACCTGACCCCGAGCCGCTCCGGGCCCCTGCATCCGCGATGGGGCCATCCGCGCTCGGCGCACTGTCGGAATCGGGGGGAGGCTGCGCGCATCGCTCAGATCGATGGGGATTCCGCTGGAGACCGTGCAGCCTTCGCTGCCACCGGCGTTGGTGAGGTTAGACCCGTCTCGATCACATGAGGCCGTGTTGACGATCCTGATCGTCCGATGGGCTAAGCTCAGTCCTCTCTCGGAGGTTTGAGATGGAGCAGCCTGAAGAACAGCAAGCACCTGGGATGATGATGCCCGCCATCTGGGTCGTCCTGGCGGTCCTCGGCAGTGTTGCAGCATGCGTAGGGGTCGGACTCTCTGCATCAGACTCCGAGACAATGGGCGTCTACGCGACGAAGATCGCAGCGTTCCCGCTGGGCTTCCTGCTGTCTGCGGCGCTGGGCGGGCTGATCATTCACTTCGCAGTGAAGCGGGCCACCACCTTGCTGCGCGTGGTCGCTCCGATGGGCTGCGGCTGCCTCGGCGGGCTGGTCACCCTGGCTGGAGCCTTCTTCTTCTTCATGGCGATCTTCCCCGCGCTGTGATCGGTGAGCCCTGACGTGCCAGTCATCCGCGACGCGGTGCCCGCCGATGCCGCTGCAATCGCAGAGATCTACACCGAGTCGATCGTTCAGGGCGACGCCACCATGGACGAGACGCCGTGGACCCCCGCGCAGGTCACCGGGATGATGGCCGCGCACAGCGCGCGAGAGGGCTTCATCGTGCTCGAGCACGGCGGGGAGGTCCTGGGCTGGGGGGTGTACAAGCGCTACAGCCCCCGAACGGGCTACCGCTTTGCCGGCGAGACCGCGACCTACCTGCGGCGAGACAAGACCGGAGCAGGGCATGGCTCGCGGCTCAAGCGGGCGCTGATTGAGCGGTGCCGGGCAAGCGGCTACCGACACCTCGTGGCGCGTGTGTTCGCAGACAACGCCGCCAGCGTCGCCTACAACCAGCGCCTCGGCTACACGGTCGTCGGCACGCAGCGGCAGATCGGCTTCCGCAGCGGACGCTGGGTGGACGTCACCATCCTCCAGCTCATCCTCTGACACCCGACAGCCGCACCACTGACTGCGCCGGATCTCACTGGGGAAGTCGCCATCGGTGCGGTCTCAGCAGGTGTCGTGATACAACGCCTGCTCAATCCGAGGATCACGATGCTCTTCTTTCTGGCCCTGACCGCATGCGACGACAACACCGCCGAGACGCCGGAGGAGAAGCCTCCCGCTGAGGAGATCACGCCCGCGCCGCCCGAGCCGCCCACGCCGCCAGTCGTCACCCCGGATGAGCCCCCTGCGGAGCCGATCCCCGAGGCGCTGGTCCCTCCGGCCAGCCACCCCGCATCTCCCGACAGCTACACGATCACCTGGGAGACCACCAAGGGCGCGTTCGACACCACCTGCACCCGCTCCTGGGCCCCCAACGGCGCGGACCGCCTCTACCACCTCGTGCAGTCTGGCTTCTACGAGGACGTCGCCTACTTCCGCGTGATCGACGGCTTCATGGCGCAGTTCGGTCTGCACGGAACCCCCGCAGTGACCAAGCAGTGGAAGGAGGCGAGCATCGACGACGATCCGGCCGGGCAGTCCAACAAGCTGGGCTACCTCACCTTCGCCACCGCCGGCCCCAACACCCGCACCACCCAGCTGTTCATCAACTTCGGCGACAACGCCCGGCTCGATGAGAGCGGCTTCACCCCGGTCTGCAAGGTCGACGGCAAGGGCATGGACACCGTGAATGCGCTGTACAAGGGCTACGGCGAGGGGGCTCCCCGGGGCCGTGGTCCCAGCCAGGGCCTGATCCACAAGCGCGGCAACGAGTACCTCCGCGAGGCATTCCCGGAGCTGGACTACATCAAGACGGCCACGATCAAGTAGCCGAGGCCGACCGGCTCGCTCCGTGCGGGACCGCGAGGGCTACCAGGTCGCCGGCGTGGCTGTGAACTGAACCGCTGCAGAGACGGCCTTTCGACCGTCCTCCAGCGTGATGTCTGCCACCCCGTCCTGGTTGGCGAAGTCTCGGATGAAGTCGATCAGCTCGTCGCGGGTCATGTCGAGGTAGTCGGCGGAGTCGTAGTCCTCTCCGGTGGGAATGATCGACTCGATGACATCATCGACGAACGCATCCGCCGGGACCGCGCCGCCGAGGATGCCGCTGGTGCTGCCATCCTCCAGGGTGCCGGTCATCACGACCAGCTCCAGGGGGATGAGGACCGGATCCTCTCCGGAGATGAGCGAGAACGGAAGCTCCGCGAGGCCTGCGGACACCGTGAACTCAGTCTGGGTGTCGAAGACGCCAGCGAACCGGCTGTTGGGCTGACCGTCGTCGCCATAGGACAGCGGATCGACCGAGACCGCGCCGCTCTTGTCGGACAGCCCGAGCAGCACGTCGTAGCGCAGCTCGACTCCGACCTGCTCGGCGTCGGTGAGCAGCACGATGTTGCCCTTCTTCAGATCGCTGACGATGCTCTTGTTGATCTCACCTGGCGCCAGCGGCTCGCCGGTGATGCCCGCGGCGAGGTTGAGCACGCTGGGCAGCTTGTTGTCCGCCTCGCCGTCGCCGTCGATGTCCTGACCGACCGTGGCGTCGGTGATGATCGAGAAGGTCTCCACCCGGTAGCTGCCAGCGGTGTAGGTGCTGGCGCTCTCCTCGGGGAGGGTCTCTGTGGCGGTGTCGTCGGCAGCGCCGGCGGTGGCAGTGTCGGATTCCTTGTCACCGCAGGCGAGCAGCAGGGGCAAGATGATGAGTGCAGGGCGCATGGTGGTCTCCTCTGAGGGGACAACATACCGCCGGACGGAGGGATTCCGCTGCGCGCCGTGCTTCGCGCGTGCAGTACCATGCCGCGATGCGCTCGCTGCCCCCGCCTCCGCTGGACCTCCCTTCCCACGACACCACCGCGGCGATCCCTGCCGGAGTCACCGCGCAGCCACATCCGCTGGCGGCCTCTGGCGCTCCTGCCTCCGCGCTTTCGCGCTGAGCTCTCCCCTGTGCTTCTCCTCCTCCTCGCCTGCCACACCGTTCCCCATGACGCCCGGCACACCGACTGCGCCACCTGCCATGCCCCGCAGGTCGCCGCGTGGTCCGAGAGTCGACACGCGGTCGCCTACAGCAACCCCATCTTCCAGCACAGCTGGGCAGAGACTCAGGATCCATGGTGCCTGACCTGCCACCTGCCCGACGACGGCGTGACCTGTGGGACCTGCCATGGCCTGAAGAAGCAGACCTGTGCAGACTGCCATGAATTCGACCTGCCTCAAGCACTGGGCGGGGCAGCGTCGGGCACGCTGGGACAGAGCACCGTCTCAGAGTGGCGCGCCTCTGGTGCTGCGGCAGCGGGAACCGGCTGCATCGACTGTCACCCCCCGCACCATCCTGCCGGTGGACACGACCGGGGGCGGGTGCGCGCAGCGGTGGATGCTGCCGTGGTGGCCCGAGGCGACACGGTCGAGGCAGCGATCTCTGTCGACGGCATCGGCCATGCCTTCCCGACCGGCGATCCGTTCCGGCGGCTCCAGCTCTCGGTCTGTGCAGACCTCACCTGCACCCAGCCGCTCGCCCGGGTCGAGCTGGAGCGCCGCCTGGAGCGCACCGACGACGGCAGCTGGATGCTCGACCGCGACACCCGGATTCCACCGCCCGCCGACGGACTCCGTGCCGCGCGATCGTTCACGCTGCATGCCCCCGGAGCGGTCGCCTGGGAGCTGGTGATGCACCTCACCGATCCACAGCACGCAGCGGAGCTGGGCCCTCGTGCTGGGTATATTGTCGCCACTGGACCCGTGGAGCGCCCATGACCCTTCGCCCCCTCCTGCCGATCGGCATCCTGCTCGCGCTGGCCTGCGGAGGCGGAGGCGGCGACGTCACGTCAGAAGCACCGCAGGCGATCCCCCCGCAGGCGACCCCGCCCCTCGAGGGCTACGCCTACCTCCCCGGACCCGACGGCGGCGCCTCAGGTGCCCGATTCAGCCAGCTTGCACCCGGCGCAGCGGTCTTCGTCGGCGTCGACGATGCCAACCTCCGCGATGCCGATGAGGCGGTCCTTGAGACCCTGCGGCTCGGCAGCACCGTGACCATCATCGCGATCGACAGCGCGCCGGTCGAGGTCGTCGACCGCATGAACGTCTGGTACCAGGTGCGGCTGGCAGACGGAACCGAGGGGCGGCTGTTCGGGGGCCTCTTGACCCCGTTCGGCGGCCGTGAATTCCTGGAGGAGGTCAGCGGCGAGCGGGGCTGGGCGGTGACCTTTGCCCCAGACGGTCGACCCCGACTGCGCACCGACAAGGCCCCCGGCTCCGACGAGGCGATCACCCTCGATCTCAACCCCAGCGACCGGTTCGTCGGCGGTCAGATGACGGTCAGCACCCGAAGCTGGGGAGACCTCGAGGTGCGGTTTGACGTGATGCAGTGCCGACTCGACGGCGGAGCCGCCCCGGAGTGCAGCACGGCCACCGCCCGGATCGGTGCAGACAGCTCATCTCTGGAGCAGCTCACCCCGCCGGACCCCTGGCAGTACGCCGAGCCATGGAGCGAGCCGAGCTGTGAGGGCGGCACGAGCCTGGCCGTCTCTCTGCGCGAGACCACCGGTCCGGTCGTGCAGCGCATGGAGGTCCCGATGTACATCCGGGGACCAGACACCGAGGTCCGCTGCTTCGACATCGGCGCGGTCAGCAGCGGCAGCCACCAGGGCAAGACCGTCACCTCTTGTGTGCAGATCTACCACGAGAAGAGCGGCGAGGTCACCGCAGCCTCCGCCCGATACCTCCGCGACGACGAAGGATGGATCGAGCTGCCCTGCGCATCGGACATGAACGAGGGGGCTGCGATCCAGGCCCAGCTGGTGCGGGACCGCGTCCGGGTCACCGTCGATGCCAGCATCAGCGGCATTGACGGCATCGACCACACCGCTGCGCTGCACCTCAGCGACCACACCTTCCCCTACGATCACCACGCCCCAGGCACAGACCGCGCGACCCTCACCCCGGTCTTTAAAGACCCAGCGCTCGGGCAGGTCTACGCCAGCACGGACGCCCTGGTGGTTCCCCTCCCCGACGACACCGAGCTGCGCTACCGCTGGGAGCCGACGCTGAGCTGGTCTGGGGATGCCCCAGCGGTCGAGTACCGCGTGCAGACGATGGGCTGTGATGGCATCGCAGAGCGCCTGATCAACATCGAGCCCGAGGTGAGTGCAGCGGATCTGGAGACCGTCACGACCCTCACCGATGGCACCCCGGTCGGCCGCCTTCGCTCCCTCGCGCACCCGACAAGCACCCGACTCCTCAGCGAATTTGAGGCGCTGAAGTCCATCCCGAGCTCCGGCGACTTCGACCCGAGCATCAGCCGCGAGGCGCTGCTGGCGAAGGATCCCTGGCTGTTCATCGAGGCCCCCTGGGGACAGCACGTCCTGCTGTCTCGCGCCGACCTGACTCCCCCGGCGTGGTGCGAGCCGATCCTCTACGCCTACGCCGATCCGCCAGCCGAGATCCACATCGCGCCCCGGGCACCGCTGTCGTTTTTTAAGACCATCCCGCACGCCCCTGATGGCTGGCAGGGCATCGCGCAGCCCGACGGCAGCGTGATTGTGGACGGTCGGCGCTGGCCGGAGCTGTTCTGGGAGGGCCGCAGCGGGTGGTTCGCGCTGCCGGCGGACGGGGTCGTGGTCGCGGAGGCGGACCTCGCGGCGTACCTGACCACAGCGCTGCACGCCCAGGGCCTCCAGGACCACGAGGTGGACGACTTCCTCGATGCCTGGCTGCCCGACCTTGAGGGCCAGGGGCCGGTGTGGATCGGCTTCCACTCCCCCGACGCCATCGCGCAGCACGGTCCGCTGGACATCACGCCCCCGCCCGACACCCTCATCCGGGTGCTGATGGACGCCACCCCGACCGATGCGCCCCCAGACTGGGACGGATCCCTTCCCGACTTCGCCCCCGTCCCACAGCGCACGGGCGTCGTCGTCGTCGAGTGGGGCGGAATGACCCGCGAGTAGCCCTCAGTAGACGCCCGTCCACTCCGCCGGTGCGTACTGGAAGAGCTCCCCCAGCGCGATGGTCGTCTGGGCGCCGTAGAACACGCTGGTGACGTTTGCTGCATACCAGGGCGTGACCCAGGAGCCGGAGGCGTCCGCTCGGGCGATGGTGTTGCCGGCGGTGTAGAAGCCCCAGGACCACGACGGCAGGGTGGTCATCGGGCAGGACCCCTTCCAGGTCAGCGAGCCATCGCTGGTGGAGGGCGAGACGGTGAACGCGTAGTCGACGGTGCCGTCTGAGGCCCCCTGGTACGTCATGCCGACATCCCCCAGCGCGGCGCTGCCGTAGGAGAGCAGGTAGAGGTCCGCCGCGCAGCTGAAGCCCTCGCCGGCCCAGCCATCCGGGCTGGCGACCAGCTCAATGGAGGCATTCGCGGAGAGGATCGCCCCCTGCCCGGTCTGCGTCTGGAGCGAGGCACCGAAGCCGAAGTACATCGGGTAGTTGTAGCCGGGGAACGGGGTGAAGGCGGTCGCCATGCTGACGGTGTACGGACCGCCGCAGTCGCCCTCGCCGTAGCACTCGTCGTCCGCGCAGTCGGTCAGGCCGTCGCGGTCGTTGTCCATCCCGTCGGTGCAGTCCTCCAGACAGAAGTCGAGGCACTCGTCGTCCTCGCAGTCGGTCAGGCCGTCGCGGTCGTTGTCCACCCCGTCGATGCAGTCTGTCTCGGAGTCGACCGCTGTGTCGGTGTCAGACACCTCCAGGCAGAGCCCGTCGTCGCCCATCACGAAGCCGTCCGGACACGCCGCCTTGTCGCCACAGGCGATGAGGAGCAGGGCGAGCAGGCGAGACATGAGACCTCCCGCAGACACTGTACTCCTCATGCCACGTACTCCTCATGCCACGCTCACTGCCCGCTGGACGCCATCGCCGCGGCGAAGTGGTGCAGCACCGCTTCCTGGTCGCTCGTCTCGATGGAGCCCGGTCGGAGGCTGCGGACGTGCGCGATGGCATCCTCCGGGGTCATGCCATCCCAGATGAACCACGACGCGAGGAAGGTGCCGGTGCGCCCCATGCCCGCAAGGCAGTGGACCCCGACGCCCTCGCCACGCGCCATCGCAGGCCCGATGGTGGTGACGAAGTGGTGGAGCTGGTGGAGCTGGGGGGCGGTCATGTCGGGGACCGGGATGTGCACCACCACGAGATCAGCCTCCGCCGCGAGGACGGGATCGGTGCCGGACTCGGTGAGCGAGATGAGCAGCGAGACGCCTTCTTCGCTGGCCCAGGACAGCTCTGCCTGAGACGGCTGCGGCATGCCGGCGAGCTGCTCGTCAATGACCCAGGAGAAGCCCGAGAAGCCCGAGAAGCCGGAGTAGTCGTAGGGACTGGTCATGGCACCGCCAGTGTCGTAGGGCATGGGGGCGCAGCCGATGAGAGCGGAGAGAAGAATCATCACAGCGTTACTGTATCCCGATGAACCCCTACCCTTCACCCTCACAGCGCGACGAGCAGGTCCGCCAGACCGCCGCAGCCATCGGCGGCGAGGTCGTTCCGTACGGCGAGAGCGTGGAGGGGCGGCCGCTGCTGGCGATACGCAAGCCCGGCGACGGCCCGGCGGTGCTGGTGTGCGCCAACATCCACGGCATCGAGTACATCTCCGCCCAGGTCGCCCTGCGCTTCGCCCGGATCGCAGACCTTCCAGCCGAGGTCTGGATCGCGCCGTGCCTCAACCCCGACGGCTACGCCGCGACCTGGGCGGCAGAAGGAGCGGGGCGGCTGGGCGCGCTGCGCAAGAACGCCAACGGCGTGGATCTCAACCGCAACTTTCCGATGCCCTGGGGCGCGAAGCCGTCGTGGATTCCCGGAGCCGGCTCGACCCATCCCGACGACGCGACCTGGCGCGGTCCCGCTCCCGCCAGCGAGCCAGAGGTGTCCGCCCTGATCGCGCTGATGAACCGGATCACGCCCTGGGCTGGGGTGAACCTGCACAGCTTCATGGGCACCCTCATCCCGCCCCGGGTGCTCCACCTCGCCGATCACCGCGCCTACGCCCGGCTCGCCAGGGCGGTGCGTGCGGAGCAGACTCACGCCCGCTACCGGCGGCTGTGCTTCCCACCACTCGACGTCTTCACCGGAGAGCAGGAAGACTTTCAGCACCACATTCTCTGCACCTGGGCGGTGTGCATGGAGACCTTCACCCTGCCCGCCAGTCTCTGGCAGCGCCGTCGACGAAAGGGGCTGTTCTGGCGCTTCAACCCCATCGACCCAGCCCCCTGGATCACCAGCGATGCTGCCGGTGTCACCGCCTTCCTCGCTGCCGCCCTGCGGCTGGATCGGCCGAAGCGTCGTCCGGGCGCTCAGCCAAGGCTCCTGCCGGGGGTACAATAGGCTCAAACCGAGGTGCATGTGGATTACAGTCGCGAGAAGCTCAAGTGGAACGGCTGGGGATGGCTTGCGCAGGACTTCGATCTGCATGGTCGGGAAGAGGGCCTCTGGGCGTTCCTCCAGTCACAGCTCGGCATCGACGACCTCCCCAACACCCCGGCAGTCGCGATGGAGGACATGCCCCTCCCCGAGAACCGCCTCAGCAGATCGCAGATCGCAGAGCTGCGCGGACTGCTGACGGAAGATCGGGTGTGTGTGGACCGCTACGAGCGGCTGTTTCACGCCTTCGGGAAGAGCTACCACGACCTCATCCGGCTGCGACGGGGAGACCTCGACGAGGTCCCTGATGGCGTGGTCTACCCAGAGTCGTCCGATGAGCTGGCGGCCCTCACTCAGTTCGCCACCACCCACCACCTCGCGCTGATTCCCTACGGCGGCGGCAGCAGCGTGGTCGGCGGCATCGAGGCACGGGCCGGCGGGCGCGCTGGGGTGCTGACGGTGGACCTCACCCGGATGAACCGGGTGCTCGACATCGACGAAGAGTCCCTGCTCGCGACGGCAGAGGCGGGCATCTACGGTCCGCAGCTGGAGGAGCACCTCCAGAAGCACGGCTACACGCTGGGGCACTACCCGCAGTCGTTCCAGTTCTCGACCCTCGGCGGCTGGATCGCTGCCCGAGGAGCCGGGCAGCAGTCCAACCGCTACGGCTCGGCGGCGAAGTTCTTTGCTGGGGCCACTGTGGTCACGCCCTGCGGCACCCTGCACAGCATCACCACCCCCAACTCCGCTGCGGGGCCGGATCTGCGGCACCTCATCGCCGGCTCTGAGGGGGTCTTCGGGTTCATCACCGAGGCCACCGTCCGGCTCCACCCCCTGCCGACCGCCCGAGACTACCGGGGCTTCTTGTTCTCCGAGTTCAAGGCCGGTGCCGACGTGATCCGACAGATCATGCAGGAGCACGTCGACGTCGCCATGCTGCGGCTGTCGGATGCCGACGAGACGTGGTTCCTCAGCCAGTTCAAGTCCATCGGAAAGCCCGCGAGCTGGGCATCGAAGGCCACGAGCGCGGCCCTCGATCTTGTGGGCGTCGGTGAGAAGCCGTGCGTGCTGCTGGTGGGCCTCGAGGGCACAACCACCTCGACCTCCGCCAGCCGGGTCGCGATCGCACGGATTGCGATGGGAGCCGGCGGGATTCCGATCGGCGCCAAGCCCGGAAAGGGATGGTACGGGACACGCTTCGACATGCCATACCTGCGAGACGCCCTCCTGGAGCGCGGGGTTGGCGTGGACACGCTGGAGACCTCGACGACGTGGTCGAATGTTCAGCACCTACACCAGGTGGTTCGCAAGCAGATCGCGACCTCGATCCGGAGGCACACCCGCGTCGGAAATGGCGAGCCGATCGTGATGGCGCACATCTCGCACAGCTATACAGACGGGGCGAGTCTGTACTTCACGTTCATCTTCCCGATGTCGCTTCAGGCTCCAGTGGAGCAGTGGAGGGCGATCAAGCGCGAGGTCTCGGACGCGATCTTAGAGAACGGGGGAACGATCAGTCACCACCATGGGGTCGGGACGGACCACCGGGACTGGATGACCGGAGAGAAGGGCGAGCTGGGAATTGCGATGCTCAAGGCGGTGCGGGACAGCGTGGACCCACACGGCCTGATGAACCCCGGCAAGCTGCTTCCGTAGGCACAGGACTCCGACGCGCGCGGGCTACTCGACCTCGACCAGCGGGCTGCCCACACGGGGCGGCTTCTCTGCGGCGTCTGTCCCGGCCACCATCTCCAGCTCTCCGATCAGCACATCCGGTGCGGTCAGCGTCACCGGGAGGCCAAACATCGGCCCCTGGACCCCCCGCCGCGGAGGCGGAGAGAGGAAGGTCGCGGTGGTCTGCCCGCTCGCAGCAATCACGTCGCGCAGCAGCTCGAGGCCGCCGCCGGCGAAATTCAGCCCCCGCACGATCTCCTCGCGGCCATCCTGGTACACCCGCACCACCTCCAGCGGGGCCGGCAGTCCGCCCCCATCGTCGCCGCCAAATGAGAACATGGAGCCGACGTCTTCTCCAGACAGCGCGGGATCCGAGAGCCTGCGGACCACGAGGTAGTGGTCGTTGTCGTATGCCCCGGTCAGCTTCATCGCTTGTCGGTGAAGCTTGCGGGCAGGAGTCTCGCTCTTGACCGAGACGACCGTGTGCGATGCCATGCCCCGAACCAGCGCGCCGGGAAATCCGCGCCCGTGGCCGTTGCTCGCCGGCACCGAGGACGATGGCGTCCGGGCGGCGTAGTGGCTCCGCACGATGCCATCCACCACCAGCTCCACGCGCTGAGCCGGCTCTCCCTCCCAGTCGTAGCGGAAGCCCGACGGCAGCGTCAGATCGGCGGCGGGATCGTCATAGACCGAGAAGCCAACCGGGAGCATGCGGCGTCGGAGCCCGAGCGTTCCGCTTCCGGTGGAGCCGAGGCTGATCACCCGAGAGCCGCGTGGCGGGGTCTCGGGCGGGGGGGTGCCCTCCAAGGCGGGCAGCATGAGGTGGCGGAACAGGTCGACCGCTGCCCCATCGGCGAACACCACCGGGCCGATGTACTCCGAGGTTGCTACGGGCAGGTCTCGCCACGCCTCCAGCCGCTGGGTGAGCGCATAAACCTCGGCGGCCATGGCGTCGGCGTCAGGGAGGTCGTCGAGGCTGCGGACCAGCCAGGAGACCTCATCGACCATGGTCGCCCCATCAGCAGAACGGGCACGGGCGACCACCCGGATGCTGATCTCTGCGGTCGGCTCGATGACCCGAGTGCCGAGGCTGTCGAGCATGATGCGCCGTCCAACCTCCGCAGCGCCGTAGACCGTCGAGGAGTCAACCTCAGGGTGGTCAAGGAAGATCGCCGACAGATCGCGGACCTGAGAGCGCAGCTCTGCGCCATCGACCGGCTCCGCGAAGCCACCGTCGACCTGCTGGGCTGGACCGGGAGCGAAGTCGGGGGTCTCGTCGACGGTGATGCGGCGGCGGGCGAGCGCCTCCTTGCGGGAGAGGTTCTCGACGGCAGCCTTGTAGGCATTGTCGGTGACCAGCCAGGCATCGTGCTGAATGGCGAGGGCGACGTCGTCGCGGACGAGCCGGCGCTGGGTGAACCCATCGCTCTCGCCGAGCGCAGAGAAATTGGCGCTGTCGAGCTGCGCATCTCCGACCCGCACCCCGACCCCGAGCTGACGAGAGGGCCGGGAGGACTCCGACAGCAGCCCGCCGAGCTGGGCAATGACCGACGTGTTGTGGACGTCGTAGACGAGGTAGCTGATGAAGTAGGGCTCAGCGGCATCTTCGAGGCGGAGCGTGGACATGTTGGCGTCCAGCTCGGCGGCGAGGGCCTCGACGAGGATGTCCTCCGCGTGTGCTGTCGACGCAGAGAGAACCGCGAGAAGCAAGCCACCCGCTCGTACCCAGGAGCGGCTCATGAGTCACCTCCGAGAGCCGGCTTGGGCCTCAGCGGCGGCCGAGCGCTGCCGCTCTCCTTCTTCTGAACCTCGAGCTGCCGAAGGAGCAGGCTGGGGGAGACGGCGGAGTTGGGGACGCTGCCGCTCTCGGCACCGCAGAAGCCATTGAACACCGCCGGCTCGCTGCCAGCAGCGAGAACACTGGAGAGGGCAACCAGCGGCGTTCCGACGAGGTCCACGCCGCGAATCAGCTCGTCGGGGCGGCCGTCGGCGTAGACCTTCCAGGCATACGTCGCCCGGACGTTGAAGGCATTGGGGGTCACCCGACCGGTCATGGTGAAGCCGCCGCCGATCTCGTCGACGATGAGTCCCCACTCTCGATCCTGTCGGCGCAGCTCTGCGGCCATCATCCGGCGGAGCGCAGCCTCAGACTTCGGATCGGTGGTGGTGACGATGGTGTTCGCCATCCGGGCAACTGGCTGACGCCAGGTCTGGGCACGTCCGTGGCCGTTGGTGGCTGAGAACCCGGCGATCGGAGAGCGGCTCATCAAGAACCCGCGAAAGATGCCGTCCTCAACAAGCACCGCAGGCTGGGCGGGCGACCCCTCCTGGTCGTAGGCATAGTGGCCGTTGAGGTCCTCTCCTGCGAGGGTCGCGATGGTGGGGTCGTCGATGATCGAGATGCTCTCTGGGAGGAGCTGCTCACCGACCTTGTCTCGGAAGGTGTGCCCCTCATCCTGGTCTTTCTGCCGGTGCCCCTCGACCCGATGGCCGAGCACCTCGTGCACGAACACGCCAGCCGCCTTGCCGCGCAGCAGGACCGGCCCGGTGTAGGGCTCGCCGCCGTCTGAGTCTCGCAGCGCGACCGTGTCGGCGGCGATCTCATCGGCCCAGGCGGTCAGCGTCTCGAGATCCGGGAGGGCCGCGGGGTCATGGACATCCTTCCAGCGGTACAGACGCACGGTCTGACCGTCCTCAGTCTTGCTCCAGGCGCTCATCGAGATCCGCATCCACTGGCGAGGCTGTCGCAGCCGGGTGCCCTCGGAGTTGAGGATGTACTGGGTCTCTGCGACCGCATCGAGAGAGACGGAGGAGCCATGAATCTCAGCCGGCGCATCCAGACGCGCAGACACCGCGACAAGGGCCGGCTCCCAGGTGGAGAGGTCGACGGAGAGGCTCGCTCGGGGAGCGATGTCCTCTACAGCGGGCATCGGCGAGAAGTCTGGAGACGGATCCTCGTCGTCGACGGTGACCTGCTGGTTGGTCTGGACCCGAAGCCAGGACTCCTGCGCGTCGGTGATCTCCTTGCCAGTGGCCTCCCAGATGGCGGCCTGGATGGCCCGCGGAGAAGCGTCGATCGGCAGCGACTGGCCAGTGTGGAGGTTCATGTTCAGCCTGGACTCTCCCCGGATCGGGTGGCTGGAGTCGCGCGCATAGGAGCCGACCCGAGCGGAGACGTCGAGGGTGCGGGTGTGGCGCTCGCTGGAGAAGGCGATCGCACCATACCGAGCGGCGAGGCTCCATCGCTCCAGCTCAGAGACCCGATAGCTCAGAAAGTAGGGGGCATCCTCGGCCCCCTCCCAGGCGTCCATCGTGCGCCCCAGCTCCGCCTCGAGGGAGACAAGCAGCGGATCCGGATCCGCAGCAGCGGCAGCAAGGGTGAGCGCAAGCAGGAGCAAGAGACCTCCGAGGGTTACCGCCAAGATAGCAAGACAACGCTGTGCGAACATCTCGCGGGTCAGAACCATCAGGAGTCGACCATGAGCTACTACAAGCAGATCGACGGCGTGGACTACGATCGGGCACTCATCGTGGCCGCACAAGAGGCGGTCTCCGGGCGCGGTGACGGACGCATCTCGAGGGCGGACGCAGAGAAGCTGCTGCCTTTTGTCGTCGACGGCGGCAAGATCACCGCCACGGAGCAGGCAACCATCATCTACCTGCGCGACAACTTCACCTGGACGGACAAGGCGAGTGCATGGTTCCAGGACGCGATCACCGGCTGGGAGGCCGGCGACCGCTCGCTCAACGCGAAGACCGCCGCCAGCGCACCCGCCGCCAGCGAGAAGGAGCGGGTCGTGATCGCGCGCATCGGCAGCGCCTTCAAGACGTCCTCGTTCTTCCCTGCCGACGCCGCCGCGGCGGCCCAGGACGGCGCGGTCATCATCCTCTCCAAGGCTCCCGGCTCCTCGGAGCTGAGCACGATCTGGGCGCGCACCGATCCGCACAAGACCGCCGACCTCTCTGAGGCCGTCGAGATCGCGCTGTGTACTGGTGCCGCAGACATCGTGCGGGCCAACCTCTGGCGGTTCTCCCCGATCCTGGGATCCCACCAGGGGATGATCTCCTGGGACAACTTCTTCACCAACGTCGCGGCAGACACCATCGTCGCCGTGCTCAAGGCGCTGAACCTTGAGGTGATCGAGGCCGACACCCTGCTCTGAGGCGGCCAGCGGCGCGCCGGGGAGTGTTACCCAGTCCCCGACCCGAACCCCGGATGCGCCATGCCCACCAACCGCCAGATCCGCCTCCTCCGACGCCCGCAGGGCGCCCTGACCCCCGACATCTTTGAGATGTCCGCAGGCGAGGTGCCCGCGCCCGGTCCCGGTGAGGTGCTCTGCCGGGTCCGCTACATCTCCCTGGACGCCTCCAACCGCGCCTGGCTCGACCCACGGCCGACCTACAAGCCGCCGGTCGCGGTGGGCGGCGTGATGGAGGGCATCACGGTCTCTGAGGTGGTGGAATCCAACGTCGAGGGTCTGGAGGTCGGCGACCTCGTCGAGAGCTTCAGCGGCTGGCAGGACTACGCGGCTCACCCCGGCACCATGGTGCGCAAGATTCCTGCCGGTGCGCCGGCAGAGCATGCCATCAGCGTGCTCGGGATCACGGGGCTGACCGCCTACTTTGGCCTCCTCGACATCGGTAAGATTGTGCCGGGCGAGCGGGTGCTGATCTCGGCGGCGGCAGGCGCAGTGGGCTCGATCGCCGGACAGATCGCCAAGCTGAAGGGCTGCACGGTCATCGGCAGCGCCGGCACGGACGAGAAGTGTCGCTGGCTGACCGAGGAGCTGGGGTTTGACGGGGCGATCAACTACAAGACGGCGGACCTCGGCGCGGCGCTGGGGCAGCACTTCCCCAAGGGGATCGACGTCTACTTCGACAACGTCGGCGGGCCGATGCTCCAGCAGGCGCTGCTGCGGATGCGGATGCGGGGCCGGGTGGTCTGCTGCGGCGCGATCTCCAGCTACGACGGACAGGGCGGCGCAGGCATGCGCGGCATCCCCGAGCTGCTCGTGGTCAAGCGGCTGCGCATGGAGGGCTTCATCGTCATGGACTACTTCTCCCGCCGGGCCGAGGCCGAGGCGGCGCTGATGGGCTGGCTGGCAGACGGCAGCATCACCAACCGGGTCGACATCATCGACGGCCTGGAGCATGCGCCAGAGGCCCTCATCGGCCTGCTGACCGGCACCAACATCGGCAAGCGCCTGGTGCAGCTGTGATCGTCCCCCGGCACCTCGTCGGCTATGTCGACACCGTCGCCTCTCCCGCAGCAGAGCCCGGCCTCCTCGGCTCGGTGACCCTCTCCCCAGACAGCCCCGTCGAGGCCCGCGCCCACACCACCCTCACCCTCCGCTACACCGTCGGCCAGCACGGCCTCGACGACCGTGGTGCGTTCAAGATCCTGATGCGCTTCCCGATGGACGGCGGGGTGTGGCAGCTCACAGACCCGGCCGCAGACAACTTCGTCTCGGTCACCTCCACCGGCGGCTGCCAGTTCCAGGGGCTGTTCGAGTCGTTTGGCGATGCCCGGCCATGGTTCAAGGTGCTGCGGGTGCGGGTGGTCGGCGGCTGCCTGCGGCGCGGCGAGGTGGTGACCGTCACCCTCGGAGACACCTCCGGCGGCAGCGCCGGACTGCGCATGCAGACCTTCTGCGAGGACGCCCTGGAGCTGCGGTTTCTGGTCGATGTCTGCGCCACAGGCCACTTCGTCGAGCTGCCCCAGCGCCTGTCGTTCCCGGTGGTTCCAGGCCCTGCTCACCGCCACTGCGCGGTCCTGCCGACGCGGTGGGCGGTCGGCGAGCCGTTCTGGCTCGGGGTCAAGGCGGAGGATGCCTGGGGCAACCCGACCGATCAGGCCGGCGTGGTCCGTCTCTCTGCGAGCCTGCCCGTGGAGGGGCTGCCTGAGACCCTCGATCTCAGCGGCCAGCGCGCCGTCACCCTCACCGGGCTGATCGTCCGCCAGCCGGGCACCCTGCGGATCACTGTGACCACAGCGGATGATCAGGCCAGCTCCAACCCGCTCATCCTCTCGGCAGACGCGGCCCGAAGCTACTGGGGCGACCTGCACGGCCAGAGCGGCGAGACCGTCGGCATCAACTCCGCCCGGCGCTACCTGGAGTTCGCCCGAGACCTCGCGTTCCTCGACATCACCAGCCACCAGGGCAACGCCTTTCAGATCAACGCCGGCTTCTGGCAGCACCTCAACGAGCTGACCGCAGCGCTCAATGCTCCCGGTCGGTTCCTCGCGATCCCCGGCTACGAGTGGTCGGGCAACACGGCGGTCGGCGGCGACCGCAACATCTACTTCCGCCACGAGCACCGCCCGGTCCGCCGCTCCAGCCATGCCCTGCTGACCGACCGCAGCGACATCGACACCGACTGCACCGACGCCGGCATGCTGTTCGAGGCGCTGCAGGGCGAGGCGGTGTTCGCCTATGCCCATGTCGGCGGGCGCTACGCCGATCTCACCGTAGCCCACGACGGTCGCATCGAGCGCAGCGTGGAGATCCACTCCGCCTGGGGCACCTTCACCTGGCTGCTGCACGATGCCTTGTCGCTGGGACACCGGGTCGGGGTGGTCGCCAACTCAGACGGACACAAGGGCCGCCCCGGTGCCAGCTACCCCGGCGCGGCCACGTTCGGCGCCTACGGCGGGCTGACCTGCTTCCGCATGGCGGACCTGACCCGAGACGCGCTGTTCGACTGCATCCAGCGCCGTCGCCACTACGGCACCACCGGCACCCGCATCGACGTGGACCAGCAGCTCACCTTCGCCACCCCTGCCCGGCGCTTCCACGATGATCCCGCGCTGGTCGACACCGACAGCGCGCGCGTGCACGCGGCCACCATGGGCGACATCGTGCAGACTGAGGACGCATCGGTGCAGCTGACGGTCTCGGTGAAGACCACCTCCCCGATCGAGCGCATCGAGGTCCGGGTGGGTGCACAGACCCACGCCACCCTGCGCCCCTACCGCGCCGTCGGCAGCCGCATCCGAGTCATCTGGCAGGGCGCGAAGTACCGGGGGCGGGGACGCTCGGTGCGCTGGGACGGCGACCTGAGCCTCTCCGGCGCGACCATCGCACGCATCGAGCGCATCAACGCCTGGAACCCAGACCACGCCTTCTCCTCCGACGCCACCACCGCCCGCTGGCAGGCGATCACCACCGGCAACTTCGGCGGGCTCGACCTCTGGCTCACCGAGACCGCGGGCGCGACCCTCACCCTGACCACCCCGTTCGGCACCGTCACCCTGCCCACCGCAGACATCGGCATCGAGGACACACGCCTGGACTACGGCGGCCTGGACCGGGCCATCCGGCTGTACCGGCTCCCCGAAGACAACGACGTGCAGACCTTCGAGCACACCCTCTCCGTGCCCGTCGCGGAGGCCGGCGACACGCCGATCTGGCTGATCGTCACCACCGAGGACGGCCACCAGGCCTTCACCAGCCCCACCTACGTCTTCCGGAGCCACAATGACTGAGCATGCCCAGTGGGTGACCATGAACGACGGCGTCCGCCTCGACGTCTCGGTGCACCGCCCGGACGGCCCTGCGCCGAGCGGGGGCTTTCCGGCAGTCCTGCTCATCCACGGACACGGCGAGAACGGCAGCAAGGCGATGACCGCCGAGCGGGCGCGGCGGCTGGTGAGCCAGGGCTACCTGGCGGTGTGCTACTCGGTGCGCGGCCAGGGCGGCAGCGAGGGGCTGTCGTTTCACCTCGGGGCCCGAGAGATCTACGACCTCCAGGACATGATCGACTGGGCACTGGCGCTGGAGTCGGTCGGGAAGCTCGCGGTCTGCGGCAGCAGCCAGGGCGGCTGGCATTCCTGGATGGCGGCAATCCACCACCCCGGCGTGACCTGCGTGGTCCCCGAGAACATCTTCGTGGACTACGCCGACTTCGCGGTGCCCGAGGGTGCACTCTCGACGTGGTTCTTCACCCGAACCATGCGCCGACGGGTGATGAGCGCCGGCCTACAGGACATGGCCCGACAGTGGGCGACTGAGGGAGAGTGGGCGCGCATCCGGACCTGGACCGCGCCGTCCTCCCCGCGACACTTTGTCGGACGGATTCGCTGCCCGGTGCTGGTCATCCACGGCTGGCACGACGTCGGAATGCCTGCGAACAACCTGCTGTCCATGATGGAGGCCCTGACCGTTCCGTGGATGCTGTACCTGGGCGGAGGCGGGCACGACGGGCAGGACGCGGAGAACGCAGCGACATTCCGTCAGCAGCTCGTCGACCGCTGGCTGGCGCACTGGCTGAAGGGCGAAGACACCGGACTGCTGGATCAGCCCCGCATCCACTACGCCCGCCGGCCCGCCTGGGACCACCTCGCGACGGATCGGCTGGTCGGAGAGCAGGCGGACGTTCGCTACCTCTGCGTCGATGGCTCCCTCACCGCTGAGGCCCCGACGGCTGCCACCGCCAACACCAACCTCAACAACCTCACCCGAGATCCCACCTACGATCTGTCCCGGGCGATCCACACCGACATGGCCGGCGTGCTCGATGCCTGGCCGCGAGAGGAGCAGGGCTTCACCGGTCCGGTGTCTGAGACCGCCAGCGAGCTGCTCGGCATCCCCCGGCTCGTCCTCCACACCCTCCCCGCCACCCCGCACTACCAGATCCATGCCGAGCTGCTCGACGTCGCACCAGACGGCACCACGACCCTCATCAGTCGGGGGCATGCCGCCAGCCGAGCGGCGACCGCTGGGCGACACCTGCGGCTGGAGATCGCGCTGCGGGCCATCGCCTATCGGCTGCCCGCCGGTCACCGGCTGAGGGTCGTCCTCACCAACACCAACCCCGCCTACGTGGTGCCGCTGTGTCGGCCATGGCGGGCGCGGATCTACCACGAGGTCGGACGGGCATCTCGGATCATTCTGCCGCTCGCAGGCTGACGCCGCCAGAGCGCAGTCCTCATGGAGCGCGCATCACCTGGACGGCGACCGGAACACTCCTTGCTATGACGAGGCCCATGTCCATCTCCACACTCATCCGACACGCCCACAGCCAGGGGGCCAGCGACCTGCACCTCGAAGCCGGGATGCCGCCAGCGGTCCGAATTCGCGGCAAGCTCCGGATTCGCGGCGAGGCATGGAGCGCCAGCCAGACCCTCGCCGCCGCCCGCCAGCTGGCCAGCGATGCCGACTGGGAGCGGTTCTATGATCGCCGGAGTGTCGATCTGTCGCGGCGCATCGGCGGGGTCCGCTGTCGGATCAACATCTTCCAGACGAGCCGGGGAACCGGGCTTGCGATTCGCCTGTTCGCGTCGTTCACCGCCACCATCGACACCCTCAACCTCCACCCGTCCCTCAAGTCTCTCGTCGATCGTCCCCACGGCCTCGTCCTGATCTGCGGACCGACCGGCTCGGGGAAGTCGACCACCATCGCCGCGCTCATCTCCGAGATCAACGCCCGAGAGGCCCGGCACATCCTCACCATCGAGCAGCCCATCGAGTACGAGCTGCGCCCCCGCCTCTCCTACATCCGACAGCGCGAGGTCGGTCGAGACACGCCGAGCTTCGCGCAGGCGCTCGTCGATGCGCTGCGAGAGGATCCCGACGTGCTGGTCGTCGGAGAGGTCCGCCAGCCCGAGACGATGCGGCTGACCCTCGCCGCCGCAGAGACCGGCCACCTCGTGCTGACCTCGGTCCACTCCTCCACCGCCTCCGAGGCGCTCTCTCGGATCATCTCGGCGTTTCCCTCCGAGATCCAGGGCTCCGTCTCGGCCCAGCTCGCCGAGTGCCTCGCGGCGGTGGTCTGTCAGCGGCTGGCGTGGTCCCCCGCCGCGAACATGGTGGCTCCAGAGTGTGAGATCATGGTAGCAAACACCGCGATCAAGGCGTGTATCCGACAAGGACAGCTCCATCGAATTCCGGCGATCATTGAGACGGGCCGGGCAGATGGAATGTGGAGCCGGGAGCAGTATCGACGGTGGCTGGAGAGCAAGACCGACTGGCGGCGACCGCCGAAGCCCAAGCAGGGCGCACCAGAAGAGGCCCCCGCCCCCGCAGCAGCTCGGCCCGCAGCCCCGAGGCGACCGCCGCCGCCAAGGCGTCCGAGTCCAGCGAGTGAGGGCGTGATTGTGCTGGATGGGATCGACGAGAACCCCGACGACATCCTCTTCTGAAGAAGCCCATGGGAAGTGGTCCGATCTGCGGATACGGTGACCGGCAGAGACCGCTCCCGGGAGAAGCCGATGCTCTTGATCCTCCTGACCGCCTGTGATGTGAAGAACACGTCCAGCGACGACACCCTGATCGGCACCAACGACACCAACGACACCGCCCCCGTCAAGGTCATCGAGCCGCCGCCCTACTCCGGCGGCACCTGCCCGAGCCTGGAGCAGGGCTGGAACAGCGGCTTCGTCACCGGAGAGTATGAGCGCGAGTTCCGGCTGGAGCTGCCGGAGAACCCCAACGGCGCGCCGGTCATCTTCCTGTGGCACTGGCTGGGCGGCAACGCCGATCAGATCGTCGAGTGGGCGGGCTTCGACGGCTTTCCCGACTCCGAGGGGGTGATCCTCATCGCGCCGGAGACCCGCGGCCTGCAGTTTGAGTGGGACACCTTCGACGGCGCGGACACCCCGGACCTGCTGATGTTCGACGACCTGCTCTCCTGCCTCTCGCAGCAGTACGGCGTCGACATGAACCGCATCTATGCCTCGGGGATGTCCGCTGGCGGGCTGTGGACCGTGACCCTGACCAACCACCGCGCGCAGTGGCTCGCCGCGAGCGCGCCGCTGTCGGGTGGGGCCACCAGCGCCGACTGGGCTCCCGAGGAAGCGATCCCGATGCTGCTGACCTGGGGCGGTCCGACGGACCTGTACGGGTCTTTTTCCTTCGACGATGCCCAGTACGATCTGATCGATCAGACCGACTCCGCCGGACAGTTCACGGTCAAGTGCGAGCACGACGACGGACACATCCTGCCGCCCGGCGGCGTGGACTACGTCTGGGAGTTCTTCGAGGCCCACCCCAAAGACATCGATGCCGAGCCCTGGGCGGATGCACTGCCCGACACGCTGCCGGAGTGGTGCCGCTACTGAGTCAGCCGCAGCCGTCGACATCGCAGAGAAACGAGGCCGCGCTGCCGAAGTCGGTGTAGGTCTCGTGCAGGTCTGCACGGTAGACGTCATCGGGCAGGTTGTCGTCGGCAGAGCCGGACACGCCGAGATCGCAGCCGTCGACGGAGAGCGTGCCGCCGTACGCGATGAGGTCCAGCCAGAGCCCGCCGCCGTCCTCGTCTGCGCGGTTGGCGGTGAGTCCGGCGGGGCCCTTCCCGGTGCTCGTGCAGGTGACCGATGCCCAGTCAGACAGCGAGAGCCCGCCGCCCCAGGTGGCAGTGTTGGCGGTGATGAGGGTGTCGGTGAGGGTCAGCGCCGTGCGATCGAAGCCCCGCAGGGCCACGCCGCCGCCGCGTAGCGCGCTGTTGTGGGAGATCACGGAGTCCGAGATGAGGGTGTCTCCGGTGGTGTTGGCGATCCCGCCGCCGTCTTCGTCTGCGTGGTTGTCGGTGATGACCGCACCGGTGATCGTCATCGCGCAGTGGTCGATGAACACCCCGCCGCCCATGCCTGCGGTGTTGCCGGTGATGTGAACGTCTCGGAGGGTGACGGTGCTCTCGGTCTGGCAGCGCGCGCCGCCGCCAACCGACACGCTGTAGCGGGCGTCATAGCGTCCCGAGCCGTTGGTGAGGGTGAGCCCGCTGACCGCCGAGAGCACCGGCTCCAGCGGCCAGGACAGGACCGGCGCCGTGCCCCCGGCGTCGAGGATGTTGTCTGACGGTGAGGCACCCAGGCCGACGATGTTGACGTCCGCGAGGACATCAACGACGACATACCAGGTCCCGCCGCAGAGGCTCACCGTGCCCTCATCGCGAAGCTCGACGAGCACCGGCGCGTCGAGCGTGCCCTTGGCAAAGCGGGCGGTGAGGTCGTCGCTGCTGGCCCCGTCTGTCCAGCCGATCGTGCCGTCCTCCAGGGTGGCGGCATCGCAGTCGTTGTCGAGGCCATCGCAGACTTCTGGGTAGCCAGGGTTCACCCGGCTCTCCGTGTCGTCACAGTCGCCGCTGCGGTCGCCGTGGTCGTCGGGGGGCGCGCAGGCGTAGACGGCCTCTCCGACGCCGTAGCCGTCGCCGTCGTCGTCTCGATAGAAGTCGCTGCTCACCCCGGGGGGATCGACGACACCGTCACAGTCGTTGTCGATGCCATCACAGATCTCCTCAGCAGATGGGCTGACCGTCGGCGCGCTGTCGTTGCAGTCATCGCCGGACGCGACATAGTCCGCCGGGGCAGTGCAGCCGGAGACGCTGATGTCGGGGTCTCCGTGTCCGTCGCCGTCGAGATCCCGGTAGCGCAGCACGTCGAGGTCATCGACCGCACCGTCGCAGTCGTTGTCGATGCTGTCGCAGACCTCCTGAGCGCCAGGGTGCACCGTCGCGTCCGCGTCGTCACAGTCCGCAGGCGAGGCATACCCATCGCCGTCGCGGTCCTCCAGAGGAGCCCCCGGTGCCTGACAGCCCACAAGCACCGCCCATGCCCACATCACAGCCTCGCTCGCACGGGTTCTCCCAGCACACAGCGCCCCTCACCCGGCGACTACCGGCCGAAGTTCTGGGTCCAGTAGTGGGTGTACTCTCCGTTGCCCTTGTAGTAGCCGACCCCGGTGAGGGTGGCGTCGGGGTTCATGAGGTTGGCGCAGTGGCCATCAGAGCCCAGCCAGCCATCGACCACGTCGCGCGCAGAGGCGTAGCCAGCAGCGATGTTCTCTCCGACCGCAGCGCCGGCAAAGTTCGTGCTGTCGATGCGCGCCCACGGATCCTCTCCGAGATCACCGCCGGGGCTCTCGTGAGAGAAGCTGTTGGTGTCGGACATCCACAGGGAGTGGTAGCGGCCCGCGCACTGAAGGTGCGGATCCATCGCGATGGGATCCGCTGCCTCGAAGCTTCCCTGTGAGCCACAGTCAGTCGGTGTCGCGCGGGCCTCGTTGATCAGCTCGACGACCTTCTCTTCCTTGGTCGTCCATCCCGCTGCCCAGCCTGTGAGATCCGGGTGGCAGTCCTCTTCCCAGATCGGATCCGCCTCGGTGTCGTCGGTGTCGTCGGTGTCGTCGGGGCTCGTCTCGTCCAGATCGCCGGTATCGCCGGCGCCAGTGTCGCTCTCCAGCGGCGGACGCTGATCGGGCGGAATCGGTCCAGCGGTGTCGATGTCGGCACAGCCAGTCAAGAGGAAGAGGACGGTGATCGAGCGCATGGGTTCGATTTAGCCTCTACCAAGACCAGCAACCTGCTGTTTTGCCTGTTCTTCACCGAAGCCCTGTAGCATTGCCCCATGCTGTCTCTATTGCTCACCCTCGGCTGCGAGCCATCGTCGCCCTCCCCAGCGGCTCCTCCTGCGGCAGCCACAGCGCCGGCGGCAGCCACAGCACCGGCGGCAGCCACAGCGTCGGCGAACAGCGCGAGGGCGTCCGCAGTCCACGAAGCAGGGCTGCCCGAGCCCCTCCGACCGGAATCGTTCACCGAGCTGACTGCGGAGGAGCAGCGGTACATCGAGGGCAACTGGAAGCTGCTCTCGACGCAGCGGGATGTGCGCCTCAGGCCCGCAGAGACCCTCGCGAGGATGGCCATCAAGCCCGGCATGAGCATAGTCGATCTGGGTGCAGGGACCGGCTACTTCGCCTTTCGGTTCTCCGAGCTGGTCGGGCCGGAGGGCCACGTGTACGCCACCGACATTGCCTCCGGTGCGCTGAAGTACATGGCCGCGATCATCGCGCGGGAGGCCAGCGGCGGTCGGGACTATCGCAACATCTCCCTGGTGGAGAATCCGCTGGACGGCACCGGAGTGGCGGCGGGCTCGGCAGATGTGGTGTTTGTCTGCTCGATCCACATCTTCTCTCACCTCGACATGCTCTACTTGTCCGAGGAGGAGCGGACCAGCGGGGATCCGGTCGCGCTGATGGCGGCGGGACGGGCGGGGATGATCCAGAGCATCTTCGAGACGCTCAAGCCTGGCGGGCGGTTCGTCTACATGGAGGGCCGGCCCGGCAGCCACGCAGGTCTCGATCTCGACCTCGATGCGGTCAGCACCCTGCTGGTCGGGTTTGGCTTCACCGAGGCAGCCCGTCATGCTCACCTGAAGAAGATGGACATGCTGGTGATGGAGAAGCCGCTATAAGACGACGTGGCACTCTCTTATGTACAGCTCCTCCGACAGAACCCTTCATTCAGGCGAGTCTGGATGGGGCAGGTGGTCAGCTTCTTCGGGGACTGGTTCAAGACCATTGCGCTGTACACCGCCGTACAGGAGCTGACCGACTCCGCCCAGGCCCTGGCAGCGGTCCTGGTGTTCAACCTCCTGCCGATCTTCTTGATGACCCCGATCGCCGGCCCGCTGGCCGATCGCATCGACCGACGGAAGCTGATGATCGGCACCGACATTGCCCGGGCAATCGGCGCGCTCCTGCTCATCGGTGCCCACCAGCTCGGCAGCCTTGCGCTGATCTTCGCGGTGCAATTCGTCATGGTCTGCTTCTCTGGCATCTTCATCCCCGCGCGCTCAGCGGTCATCCCGCAGATCACCGAGGGCGAGGAGCTGCCGGTGGCGATGGCGCTGTCCGGCGGGACCTGGTCGGTGATGCTGGCGCTGGGTGCAGCGGCTGGGGGTGTGGTCACCGCGATGGTCGGTGTGGACTGGGCGCTGCTGCTCGACGGTGCCACCTACCTGCTGTCGGGAATCATCCTGCTCGGCCTGCCCCCGCAGCCGCCCTCGGAGTCACCGTCGGATCGCGCATCGGCGGGCTTCTGGCACGGGCTCCGCTACCTCCGAGCCCGGCCCTACCTGAGCTGGGTGCTCTCGCTCAAGCCCATGGTCGGCCTGGCGACCGCAGCAGTGGCGATGATTCCGCTGTTTGGTGGTGGGCTGTTTCCGGCGAGCGTGGGGCCGATGTTCATCGGGCTGCTGTACGCCGCGCGGGGAACCGGGGCGCTGTTTGGCGCAATGGGCGTGCTGCGGCTGACCGGCGACGACCCGGCAGTGCTGCGCCGCTGGATCCCGCTGGGCTTCCTGGTCTCCGCGCTGGCCTATGTGGGGCTGGCGAGGGTGGACAGCTTCGCGGGGGCGGCGCTGATGTACCTGGTGGGCACCATCGGCACCGGAATGGTCTGGGTGTTCGCAGGAATCCTGGGGCAGATCGCCTCTGACCGGGAGTACCGTGGGCGGGTGTTCTCGCTGGAGTTCGGGATCATGACGCTGATCTCCAGCGTGGCGAGCCTCATCGCAGGAGGGCTGGTGGACTACACCGGCCTGAGTGCCCAAGAAGTCGTCGGTGGCCTGGGCGGGGTCCTGGTCCTTCCGGCGGTGCTGTGGTGGGTGGCGATGGCCGCACTGAAGCCCTCCGGAGACGGAAAGATCCCGCTCTAACCCTGAGCCAACGCCGGGCATCTCTGCAGCGAACAGACCCGACTCCAGGCCACACCCACCGTCGCGTCAGGCATGAACCCGCAGCATCAACACGGCCCACCAGCCGCCGGTCCATGGCCTTGCCCCGCATCAGCAGAACCGGGAAGACGACACAACCGGTGATCCAACACCGCCGCCGGAACGTACACAGAGCAGTCCCTCTCCTGGAGCAGTCAGCGCAATGGTCATGGCGATCCGTCCGGTTTCAGCCTGCAACAACCGTCCCGCGTGCTTGAGCACCAGGCAGACGGTCCGACGGCGACCCGTGTTAGCCTTCTCAAGAATGAACCAGCACGCACAATGGGTTGAGGCCGTCGCACTGCGTCAAGATCGGCATGCCTTCATCAGCCTGTTTGAGCACTTCGCCCCCCGCCTGAAGGGCTTCCTGATCTCTGGCGGTGCGGAGCTGGAGCAGGTCGACGAGATCGTCCAAGAGGTGATGCTGGTCGTCTGGCGTCGGGCCGGGAGCTATCGCTCGGATCGGGCTGCGGTCAGCACGTGGATCTTCACGATCGCCCGAAACCGACGGATCGATCGCATCCGACGGACCCGCCGTCCTGCGCTCGATCCAGCGGACACCATCCTCCAGCCCACGCAGGCCCCAGCCCCCGACGATGCCTCTGCGCAGCAACGACGGGCCGAGCAGCTCCGCTCAGCCCTGGAGTCCCTCCCCGTCGAGCAGGCGACGGTGATTCGCCGGGCGTGGCTGGAGGGAATTCCGCAGGCCCAGGTCGCCGCAGAGCTTGGGCTTCCCATCGGTACCGTAAAGTCGAGGCTCCGGTTGGCCATGAGCCGGCTCCGTGCGGTACTGGAAGGATCAAGCCAATGACACCCCGACACCACATTCCCGACGATCTGCTGGTCGGCTATGCCGCCGGAACCGTCAGCGAGGCCGTGTCTTTGCTGGTCGCCAGCCACCTCGCCCTCTGTCCCGACTGCCGCAGCCGCTGCGCGCGCCTGGAGTCAATCGGCGGCGCAGTCCTGGAGTCGGTCACGCCGACCGCTGTCTCCCCCGATGCGCTCAGCACGATGCTGGCCATGCTCGACACCCCCGCACCTCCACCCCCGCCGCGTCCGGTCCTCCCCGCAGCCTTCGCTGACCTCAACCTCCCCGGTCCGCTGCGGGACTACGTGGCACGCTCCGGCCAGACAGACTGGGACACGCTGATCCCCGGGACGCTCCATCAGGTCACCCTGCCGGTCTCCATCAACGACACCCCGGTTCGACTGACCCGCATGCGCGGCGGCTTCAAGGTCCCCCAGCACACCCACACCGGCCGCGAGCTGAACCTCGTGCTGACCGGCGGCTTCCATGATCGCGGCGAGGGCTTCGGCCCCGGCGACATCTCTGATCGGAGCGCCGACGTCACCCACGCGCTGCACATCGATCCCGGCGAGCCGTGTGTGCTGCTGGCGGTCAACACCCACCCGCTGGTCCCGGTGGGGGTCCTCGCCAACATCGCGAAGTGGCTGGTCGGCTTCTGAGTCGCTCCCAGAGCGGACTACAGCGGCAGGAACAGAAAGTTCGGCCCAAACCAGCTGGCCGCGCCGGTGCTGACGTTGGTCGGGTACTGCACGACGGAGCCGTTGGCGTGGCGGCCTTCTCCCCAGGTCAGCCCCTCGGCGGTCGAGACCTCGGCGTTGTGCAGGTAGCGGTCGGCAGAGCCAGTGTAGACCTGAGAGCCGATGATGTACTCCCCTGGCGGAAGATCGACGGGATCGATACCGACAAAGCGCCAGCCACCCCAGATCGAGGTCGGGCCGGAGGCATTGGAGGGGACGCTGGCCCGTGCGATCAGCGCCTCCGTCTGTGCATCCCACACGGCGACCGTTGAGTCACTCGACAGCCCATCCCAGCCATAGTCCAGGGTGCCCAGATCGGTCAGGACGATCCACTCGTCGTTGGTGAAGGTGTAGCCGACGATGAAGTCGCCGGTGTAGTTGCTGTAGGAGGCGCCGGTGAAGGAAAAGGCCGGCTGGGGAGTCGCTGGCGGGGCCGACGCACCCAGCAGGGCACCCGCCAGACGCTCACCGAGGGTGCGCATCCCAGAGCCGTCGAAGTGGATGTAGTCCATGTTCTGCGGCAGGTCCTCCGTCTCCACGGCCAGCACGGTCTCGCTCTCGGCGGCCACATCGGCCTGGGCCGCGCGCACGACCCCGCGGTACGGACAGTCGATGCAGTCGATGATGCCCATGGCGAACGGCATCTCAGCAGCCGAGACGTCCTCTCGGACCCGCTCGATGAGGTGGCGAAGGTTATCAGCATAGGCCAGGGCATAGGCTTGATTGTAGGCGTCGGACTCGCCCTGCATCCAGATCATCCCGGCGATCTCGTAGTCGTCTTCCATCGCGGCGAGCCCATCGCGGACGGTGGACAGCCAGCCGCTATAGCAGTCTCCCATGCTCGGATCGGACGCGTCTGCTCCTGGATTCCAGCAGACCGCGAGATCGGTGCCGCCGATGGCGTACTTGATCAGGGCGATGGTCTCGTCCGGGCGCGCGTCGGCCATCGAACGCCCAAAGGTCACCTCGGGGCCAAAGTACTCCGTGCCGTAGTAGATCGTCCCATAGGAGCTGGGCGCCAGCGCGCTCCACTGCGGACGCCCCGACCAGTAGATCGACACGTCGTCCTGAGAGACCTGCAGGCTGGGCGGAAGGCCGGTGACATAGGCATAGCCGTCCATGTTGGACTGACCGCCGAGCAGGTAGATCTGGACCCGTGGAGGCGGCGGCGGCTCGCCGGTGTCCTCCGGCGAGCCGGTCTCACCGGGTGGATCGGTGTCGTCGGTGTCTTCAGGAACGGTGTCGATGGTGGGACCGGTATCGCCCGCGGGGCAGTCGCAATCGGAGCCCACGGACACAGCGTCAAGGGGTTGGTTGCAGGCCGTCAGGAGCAGGGGAACAAGTGTCATCATGCCTCCACTATCGCACCGAACCGTGAGTCCGAACGACAGCATGTAGCCAAACGAAGCGCCAGACAGCCGCGGGATGACTTCTGTCCGTACATGCCGCCGCCCTCCACTTCACGATCAGAGATGCGCTGGCTTCTCACAGGAGCGGCTCGTATCCTTAGAGCCTCGTATCCTTAGAACACTGTGGAATTCGAGTCCGACCACAGCCCCTCGACGCAGTGCGCCCATGACGCCGAGACCCACGGGAGACAGATATTTCACCGTGGCCAGTTGGGGTACCGGCCCGAGCGGTCTATATCTTCCGAAGATTACGCAGAGGAGAAGGCATGAAAGCGCTGATGAAGCTGGTCACGAGCATCGATGATGTGTCTACATTACTGCACAACTGCACCGCGCGTGATGTCGAGATTAAGCACCGACGTCACGGCGAGATCCTACGGCGCAATTCCGACGGCAGCATCAAGACGTACTATGTCTTCAACCACGGGGGCTACGGCAGCAGCCACACCCTCAACCCCGGCTCGACCCTGCACAAGACCTGGAAGATGGTGGGCGGGGATGCTGAGGTTCCCAACCACAAGCAGCTCACCGGGACGCGGATCTGCTTTGTCGGCCGCACCTGGGACCGCGATCTGGCGGAGCAGAAGGCGCTGGTCGTCAAGCGCGGCGGGACCGTGGTCAAGGCACCGGCCGCGAACGTCGATGTGGTGGTCTGTGGCAACGATGCGGACTCCGCGACGGTCGCCCGCGCCAAGACAAACCCGCGCACTCTGGTGGTCTCCGAGGACGTCTTTCAGGCTGTCCTGCCCAAGCCGCGCACCACGACCACGCAGCGCAAGGCGACCCCCCGCCTCTCCGGCGACACCCGAGCGCTGTTCTCCCTCCTCTCGACGCGCACGCTGGAGGCGGTCGAGCAGGGGCTCGTCTTGCTCAGCGCCCTCAGCAGCAACGAGGTCTACGCCGAGCTGCTCTCGACCGTACAGGTCGATGCCGCCGGTGAGCTGCTCCGTGGAAAGCGCTTCAACGGCACCGCCAATGCCCAGCCCTACCTCGACCACGCGCTGTTAGCAGCGCTCTCCCAGAGCCCCGCAGACAGCGTCGGTGCTGAGCTGCGGGCGCGGATCACCGGGCTGACCCTGGAGGACGTTCGGACCACGCCCATCCTCCGCAGCTTCACCGCGCTGGAGCGGCTGGAGATCACGGTCGCCTCCGACGTCACCCTCACTGACCTGAACGCGCTTGGTCCCCTCCCCAGCCTCAAGACCCTCTCGATCAAGACGAGCTCCGACTGGAATCACCCGCAGGCCCTGCTGACGTCGATCGACGGACTCCAGGCCCCGGCGCTGGAGACGATCACCCTCAGCAAGGGTCAGCTCACCAACATCACGGCGCTGGCTGGGTCTCCGGCGCTGAAGAAGGTCTCTCTCAACGGCTGCAGCAACCTCACCACCATCGCACCGCTGGCGGGGGCGGTCGGGCTGGTCCAGATCAACCTCAGCGGCTGCCGCGGGCTGACCAGCCTCAAGGGCCTGGAGAACGCTGCCGGGCTTGAGCACTGCAACCTCAAGAGCATGAACGTCCTGAACATCGACGCCCTGGCCGGCAAGCCCGCGCTGCAGCTCGTCCAGCTGACGCAGACCGAGATCAACAGCACCGCGCCGCTGGCGAGCGCCAGGTCGTGGAAGACCGACGGTCGCCGAGCGAACATCGACCTGCACAACAGCGGCGATCTCAGCGGCCTGGTCGGACTCTCTCAGGAGATCACCTATCTGAACATCACGGTCAGCGGCACTGCCCGCGAGACCGATCTCCGCTCGCTGCCGAAGCTGCCCAGCATCGAGAGGCTGACGCTGACCCACAGCACCTTGGTCGCGCTGGATGGGCTGGAGAACCTCTCCGGTATGCTCGCCCTCAAGATCCAGCGCGCGCCGCTGGAGGTGCTGGCCATCCCCGCGCTGCCGGCCCTTGAGACCGTCGAGATCTCACACTGTGGAGCACTGCGCGATCTGCGTCCCCTGAAGACCCTCAGCGGCACCTGCATCACCTTTGAGCGCTGCCAGGCCCTAGAAGACACCGACGGTCTCCAGGGCATGGACGGCGTGGGGCTGATGGGGTGCAACAACGTCACCTCGCTCCAGGGCCTCTCCGGACGCCCCAGGCTGCTGAGCGGGGTGAACTACCGGGGCAGCAGCCGCAGCTACACCCTTGCACGGCGCGGCATCGCCTGGGAGGTGCTCGGCAGCAGCGACGACTACCTCCGCGAGGTGCTGAGCCTGAGCGGCAACCAGCACCTGACCAGCCTCGCATCGCTGGGCAGCACACCATGGCCCGCGGTCGAGTCCCTGTCCCTTGAGGGCACCAGCGCGCTGGTCTCGCTGGAGGGCATCGAGGCCCTGACCGGGCTTCAGCACCTCAACCTGACCAACAACCCGCACCTCCTCTCGCTCGACTTCAGCCGACTGAGCACACGCACCGAGCCCCTCGTCGTCGCGTTCACCGCCCCGGTCTCGGGTCTCCCGGCCAAGCTGCTGGCCAGCCTGGCGGTCATCCCCAAGCTGTGCCTGCACCTGTCGGTCAGCGAACAGTTCAGCACCCTGGCGGGGCTGGAGGTGCTGCAGAACCTCATCAGCCTGCAGATCTCTTCCGGCTCTGGCCGCCGCCCCAAGTCGGCGCTGTCCACAGCAGCGCTCAAGCCCCTGCTGTCGATGCCGGCCCTGAAGGCGCTGAAGCTGCCGGAGCAGAGCCTGCCGGCGCGGTGCGGTCCCATCGCCAAGGGCACCACCCAGACCACCTCGATCACCAACTTCAAGAAGGCACTCGCCAAGGCTCTCGGGGTCCCGTTCAGTCTGCCCGACAGCAAGAAGAAGTCGGCTCCCAAGGGGCTGCGGTCGATGGTCAGCAAGGTCAAGAAGCTGCTCCTGAAGTCCGACGTCGGCAGCATCGATCAGGGCATCGCTCTGGCGACCGGACTCAACGAGCCGGCGCTGTGGGATGCCCTGCTGGCCGACCTCAACCCCAAGAACGCCCTGGTCAGCGGCGATGACAAGTCGAACATGGTCGGCATGGGTCGGATCTTCTGCAAGCGCCCGCTCAAGGATGCGACCTGGATGCGCTGGGTCGTCCTGCGGCTGCTGGCCAGCGCCCCGCCCAAAAGCGAGGCCGCGACGCTCCGCGAGCAGATCACCGTCATCGAGCTGTTCGACCGAGAGGGCGGCTCAGGGTGGAGTAACCGCATGAGCTATCCGCCGATGCCGTCCCTGAAGGGCTTCACCGGCCTGCGCAAGCTGCGCGTGCTGGGTGCGCTGCAGGTGACCGACCTGTCCTGGCTGGAGGGCTGCAAGCTCGAGAGCCTGGTGCTGACCGGCCTGCCTGAGCTGACCTCGATCCAGGGCCTGCAGACCGCCACCGCCCTGAAGACCCTGATGCTGGGTGCTCCCCAGCTGACCGACATCGCGCCCCTCCGCGACACCACGACCCTGCAGCATGTGGGGCTCTCCTCGCAGCAGCTCAAGAGCCTGGCGCCGCTCGGCAGCAGCACCAACCTGCGCACCCTGATGCTCAAGGGCTGCGTCCGGCTGACCACGCTGCACGGCGTGGAGGCTGCTGCCGCGCTGGAGAGCCTCTCCATTCTGGAGTGTCCGGCGCTGACAGACCTCGCTGCCCTGGGAGACAAGCCGATGCTCTGTCACGCGCCCAAGGATCCGATCTCCATGGGCTACACTCGCAGCTCCACCCTCAACAGCGCCGTGGGAGACATCCGCACCAGCCCAGGGATACTGGAGCTGAAGGGTGCAGGGTTCATCACGGACGTGGGCTTCCTCGCAGGCCTGGAGAGCATCCACACCCTGCGGCTGCGGCCCGGCAGCGACGTGGATCTCTCTCCGCTGAGCGGCCTGCCTGGGCTGACGACCCTCGACCTCAGCCTCAAGCAGTCCGGCATCTCTCTGCAGGGACTGGAGAACATCGATAGCCTCGTGATGGATGCCGATCACGCACCCGTCGCCGTCTCAGCGCTGCCGAAGCTGAGCCGACTGTCGCTCGAGGGCACGCTCAGCGCGTGGAAGCCGTGCTGGCCGGAGCTGCCGAGCCTGACCAACCTGAACGTCGATCAGCCGGCGCTGACCTCGCTGGCCTGGCTCAACGCTCCAGCGCTGTGCAACGTCACGATCGACAAGGCTCAGCTTAAGAATACGCACGGCATCGGCCACGCGGCGAGCCTGAAGCTGCCGTCTCCCTCCTGGCAGCAGGAGGAGCCCTCAGAGGTGCTGCATGCGCTGGATGGGCTGGAGAACAATCCGCACCTCAAGCGCCTGAACGTGCAGGAGGTCGCCAAGACCTGCGACCTCACCCCCCTGTCCACCCTGCCAAACCTCATCGCATTGACTGCCGGGTCCAACCCCGTGATCACATCGCTGAAGACCACCGACACCGTGACCTGGCTGTCCCTGAAGAAGTACGGAGCAGAGCAGGGTGCGCCCCGGTCGCTGGCCTTCCTCAAGGGGTGGAGTGCCCTGCGCATCCTCGTGCTGGTCCACACCGGTCGGCTGGAGGATCTCGAGACTCTCATCAGCCTGCCATCGCTGCAGAAGATCCAGCTGCGGGGCTCAGCGACCAGCCGTGAATGCTGGCCCGATGCGCTCCAGGAGAAGCTGGACTACCTCGCTGCAGAGTCGGCAGAAGAGTATCGGCAGCCATAGCCCTGCCGAGGAAGAGCCCCACGGCATCGGCAGTCCGTCGGTGCCTGCGCGCCACAGGGCCAGAGCTGAGCCCATGGCGGCGGGCTCACGCCCCGAGGACGCGGCTCAGGGGCAGCCCCGGCTGGAGGTGCTGCGGTAGGCCGTCGTGGTCCCGTGGTTCACATGTGGTCCAGAGTCGAGGATGCTGCTCCCGGAGCCCTCGTCGAGGTGCAGCAGCAGCTCGGTGTCGGCGTCGCTTGCCAGGGGGTAGGCGGGCGTGAAGTTGCCGCTGAACTTCGCCTGAAGGCTCACATGGAGCTCGTCGAGGAAGGCATTGTCCATGGCAAGCTCGAGGCCCTCAGTAGTCGAGAGCTGGAGGCCATAAGGGCTCGACTCACCCGCAACATAAGCGCCGTTCTGGTACATCCGAAAGAAGCCGCTGTCGAACACGAGGGCGATGTGCTGCCAGCCGTCGCCGTGGATCTGAACCCCAGTGTCCCAGGACGTCCAGTCGACGTTGTAGATGTCGTACTTGTAGGTGACCTGGAAGCCGCTGTCGTAGTCGAGCTCGAGTCCGTAGTAGTTGTTGCGACCGTAGGTGAGGATGCTCCCCTCGTCGGCGTCCTGGAGGTTGATCCACAGCTCCAGCGTCCAGGGGGCATTCAAGGACACGGTCCCGCTGGTCGGTGCAGAGAGCGTGTGACCCACCACAAACTGGAGGGCACCTCCGCAGGCATCCACGGTGACGGCGCTGCTGGTGGCAGTGTCGCTGCCCGTGTCGACGGTGCAGGTCCAGGCATCGTCGGCGAGGGTATACAGCGAGGAGACGTCTCCGCTGTCGAGGTCCGCGCGCGCGCTCCCGTTCTGAGACCAGGTGACCGTGTGGCCCTCGGCCACAGCCAGGGCGCCATCGTAGAGGCACAGGAGGTCATCTGCAGCGGTCGGACTACTGGGGGAGACCGAGGCCGTGCCTCCCTCGGTCTCGCTTTCTCCGGTGTCTTCACCGTCTCCGGTGTCCTCACCGTCTCCGGTGTCTTCACCGTCTTCAGTGTCTTCACCATCCCCAGCGTCTTCAGTGTCTTCGGTGTCGCGGTCCTGGGTGTCATCGCGCTCTTCCTCGTCGTCTCCGGAGGGGAAGCATGCCGAGACCCCGATGAGGGCAACGAGCGCGAGGGTCATCGAGCGGGGTCGCCACGAGCAGTAGAGGGGGCGGATGGACATCGCGAGCTCCCGAGGTGAGGGGTCGCCAGAACGCTATCCGATCTACCGACCACTGCGCGCAGCTCGACACCCACCCGCCGCTTCGACACGATGTTCCCAGGGCCATCGGCGGGGCGTGATGAGGTGATCGCGCACAGCAGGGGGGCCGCGGTCAGCACCGACCGACCGCCTCCTGTCGTGAGCAGCCCACGTCCTCCCAGAGCGGCATGCGCTCAGCGCCGAGGCAGGTCGAGCTGCCTCGTGAAGACGTCCAGCTCATCTGCGGCGCTCTGCGGGAGATAGAGCTCGAACAGCGCAAGCTCCATGCTGGAGCTCATGTAGCGGTTTACCCAGGCAAAGGTGCGCACGAGCCCCCCGTCACTTCCGGGGCGGTCCACCCAGGCGATCATGCCGCGTTCCTCAAGGCTGCGGTGCTGAAGGCTGCCGGTGGCGGCAGCGCCGAGGTGCTCGGTGAGCGTGGTGCTGAGGAGCGCCGGCACGTCCGTCCCCTCTTCGAGGTCCATGACCTTGGGACCGATCCGAAGCATCCGACCTGGCTGTGCGCTCTGGAGGATGAGCCATTTCTGGTCGCCGACCAGCTCGAACGTCTGCTTTGCCTCCGCGAGGTCGGCCGGCAGCAGCAGCGGCCCCGGCAGCCAGATGTCTTCCCAGCCCTTGAAGCCTGGCGCGACCAGCTGCTTGACGCCATCGGATGCGACCTGCCCGCGCTCGATGACGATTCGTCGTTCCTCGCGATACAGCGAGGCCCAGCCGCCGTGCACGTAGTCGACCAGCTCGCCCTGCGGGAGCACAAGGGTGCCGGAGAACCAGTCTGCAACAACGCGCGCATCGGTGATCCCTTCTAGGACCTCATCCGCGGAGAGCGTCTTGCTGCCGAGGCACTCCTCGGTACCCAAGAACCAGAGCTGATCGTCGTCAATGCTCCAGGCTGTCACGTAGCCAGCCCAGCATGCCGTGGTCCGAGACCAGTCCTTCTCTCCGCGACGCTTGACCCCGTACGGCACCCCGCTGAGCGGCTCCGAGCGCAGCGGATGAGACTCTCCGTTGATGAACAGGGTGTTGGCGACCTGAGCAGTGGCGCTGGCGGTCGGTGTGGCGAGCAGGAAGAGAACCAGGGACAGCATGTTCGACGACTCCGCCACCAATATAGACCACGCAGTGCGCCGGCAGCACAGACCGCGATTCCAGCCGTGAGGCAGCCACCAGTCCGCCGAGACTACATCGAGAACCTACGCCTTGCCCCGGCCATGAAGAACGCCATCCGCCGCCGCTCCATGTTGATGGCGAAGAGCAGGAAGCCAAGGAACGATGAAGAGCACACTCGGTTTGCACAGAGCCAATTGGGCTTTGAGTACCTGTCCGTCCACGACGACGGTATGGCAGAGCTTGAGCTGATTGGGACCGATGGGTCCGTGCTCTACCGTGAAGCGCTGGTGAAGAAAGATTGAGTTGGTTTGAGAACGCATTGCGGCGGTGGGGGCAGTCCTTTTCATGCTGACGGTCTCGCTCTTACTGGCCGCCTGCTCTTCACTCTCCGCTGCAGCTGAGGCCCAAACCGTGGCGTCTGGCCTCGATCTTCTGGAGGTGCTCGAAGCCCCCTCCTGGGGCGACTCGGACACCGCCACTGGATGCTTTGGTGCTTAAACCGTAGATCCGTTGAAACCCCGTCACAACATATTTGATATAATCGCAATTGATACCATTAACGCGGCGAGTAGGAGTACGACGCTATAGGACTGCTCTGTTTGCGCTCTCTGCGCCTTTTCCTGACGCCGCACCCCATCCAAAACAATGAGAGCACTCCACTTCGCAGCCGAATCAAAAACCAGATGGTAGGATCAAAACTTAAAGGAAGGAGGACCTAATTCAGCTAGGCAGGAGAATTCTCGTTATGGAAACGGGAAAAATGATTAACGATTCGTTATTAAAATCTATAACTAAGATACTGAGGTAAAAATGGATCACGATAAATTCCAGGGGTTGATCAAGAAGCTCTACTCGACAGTCAGTGAGTTAGAAGACATGTTTCCAGGTCGCCACTTTACTCCCGACGGCCATATGGTAGGGAGTATCGGTGAATGCCTTGTGGCAGACGCTTATGGTTTAAAGCTCAAAACAGCATCAAACAAAGGCTTTGATGCTGTGACCAGAGATGGAAAGGAAGTAGAGATTAAGGCCACGCAGTCAAAGTCAGTAGCCTTCCGTAGCGAACCGGGACATGCAATTGTTATTAAAATCCTTCCAGATGGAAGATTTGAAGAGGTATATAACGGTCCAGGCGACTTGATATGGAAGCAGTTCGCTGGTAAAAATGTTCCGAGCAATGGTCAATTTCAAATTTCACTAAACAAATTAAAAGAACTAAACCAACAGGTAAGCGACTCTATCCGCGTTCCAAGAATCGCTTAACAAGGCAGTGAATACGGCGTCGTGTCGCTCTAAATCGATTGAAGCACGTTAATCTAAGACATAGAGAAGAATATCAATTTAGATAGAGGACTGTTTGAGAGAGAGGGTGAAATCCTATCTTATATCCGTGCTCGCACGTGGGTAATGAAGAACAAGCAGCGTTTTCAGCTCCGTGCCCCATCTGAATGCGTGGTTGCAAATTTTCCGAGCAGGAAAATGGACCTCTGTTCGCGCTTCTCAAGCCGGTCTAATGCTGTCCTCATACCATCCTGAAAGCAGCGCTATCGCTGACTCTGACTGAGGTTGTCGCGCCGCTCATTGCCATGTTCTCACCCCTCCAATCCTTCCAGTCCGATGGATTCAAGGGGCAAAGAAGTCCGCTGGTGAGCCTGAAAGCGGCCCTGCCTCGGGACGGAGCAAACACGATCACGTTCGCCGCCCTCCCCATTCGCATCAGCTCTCGCTGAGCGTTTACCGGATCGGTCACCTGGTCAACCAGCCAGCCCGAGCCCCACGTCCAGTCCAACCAACACCGACACCCAGCGATTCCGCAGGGCGTAGCCGATGCTGAGGAGTGCATCGGACCGGGCCTGGAGGGGAAAAAGCCACTTGAACGACTTACCCGCTACAAGGATCCTACAGTGTCTGTCTACGCGCAGCGATCTGCGGTAGAACAGGGCATGTCGGATCCCCTGCTTCTCAGCACTGCCCTCTCTGCAACTACCAAATACCTGGAGCTTCAGCAGGCGCTGAGCGGGAACCTGGAGGTCGATCCGCTGCAGGAGTCCGATGAGATCGATCCGCTCGCGATCGATCCGCTGACCATCACCACAGACATGCCCTTTGGGGGGCCTCCGCTGGATCCGCTCACCCCAGATGACCTCGGACCCGACGGTATCAACCCCGAGCTGACGGTGCTCGACAAGCCCCTTCGCAAGCAGCTCAACCCGCTGCAGTGCGACCGGCTCACAGGGGCGCTGACCACCTTCATCGACGAGGGCATCGAGTCGGGCAAGAAGGACCTCAAGAAGTGGACGAAGCGCGCCAGTCCAGACGATGTGGGCGGCCTGCTGTCAGACCAGACCATCCAGAAGCCGCTGGACAAGATGCTCAAGAAGACCGTCGGAAAGCCGGGCTTTGACAAGGTGAAGATCATTCTCACCGAGGCCACTGAGGATCAGGCCACCAGTGTGGTTTCGTCGGGTGTCGTGTCGTCGGGTGTGGTGGAGGGAGCCGGCGTCTATGCCGATCCGAGCAAGACGTACGAGGTCTGCACCAACCCCGACGCCTGGATTCGAGAAGACGGCAACCACAGCCACGCCACGGAAGAGTGTGTCCCGAAGAATGTGCTGTGTGAGGTGCTGAACAAGGACGGCAATTACTACCAGGTCTGCTACCAGGTGGGCGGCCAGGAGCGCACGGTCTGGACCTCGAAGACCAACTTCGGCGGTGCCCTGAAGGGCGAAGACAAGGCGTCGATTCTGGAGGGTGCCCGGGACCGGGCCGATGCAAAGTCCGGCTTCTTCTGCACCCCGAAGGGCGCGACGCTCTACGACGGCGAGTTCAGCACCATCGACACGCTTCCCCCGGGTGCGCTGGGGCGTATTGTCGGCATCGTTCGCCCCAAAGGAACCAAGACCGACTACGCGCAGGTGGAGGTCGTCAAGGGTGGCCAGACCCTCACAGGCACCGTCAAGCTCGATGACCTCACCGGTCGCGGGCCCCTGAGCGCGTCGGACTATGAGGCTCTGAAGCAGCAGCGCATGGACATGCTCGCCGGAGAGAGCGGGGAGCACAGCCTCGACGAGATCAAGGAATCCACCACCGGCGGTGACTTCGGCGACGAAGAGATCATCGACTACCGCAACCGCCGCAGAGAGGGGCTCGACACCCAGTCCACGTCCGGCCAGCTCCACACCACCGATGTCAGCGTGGAGGATGCCTTCGCCCCCTACCAGGCACCGCTGAAGCCCCACAGCGGCGAGGTCAGCGGCGAGGTCTACCGTCAGGTCCACGAGGTGGCCAACCGCTCGGCTTTTGCCGAACCCGGCGAGGATCCCGGCAAGGTGGCGATGGATGCTGCCCGACTGGCTGCCCTCCAGCAGATGCTGCTCAACCAGTACGGCGCCACCTGGCTCATCGACTCCTACACCGAGCAGGCCGATGCCTACTGGCGTCCGCGCACCATCAAGTACGCCGACGGCGATGAGCAGAAGGGCATCCTCGGCCTGTTCGCCAAGAAGAACATCGAGTGGAAGACGCTCAAGAAGAAGGAGCGAAAGCAGAAGATGCAGGAGTGGGGGATCACGAAGTTCTTCCATCGACTCTTCAAGTGGAAGCTCAACGACGGCGTGCGGCTCGATGAGATCGAGTGGATGATTGCCTCCACAAAGGAACTGACCGACTTCGCCACCGAGCAGCGAAAGTCCATCTCCCTCAGCTCCGTCGTGCCCCGTGACCTGCCCCAGCCTCCGGAGCCGATGGACCCGGCCGGGCTGACCGGACTCGACGACCTCGTCGCACAGATCAATCCCCACAACGCGATGGTGGGCAACGCCATGCTCAATGTCACGCCTGAGAGCAAGAAGCGCCTGTTCTCAAGGCGCGACAAGGTCATAGGGCGGGCCGTCTCTGCGGTCGCCGCCACCTATACCCAGCACTACTCCGAGGGCGGCAAGACCGAGCAGCTCGTCAAGGAGCTGGGGCTCTCGGTGGACTGGGCGGACACCTGGGAGAGCCAGACCTCCGATGGGGGCGGACCGGCCGGCTACCTCACCGTCACCGGCATGCCGGGCCTGCTGGAGCTGGAGGTTCCGGTCTACGACAGCCTCGACGGCACCGATGAGCTCGGCAAGGTCCACTTCGGTGATCGGCTGGCGTGGACGGGCGCCACTGAGAAGCGGGGCTCAGAGGCATGGGTGGAGATCACCTGGCGCGACGGAAGCGTCGGCTGGGTGCAAGCCCGCTACACCAACGGCGGACAGGTCAGCCAGGAGATCATCGACCGGGAGGCGGCGGTGCTCGCCCGGCAGCAGCGGGTCAGCGACGGTGTGCTCGACATCGACTCCCAGTCTGAGAGCAAGCAGCCCTTTGCCACCGCACCCGCCGGCCTGAAGGTGCGCGGCTACCATGTGCTGCGCCAGCCCCTCAGCGGCAGCCCGGTCTACACCGATGTCTTCGAGCGGGG
>JAQXDW010000128.1 GCA_029251165.1 Myxococcota bacterium
CCTCGATGATCCACTGGTCACGCCCCTCTCGCTTGGCCTGGTAGAGTGCGGCGTCCGCGAGGCGGAACATTCGCTTTGAGTCGAGCGCTCCCGGAGCATTCACGGTCCCTCCGATGCTCACCGTGACCGAGATGGGTCCGGCTGTTGTGGTGAAGGCTGTGCTCTTGATGCTCCGTCGGACGGTCTCCGCGAGCTTGCGTGCGCCGAGGAGTCCGACACCAAGCGCGCAGATGGTGAACTCTTCACCTCCCCACCGGGCCACCCGATCAGACGCCCGGATGGTCCCGACGAGCCGCTCGGCGACCCCGACGATGACCTCGTCGCCGACGCTGTGGCCGTAGGTGTCGTTGATCTGCTTGAAGTGGTCGATGTCGACGATGAGCTGTGCAACGTGGCGGTTGGTGCGCTCGGCGTCTTTGAGGAGCGCGCGAATGTCCGACTCGTGAGCGCGACGGTTTGGTATGCCTGTCAGCGAGTCCGTCCGTGCAGTCTCTTGGAGGAGGGTTCGCAGGCGCGTCTCTTCCGCGAGCGCAGCGCGGAGCCGCTGCTCGGACACCTCCAGTTCCTCCCGTCGGCGGCGCTCCCAGGCGATGCGCTTGAGTGCCAGGAGCGCACGAATGGACCGCTCTCCTGCACGGGTCGACGCTTCCACACGCTTGTCGATGCGCGCGCGCTCTCGCCGGAGGCTCTCTCGGGACGCGGCGAGGGCTTCCTCGATTCGACCTGTTGCCTCCAGGAGCGTTGAGCGCAGCTCGGCGGCTCGGACCTCGATCTCTGCGAGGCCGTTCTCGCGGCCACAGAGGGCCGCACGCTCGATGCAGCAGAGCGCGGCCTCGGGAGCGCCCGCGCTCAGAAAATGGCGCGCAGCCACAAGCTCGTTGTACCCGATCTGGTAGTGGTCCCCGAGCGGCATGATCTGCTCGCGTGCCGCGTCGCAGAGCTGCTGACCGACGAGTGTGTCTCCCTGCTCGATGCTCATTGCCCCGCGACCGGCGAGCGCGAGCGCCTGGATTCGAATCAGGCTGTGCTCGATGGCCAGCCTGTAGCCTTTGACGTAGGCCGCCTCTGCATCGGCATACCGTTTCTGGGTGGTGAGGGAGCCGCCGAGGTTGCAGAGGGTGTGCGCCTCTCCCTGCACATCACCAGCACGCTGAGCGATGAGGAGCGCCGCGCGGGTGTGGCGCTCGTACTCTACGCTCCGCTCCTCTTGAGCGAAGAGCATCCCGATGCCGCTCTCCGCCATGCAGCCCACGACAGGCATGTGTGTTCGGTGCGACAGCCTCGTAGCCTCGGACAAGACCTTCGCAGCCTCCGCCATGTCTCCGGCCATCCCGAACGCCCGCCCGCGCTCATAGAGGGCCCAGGTCAGGGTGGGCTCATCTGCAGCAATGCGGGCCTGCGTGATGACCTCGCTGAGGAGCTCACCGCCGCCGTACAGGTCCCCGCTCCGCGACGTCAGCATGCCCTCGATGAGCCCGCCCAGCAGACCACTGATGGGCGGAGCCGCTCTGGCGGCTGCCGGCTGATCGACCGAGAACTGCGCACAGACACGCACCCATGCCCGCCAGCGATCGGAGTCCTCTCCCTCCAGCATGCGGAGCGCGCGCGCCAGCCGTGGCGAGGGGGCGTCAATCGCGACAGCAGCCAGCCAGGCGTCTCGCTCCAGCTGCCAGCGATCACCCTGCTGCGGCACGGTCGAGCCCTCTCCCCACGCAGTGTGTTGCATCTCTGGTGTTCCCCACATGTGCCTTGGCTGGCTGGCTGGCTGGCTGGCTGGCTGGCTGTCTGGCTGGACCGATACATGGTTTTCATATTTCCAATGGCTTCGCTTGACCACTCAAGCTCCGAGGCACTGGCCTTGTGCCAGGGCGGATCCGCGCACGGGGCCGGGCTGCTCTTGGGGGTGGGTGAGCAAAGCAGGCGCGAGATCACGCTCCGTCGATGACGTGAGCCCCGCTGGAGCCGATGCTCGTTACCGCTGGTGCTGGACTGCTCGCCGCTGGGAGCACGGCGCCCTGTGTCTTACAATTGCCGGTGTGTCCATGATGGTCCCCTACGCTTCTCCCGATGGCGGCGAGACGTTCTCCCATGCTGTGGTCAGCGATGCATGGCACGAGGACGGCCAGCGTGGAGCCGACCCCGCTCGCCAGGAAGGCGCTGTCCGCCCCGGAGTCCGCCCCGCTCAGGGCGCGGGTGTCTGACAGCACCGGAAGCCGTCATCGGCGTTGCGGTAGGTCGCGCGCTCGTGGCCGTGACGACTGAGGCAGTCCTGCCCGTAGGCGGTCTGCGCCCACATCGTGCCGCCCCGAAGCACCCGCCACGTCTTGGGGTCGACGACCATGCCCGGCGGGCCCGGCTCGCTCCACGCATCCGAGACCCACTCCGAGACGCTCCCGTTGAGGTCGTAGACGCCCTCTGCGCTGACGCAGTCGGGATGACTTCCGGCAGGGGCGAGGGGCACCTGGTTGTTGATGGTGCCGGCTTGCTCCAGGGGAGTGTTGCAGCGCGCGCCGTCGCGGGTGTTGCCGTACGAATACCGCAGCCCCGAGGGCCCACGGCAGGCGCGCTCCCACTCTGCGGAGGAGCACAGCCGCTTGCCGGCCTCCGCGCAGAGTGCGGAGGCCTCATCCCAGGTCACCTGGTTCTTCGGGAGGAGCCCGCGTGCGTTGGGATACTCGTGCTGGTCGATGCAGTAGGCTGATAACACGACGGCGTGTGCCGCCTGATGCCAGGCAGACTCGCGCGCCTCCAGGCCGATGGTGACGTGCCCTCCAGGGATCAGCACCGAGCCCTCTGGGCACGACGGCGCTCGCTCACAGGCGAGTAGCATTAGGAGGACAAGCACGGTTCGACCATACCAGTGCCCACACAGGGAGCCGCTTGAGACACACCCGCCGCACCCGTGCTCTTGCTCTCGCGGTTGTTGTGACCATGGCGTGGAGCCTCGCGCTGCGGTGGTGGCTCCTGTCGGTTGTGGATCTGAGGGACTTTCCGGGGGCAGCGGGCGGCCAGAGCATCGCGGCCGCGGCTGCGGGTGCCTTTCATGGGAGCTGGTCGGCCTGGCTGATCGGGCTGGTGCTGCCCCTGACGGATGGAGACATCGGCGCTGCGGCCCACCTCGTCGCGTGGCTGTCGTCCGCTGCGATGATGGTCGGTGCCGTGCTGGGGGCGGGCGCGCTGGCGGGGTGGCGAGGGGCGCTGGCGGGCGCTGTGGTCTCGGGGACATGGTCGCAGTCGCTCTTCGTGGGCCTGCTCGTCGGCGCGGATCCGCCCGCTGTCGGTGCGGCCTGGCTGGGGGTGGGGCTGGCGTGGGCCTCGCAGCGTGGCGGGAGGCTGGCCCTCCTGGCGGCACCCGGGGCGGCGCTCGTGGTCTGGTCGGTGAGCATCAAGGAGCTGTCGCTCCCGGCGCTGGGGCTGCTGGCGCTGACGCCCGTTCTCGGACGCGGGTGGTCTCGGCTGGTGAGCACTGCGGCCCTCATCGGCGGGGGCGTGTGGGCGTGGCAGGTGCTGTCCCCCGGCGAGCTGCAGCACTCTGCGACCCTCCCGGCGCTCAGCATCGAGAGCATCGTCGTCGGACTCAGGGCCATTCATGCGGCGGCGCCGGGCTGGCCGGATGGGCTGCTGGATCAGGTGATCTTGGCGACGGCTCTCGCAGGCCTGGTGCCGGGCCCGCGCTGGCGGCAGCGCGGGATCGGTGCGGTGCTCAGCGTGGTCATCCTGGCGATCACGGCAGCAGCCCTCGGAGGACGGCTGTGCCCGCGCCTGCTGCTCAGCGCCAGCTTTGGCGGCGTGGTGATGATGGCGGTGCTCGCGGCACGCCTGGGAACCCGGCGGATCAGCGCGGTGTGGGCCATTGCGCTGGTGGGGATCGGGCTGAGCCTCGACACCTGGGCGTGGCTCGGTGCCTGGAGTCAGGAGCGAACACGGTTCGCAGATGCCCGTGAGCTCCCGCTTCCCCCTGCCCCGGAGCCCTGGGCGCGGCGATATCAGACGGAGGCATACCGGCTGAACAATGGCCGGCTTCGAGACATCACGACCGCCGGCGGGGTCACCCTCGCGAAGACTGCCGCAGCGGGGATCGGCCTCCCGCCGCTCCGTGATCGCCGCGACGAGGTGCCCCTGGCGATCTCAGTGCTGTCAGAGAAGCCCGGCACGCTGCTTCACCCCCGCCTGTGCTGCACCGCGTCTCCGGAGTCCTGCGCAGCGCAGCTGGTCGATGCCCTGGACGCGGCTGGAATGATGCTCATTGTGCCCCGCCAGAGCGCAGCGGAGCCCATGGTGGATCGCCCGTTCGAGGAGTGGAGCCAGCGGCTCATCGACGCGGCACGAGCGCGCGGCGGGCTGCGCCAGGAGGGCAATTGGTGGATCCGCGCTCCCACGCGCAGCGGCGGCGAGCCGCCCTGTCCGCAGACGGCACCGAGGGGCGGAGCGATGACCTCCTGGCCGCCGAAGACCCCGTGAGGTCGTGGTCGCTCAGTGTCGCGTGGTCTCAGGGAGAGACCGGCGCACCCGGAGCCGACACGGTCGCCGTGGCATCGAGCTGCAGCCCGGTCCGACTCTGGTCGGCGATGAGCTGGCCGTCCTCGCTCAGCACGATGCTGCGCTCGCCGGCGCTGAGGAGGCCGTCGCCGTCTCGATCGACCACGACCTCAAGCGCGATGGACTCTGTGCTGATGGGGAGGGCTATGGAGAAGGGCCCCGGACAGGGCATGCGGAGGGCGGTGTACCGGACCTTCCCGTCGGAGGGCTGGTCGGGCGGGACGAAGGGACGGGCGCGGAGCACGAGCGGGGCTGCGCATCCCTCACAGGAGACCGTGCCTGAGAAGGAGACGTACGCGCTGGTCTTGATCCGATCCTGGGTCTGTAGCCCCTCGGAGCTGGAGAGCTCTGCGTGCTGGATGGGCGTGCTCGTGCAGGACTGACTGCGGTCCTCACGAGGCGCGGGGCCGCCGCGTGCGCTGTCTGGGTTCTGCCGCAGCTCCGCCTCCACGATGGGGTGGAGCCAGGAGGCGATGTGGCGATGCCCCTCGGCGGTCGGGTGGATGGGGTCCAGGTAGAATCCTGCGTCTGATATGCCGTCTTCGTGCTTGGACACGGGGAGGTTGGCGTACCGGGCCGCGCTGGAGAACGCGAACTCGACGAGCACCCGATCCCGCCCAGTGTGACCGCGGTAGACGGGCATGATGACCACCAGCCGGGCACCGATGGACTGGCAGATCGCAGCGATCCCGTCGAGGGCCTGGCGGCGATCCGCCATGGGGACGCGCACCTCTCCCACCACCACGGGCTCCATGGTGTCGCTCGCCTCTGGAAGATCCGGCAGCGCAAGCATGTGGTTTCGCAGCGCGAGGTACAGGCGGCTCTGGTACAGCAGCGCCAGGGGACGCCGATAGGGCCGCCGACGCTCGTGCAGCTGTCGGTCGGTGTGGGGCACCTGGTAGAGGTGGTTGTTCTCGTCGGCGACCCCACGGGGCAGCTGGTCGTTGTGCAGGTGGTAGAGCATCACGACGTCTGGTGCGAGCGCCGCGCCGTGCTCGGCGAGGAAGACGTAGGACTGCCAGATGGTCCAGGCCCCGATCCCGGCGTTGATGACCTCTGCATCCCACCCGTCGGCCTGCAGCTGCCGCTCGATTCGCTGAGAGTAAGTCTGCTCCGCCTCGACGCCGTGTCCCCAGGTCGTGGACTCTCCCATCGAGAGCACGCGCGCGGCGGGGGCGGGATCGGAGATGGGATCGTCGCGCAGCCCCAGGCGATTGCTCGTCAGGGTGAAGCCATCCACGGTGACGTAGTCGGAGAGGCTGGGACGGAGGGTCCAGAACAAGGTCGGGTGGTCCGCGAGGTAGGCCAGAGACGGGTTGATGGCGACCGCCTCTGGCGACCACACCCAGCGCGCGATTCCTTCGGCGGTCCCCATGATTCCCAGCACCGCAGCGGTGGCGTAGAGCAGGCGTCGGTACAGGGGGGGTGTAGACACGGGGTGGGGTGTACCACAGGCTGCACAGTGCAGGAAGACATCGCACCCAGCAGGTCTGGGCACACCGGTTAGGGGGGCGGACACCACAGAGCAGGGTTCATGACGTCTTTTCACAGCCTGGAGCTGCCGGAACACCTCCTCCGTGCGGTCCAGGCACTCGCATATGCGCAGCCCACCCCCATCCAGTCGCGTGCGATCCCGCTGGTCGCCGCCGGTCAGGACGTGGCCGCGGAGGCTCCAACGGGCTCGGGGAAGACCGCGGCCTTCGCCCTGCCCATCCTGAAGTGCCTGAGTGCCAAGTCTACGCCCATCGTGCAGGTCCAGGGACTCATCCTGGCCCCCACGCGCGAGCTTGCCCTGCAGGTGGCTGCGTCCTTCCGCGCGCTCAACCGGTTCGCCCCCCGCACCACTCGGGTGCTGGCGATCATCGGCGGTGAGCCCATCCACAACCAGATCGCCGCCCTGAATTCCGGTGTGGGCATCGTGGTGGCGACCCCCGGGCGGCTGCTCGACCTCGTGGCCAGTGACGACATCGACCTCTCTGCGGTCCAGACGCTCGTCCTCGATGAGGCCGATCGGCTGCTGGATGCGGGCTTCAGCGTAGAGCTTGATCGGCTGCTGGAGCGCATCCCGCCGGACCGTCAGACCTTGCTCTTCTCCGCCACGCTGCCGCAGAAGGTGCTTGACCTCGCTGCGCGGGTCCAGCGCAGTCCGGTGACTGTGCGCATCGACGAGGTCCAGAGACCGGTACCAGGCATCCAGCAGCAGGTCTACCAGGTGAACCGCGACCGACGTCGCATGCTGCTCCAGCACCTCGTGAAGACTGAGGGCTGGAAGCAGACCCTCGTCTTTGTCGCCACGAAGAAAGCCACCGAGAACCTTGCCGCCAAGCTTCGAAAGGCTGGCCTCTCTGCCGCTGCCCTGCACGGCGATCTCGAACAGTCGGAGCGCATCTTCGTGCTCGGTCGCTTCAAGCGCGGCGGGGTGTCGGTGCTTGTCGCCACCGATCTTGCGGCGCGCGGCATCGATGTGCCCATGCTGGAGGCGGTGGTCAACTTCGATCTGCCACGCTCCACTCAGGGCTACACCCACCGCATCGGCCGAACCGGACGTGCCGGAGCATCCGGAGTCGCGGTGTCGTTTGTCGATCACGACAGCGAGGCTCACCTGAGGCTCATCGAGAAGAAGAACCACCTCAAGCTCCCCAGAGCGCAGGTGCCCGGCTTTGAGCTGACGGGGGAGGCCCCGGTGAAGGTCAAGGGAAAGGCTGGGGTGAAAGGCAAGCGCCGCAGCAAGAAGGACAAGCTGCGCGGCCTCTGAGCGCAGCTGCACAGGACCCCAGGAGCGCGCCCGCTGCTCTCCCCTTGTTCTCTATTGGATGTTGACCTTCTCTGGTATCTCTGGTGTGAAGATGCCAGCCTGAAGTAGGATGTTTCGTGAGGAGGTTCGATGCTTCTGCTGCTCGCCCTTGCTTGTGACACCGAGTCCACCTGTCCTGAAGTGCAGGTCACCTGTGAGCCTGAGGTGATCATCGAGGATGTCACCACCACAGACGACACGACTGTGGGCTGTCCGGATCTGTACTGCGACTGCCCGGAGAGCAGCGGAGGGTCTGCCCGAGCGGTGCTCTACATCTATCAGGGGCCTACGGGGGAGAGCTGCTACAACATCGATGATCCAGGGCTGTGCTGTCCGGATGGGTTCTCCTACGTTGGCATCCAGGTTCCGAGCAGCTACTCCACGGGCTACTTCATCCAGCATGCGGTCTGCCTGGAGGACTGACGCTCGCCGCCGTGCTCACCGCGACGTAGTACGCTGCACCTCTGAGCGCAGCTCACTTGGTCCTGTGACCGCTCGTAGAGACGTTAGGCAGGGCTCTCTTCACTGTCTGAGATGATGAATATTCGCGACTGTTGCGTAATTCTTACTGATAAGTTTCGATACTGTTGATTCAATCGTATACGATTGCCCCTCTATGAGAGGTTGAGATGATGACAGTGTTGTTGGCAGTGCTGATGGGATGCTCAGGCGATGCGCCTACGGCGGAGGTGGTGGAGGAGCTCGGTCTCGCTCCGCCCTCGACCACTGCTCAGAGTGCTGCGCTCAGCACACCGCCCGCCCGTGACGGCAACACCGTGCGCTTACTCATCAACGGCGAGGCTGCCTTTGCAGAGCGCCTGCGGATGATCAACGAGGCGGAGGCGTCGATCTACATTCAGGCGCTCATCTTCAAGGCAGACACCACCGGGCGCGCACTCTCTGAGGCCCTCATCGCGCGCAAGCGCGCTGACCCCTCGCTTGACATCCGAGTCATCGTCGACACCTACGCCAATATCCAGGATGTCGATGCCCAGCTGATGTACTTCGACCTCCAGAATGCGGGCATTGATGTTGAGGGGTTCGAGGCGTTTTACCTGCACTGGCTCAACGAGGTCAACCTCAATGACTGGCTCGCGGGCAACAAGCGCTACCACGAAAAGTACTGGATCATCGACAACAAACAGGCGGTGGTCGGCGGCATGAACATCGCGGATGAGTACGCCCGCTGTGCCACCGATCCGATGCTGCTCTGGCGGGATCAGGATGTCCTGCTGGAGGGGCCGGTGGTGGCCGATATTCAGTCGGCCTTCCTGGACAATTACGAGCAATTCAAGGCCACCAAGGCCACCAAGGGCGAGCTATTCAACCCGGACACCTACTGGGAACTGTGGCGCGAGAAGACCCCAGGAGTCGACCTCGTCGAGCAGGCTGAGGCCCTCCAGCGCTCGATCAGTGAGCGGCTGTACGGCAAGCAGGCCGAGGCCCAGTGCACCGGCGAGCCCATCGCCACTGAGACCCGCAGCGGCCTGACCGTGCGCTTCCTGCGGAGCCGCCCCCGAGAGGGTGAGCGTCACATCCACATGCTCTACCTTGAGCAGATCGCTGCGGCGAAGGAGAGCATCTTCATCGAGAATGCCTACTTTGTCCCTACGGAAGATCTGACCGCTGCGCTGTCGGATGCCGCGCAGCGCGGGGTGGTGGTGCAGGTGGTCACCAACTCCGACAAGACCAACGACATTCCGATGATCACCGTCGCGGGCCGGGCACGCTACCAGGCGCTGCTGGAGGCGGGGGTTGAGGTCTATGAGTGGCACGCCGAGAAGCACGGCGAGGGAACTGTCCACTCGAAATTTGCCATCTTCGATGCGGCTGTGTCGGTCATTGGCTCCCACAACCTCGATCCGCGCAGCATCGGCTTGAACTCCGAGGATGTGGTGATCATCGAAGATGTCCCCACTGCTCATGAGCTGCTGGCCCATGGGCAGGCGAAGGATCTCGCCCTCGCCGAGCGGGTGACCCCGGAGCAGGCCGCCGCGTGGATCGATCCGACCACCCTGCCGGCACCGACCGACTCTTACCTGCCATGGGACGATTCTCGGTTTGATGCCAAGGCATTTGAGTTTCACCTGCTGCGTCAGATCGAGAGCAGCCTGTAGCCGCAGGGCCACCGCGTGCTGCTGGCGGCTCACCTCATCTTGGAGGGTGCGCAGTCTATGTGGGGGTCATGTCTGACGGCCAGCGAGTCTGCGCATCGTACCGTGTCTCCATAATGTTGGTGTCTCTGAAGATCGCACCGGTGAGGTCGGCCCCGTAGAGCCGGACCCGGATCAGCTGCGCCTGGGTAAGATCGGCCCCCGAGAGATCCGCGCCGCTGAGATCGACGGCGTAGAGGTGGGCCCCCCGGAGGTTCACGCCGGAGAGGTGTGCTCCCGGCCCCAGTGCGCCGCAGTGTCGCGGGTCGAACCCATCCGGCCAGCAGGTGTGGCGGTCGTACACCGCCAGCTGGAGGCGCGCGCTCTGCACCGCCGTCTTGCGCAGATCGGCCCCGGACAGGTTGGCTCCCCGCAGGTCAGTGTGCTGGAGCTGTGCGCCCTGCATCGCGGCCTCGTTGAGCCGCGCGTCCGTCAGGCAGCCATCCCGGAGATCCGCTCCCGTCATCACCGCACGGATGAGATCCGCTGAGCGCAGGCTGGCGTGGCTGAGGCATGTCCCCTGGAGGTCCGCTGCGAGCAGCACCCCTCGATCGAGGTTTGCACGTGTCAGGTTGGCCTGGTTGAGCCGCGCTCGGGTCAGGACGGCTCCCTGGAGGTCAGCATCCGTCAGGCAGGCGCGCTGCAGGTCCACACGCCGCAGGTTGGCTTGGCGGAGAGTGGTGCCGCGCAGCTGAGCCCCTGCGAGCTTGCCTCCAGGAAGCGACATCTTGGACAGATCAATTCCAGAGAAGTCCGGGATCATCCCCAGCGCACTGGTCAGCTCTAAGGCCTGGAGGATGTGCCCGGCCTCCGCCAGCATCTTCAGTCGCGCGTGGAGATCAGCCATCGCGATCATCTTGACCCATTGACCACTATCCAGCGCACCCAATCTGGCGGAGCGGCAGGCCTCCAGGCTGGGGGCTCAGCGGGGCGCTGCTGTCCATGGGCCCCGCTCGCGCTCCTCAGGGGCTCTCCGTGGTCCACTGTGCGCCGATGATGGTGCCGTGGTGACCGAGGCCGCTGTGGTCGTAGGCGGTGGTGCCGGTGTAGGCGTCGAGGTGGTACAGCGCCAGGGTGTCTGCGTCGGTGGAGAAGGTCGTCTGCGGGATGAAGTCCTCGGTGTAGCGCGCTCCGAGCGAGATGCGCACCTCGTCGATGACGCCATCCATTGCGCAGCCGAGGTCCCAGTCGATGCCGATGCGGAGACCCTCGGTTCCGGCCTCGACCGTGCTGGAGAGCATCGCGGTGGTGCGCTCCTCGCCGTCGAGGTAGACCCGCGCCTCGTCGTGATCGGGATCGTAGACCCCGGCGTAGTGGTGCCAGACCTGCTGGGAGAGCGCCTCGAAGTCGACCACTGTCCAGGCCGGCCAGGAGCCCCAGTACAGGCTGTCCTCTGGTGCCCAGTTCTTGTGCAGCCAGTACTCAAACGAGGCGCTCTCGGAGGTTCCCTTTCGGACCACCGTCATGCAGTTGCCTTTCAGGACATCGAAGTACACCCACGCCTCGACGGTCAGGCCGTCCGTCGAGATGGACAGCGCGTCGGCGTGAGCGACCTCGACGTAGTCATCCACCCCGTCAAACCGCAGCGCACAGTTTCCATCGGGACACGCAGCGGGGATCGGGCTGTCTTCGATGGTGATCCAGGCACTCGCCGCCTCGCCGGAGTCGGTCCCGTCGCTGGGGAGCACGGTGCAGGTCCACACCTCTCCAGCGCGGGTCTCCTCTCCAGGCACGGCCTCGTCGGGCCACGCCACACCATCCCGGCTCCAGTCGATCGTGTGGGTCACGGTGTCGCCGTCTGCATCCTCAGCGTCCACAGCCACCGTGCAGGACAGGCCGTCGATGCCGGCCTCCGGGGCCTCGGGTGCGATCACGATCTCCGGTGCGGTCGGCGGACTGTTGCGCACCGTCAGCGGCTCAGAGGCGATGCTCTCTCCCAGCGAGAGGCCATCTGAGGGGGTCACGGTCAGCACGATGATGTCGTCGCGGTCGAACCAGGCTGAGCCATCCAGGGTCTCGCTGGTGTGGTCGATGGGCATCCCGTTGATGCTCCAGCGCAGCTCAAGGCGCACGTCGTCTCCGTCGGCATCGCTGGCCTCGATGACCGGCGCGATCACCCCGTCGGTGGTGGGCGCAGAACCGAGGTCGAGCCGGGTAACCTGCGGCGGGGTGTTCGATGTCGTGGGTGTGGCGGTGTCGTTCTCGACGAACACGACGAGTGCGTTGTCTTGTCCGCAGGCCAGCATCAGTCCAATTCCAAGCATCGTTTCCTCTGATGAAGAGAAAAGTACCACCGCTGTCTGCTGGAGTGAAGCGATCCATTCGTGCGACGTCACCGCCAGCGCAGAGGGCGCTCCGCAGACTCCCGCTGCCACCCGACTCGTACACCGCCGCCTTGGGTATACAGAACGTATACATGGGGCGCGATGAGTACGCCGTGCTGCTCACCGAGCGCGCGGCCTGCGCCGCAGCGCGTGCTCTTCTGTGCGGGGCGAGCTGCTCTCTACACCCTGCGTGTCGCGAGCCGAGACGTTACCGCTGGCATCCACAGACCAGATGCGCCGTGAGGGCAGCTCGATGGCGTAGAGGACTCCGCTCTGGTCGATCTCACCAGACAGGCAGACGCGCGTGGGGGTCATGACGTGCGGTGCGTGTCTGGTGATCCCGGTCCGAGCGGCCGGGTTCTTGGTGTGTCCGCTGACCACCACCCGCTCCCAGCTCGGATCGCTCACGCCAGCGAGCGCCTTCTCTCGCAGCTGCGGCGGCAGCCAGGATGCCGTCGCAGGGAGGAGCTGGTTGATCAGCTTCCGGCGCTGCGGTCCCAGCGGTCCCGACTCCATCCCTGCATGCACGAAGAGGTACTCACCGGTGTCGTGCAGCCAGGGCAGGGAGCGGAGGAATGCTTTGTGGTGTGGCGGCATGGCCTCCGCCAGCGTCGCGGCGCTGCGTGCGCCGTAGGCCTCTACTGTGCTCCCGCCAGGGCTCCAGTAGTTCCGCGACCACTGCGCGCACCACCTCCGATCCGGTCCGTTATCCAGCGGCCATCCCATCGCGCGGAGGCAGGCGACGTCGTGGTTGCCGATGATGGGAACGTAGCGGTCACCGCGCTCCTCGCGCAGCGCGATCAGCCGCTCCAGCAGTCCGGGGATGTCTGGCCCGTTGTCGACGTAGTCTCCCAGGGTGACCAGGTTCCAGCGATCACCAAGCTCGGCATCCAGGTGCTCCAGGAGGCGATCGAGGTGGGCAGGGTGGCCGTGCAGGTCCGCGACTGCGACCCAGACGTCTTCTGGCGCGGCCGTCACCAGCGGCTCAGCCTGCGCCAGCATGCGATCCACCAGCCCGGCGATGTGACCACGCTGTGGAAGCGCCGCCAGCCAGTCCGACGGAAGACTCGACATGCCGCCAGCCGCACCCAGGAACATTCCGGTCAGGCACGCCACGCTGTCGCTGTCTCCGTCGATGCGCGCGGCGCGGTCGACCGCCTCCGCGAAGCGCTCGGGGGTCACCTCGCCGTGTGCATCGACGCCCCATCTCAGCGCGGCAGCCAGCGCCAGCCCCAGCGCGCTGGGAGAGCGCCAGCCACCATCTCCTGCGGGGATGGCAGCCTCATCAAGCCACCGCCCGCTCGCTCCGGCTTCTCGCACCGCGGCCCGCAGTGCTTCTGCGGTCGTCCCTCCAGTGCTGGACCACGTGCCATCGGAGAACCGTGCCACTGCCTGCGCGATCAGGTCTGTCGACAGCGGGCGGCCCTCCAGGAGCTCTCGGGTGAGCCAGGATGCTGCCACCGCGGCCTCAGCGGCATTGGGGTGCCCGTGGGTCAGCCGGGCCTGGATCTCAGCGGCCTCGGCCAGCTCAGCGCCAGCGAAGCGAATCGGCAGCGGAGCGATCCGCATCACCGCGCCGCAGCCATCGGAGGTGGGCACCCCGCTGGAGCGCCAGTCGTGATCGCGACGCCACGCCTGCACTCCCGCAATGCAGGTGTTCCCGGGTGCCGTCGAGGGGGTGAGGGGATCGGCGAGCCAGGCGCTGAACTGTGCGCCGACACACTGCCCAAACTCATCGGCGTGCAGCGCACCGCCGCCGAAGTCGAGGATGGCCTCTCCAAGGTAGAGGGACATGTGGGTGTCGTCGGTCCACATGAAGTCGTGCCCAGGCCCAGCCGGTGTCGTGCGAACCTGCTCGCCGCGAAGAAACTCCAGCCGACGGCCGTAGGCGTCTCCCAGCGCAAGTCCCAGAACGGCAGCGCGTGCCTTGTTGTGCTTGATGCTCATGTCATTCTCCTGTTTTAGATGACACAAGAGATGTAAAGCAGCCTGGAACCTTGATCGATGGTTGTAACGTTACAGGGGGGAGAGGGAGACGCGCTCGCCCTCCAGGGGCAGGCGCTGCGCGGTCTCTTTGGCTCCGTCATGCCACTGAGAGCGGATCTCGGGCACGAGCAGCGATCCATGGGGGAGGGGCTGGCTGGCCTTTCGGAGCGCGCTCCGGGTCTGCGCGCGCAGGGTGCGCATGGAGCCCTCATCGGGCACGTGTGCCGGATCGGCTCGGAGCCCTCGGAGGGCCTTGTTGTGTCGCCGGGGTATCCAGATCGCACCCGGCTGGACGTGCTGGAGGACATGCCGGAGCGCGCGGTGGTCGGCGGCATCGATCCAGCCCGTGCCCTGCTTGCGAGCCCACGCCAGCGCGGCGAGCCAGATGAGCTGGCTGAGGGAGAGCGGCAGGACCTGTGTGCCGTTGACCGTCGCGGTCTCCGCCACCAGATCGATGTCGAGCCGGGGGCGCTCCGCCTGGCGCAGGGCGACCTGGGTGGCGGTCAGGGCCTCTCCCCAGCTCTCCCGCGCCTGAGGCGGCAGCAGGCCACGGAGCAGCGGCAGCTCCAGCGGCACCAGACGCACCGTGACCGATGCCGGCTCGACCAGCACCGGTCGGGGCTGACCTCCGCGTGTCCGATTCATGATCCTGAGCGGCCGATCGGGCTGCTCGGGAAAGTAGAACCCGGTCCCGCCCTTGATCGCGTCGTTGTCTACGCGAACATCCAGACAGCAGTCCTGGGGGCGCGCCAGGAGCTGGAACATGACCGCAGTGGTCGCCGCCCGGGTTCGGTGACTTCCGCCGATGAGGCCGAAGATCACCGGACGTGCTCCGGCTGCCCGGATGGCCCGGCGATACAGCCGCCAGCGCGCATCGTTCCAGCGCGCGGTGTGGTGTGCGTCATCGCGCAGCAGCGTCCCGCCATCTTCGACCGCCTCCAGGTGGATGGCGTCGGCAGGGAGCAGATCCCGTCCGAGGACCTGCTGGAGCTGATCCAGTGCCCCTCCAGGCGCGAGAAACTCCTGCTGGAACCACGCAAGGGTTCGCGGGGTGACCAGGAGAAAGATCGCACACACGCGCTGAGCGCGCTGACGATACAGCGCCCAGATCAGCTCGGCGAGCGGCGCGGGGTTGGGGCCGAGCTCCGCGACAATGAGCACATCTTGCATGCGAATTAGACTACTGCCTCCTGACACCTGAGGCTGATGAGAACGCTCGGCTCGGCGCCCTCATCGGGCGTGCCGCCGGTCGCCGTCTGCTCCCAGGCGGGTGCACCTGTCGCGCTCTCGGTGCTTACCCTCAGCATCGATCAGGCAGCCCCTCTCCATCTTCAATCAATCAGCGCAGCAAGACCCTCATAGTCGAATTGATAGGCCAGCCGCTGCAAGACCCTTCCCTGGGCGGGATCGATCGCGTTGAGATCGTCGAGGAGCCTGTCGATCTCGGAGATGTCTCCGCTGTCGATCGCGTGACGAATTTTGTTTCGAAGCTCTGGAGGCAGCGCATGGCGCGTCTCCTCAACTTCACCTGTCTTGTCGCTCTCCACATCGCCTGAGTCGGCGTATGTGTACGTGACACGGCAGTGCTGCGCGATGCAGGAGAACAGGTCTCGCTCGCGGATGGGCTTGCAGATAAAGTCATCGGCACCAGCCGCAGACGCCGCGTCTCGGTAGCGCTTTAGGGTGCTGGCTGAGACGATGATGATCGCGATGGGCTGGTCATGTGTGAGGCCCCGGAGCTGGGCGATGGTCTCGATCCCGTTCATCTCGGGCATCATGAAGTCCAGCAACACCAGGTCAAAGCTTGACCTCCGGACAGCCTCCACTGCTTCCCGTCCGCTGGAGACCATCTCGACCTGAAAGCCTGTCGCCAACAGCTTCTTGGCGAGGACCTCGCGGTTCTCCTTGATGTCGTCGACGACGAGCACACGGGGCCTTGGACTGCCTTGTGCGATCCGCTCTACCCGATGCTTCTGCACGAGAGCCTCTCCCCGTCTGCTGCATCTTGTGATGAATTCAAACCGAAACACGGAGCCCATGCCAGGCGTGCTCGTCGCCGTCAGCGATCCCCCGAGTAGCACGGCAAACTGACGGCTTACCGCGAGGCCAAGGCCGGTTCCTCCCTTGAGAATACCCGTCTCCGTTTGTGCAAAAACCTCGAACACGGTGTGGATGCTCTCGGCGTCGATTCCGCAGCCGGTGTCTTGCACGGACAGGACGATCCGGACCCTGTCGTCGTCTTCAAGGTGGTGCGTCACTGCTACGTTGATTTGCCCTTCTTCAGTGAACTTCACGGCATTGCTCATGAGGTTCATGATGATCTGTCGGAGCTTGATGGCATCCGATCTCAGCATGAATGGCAGGTCTGGTTCAGTCTCTAATGAAAATACGATGCCCTTGTTGGTCATCTGTAGACGGAACAGCTGCTCGATATCCGACAGCAGCTGGAGGAAGTCCACCTCGGTCTCTACGAGCGACAGCTGGCCCGCTTCGATCTTTGCCATGTCGAGGACATCATTGATGAGGCTCAGCAAGTGCTCGCCGCCACGATTGATGGTCTGTAGATAGCCCTGCTGATGCGTACTTAGACCCGACTCACGCTGCAAGAGCTGGGCATACCCCAGGATCGCATTGAGCGGCGTGCGGATCTCGTGGCTCATGCTCGCAAGAAATCGACTCTTGGCCAGGTTGGCCTTTTCGGCCTGCTGAAGGTCGGCATATACCTTCATCCGCAGGCGCTCTCGCTCCATGACGTTCTGGCGAGCCTGGTCTTGAAGGATGAACGATGCGAATTGTTGTGCAACACCTTCGACCAGCTCTGGCAGTCGATCATGTCCCGGATAGTTGTGGGAGCCACCGATCTCGAGCACCGCCAGGATGCTGTCGGGGCCGATGACCGGCACCGCACACACCGTACGGATTGCCGCCTGCTTGGCTGCGAGCGCTCGCCGTGAGTAGTTCCCGTTCTGATCCTGCTCCCAGAAGTCGGTCTTGATACACGGCGTCCCGGTTCCCCAGGCCATGCCAGGGGCTCCCACACCGACGACCCAGGCATGTCCCTCTCGGAAGGTCTTTGACTCACTAGCCTCAAGCCAGGCCTTGCCCTCTGGCTTTGAGCATGCTCCAGCGAGAAATTGCAGGTTCTCGACGCTGGGCTTCACCAGCCATGCCTGCGCCACCTGTACATCGAGCGTCTGGACCAGCTCGTTTGTGATCACATTCGCCGCGGCCTGGGCGGAGTCGCAGCTGAGCAGTCGGTCTGCGATGTTGCGGGTCGTCTGCTCTCGACTCCGTGTAATGCGCTGCTCTGTCACGTTGGTCTGGATGGCCATATAGCCAGTAATTTCGCCGTCTTCGTTGACCATGGGATCGGCGCTGATGTGTACCCAGTACTGCTCCCTCGACTTCGAGTAGTTGAGAACCTCGACATCAAAAGACTGAGAGACTGCCAGGGCTCTGCGCATCTCGGCGCGGGTCTTCAGGTTGGTTTCGGGGCCTTGAAGGAGCGAGCCTGGATTCTTCTGCACAACCTCTGCCAGCGTGTATCCAGTCAGTCGCTCAAACCCGCTGTTGACCCACTGAATGTGACCGGTCTGGTCGGTGAGGATGATTGAGTTTCCAGTGCGTCTCGCGATGGCCTCGAGAAACTTCTGCTCATTCGACATCTTCTTCGCTTCCGTGATGTCTTGAATGAACCCATGCAGCATCCGCGGCTTGCCGTCTGAACCCCGTTCTGCCTGGATTGCATGTCGGTGCCACTGAATGGTGCCATCCGAGGCCATGCTACGTGTCTCGACCACGTAGGGCTGGAGAGAATTGTCGTGGACGGGGAGTGAGAAATCGAACTGTCGAAACTGAGACTCAAACATCTCCCGCGATGCGTCGATGTGTTCCATGGAGAGGTCGAGGATCTCGAATGTTCGATCCGACCAGGTCATGTCATCAGTGCACAGATCAAGTGACCATTGCCCGATCCCGAGTTTATGTAAAAGTGCCGTGTTAATCGATGATTTCATGGTCCGTTCAGCATGAGTGTAGAGGGTCGGGCTGAAGTCACTTTAGCTCAGTGGGGTTTAATTCTTGCTTTCTTATTTAAGCACGCCGTTCTGTGAACATCACTCCTCGTGGATTGCGAGTCAGTCGCATCGCGAGGGGGGCTGAGGGCATGGCGTTCATGCGCTGTCGAGGACAAGCGCTCCATGCATGAGCAGCAGGACGCTTACGTCACCGCCGTCGTTGAGAAGGTCTGGTATCCAGCGAACAGAGTGGATTCTCCTCGGTCTGTGGAGTGGTTGATGCCGTCGTAGACGACCACACGGGCAAGATCGAACGGACTGAAGCCGTCTAAACAGGCGATGTTTACGCCGTACTGTTCTGAATTTGAGCGCCGCTGATGGTGTGTGTAGATGCCGCCCACCGAGCGGAAGTAGTGCCGTGCCTTCTTCGTGTTGAACCGGTACTCGGTGAGCACGTCAGCACTGTGCTGGATGTCGACATCGCTGAGTCTGGCTGACACCGGGACCGCACCCCGCACCCCGCATTCGGCAAAACGAGCACGTGCAGCGCCGAGCGCTGCGGAGTCCATCGGACAGCGTCACCGTGAACCCCACAGCACCACAGCGGCAGGAGCCCCTGAGGGGCTCCGAGAGGGCTCTCTTGTGTGTCTTGATTGTGCTCATTGCTCTTGCTGTAAAGGATTGATTTAGCAATGATTTGCCCGAATCTGCTGAGCGATGCTCGCTGCATGACCGCTGCGTCTCTGAAGGCGTTGTGGACATGCTCGGCGCTCGAATGTCTACAACCCTCTCTTGCTGCACCGCGAAGGGGCATTCACTTGAGTAAGATGATAATTGATGTAGAATCGCAGACCCTGTCGAGGACCTGACTTCTTCATCTCAGCCAGGACATACCCGTCGTCAGTGCGGATCGGAGGATGGTCAGTGTGGAGCGGAGGATGAGCTGTCTGGATTGATTTGGGTGGGGTTGATGGGCTGCGAGACATCCCCTGAGCCCCCCTCTCATGCCATCGTCGATCGGGACCGGTACCTCGCCATTCTGCGAGACTCCGAGCAGCCGTCGAGCAGCGCCATGGCGTCTTGTCACGCCCTGGTCGATGACAACCTTCGCGGCGACTGTGCGCTGGCGATCAGCCGCCGGGCCATGTCTCCAGGCTCCGAGGCGACCTGGTGCCTGAAGGTGCCAGCGGGAACCTGGCAGGATGAGTGCTGGTTTCAGAGCGCGGAGTCCGCAGCCATGCGCCACAACTACTCCCTCGCTCAGACGCTCTGCTCGTCGTCTGGACGGTTCTCAAGGCAGTGTAATTTCCATCTCTTTCAGCTCCACGTTCAGCAGTCTCCGGGTCTGGTCGGCGACCTGCCTGAGGCGGAGGCGCTCTTGGAGGCGCTGATCGCGGACTGGAAGGTTCAGTGGGCCTCGCAGGCTACTGAGCGGGTCTGGTCCTCCTGGTTCCAGCTGGCAGCACAGGAGCACGGCTGGGCCGACACCGAGGCCTGTCAGGCGGTCTCCGCAGCCCGCAAAGAGGCGTGCATCAGCGGGATCGCACAGGCCGCGAAGGTCCCTCGTCGCTGAGGGGCTGGACCCTGGCTGAGCGGCCCGAACACTGCGCGCATCTCCGCCAGCGGTGTGCTGTGAGTGCCGCTTCTCTGAGGCCGGGCGTCGGGCATGGTGGAGGGGGCCGCGGGAGGCCTGTGCGGCGGCACTGCTGCTCCTTACTCTGGAGGCTCCGCTCCTCTACCGTGCTCTCCTTCGCCCATCACATGTGCTGCTGTTGTGGTGTGTATCTTCTGGTGAACCCCCAGCTATAGAGCCGCCATGATCTCCATCATCGTCCTCGCCATGTTCATCTGCGTTCCCATCATGATGGTCGCTGCGCTCATCTGGCTCGGCGTGCGCCACCTCCGCGACAAGGCTGCACGGGCCGCGGCGGTGGCGTCGGGCGACTGGGTTGCTCTCCAGGAGACCGATCCGGCTCTCCTGGCTGCCTTGGCTGACCTCCGGCTCTCCCATGGCGCCGTCGCTGGGGCCTGGTCGGCGCAGCCCGTCGTGGTCGTGGACTGGAGCTCTACTTCAAGGAGTGCCGACCCCGACCTCCGCACCGGCGAGCGCCGCAGGCTGGTGATCACAGAGCGAGCACAGCCCGGTCCGCGCGGCGTGGCTTCCCGGAGGGGAGGGGGGATGATTGAGGCTGCCGCTGAGGGCATCGGCCGGCTGCTTGGCGCTGCTCCCTTGGCGGCTCCCGGGTGGCAGTGGGCGCGTGTCGCAGGGCCCGATGGCACCTTCCTGTCGCCTGCAATCGGCGCGGCCATGGCGAGCGTGGTGGGGCCCGGTGAGCGCCTCCACCTCGGCACGGATCACGTCGCGCTGTCTCTCCCGGAGGGGCCTGTCGGCCCGCTGCTCGGTGCCGCACTGGTGCGCGTTGAGGCCCTGAGCGATGCGCTCGGCAGCCGCGACGACGCGACGCTGTGAAGGGAATCCGGCTGCCTGCGACGGAGGACCGATGCGGGCTCCTCGGCGATGCTGTCGTTGGCACTGGAGCTGAACGATGCGCTCTCCGCAGCGGGTGACGACGCATGCGAGCCCCTGACCGCTGGGGATGACGGCGGCACCAGTCGGGAAGACCCCGCTGACGGCGGCGGAGGCGGCGATGACCCCAAGATCACAGACCACGCCTCGCTGCCGACCTCTGAGGCGGAGTGGCTCTACGATTCCTCGGCGCTGGCGTGTCTCAACGACCGGCTCGACGCCGACACGGAGCTGCCACGAACCGACTTCACCGACGACCCCGATCCCCCGCGACTCTATGGGCGCAGCCTGGTGGACTGTCCGGCGGATCTGAACGCGTACTTCGCGGATGCCGCGCGCCTGCGCAGCGGGCTGACCCGGCTGTTTGATGGCCTCGTGCCCTTCGAGCAGCACCTCACCGCAGTCCTGCACGCGCTCGGCGACACAGCACGGTGTGCCGAAGCAGCACCGCATCGCTACAGCCCCGCGACCATCCGCCACCTTCCGCCCGGGCATGCCATCGGTCTGCACATCGGCAACGCCTTCCTCACCACTCCCCAGGCGCAGCAGCTGGCCCGGTCCGTCCATGTCGGCGCACAGCGCAGCCACTTCATGCCGCTTCGACTCCCGAGCGCTGGCGGAGAGCTGGTGGTCTACGATCTGCGCTGGTCGATGGTGAAGGACCGCTATGAAGGCGGCGTCGATGTTCGAGAGGAGGGTGGGCTCGCGAAGCTGGTGCCGCCGCTGTGCGAGACCGTCCGGATCTCTCCGCCGGCCGGTGCGATGTTGATCTTCGACGGCGGACGCTTCTTTCACCGCATCACACCGGTCGAGGGCAGCCACGCCCGGCGCACCATCGGGGGCTTCCTTGCCCAGGCACATCGGGGCACCGGCTGGCGGCACTGGTCTTGAGGGCGTGTCGCTGAGAGCGAGACTGGCCGGGATGGTAGTGTTCGATGTCCGGCGGAGCATGCTGCGTGCCGGCGTCACGACAGGGGACTGAGGTGGGTGTGCATGGGGTGGTGATGCTGAGCGCGCTGGTGGCATGCTCTGAGAGCCCTCTCCAGGAGGGCACAGCAGACCTCTACGATGTGGTCCCCGCGACACCCGCTGCCCAGCCCCAGGTCCGCTCCAGACCGCCGCAGTGGGAGGACCCCGCAGCGGTCGGACAGGGCGTCAGCCAGCCTGTAGTGGAGGCGCTGCTGGCCGGCGAGGAGTACGCGGTGCCCGATCCGGTGACGGGGACCACGCGCGCCGTGCTCCACAAGCAGGTCCAGCTGGACGTCTCCGGGCAGCCTGACCGGGTGTATCCAACCTCTCCGAGCGAGGGCTGGGTGCTGGTGCTGGCCCGTGATCGCTTCGAGGGGCCGGACGTGATGCTGGGCTATCGGCTCTTCTGGGACGCCACACAAAATACCCTCAACGGCGATGTCGGAAGCTTTGTCGTCAGAGAGACCGTGATTGTTCAGGTGGGTGACGAGGCGCCTCGGATGACCTGGACAAAGGACGGCGCGTTCTGGGAGATGCGCCTGCTGCGGTGAGCACACGTCTCGCCCAGGTGCGCTGCGGTCGCTGGATGGGGCCTCAGCGTGCGCGGAGATTGCTGAGCGTGTCGGAGGTCTCTCCACGACGAAGCTGTTTCAGCACAACCCCTTGTTTTAAAACAAAATAACTGTACTGCAGTTCCCCGCGCCGCGTCATGGCGCTGCGGCGGGATGGTCCGTGAGGTCCACTCAGATCAGCGATCCACGGGCGCGACCTGTGTGAAGCCGACAGGGTCGATGTTTGATGCAGGCTCGTCTGAAATTGAAAAAAATCGGACTGAATTTGACCGGCATAACGGTCCGTAAGCGACCAGAATGAACGTCTTGCATCCCGGCCCCGGTGCCCACTCATTTCCCCAGAGGCTGCCATGACAGCAGGCAAGAATTGGTCAACTGTGCTCCGAAAATACCGTCCGATTGGGGGCGGAATTCTGCTCACAGAGCTGAGCACATGGCGTCGGCGAACCACGTTTATTGGCTCGGACAAGGAGTCGTCCATCGCGCCTCTTGAGGCGATCGACCTCCATGGTCTGCATCGGTGGCTGGCGAGCGCGCCCTCAGCGCTGACCCTGCACCTGGTGCTGGAGGTGGGCGGCGGGCAGCCGAATCAGGCGTGGCTGGGGCTCTCCGTCGTTGGGGCCTCGGAGGCGCATGTGCGCACCCAGCTGGCGAGCGCCAGCGCTGAACTGGGCGAAGCCCTCGATGCCTGGAAGCTGTACACCGACATCCCGAGCACGCCGCCGGACTATCCGAGCGCGGGTCGGAAGCTGTGCGCCGCCGCTCCCCTCACCAAGCCCAGCCATTACTCCTCACCAGCTCCAGAGCAGCTGCTCCAGGCCCTGACGACGCTGGACCGCCGGCAGGCACCGCTCACGCTGTGCATCGACATCCCGGCTGGTGGTGTCTCTGCCTGCCTCGTCGCTGAGATCGATCGGGCCTACAAGCATGCCTCGAGGCGCATGCTCAGCCACGACACACACGCAGCAGCGCTGTTTCACGGCATCCGTCCACAGGGCATGGCGCTGATCGAGCATGCGCATGCCCTGTGGAGCGGCCTGCTCGGGAAGCAGGTGCGCCTTCATCTCCACGGCAGCATCCCCGGTCCGCTGCTGCTGCTGCCGCTGCTGGAGGCCCTGGAGGCGCTCCTCGGCGTCGATCTCATCCTGAGCAGTGAGGAGGCGGAGATCGGTCCGACCACTCCCGGCATCGATCTCGACCCGCAGGGTCTGCTCGGCGCGATCAGCATCGGTGCCAGCCTGCCGGTCTCCAGGGCGACCCGACAGCGTGTGGACGACATCCCGTTCTAAAGCGCCCCTGTCTGGCTGCTGCAGCGCCGGCTGACCATCAATTGCCACCGCCGACTGTCCGGCAGAGAAGCCCGCGCGCGTCTCTGCCGCTGCGTGACCAGCCCTCACTGCCACTGCGTCAGCCCCCACTGCATCGGAGCCTCACCCATGCCTGCCCCCTCTTCTCGTTCAAACAAGTATGGCGTGAGCTGGCTCCCAGAGCGGGGCCGCCTCTATCGGTTCTCCCCCTACAAGGTCACCGTCATTGAGCCCTGGCCGCGCGTCCTGTGCTGGGAGCGGTTCGGGAAGCAGAAGTGGCAGGGGGCATGGCCAGAGATTCGCCTGGATCTGATCGAGCAGGGGACCTCCGCCCCCTACCCGTATCGCTTCGAGCAGGAAGGCTGGTCGACCATCCCTGCCGATGTGCGGGCGCGTGTCCTGCGGGCATCGTTTCGCGATCGCCAGTGGAACACCCTGTGCTTCCTCGCCCGGTGTGAGGGCGCACGACAGCTCATTGATGAGCTGCCGATGCTGGCCGCCGCCGCCGCGAACCTGAAGCTGGTGCGCTCGACGGCTGGACACGCCACGCCCAGCCAGCCCTGGCGTGACCTCCGCGCTGCCACTCGGAAGGGGCGCAGCCGCGACACCTGGCGTCGGGTCATGCGGCTGCTGCGCTGGCCCGAAGCTCCCAGCCTGCTCCGGGTGCTGCGTCGGGTCGGGCCGCTGGAGCCGCAGACCTGGGAGGTCACGTCTCTGGCGTCCATCTCCAGCATCTGGCAGAGCCCCTGGCTGCGCAAGATCCTCCAGCACGGGCCCGTGCTCACGCCTGGCGCCCTCTCTGCGCTTGCTGCTGCGGCAGAGTTCTCCATGCTGGGCGGGGTCCTCCCGACTCGGGTGTTCTTTGATCTCGACGATGAGCACGAGGCGCTCAACCTCGCCGGGGCCATCAGAGGGCTCTGCGCGGCGGCTCAGGATGCCCCCCTCGCTCCCTTGCCGGCTGCGGGGGCGCTGGCTTCGCTGGAGGCCATCGAGCGGGCGACTGCTGCCCTCCTGCCGCAGCGCGCAGAACAGGCGCCCTTTCCGGCCCCGCCGCTGCGTGGAACCTCCGCCATCGTTCCCTTGAGGACCCCCAAGGCCCTGCTCGTCGAGGGCTGCACGATGCAGCACTGCATCGGCACTGGTGGCTTTGCCGAGCGTGCACGCGCCATGATGGGCTTTGGCTATGGCGTCCGAGATGTCTGGGGCGAGTCGCTGGCCACGGCCTGGATCGAGCCCTCGTCTGCTCATGCTGGGACCTTCCGGCTGGGGCAGCTCCAGGGTCCGAGAAACACAGCAGTCGATGCCCCTGTGCGCGCCATGGTTCAGCAGTGGCTCGATGAAAGCGCCCAGGCGCATATGCGCTGGACGAGCCGGGCCTCGGCGGGCGCAGCGGAGCCGATCCACCGAGACTGGGCCCCGCGCGCAGGCATGAGCGGCCCGGACTGGCTGCGCATGCTCGGCCAGCGCCGACGCCGCTGGCCGCAGCACCGATTCGTGAACGTGAACCCGGCCATCGTCTACGGTGACGACATCCCCTTTTAGTCCTCCATGGTCCCCCTGAGCGAGCAGGCCCGAAGCGGTCGGGAGCGCATGCTTGCCCACTCACCATCGGGGGAGCAGCCGCAGCTGACCGACGAGACTCCGGGCGTGAATCGACTGTGGATGGGCATCGCGGAGGCCCTGTACAGCGGCCAGCCGTGCCGGAGAGGCGCGGTCCTGTTTCGAGCGGGGCGCACAGGACTCTGGGCAGCATGCCGGGCTTGCCGAGTACCGGATCGCGTGGTGCCACCACAGCCTGGGGGTCCACGACAACGCCATCGCTGAGATGACTGCGGTGGCTCAGTCCACGAGTGACTCGTTTGGGAAAGAGTCGATGCTCGACCTGAAGGGCTTCGATGTCGCCGCTGGTCGTGCGGAAGAAGCCCAG
>JAQXDW010000087.1 GCA_029251165.1 Myxococcota bacterium
AGACGACACCGGAAACCGAGATGAACTTGGAGTTCTCAACTGGGACACCGTCGATCTCAACCTTGAAGTTGAACGCGCCGATGTAGCGATCGAGTCCGTACTGCGGGGCACCTGCCATGATAATCTCCCTCTAGGGATGTGGAGTGGGTGGAAGCGCCAGCTGAAGACTTCCAGAATGGTAGCCGGCTTTGGTAAAAGGGCTCAGGAATTGGACCCGAGAAGGGCACCGTGATGCTTGATGATGTCATCTTATCGGCATTGAATGAGCGGACAGGAATTTCAAGCGGCCTTTTTTACACGCTTCCGCCATCCGACGCTGCCTCGCTCTCTGACCACGGCCGCTTCAGCGTCAGCAGAATCTTGCTGTCTCTGCGCTGCTTGAGGCGACGGAGTACCAGCAGTGGTCGAGCGATGGTGCAGCACAGCCGCGCGGCGGTGCCTCCCCACTCCTGCTGACATCACCTCAGCGCCGAGGCTTTAGCCTCCCAAGGCCAGACCACCGCCCCAGCAACCTCCACAAGCAACCGCCACAAGCGACCAGCTCCCATCGGAGGCACGGATCGGCTCTTCCTGGCCGGAGTGCGGCAGCGGCTGTCTGGGGAAGCCATCGACGAGGAGCTCCCAGAAGTCAGCCGCCACACCGGCCCCCTCGCGGCGCGCCGGCTGTATGCTCCAGGGGACGTTGTGGTCGCCGTCCTGAAGCATCCAGCCCGTCGTACGCTACGACGCCTACTTCGCCACAGCCAGTTGCTTCGCCACCCGAGCATGCTCTTTGCGGATGGTGTCGATGGCGACGAAGTAGTCCGGATCTTCCAGCACGTTGATGTCGCAGATCTTCTCTGCACGCTTGATGAGCGTGATGCAGTCTGAGCTGAGGTGGCGGAGGTGGACCTCCTTGCCGGCCTGCTGGTACTTCTCGGCGAGCTTGTTGATCGACTCGATCGCGCTCTGGTCCATGATGCGGGACTCACCAAAGTCGATGATGACCTCATCAGGATCACCGCTGACATCGAACTTCGTGAGGAACAGCGTGGTCGAGCCAAAGAACAGCGGTCCGTAGATCTCGTAGTGCTTGATGCCGTGCTCATCGATGCGCTTGCGGGCACGAATCCGAAGCGCGTTCTCCCAGGCAAAGACCAACGCAGACATGATCACACCCGCCAGCACAGCGACAGCCAGGTCGAAGGCCACCGTCATTCCGGTCACCGTGAGCATGACCAGGACGTCGGACAGGGGCACCTTGTTGAGGATCTTGAAGGTGTTCCAGGCGAACGTGCCGATGACGACCATGAACATGACGCCGACCAGCGCGGCGATGGGCACCATCTCGATGTAGGTCGCGCCAAACAAGATGAAGCCGAGCAGGGTGAGCGCAGCGACCACACCCGACAACCGACCACGGCCACCGGACTTGATGTTGATGATGCTCTGGCCAATCATCGCGCAGCCGCCCATGCCACCAAACAGACCATTGACGATGTTGCCAGCACCCTGAGCGATGCACTCCCGGTTGGCCTCGCCGCGGGTCTCGGTCAGCTCATCGATCAGGTTTAAGGTCATCAGAGACTCAATCAGGCCAATGGCGGCGAGGATGAGTGCGTAGGGCAGGATGAAGGTCAGGGTCTGGAGGCTCATCGGAATCAGCGGCATAGCGAAGGAAGGCAGTCCAGCGCTGATGCCGTCTCCTCCACGCGCTGTGATGAAGCTGGAGACGGTCTCGGTCGGAATGCTGCCGAAGATGACCACCGCGCTGACGACGACGATGGCGAACAGCGCTTCGGGCACCTGCTTCGTGATCCGGGGCAGCACGATCATGATCGCCATGGTCAGCGCCGTGAGCCCCAGCATGGTCCACATGGCGGCTCCCTCAAGCCACTCCCCGCCGCTCTTGAACATGCCGAGCTGCGAGAGGAAGATGACGATGGCGAGCCCGTTGACAAAGCCCATCATCACCGGGCTTGGGATCATGCGGACGAACTTTCCAAGGCGCATCAGTCCGGCGCCGATCTGGAGAAGTCCAGCGACCAGGAGCGTAGCGAGCAGGTACTGAAGCCCGAGCCCGTCTCCCATGGCGTTGCCCTGTGCGACCAGCGAGACCATGACCACCGCCATGGCACCGGTCGCGCCCGAGATCATGCCAGGACGTCCGCCAAAGAGTGAGGTAACGATGCCCATCATGAAGGCACCATAGAGTCCGACAACTGGAGAGACTCCAGCGACAAAGGCGAACGCAACCGCCTCAGGAACCAGCGCTAGCGCCACAGTGAGGCCAGAGAGGACATCGCTCTTGATGCTGCCATGGCTTTGATCGATCAGTGTATACCGCAATGCGGTGCGCTCCAGATTGGTGTGAGAATGAATTCGAGCCCACGGCAATACAACGGCGCATCAAATGGGGCCACACGACTTTCTCTGCTGAGGCATCGGCTCCGGAGTCGAACATCTCGGAAACCCAGACGACACCCTCACTCCGTGATGGTCGGACTGACGGATAATTTATCGCAACAATCAAGTATTTATTTTATGAACCGCGCTTCCTGAAAAGCACAACCACCACATGGCGTCTATATCTGTCAATTTATTTTTTAAAAACGACCAACGGCTGTGAGCCGATGGTCTTTAAGTTCTTGAGCCTCTGTGGAGAATTAAGCGGGCTTGACGCGGCGCGGCCCTGCAGCGCGCGGAGCCAGAAGCGCCTGGAGCCGCCCTACACCATCAAGAAGGACAAGCAACCAGCAGCGCTACGCCAGGTTCTCAAGCAGGGTCTTCGCCGCCAGCTTTCCGAGGTCGTTTGACGCCAGCGGACTGGCCCCGGTGATGAGGCGGCGGTCAACGATGCAGGTCTTGTCCCCCTTGGTGTTGACGATCGTCGCCCCGAGCGCGGTGAGCTTCTCGCCCAGTCGCCACGGCATGTGCCCGGGCAGGTAGCCAATCATCGGCGTCATCTTGTCGACCGAGTCGGGAAAGACAGCCATCTTGTAGTCGCCATAGAGGAACGGGTGATCCTCCAGAGCAGTGGCCAGGAAGGACCCCGGGCCGTGGCAGAGGCTGATGGTGAACAGATCGTTCTCATGCGCCTGGCGCAGGATGTAGCCGACGTTTGGATCCTCGGGAATGCCCAGCATCGCACCGTGACCGCCGGGAACGAAGACCGCGGCATAGGCGCTGACCTCGTCAGAGAAGCCATCGACGACGTCCTGAAGGCGCCTGGGCTTCTCAAAGCGAGGCTTCAGCTCCTCATAGAGGCCGACGACCGCCGCATCCCCCTGAGGCATTGCCCACATCTCGAAGACAACCGGTGCCCCCGTCGGGGTCGCGATCTCGAATTCGAAGCCCGCATTCTTGAGGTGGAGCATGGGCAGGAGGGCCTCGACCGGGTGGTTGCCCGTCGAGAACATCTTCCCATTCTGCATGGTCATGTTCTTCTGCTCTGTCGCGATCACCAAGATCTTCTTTTTCTTACCTTGGTATGCCGCAAAGGGCGTATTCTCAAAGTCGGAGACATCCGATGTCGAGAGCTTCAGGGCCAGCTTGGAGGGCTTGAAGGATCCATCCGCTTCTTCAATCGGAGCGATCCCCAGCAGTGACTTAAACATTGGTTTTTCCTGGTTCTTGGTTCAATTCAAGCCTGATGAGCATCGTCAGCGTGTCCGCTGCGCTCGTCCGGAACGACCTCGAGGACGATCTTGCCCTTGGCCCTGCCGGTCTGACTCTTGGCATGCGCCGCACGCGCCTGGGAGAGGGGAAACACCGAGTCAATGATGACCCGAACACTTCCGGCATCGATCAGCTCAGCGATGCGGCTGAGGTCGTCGCTGCTGGGCTGCACCATGAACATCCCGCCCGTCGCTCCCGCCGAAGCCAGCGCGGCGTGGTCTGGGGTCGCCACCACCGAGAACAGCCGGCCGCCGCGCTTGAGCAGTGCGATGGAGCGAAGCTGGGTCTCGCCGCCGATGGTGTCGAGCACCACATCGACCTTGTCGAGCACCGACTCGAACCGCTGGGAGCGGTAGTCGACGAACTCATCAGCGCCCAGGTCGCGAACCAGCGCCGCGTTGGAGGCCGATGCAGTGGCGATGACGTGGGCTCCTGCCCACTTGGCGAACTGAATCGCGAAGCTGCCCACGCCTCCGGCGCCGGCATGGATAAGCACCCGCTCGCCCGCCTTGAGCTGAGCATGGTCAAACAAAGCCTGCCAGGCTGTGAGACCCGCCAGAGGAACCGCAGCAGCCTCGCGATGCGACAGGCTCTGAGGCTTTCCCGACACCTCTGAGGCACGGACCACCGCGTACTCTGCATATGTTCCATTGCGCATGATGTCCGGCCGGCTGTACACCGCATCCCCCACGGACAGGCCGGTCACCTCTGCGCCGAGCTGGTCGACAACACCCGAGACGTCCCAGCCGATGGTGAGCGGCATCTGGTAGGGAATCATCGCGGCGAGGTAGCCAGCACGGATCTTCCAGTCCACAGGGTTCACCGCTGCAGCATGCACGCGGATGCGTACATCTGCGGGGCCGGGCTCTGGCAGGGGTGCATCCTCGTAGCTGAGGGTATCAACGTCACCGTAGCGGTGAATTCGGACGGCCTTCATGGCGGGCTCCTTGGTGGATGGACCCACAAGGTATGCGCGACTCGTCGCAGTGACCTGCTCATACATGGGATAAACCATCCCAAGAGAGGGACAATGGAAGACGATCTGAATCAGCTGCGGGTGTTCGTCGAGGTGGCACGACAGGGCGGCGTGAGCGCTGCAGCGCGGGTGCTGGATATGCCGACCTCGACGGTGAGCCGCTGGGTGCAGCAGCTGGAGAAGCGCCTGGGCGTTCGCCTGCTGCAGCGCACCACCCGCAGCATCCAGCTCACCGAGATCGGTGAGGGCTACTACCAGCGCTCCCTGCGCGCCATGGAGTCGTTCGAGGAGGCTCAAGCATGGGCACGCAGCCGCGCCGAGGAGCCCAGCGGAACCCTCCGCGTGACCACCTTCCAGCTGTTTGCAGAGACCCTGCTCGGCCCGGTGCTGCTGACCTACCTGGAGCAGAACCCCGGAATGTCGGTGCAGGTGATCACCAACGAGCGCAACGTCGATCTCATCGATGAACGAATTGATGTCGCCATTCGGGTGGGCAGCCTGGCCGACTCATCGCTGGTCATGCGCAGGCTCGCCCAGATGGATGGCTGGATGGTGGCCAGCCCAGCGTACCTTGCCCGCCACGGCACCCCAGCGCACCCCAGCGAGCTCACCCACCACTCCAGCCTGATCTACCGCCATGACCAAGAGCCCATCGCGCTGCCCTTCTCCAAGGATCAGGAGCACCTCGACGTGACGCTGACGGGCCGCTGTGTAGCCAACAGCATCGCGCTGGTCCGCCAGCTCACCATCGGCGGCCAGGGAATCGGCTTCCTTCCGCCGATGCTCGCCCACGATGACCTGGCGGCTGGCCGGCTGGTGAGACTGATGCCGAGCTGGACCACCGCCTCGGTGTCGATCTATGTGATGTACCCAAGCCGCAAGCACCTGGCTCGGAAGGTGCGCATCTTCGTCGACATGCTGATCGATCAGATCACCTCCGAGGCCGTCCAGGGGTCGCCGCCGATGCGGTGAGCGGCAGCATCAGCGCGCTCTCGCCACATGCGCCTCGGCTCAGAGCAACACCTGGCCTGCCGAGAGTCAACTTAGGAGGCGACTCGCACCAGACTCGCTGCGGCGGTGACGTAGCGCAGGGAAGGAGCGAGCCATGCTCTCGACATCGCTTGGTCGGCAGCGCGCAGCATCAGTCATCGACGCACTCAATGGCCATCCCGCAATCAGAGGGGAACCAGGCATCGTCGATGTCTGGACAGCTGCCATCGAGGTCATCGGCAATCGCTGCCATCGACGCTAAGCAGCGTGCTGCACGAGCGTCGTCGAGCACGCACTCCGACTCGCCCTGAAGGCCGCTGGCGCCACCGCAGGAGAGCTCTAAGCAGGCCTCGACGGTGTCCACCTCGGTCCCGCCGTCCTCACGGTCGCCGTAGACGCCAAAGCAGCCGACATAGACCTCACATGTGAGGACGCCATACGACTCCTGAAAGTCCGCAAACGTATAGGCCGGGCAGTCTTCAGGCAGCGAGACGTCGTAGTCGTCAAGCGAGCGGGCGCTCCCCTCGGAGGAGTCTCTGTCGAGATCACAGCCTGCAAGCAGCGTGGTGAGCAGCAAAATCTGGGTCATTGGTCTCTCCTGATCTGCAGTGTGGTTCTCGATGACAAGATCCACAACCAGACCTGGAGGAAACCATCGCCCCCTGGGTGCACCAGCTCATCCTGCGGTGGCGCCAGCGGCTCACCCGCTGCGGCTGACCGAGTCTTCAAGCCGCCGCTTTGCGTGCCAGGCGCGGGCCCTCATCATCCATACCCTCACGCTACCGATGCCTGATCGATGATCTCACGACAGCTCATCGGCGCTTCGAGCACCAGGGGTGACCCTGTCGACGCGCTCCGCAGGCGGGCGACCTGTTCCTGCCACTGCTGCCGTGGCGTTTGCCGCCCCCCCATGGCGAGCTTGTAGTCCATCGCCATGCCGAGATCCCAGCAGGCAAACCCACACTGCTTGAGGAGCGCACCGGTCACGGCAAGCTGCACCGAGCCGGCGCCGGGAAAGCTGCGATCAAATGCACCGGTGAGTGAGGTGTAGATCCCGCCCAGGGTGTAGCCCAGTTCTGCGGCAGCGAGCCGACCGGTGTCCGACTCCCAGACCTCAAAGGAGAAGAGGCGCATCCCGTGGTGGTCCGCCGGTGCTGCATCGATCGCACAGAAGCTCCGCCACAGCTGCGGAGACAACCAGCAGTCCTCGTGTCGGCTGCGGATGAAGGTCAGGACGTCCGCTCGCCGCTGGTTGATGGTGCAGACATAGCGACGCGCGCGTCGGCGCACCGAGCGGCTGGTGACGACGTCGGATGGGCGCACCAGGCAGCGCTCTGCGTGCAGCTTGAGCGCCATGATCGGAACCTCCCACACGGTGATGGTCATGGGAAAGAACCCCCGGTAGACCGCCCTGGAGATCAAGGCCGGGGCGAAGGTCACGGCGAGGCAAAACTCTGGGTCTTCTTCGTCTGGCTGGCGCACACTGGCGGCCTCAAGAAGGGCAGGCACCTTGTCGAGGATGGTGGTGGAGTCGACGAGCGGGTAGCCAGTCACGCGGGAGATGTGGCGCAGGAACTTGATGTCGAGCTGCACCAACTCATCGGGGTTGTGTGGGCGTCGCATTGCAGCACAGAGCTTATCGCGGCGGGACGGCTGCGCTTCACATCTGGTGCACGGCACGGTGGGTGGCTCAGCCCGCGCGGTGATCACTCCAGGCTCGGCTGACCGCAGACCGGCTCAACCGGCTGCGTGGTCGGGGCCGCAGCGACTGTGCGGTCACAGACAGGGCAATGTGGCGTGCTGAGCCTCACGCGGCTCAGCGCTTCGCGGTGTGATCCGCCCGAATCACCACCGAGAGCCCCACCTGTCCGCTGGTGGTGCCGTCCAGCAGGCTGCGCTCGACGGTGAGGCTCGGCCCAACCAGCAGGTCCGATGACCACTGGGGCACTCGGTAGGCAAGCGGCAGCCACAGGCCAGCCGCTGCGACCGGCGCGCCACCAATCAGCCCGCCGCCACCGACGGTCACCTCTGGCTGAAAGCGCTGGCTGGTCAGCATGTAGCCGACGCTCACTCGGTATCGGCTGTCTCGCTCCCCCGAGAACATCGAGCGCTGCGACAGCGTCACTCCGCTGTCCCACTGCACCCCGAAGCGAGCCCCCACCCAGGCCTGATCGCCCGAGAATCCAGCGGGCAGACCGAACGCAGCGCGCCAGGAGCGCAGCTCAGAGGACCGCTCCAGGGCAATCGGCTCCGCGTCGGGCAGCTCAGGCATCGCGGCGAGGCCCTGGGTGACCGACCGGGTGACGAGCGGAGCGAGGTAGGGGCAGTCGGCGGCGGAGATCGACAGGGTTCGGCTCCAGTGCTGCCCGTCGGACCGGGTGGCGGCGAGCGCGACCTGCGCCACATCAAGCGAGCGCTCGGAGATGGAGACGGAGATCGTGGCGGGCTCGCTGGACAGCGCCTGGGTCAGCGCGGCCACGTCCAGGCAGGCCTCGGGATCGGTCACGGTGAGGGACGCTGCGGTGGCCTGAGCGGTCATGGTGGTGATCAGCATCGCGATCATGGTTCGTCTCCGTTGAGAATGTGCTCTTGGGCTTCGATCTGCATGCGCAGGACGTCGTCGGTTCTGCCGTCTGTGGCCATGATCTGCTCAGACAGCGCGATCACCTCCGACCAGCGCTGCAGCTGGTACAGGCCGGCCAGCCGCCCCAGCCGGGCCTCTCTCACAAGCGCACCGTCGGGCCAGCGCTGCAGGTAGTCGGCGAACAAGGTCACGGACCGACTGAGGTCACCGGAAGATCGGGCGGACTGCGCTGCGTCGTACGCGGCGAGCTGGGCAGCGAGGGTGGAGACGGAGGGCGGAGCAGCGGCGGAGGGCGGAGCAGCGGCGGAGGGCGGCGCAGCGGCGGAGGGCGGCGCAGCAGCGGAGGGCGGCGCAGCAGCGGGGGGCGGCGCAGCAGCGGGGGGTGCAGCCTCTTGCCCATCCGTCGCGACGGCAGGGGGTGCGTCCGCGAGGAGAATCGAGTCGGCGGGCGGG
>JAQXDW010000146.1 GCA_029251165.1 Myxococcota bacterium
CGGAGTCACCCCGGCCACGCCACACAGGCCGCGCCGCTGTGCGCGGCGTGATCGACGCCAGAGGTGAACACCGCGAGCTTTGCCGGGTCGAGGCTGCCGTCGGTGCGCAGCTCGGCTCCGGCATCCACACCATAGGGACGCACCGCACGGATCGCAGCGCGGACGGTGTCGCCGGAGAGCCCTCCGCTGAGGAACACCGGCACGCCGACGGCGCGCACGAGCTGGCGGCTGAGCGACCAGTCGGGCGGTGACCGGAGCCCGCTGAGGCGTCCCTGGTCCGGTGCGTGCTGCGGAGAGGCAGACCCCGGACGAGAGGCTCGCACCAGCAGGACGGCGTGGCTGCCCGCTGCGGCCTCGTGGACCTCCGCGAGAGACGCGGGGCCGGCGATGCGGACAACCTGGAGGAGCTGCACACCGGGAGCCCCGTCGCGAATGGCCTGCCGGACCTCGGGAGTGGTGGCCGCGCTGAGCTGGATCGCGCCGACGCCGCAGCGTCGCTGCTGGTCGAGGATCCCTGCGGCGTCGCTGCGGCGGGTGAGCAGGGTGGCGGTGACCCCCGGAGGCAGGGTGGCGGCGATGTGTGCGATCTCCGCATCGTCGATGCCATCGGGGCTGGAGGGGGTCTCTGAGACCAGCCCGAGCAGCGAGGCTCCGTAGCGAATGGCGAGCCGCGCCTCGGCGGTGGAGGCGATGCCGCAGATCTTGATCCGGATGGTCACAGCAGCGCCTCGGGGACCGGAATGGCTGGCAGGGCAAGCGCGGGCTCGGCTGCGACTGCTGCGGACCAGAACGGCAGCGCTCGCCACATCTTCGCCATGTCTTCATACAGCGGCGCGGTGGCCTCCAGCCGCCCTCCTTCCCAGGGCAGCGACAGGTGCAGGCAGTGGAGCTGGCAGCGGGTCAGGCCGTGGTGTTCTCGCCAGTGTCGGCTGGCTCGGGTGTCGCCGTGCACGGCGTCGCCGAGGATCGGGTGGTTGAGTCCCCGGACGTGGCGGCGGACCTGGTGGGTGCGCCCGGTGGTGGGCTGGACCTTGAGGATGGAGCAGCGGGGCTCCGGGCTGCGGCCGAGGGTGTAGACCACCGAGCGGGCCGCCTGCATCACCTTGCGCGCGCTCTTCAGGGGGCGCTCTACGACGATGGGACCGTCCTCAAGGAGCTGTCCACGGACCAGGCAGACGTAGACCTTTACCGCGTCCGGATGGGAGAGCGCAGCGTGCAGGGCGGAGGTGAGGGAGAGATCGGTGGCGAACAGCAGGCAGCCGGAGGTCTGCCGGTCGAGGCGGTGGACCGGGTTGACCCGGGTGTCGAGCTGGTCGCGGAGGATCTGGAGCGCAGCGGGCTCGTTTCGCAGGCGTGGGTTGCGGTGGACGAGCAGCCGGGGGGGCTTGTTGATGATCGTCAGGCCGTCGGTCTGGGTGAGGATGGGGAGGATCATGCGGAGACGCTCCGCCGCCAGGCCGTCGGGCTCATGCCGACCTGCCGCTTGAAGGCACGAGAGAAGGCGGCCTCGGAGCCATAGCCGACGCTGACCGCGACTGCCGCGAGGCCGTCCCGGCTGCCGCGCATCCGGTCACGGGCGAGGCACATCCGCCAGCGGGTGATGTAGGCAGAGGGGGGCTCACCGACGAGGGCGGTGAACCGCGAGAAGAAGGCTGAGCGGGACATGCCCGCCTGCTTTGCGAGGGCCGCAGCGGTCCAGTGCTGCTCCGCTGCGGTGTGGAACCGGGTCAGCGCGCAGCCGATCTGGGGGTCTGCCAGTGCGCTCAGCCAGCCCTGCTCAGGCTGCGTCATCTGCTCACGGAGGATCTGTACGAGCAGGATGTCGGCGAGCCGGGCGATGACGGTCTCTGCGCCGGGACGATCTCCGGAGACCTCATCGATCATCAGGCGAAGGGTCTGGTCGAGCCAGCCTGCGGTCTGTCGCCCCTGGACGTGGATGAGCGAGGGGAGCATCGGGAGGAGGAAGTCGGCGAGGTCTTCCGCGAGGGTGATGTCGCCGCAGAGGATCGAGGTCTGGGCGCCGCCGCCGCAGACCCGGACGCAGGGCAGGCCGCCGTCGTGGTCGCGGGGGAGGCCGGTGATCGGAGCGGGGAGGGCACCGTCACCGCTGCGGAGGGTGTGGGGGCTGCCACGGAGGAAGAGGAGGATGTCGCCAGAGGTGAAGTGGACGGCGGTCCCCTCGCTGGTGACGATGCCGCTGCCCCGGACGATGACGTGGAAGATGCTGCGGGTCGAGCCCTGGGTAGAGACCGCCCAGGGGGCCGAGAACTCTCCGCGAGAGAACAGGCTGCTGGAGACGTGGACACGGCCGAGGATGTCGCTGAGTGGATCCATGCCGGAAGCTTACGCTCATCGTCCAATAAATGTGTTCATGAATGGACGATCAGTCATGTTTAGTGGATGCCTGGGTATTCGAAAGTCTTCGGTACTGGACTATCAATAGAGTGCCCAACAACGGAGAGCCCCGATGACCAAGAACCCCTGGATCGCTGCCGCCCTCAACTTCTTCTTCCCCGGCTCCGGCTACATCTACACCGGCCGCCGTCGGCTGCTCGGGGCTGGCTTTCTGCTCGGCGCGCTCGGCCTGACGGTGGTGGAGCAGAGCGCGTCGATCTTTCCGGCGCTGGGGATCGAGGCGGCGGGGCTTCAGGCGGCCGCCCCGGAGGTCTTCGGGCTGATGTTTGCGGTGGTGTTCCTGATGAACACTGTGTTCGCAGTGGACGCGTATGTCGAAGCGAAGGCGGTGTGAGCCGCCGATCGCTGCGCCGCTATGCTTCGCGCCGTCGGAGGATCCCCACCAGCCCAAGCCAGACGGCACCCATGCTGAACACTCCAGAGATCACTGAGCAGGTCGAGCTGTTCTTGTCGCCGCCGGTGTCGCTGCCCCCGCCGCCCTCGCCGCCTCCTTCTCCAGTATCGCTGGAATTGTCGTTGCCGGAGTCTCCGCCGCCGGGGGTGTCGCCGCCGGTGAGGTCTGTGCCGTCGCAGTCCTGATCGATGCCGTCATCGGGGATTTCTTTGGCGCCCGGGTAGCTGGTCGGGTCGGTGTCGTCGCAGTCTCCACCCTCCGTGGCGTAGCCGCTGCTGTCGCACTCGAGGCTGGACATCTTGCTGTTGCCGTAGGTGTCTCCGTCGAGGTCTTCGAACACCGTGACGGCATCAACAGCGTCTTCGTCGATCAGGCCATCGCAGTCCTGGTCGGCGCCGTCGCAGTACTCTGTGGCGCCGGGGTAGACGGTGATGTCGTTGTCGTTGCAGTCTCCGTCGCAGTCAGACACGGAGTCGCCGTCGTTGTCACTGCAGCCGTCGTCGACGGTGATGACCATGGTGGTGGTGTTCCAGGCATCTCCGGAGCTGTTGAGGCTTCCATCGACCGTGTTTCCAGCGGCATAGAAGGTGTAGTCGCCCTCCTGAGAGGGGGCGATCCAGCTGAATTCGAAGGTCACGCTGCCGCTGCTGAGCGACTCGGTGGCTGTGTGGGTGATCTCGCCGCTGCTGGCCTGGGTGTTGGCGCCGGCCTGGAGGGTGCCGCCGGTGGCCGAGACGTCGAGACCGGCCCCCCGCTGCCCGCTGTCGGTGGTCGCCACGATGAGATCGATGTCGATGGTTTGACCCGGGTCCACAGTCAGGAGCTTGGTGGAGAAGGTGGCGCTGGTGCTGGAGGTGGGGCTGTTGCCATGGCAGCCTCCGCAGCCAGAAGTCGACGAGCCCGTCTTGCCCCCGCTGTAGGCTTGGGACTGTGGAGCAAGGAGGAGCAAGGCAAGAGCAGTCATGGAGGTCTCCGGATCGGGGGACTTGGGATGGTGTCTATTCTGAAGGGCTCGGGCCCGATTCTCAGGCTTTTTTTGCCTCAAGAACAGGCGCTTAAACGCCAGTCGGAAGTCTCTTCAGTGATGTGACAGTTAGAGCGTTGATATCTGTCTGTGCTGTGTGCGCAATTCTGAACTGTAGTCCGCATCCACTTTGGACACCAGCGTCGGGTGAGGGGTGAGCAGGGCTCGAGCTGTGACAGCAGGAGGGATTCTGGCAGTGATGATTTCGGGTCCGCATGCCGAGCGGGTCAGGGCTGCCCGCAGCGGTCGTGATGTTGTTCAGTCGATCGGCTGGAGAGACCGGTCTGCGGGGACGCCAGCGGCTCACTTCGTCGCCGCGATCTCTTCGCGGTGGGTCGGCATCCCATGGCCTCCTGCCTGCTGTGTCGGCTCATGGTGTCTTGAGTCCGCGTGTCCTGAGATCCTCGAGGAGGGCTATTGACAGGTCGCGTCAGGTGATAAACATTCCCGAGTCCCAATCTCAGGGGCATCTCATTCTTTAGGAAGGCAACAATGTCCAGCTACTACAAAGTCATCGACGGCAAGAACTACGATCGCAGCATGCTTGAGGTCGCTGACGAGGCTGTCGCAGGCAAGGGTGATGGCCGCATCTCCCTCGCGGACGCTGAGAAGCTCCTCGCCACTGTCAAGGATGGCAACGCCTACACCGACGTCGAGAAGGCCACCATGCGCCACATCCGCGACAACTACACGTTCACCGCAGCGGCCGACGCGGAGCTGCGCAAGCAGATCAACCTCTGGAACCTCCAGGGCCACAACTAAGCCCCTGTGACTTGTTGGAGAGCCCCGGCACCTGTCGGGGCTCTTTTGTTTCCCCGCCCGGTCCTCTGCGAGAGCCGAGCTAACCCTTGCTATGCACCACTTCCTGCCCAGGCCCGGTGCAGCTCGAAGCCCGCCAGCCGCAGTCGGCTGTACGCCATGAAGTCGAAGTCGATCGGCGAGTGGTAGGCCTGGATCGCCGCCCAGGTCCCCCAGAAGAGGTGGTCGGCGGCGACGAAGAATTCCACCACGTCCGAGAACACCGTGACGTCGCCACTCGGGCCGAGGTAGGCGGCGATGAGCGCGTCTCGGTCGGCCCGCGACGGGAATCCCCGAGCGAAGTCGGAGTCAAAGCCGGCGTACTCGCAGAAGTGATTGGCGATGTCGAAGGCGGCGTATGAGCATGCGCCGTACTCATAGTCGATGATCCGAATCGCGTGGTCGGTTGCGCTGTACAGCAGGTTTCCCGACAGCAGATCGTTGTGGGCGAGCACCGGTCGGAGTGCCCCTGCGGCCTCGGGTCGGGGGGCGATGTGGTGTCGGAAGTGGTCGCGGAGGGCGGCGAGGTCTGCGGCGTAGCGCGGCAGCTCCAGCGCGGCATGGCGAGCGGCGTCGTCTCCGGTGAACGACAGGGCCAGCGCGGCGGACATCCAGCGCTCCAGGGTGTCCCAGAGGGTCGGGATCGGGCGCAGTCCAGCTGCAGCGATCGGGAAGCTGTGGAGCTGGCGGATCGCTGCGGCGATCAGCGAACGGTAGCGGGGAGACCCCATCTCGTCTGCCCTCAGCGGTCGGGTGCCGCTCAGGTAGCCCTCGACCCGTCCGCCGGTGAACCGCCCATGAAACGGCGGCGCGAAGCCCTGCGCGCTGAGGTGGGCCAGCAGGGTGTTCTCCCGCTCTCGATCGATGACCACCTCAGTGCCGGCGCCGTACAGGCGCACCAGCACGGGGGGCGATCCCGGCGCGGTGAGGTGAAACAGCAGGTTGGTGATGCCCCCGGAGATCACCGCGACATTCGCTTCATCCGTCGCGGCCCAGGACGGCACGACCTGTCGGACCACGTCGAGGAGCGCTGCGTCTCGATCGGGATGGGTCGGGTCAATGGGCGGGCAGGGAAGGCAGGCGTCGGGATTGTCTCGGTAGACCATGGCTGTGGTTGTACCCGACAGGGAGGCTGGCCTGGATGTGGCCGAAGCTGCGCGTGCATGCACGGTGGGGTCCTCGGCTCTACCGCAGAGGTGCTGAGCGTGGACCGTCGACGGCGCACGCAGTCCTGCGATCGGTCGGCATGCTGCACGGAGCAGCCTGTGCGCTCACTCTGTGCTGGGCGTCCTCCTCGCGATGTCGGCGGGCTTCTCCAGGCTGATGCGTCCGATCTTGCCGCTCCGGAACGCACCGAGGATGATCTCGCTGGTCCGGTGCATGTCGATGTGCCCTCCGCGTCGCTGTGCCCCGCGTTTTCTGCCGATGGCATTGAACAGCGCCTCGGTGTCTTCGTGCAGCTCATCGAGCTTGAAGTGCGTGCTGAGGGCCTCGGGGTAGCGCTGCCGGAGCTGTCCGGTGAGCCAGAAGGCGATGTCGGTGAGGTCGAGCACGCTCTCCTTGATCGCACCGCTGGCGGCGAGCCGGTAGCCGCGCTCGGCGGGGTGGAGTCGCGGCCAGAGGAAGCCTGGGGTGTCCAGCAGGGTGAGGTGGGTGCTGACCCGGACCCTCTGCTGGTGCTGGGTGACGGCGGGCTTGTTGGCGGTCTTGGCGACCTTCTTGCCGGCGAGGGTGTTGATGAGGGTGCTCTTGCCGACGTTGGGGATGCCCAGGATCATCGCCTTGACCCCGCCGGTGCGCTTCCAGCGGTCTCGCCCCAGCAGCTCTGCGCCGATCTTGAGGATGTCCTTCGCGCGTGCGGGCTCGTCTCGGCTCAAGGGCAGCGCCCGCACGCCACGCTCCCGCTCCAGCCACGCCACCCACTGCGCGGTGACGTCGGGATCGGCGAGATCGCGCTTGCTGAGTACCTTGATGCAGGGGGTTCCCTGCCGTAGCTTCGGGACCAGCGGGTTCTCGGAGCTGTAGGGGAGGCGGGCGTCGAGCACCTCGATGACCAGCGAGACCTTCGGCATGGTCTCGGCGATGACGCGGCGGGCCTTGTTCATGTGGCCGGGGAACCAGTTGATGCGCATGGGGCCTCATATCGCATCTCCGGCAGAGCACGATAGACACCGTAGATGGCACTCCCCGATACCCCCGTCGTCTTCGAGTCTGGCGTGCTCCGGTTTGATGACGACGGCACCCTCCACGTTCACCTCTCCCACAGCGCGGATGCGCCCCACCCGCTCGCCATTCAGCCGGGCGGTGAAGACGACGCCGTGGTTGAACCTTCCATCAGTGAGGTGCGCTGCGAGGGCACCGGCGAGGGGCACTACCGCAGCCGCGCCTCGCTGCCGGAGGCCGAGACCCTGCCGGAGGGTCTGGTGCTGACCTTCCAGGGCTATGAGTTTGTCCAGGTCGAGATGTCTGGCGATGTCAGCGTGCTGGTTCGCGGTGCAGAGTCGCTGCCGGACTGGTTCATCCCCGGCAAGGTGCATCGGTTTGACGGACCGGAGGACGGGGTGCGGATCTGGCGCGACTCCAGCAAGCCCCCGGCTCCGCCGCCGCTGCGGGTTCCCGATCCGCCGAGATCCTCGGCCTCGTCTTCTCCGGCCTCGTCTTCTCCGGCCTCGTCTTCTTCAGCCTCGTCTCCGTCTTCTTCTTCGGCGAAGACCTCTGGCGGCAAGAGCGGCTGCGGGCTGCTGGTCGTGCTGCTGGTCATGCTGCCGGCTGCGGCGCTGCTTCTCTGAGAATTCGATCGCAGATCGGTTGAATGGATCCAGGCTGGGGTGCGTCCGTCAGGACAGCAAACGCCCCCACCGATGAGGTCCATCATGCGGCTTTCTCCCCTCGCTCTCCTGCCCGCTGCGCTGCTGATCGGCTGCACCACCGTGCAGGACTCGTTCTCCGATCAGCTGTCGGCTTCTGGAGTGGATGTGATCTCCGCAAGCCTCGACAGCAGCTCGCTCAGCTACACCGGTCAGTCTACCGAGATGTTCACCATCGATGGTCGGAGCTGGGGCATGGCGACCAAGAGGGACCGGGCCGAGGACCGCCTGAGCGGCAACGAATACAGCTACGGCCTCTCCGGCAATGCGCTGCTGCTTGCGAGCAGCTCCGATGCGGGGCTGGCTGGTGTGGACTTCGACATCTTCGGTCCCGCTGCGATGAACACCTCCTTGAACATCGAGAGCGGCAGCGTCGATCTGTCCAACATGATCGGCTACCAGCAGGTCACTGCGGATCGCATCGACGTGACCGATCTCTACGGCAGCGTCGACCTCCTGGCGACCTCCGGCAGCATCGACGCTGAGGTCTTCCCGGGGCCTGGCGACAGCGTCCGCGTCGAGTCCTGGAGCGGCGATGTCGAGCTGACCCTGCCCTGGGGTGGAGCCTACGACATCCAGGTCTGGGGCGACCCGGAGTACAGCATGCTGGTTGAGGATCTTGGATTCTACTCCTCCGCCACGGCACCGGCGTACTTCGCGGGTGTCTCTGGGAGCGGGGCGACTCGGGTGGATGTGTTCGTCACTGGCGGCAGCGTGACGGTCCGCTCGGCCTGGTAGGTCGCTGTCGTTGGCCCATCGCTGCATCCGCACCGGCTTGGTTCTCGCTCCCGACATACGCTGTCTCGATGACGGGCACCCCGCACCGACGGTGCATCACCCTCACCGGCACAGACCGCAGCACCCGCAGCCGCGCTGAGGTGCTGGTCGCAGACCTCGCCTCTGTGCTCTGGGTCGGCAGCGACGACACCCCGCCGCGGCGGGTTCGACGCCTCCTGGGGGCCAGCCACGACGCCGTCGTCCTCAGCCTGCACGACGGCCTCAGCGCCGATGTCCTCGCTCAGTGCGCTGGGTTCGTCCGGGGCGGCGGTGCCCTCATCCTTCGCGTCCCGCCCGCGCCGGTCCCGTCACCCGCGCTGGCGGCGGCCCCCTTCACCCCAGCCGACGTCACGACGCGCCTGTGGCAGCGCATCCTGCACCGCTTTCCTGCCGAGCCGGACCCTGCTCCGCTCGCGCCGCCGCCCGCCGTCACCGCTGGCACCCCTGAGCAGGCCGCGACCGTGGCTGCCCTCCAGGCCATCCTGTCTGCGGAATCTTCCACGCTGGTTGGCCTCACCGCCGACCGTGGACGGGGAAAATCGGCCGCGCTCGGGCTCGCGATTCGTCACCTCAAGCGGCCGGTCGTGGTCAGCGCTGACCACCCCGACGCGGCTGCGGAGGTGCTGCGGTTCGCGGCTCCTGCCGCGCCTCGCTTTCTGCCGCCGGCTGCCCTGCTCAAGCCGACCGGTGCTGCGGTCATCCTCATCGACGAGGCCGCTCGCCTCTCGGTCTCCCTTCTCGATGCCATCGTCCGCGCCAACCCTTCGGCATGCATCGTCTTCGCCACCACCACTCGGGGCTACGAGGGGACCGGGCAGGGGTTTGCGCTGCGGTTCTTGGTGGACCTGGCCCGCTATGGTCGGCCTGTTCATCACCACACCCTGTCCGCGCCGATCCGCTGGTCGGCGGACGATCCGCTGGAGGAGGCCCTCTTCGATGCGCTGGCGCTGTCGGCGACACCCGCTGCCGCGGTCGGTGAGGGCGCAGCGTACCCGGTCCGGCTCGACCGCGACCGGCTCGCCGCAGATCCGCAGTGCCTCAGCGATGTCTTCGGTCTGCTCCTCCACGCGCACTACCGGACCACCCCAGAGGACCTCCACCGCATCCTCGATGCGCCCAACCTTCGCCTCCACGCGATGCTCATGGATGCTCGGGTGGTTGCAGTCTGTCTGGTCGCGATCGAGGGCGGGCTGTCATCGGATCGCTGCGCGCAGCTCGCCAGCGGTGCCCAGCGGATCCGGGGACATGCGCTGCCGGACACCCTGATGAGCCACGCCAGCCAGCCGACTTCGGGGAGGCTGACCATGATCCGCAGTGTGCGCATCGCCACCCACCCTGAGCACCGTCGCCGAGGCCTCGCCGCAGCGCTCGTTGCGTCGATCCACGACCACTACCAGCCGGACCTGTTCGGCACCCTCTTCGGCGCGACGCCTTCGGTCATGCGGCTGCGGCGTCGGCTGGGGTATCGGCTGGTGCGGGTCGGCGCGGCCCGGGGGAGCCGGACTGGCGAGCCGACTGCGGTGATGATCCGGCCAGTCTCGGCTGCGGCGACGGCGCTGGTGGCCGAGCTTCAGGCGGACCTCGCCGCAGAGCTGCCTGGACTGGTCGCGCTGATGGCAGCAGAGGGACCGCTGAGCCCGGCGCTGGTGGCGGCGTTCTCGGCAGGACTCCCCGCAGCCGCACCGCCCGACCCGGCTCGCCTCGCGGCCCGTCTCGCCAGCTACCTGTCTGGTCCCTGCCACTTTGAGGCGGCGGCCCTGGCAGTGCAGCACGCCATCGCCGACGCTGACCTCAGCACGCGCCCAGCCGTCGAGCAGCGCCTGATCGCAGATCGGGTCGTTGCGCCCGTCTCCTGGGCGACGGCAGCACATGCCGCAGGCCTGTCGGTCCCGGCAGCCCAGCGGGCACTGAAGCGAGCGCTGCGTGCACTCCTGGCATAGATCGCCGCCATGAAGCCCCTCATCGAAGTCGTTCAGTTCATCCCGGTCCTCACCCTGGCAGCGGGCTTCGTGCTTGCCGGCGAGATCGACCTGTCGGTGGCCGCGGCCCGGTTCGCGATCGCTGCCGTGCTTGCGGTGCTCATCGTCGGCGGGCTGACCTGGAAGAAGGTGAGGCTGAACCCGTTCCTGGTCGGCGCAGACCTGTGGCTGCTGGTCGGAGCGGTCAGCTTCAACCTTCCGATCGAGCCGGTCAAGGCGGCGATGGTGGCGGCGGGCGGTGGGGGCATCTTCGTCGGCGCGCTGCTGGTCGGGCTGGCCTACACGCTCACCCAGCCGGAGGGCTATCTCGGTGTGGTGTCGGACAAGACCCGCCCGCTGTCGGTGGTGCTGCTGGTGCTCACTGCTGCCGGCGCAGCCTGGGCTGTGGCCCACCCCGACAGCATCCGGCTCGGGGCCGCGCTCCCGTTCATCGCGGTGAACGTTCTTCGTCGCGTGATGGGTCGGATCGTGAGCCGGCAGGGAGCTATACTCCCGGAATGAATATCACCGGCATGTTCGCCTTCTTCGGGATGCCGCTCGTCGCCATTCTGCTCGGCAGGATCATCGGCAAGCGCGACCCGCTCACGTCTCCAGAGCTGGAGGTCCGCCGCCTCGAAGCCAGCACGACGCGGAGCTCGGTGGACAGCGCGAAGGCCGGGCTGTACCGCCTGGCAGCGTCGCAGTAAGCCATGCTTTTCCTCACCCTGCTCGCCTGCGGCGACAAGACGACCGCTGAGCCTGAGCCGGATACCGCAGCCGGTGTGCTGCCAGAGCGCACCGTCCTCATCGCGCCGTTCTTGCAGTCCACCACCTCCAGCGCCACTGCGATCCTCTGGATGACCGACGAGGGCGAGGAAAGCCGGGTGTCGTTCGGGCTGACCGACGGGCTGGGGCTGACCGCGACCGGGACTGCAGAGACCGAGGGCGGCACCGGGATCATGCACAGCGTCTCGCTCACCGGACTGCCGCCGGACTCTGACGTCTACTACCAGGTCCACACCGACGGCTCTACGAGCCCGATCCAGCGCTTCCACACCCCGCCAGAGTCCGGCGAGGCGGCGGAGTTTCTCATCGTCGCCATGTCAGACATGCAGCGCGACGACAGCCACCCGGAGACGTTCGCCGAGCTGGTCTCCGATGGGGTGCTGCCCTACATCGCCGACGAGTACGGCGGCGAGCCGGCAGACCACGTCGGCATGGTCCTCATCCCCGGCGATCTCGTCGACAGCGGCTGGCTGTACACCGACTGGCTCGACGACTTCTTCGCGGGTGCCGCGCCGCTGATCGGGCAGTCTACCCTCTGGCCGGTTCCCGGCAACCACGAGTCCAACTCCCCCCTGTTCTTTCGCTACTTCCAGCTCCCCGAGAACGGCACCCCCGGCTACGAGGAACACTGGTGGTGGGCGGACTATGGGCGGGTGAGGGTGTTCGGGCTCGACAGCAACGGTTCCTACGGCGCGACCACCCAGTTGGAGTGGCTGGAGACCGAGCTCACCGCGACCTGCACCGACGACGGCGTCGACATGGTCATCGCCCAGCTCCACCATCCCTATCTCTCCGAGGTCTGGGTTCCGGGTGAGCTGGACTTCACGGGAGAGGTCATCACCCGGCTGGAGTCGTTCACCACCGACTGCGGCCGGCCGTCGGTCCACCTGTTCGGACACACCCACGCCTACAGCCGAGGCCAGTCGCGAGATCACCGACACCTCTGGGTCAACGTCGCCAGCGCCGGGGGCGCGCTGGATCGGTGGGGCGGCAGCGAGCAGGCGGACTACGAGCAGTTCACCGTCAGCCAGGATGAGTACGGGTTTGTTGTCCTGGACGTCGACGCCGAGGGCCTCGGGCTCACCCGGATCAGCCGGGGCACCCCAGAGGAGCCGCTGGACAACGTGGTCCGAGATTCCCTCCGCATCCCGCTGACCCCCACCCCGCCGGCCACACCCGTCGCGACATCAAGCGCGGTCGGCGAGGTCATCGTGCTCACGGGCTCCGCATTCTCTGACGACGGGGCGCACGGCGCGAGCCACTGGGAGGTCGCGCAGGACTGCTCGGACTTCACCGAGCCCCTCGTCAGCGAGTGGGTGCAGCACCAGAACGAGTTCGGGGGGGTGGACACCCAGGAGGGCGACGACCTGACCGACGTCTCGCTCAGCCCGCTGCCGGCAGGAAGCTACTGCTGGCGGGTCCGCTACCGAGACCAGGGACTCTCCTGGAGCGACTGGTCGGACTCTGCGGAGCTGGTGGTTCCCTGAGCTCTGGGCCCTGTCGGTCCGGCTCAGTCGATCCAGCGGACGGTGATCTCGAACAGCTCACCGCACTCATTGAGTCCGGCGGCGTCGGGGTTGGTCTGGTGGGTGCGGACGCTGAAGCCGGTGAGGTTGAGGTAGTCGAGCACGGTCTGGGCAGCGACATGGGGGATCTCTGTGCACCAGATGACGACCTCCGGATCGCCGGTGTATTCCCACTCCGTGTCGCAATCGACGATCATGCCGACGGCCTCCAGCTTGTCACAGGCGGTGCGGTCAGGGGGGTTGACCAGCCAGATCTGGCGGCCCTCCAGGGACGCCATGGAGAAGCCAGCTGCAGAGATGTTGCCGCGCTTGGCATCGGAGACTTCGTTGATGGCGTCCCAGTCGATCTCGGCGACATCAGACTCATCTTGCTGAGCCTCCTCGACGAGGCCAGCGATCTCCTCCGCCAGCTCGGGGGAGCTGCCGCCAGCCAGGACAATGAACCCGGACAGTGCGGCGAGGGAGAGGATCGTGCGCTGAGTGCTGGACATGCGTGCTCCACATCGAAGTGAGCCCGTCTCGTAGCCGTACACTGATCGTCTTGCAATCACAGCGTCTTAAAATGATTATGGGCGACGAGCGAGCCTCAGCTGAGTCCCTGTGGCTTGAGGAGGCCGCGCTCACGTGCCCGCGTCAGCATTGCCCTGTGCAGGTCGTCGAGCCGATCCCGACGGTCGGTGTGTGGCATGTTTCGACGCACCCAGTCCGCCAGCTCGGTCTGACCATGGACGTCGCCATACATGCACTCGCTGGGCAGGGTCTCGAAGGCTGGTGCATCAAAAGCCGGAATGGTCGGCGGGCTGATCGGCTCGTAGGCATCCATGCGCTCGGTGTCGAGGCAGGAGGCGATGGAGTTTGCGGTGGCAATTCGGGTGTTCCAGGGTTCGATGCCGAACCGATCGCAGACGTACTTGAGCACCGAGGCGTGGTCGTAGACGGTGGAGTCGGTGGTCTGCTTGACCCACGGGCCGATCAGCAGGGCAGGGATCCGAAAGCCGAGCTGATCGAAGCCGAGGTCGGCGTAGTCGTCTTCGACCTTCGGCGGCGGCACGTGGTCGTAGAACCCGCCGTGCTCGTCGTAGCTGATGACCAGCAGGGTCCGCTCCCACTGCGGGCTGCTCACCAGCGCCTCGTAGACCAGCGCGATGAACAGCTGGCCGAGCTTGATGTGGTGCGGAGGATGATCATCGTTGTAGGAGAAGCCGGGATCAACCCAGGTGAACGCCGGCAGCTCGCCGTCCTCAGCGGCGGCGAAGAAGTCCTCGATGAGCCCGACGCGGTCCTCGTCCCAGTGGTCCTTGAGGAGCCCGAAGAACGGAACATCGGTGTAGAAGTAGCGCCAGTCCTCGCCGACCTCGCGGAGTGCCTGGTAGATCGAGCGCTGGTCGTAGCCCTCCAGGGGCAGGTCGTTTCCGATGACGCCCTTGCTGGAGGCAGTGTGTCCGTAGAGGCGGTTGGGCCAGGTCGAGGACATCACCGAGCAGAAGAAGCGGTCGGGTACGCAGAAGTGGTCGGCGAGGGTGTAGTGGGCGGGGAGGTCGTCGCGGGTGTAGTAGCCCATGCTCCAGCCGGTCTCGCCGCTCTCGACGACCTCGGAGCTGTCGTGGGTGGAGACGAAGCCGTCGTTGGCACCGTCGTTGAACTGTGCGTGGCTGGAGGACCAGCCGTGCGGCGGATCGACCTGACAGTCTGCGGTGAGGTGCTCGGGGGAGTAGGGCACGCCCTCGGCGTCGTGGTTGACCTCCTCGCCGGTGAGACCGTCGACATCGGAGCGGCCTTCTTCGAGGGAGAGGGCGCCGAGGTAGTGGTCGAAGCTGCGGTTCTCCATCATCAGGACGACGACATGGTCGATGCCCGCTTCCTTCAGCTCGGCGGCAGTCGCGGTGTCGTGCGTGGTGCCGCAGCCGGGGAGACCCGCGAGGGCGATGCCCGCTGCGCCACCACGAAGAACGGCACGCCGGGGGATGGTGTGGTCCTGAGGTGACGGATTGTTTTGTTCATCCCTGCTCATCTGAACGCTCCGGGTCTCGGGGAGTGTATCGTCGTTTTAGGGGACTCACCCAGGAAACAAAGGCACGCATGAACCCGAACCTGCGGGGATGAGCGGGCATGTCTCCCGCCAGGACTCTTCGCTGCGCTGCTGGGCTTCGTGCGGGAAGGGGCGGGGTCAGGTTTTCCTCGGGAACCGCAGCACATCCGACGGAAGCGACTCTGCATCGGTCAATCGCGCCGCGATCGCTGCGAGCCGGGCTGCCGCAGCTGGGCGGGTGTCGTCCGTCATCGGCCGGAGCCGACTGCGGCGGGGAGCAGCCTGACCCAGCCGGGGCTGCTGGTCGACTGCTGCCTGGGCCGCTCCGATGATGCCCTGGATGTCCAAGCGCAGGCGGCGCGCCTCGGAGAACAGCTCGGCGGTTTCTGGGGGGGGAGAGCGGCTGAGGGCGTCCAGTCGGGGGGCCAGCGCGTTGAAGTCGGTGACCAGCCGGCGGGCACTTCGGAGCTCCGGAGTCCGCGAGTCGGACTCGACGGCGCGGCGGTGTCGGGCGTGTCCGACAAGGAGCAGACCGAAGACCACCGCGCTGCCCAGGAGTCCGACGCCGACGGCTGAGCGGGCTCCGGCGGGCAAGGCGATCACCGCGAGGATCGGACCGAGGATGAGGACTCCCCACCCCAGCGGGAGCCGGCTGACGTAGGCAGACAGCGCGGGGTCAGCATCTCGGGCGGCCGCCTCGACCGCTGCTGGCAGGGGGATGATGAGGTGGCCCACTTCAGGCAGGCTCATCGCTCGTGGCGGCCGCGCTGACGTGACCGGACTTCGCGCGGTCTCCAAATGCCTTCGTTGCATCATGGATCTCTTGGAGCCCCTGGACTGCTCGGTCTACATCTGCGCGACTCGCGATCGAGCTGGTGAGCGTGCTCTCGTACACTTCCAGCTGCTCCTGCATCTCCATCAGCCTCTTGTCGATGAAGCCGTTCTCTTTCAGCCAGTGCCTGTGAACGGGGTCGCTGGATTTGAGCATCGAGGCAACGATCGCCGCCGCCGCTTCGGCGTCCCGGGCAAACGCTTCGTCCTCCATCATGCGCACATTCACGTCCATGAGCTCCTGGTACCCGATGCCTGGGACATCGTGGCCGTTCATGGAGCTCCAGACGTCAAACAGTCCCGGCCAGCGCAGGCCGAGCGCTTCCAGCTGCACGATTGGATCGGTCAAGTGTCACCTCCTTGGTCTCCAAGACGTCACATGTACGCTCACACGGACGCCTCCTCTCTGTATCGAGAAGTTTTTCATGGAGAAGCCGCCGTGCTCACCCTGGAGCCGCTGGGGTGGCAAGACGATGAGTCTCTGAAAGCCGAGAACCGCTCTGCACCAAAACCGTGACATCTCATGAACAAGGCAAGCTTCTGGGGGGGTGGTGAGTATGTACAGCACAACCCGGGGGCGTCATGAACTTCACGCACAGCCCAGAGCGGATCCACACCGCAGCTGACCGGTCTTCTTCCGATCCGTTTGACGTGGTCCTCCGCCACCTCATCACCATCGAGAGCGCAGCTGCGGCCCGCCGGCGGGCTGTGAGAGAGGACGCCAGTCGTCGAGAAGCGCAGCTGTCGCTGTTTGACCGTCAGCTTCCCCTGTTCTGAGGCGCTCCCGCTCTGAAGATGGCGGGGGTGGTCCGTGCGTCGTGCGGAAGGGCGGATTGAGGTCCTGAATTTCTGGACATAAACTGTCCATATGGTTTTCGGATTCCTCCCGTAGTGGAGTTGATTCATGCGATGGCACTGCGCCATCGCTCCGGAGGAGACCATGAACGCACCCATCCACACCGGCCTCGCGCTCAGCGACCGCGCGACCCCTGCCGACGTCCTCGCCACCATCAACGAGGGCATCGACGCCGCCCTGCGGGCTGGCGAGCCGGCCTGGACTGGGGCCACCGGCGCCCTGATCGCGCGGTGTGTCTCTCTCGATGCCTGCTTCTCCAGCGGCGAGGTCTCCGCCTGGATTCGAACCTATCGCCCCGACATTCGCTTCTCGGTCACCCGGAACGTCGGTCCCTACATCCGCGCCCTGTTCTCCAGCGGTGCCCTCCCGCACTACAGCGCCGGACCGGTCGAGAAGCAGCGGCGAGAGACCGCCGGATACTCTAATGCTCCGGTCCACACTGCTGTCTTCGTCTATGGCCCCGGCAGCTTTGCGATCGCCACCCACCGCTTCGAGGTCATCGTGCCCGCCTCCGGCACCGCGATGCCTGACCTGCGCAGCCTCCCCGCGATGCCGATCCAGTCCGCGACCCCGACTCAGCCGGTGCTCACCGCAGCACCTCGCGCGCAGCAGGGCAGCCCGGCGGTCGGTCGCGCGGTCCTCTGCTTCAGCGGTGCCCCCACCGCCACCGTCCACACCGACCGCCGCCTGTGCGTGCCGCGCCGAGCATTCGAGGCCCTCGCAGGCTGTCAGCGGCGGACGGTCCACGGCGGTGATGATGTCTACGTCGCCATCCGGGGCGATGAGATCGTCATCTCGCTCGACCCTCTCCAGGACAGCCGCAGGTACGCGCTGGTCTCCAGTCGCTGTCGGCTGCTGTTCACGACCGCCCTGCCCATCGGTGCCCACTACGCCATCGCGATCACTGTCGATGGCCTGAGGCTGGACATGTCCAGCGCGCTGTAGCACGTTGGCTGCATGAAACAGACGCTTATCCAGTTCATCGTCGCAGCGGTCGCCCTGGTGATCCTCGCAGCGGTTGTCTACAACGCCCAGAGCACAGCCCCGTCTCCCGAGGCCGCTGCTGCTCCGGACCCCGCCCCCGTCAAGAATCTCATCCTGACCCATGAGCCTGTCTTCATCCCAGCATCCCATGCCGACATCGGGCTGCAGCAGATCACGGGCAGCGCGCCTGATACCGTCGCGGCGAAGGATCCAGCCGAGCTGCCGACGACCGGAGAGCAGGAGGAGCCGAGCGCTGAGGGCGAGGAGGCGCTGGTGCCGATCAACATCACCATCGACGAAGAGATGTTCCTGCCCTCCACCAAGATGGGGCCGATCATCCCGACCCGAGCGGACGCGAACGAGTGATCACTGCGCTGGCTTCGCTGGCCCTCCTCGCGGTGGTGTTCATCCCGCTGGAGAAAGTGTTTGCCGCAGTCAAGCAGCCGATCCTGCACGCCGCTACGCTGACGGATCTGGCCTTCTTCTTCGGGCAGAGCCTGCTGTGGTCGGGGCTGACCATTGTCGCACTGCGGCTCCTCATCGCGCCGCTCGGCGCTCCCCTGGCGCCTGCGGTGGCGTCGCTGCCGTGGGGGGTGCAGGCCGCTGGGGTCGTTCTGGTGGGCGATCTGGTGGTGTACTGGGCGCATCGACTGTCGCATCGGATCCCGCTGCTGTGGCGGTTTCATCGCGTCCACCACACCCCGACCCGCATGGACTGGCTCGCAGCACACCGCGAGCACCCCATCGACGGACTCTGGACCCAGCTCTGGCTGAACCTCCCCGCGATCCTCGTGGGGTTCCCCATCGCCACCATCGCTGGCGTGGCGGTCTTTCGTGGGGCCTGGGGCATGCTGATTCACAGCAACACCGCGCTGCGTCTGGGGCCCCTCCGCTACCTCATCGGTGCGCCCCGACTCCATCACTGGCACCACGATCTCCACAGCGGCGGGCGACACAACTTCGCCAACCTGTGTCCGCTGATGGATCTCTTGTTTGGAACCTTCTACGAGCCGGATGTTGAGCCCCACGACTACGGAACCATCGAGCATACCCCCCGTGGCTACCTCGGCCTCTTGATCGGTCCGCTGCTGCCCGCTCGGCTGCGTCGACAGCTCCCCTGAGCGCGTCCTTGCCGGCATGTTTTGTCAGTCCCCAACCCCAATTCTCAACGGAGAGACCAAGATGAACATCAACAACGCTGTGGACAAGAAGTACGAGGACAAGTCCCTCACCGAGCTCGCCGATGCCCCGATCGCTGCCCTGCAGGGGGTCAGTGATCGTCAGGCGCAGCTCCTTCAGGAGGCCTTCCGCATCAAGACCATCCGCCAGCTCGCCAACCTCAAGTACGTGCGCTGGGCCCAGGCCATCGTCGCCCTGGCTTCCACGGAAGAAGACTGATGGTTGCGAAACACTGGAGTATGAACCTTGAATATTGATAATGCTCTCAAGAAGGCTTACGAAGATCTTCCCGTCCGTCAGCTCCCCAGTCAGCACGTCACCGCGCTGCAGGGCATCAGCGACCGGATGGCGGACATGCTCAAGGATGCCTTTGGTGTCACCACCATCGCTGACCTCGCAAACCTGAAGTTTGCAGAGTGGGCACAGGCGATCGTCGAGCTGGCTCCCGCTGACAACTCCGATGCCCTCGCGCGTGAAGACGCGATCGCACAGCGTCTCGCGGGTGCCGCTGCCGCAGAAGCTGCTGCCGCTCAGCCGGCGGCCCCTGTGCAGGTCATCACCCCGACCATCACTCGGTCGAAGTCCAAGCAGGGCGACGTCCCGGCGCTCTGGCGCTTCACCAGTCGTGGCGCTGCGTTTGGCGTCTTCGTCGACGACAGCGGCTGCTGGATGGGCAACCAGAAGGGCGAGATCTTCCTCCTCGACCACGACGCCGGCGTCATCAAGCAGTTCAAGCTGCCCAAGGGCGTCATGTGCCTGGTCGCGGACGGCACGTTCACCTACGCCGGCTGCGACGACGGCAACGTCTACGACCTCACCGGTGACCACCCAATGGTCGCCTACACCATCGAGAAGTCGGCCAATATCTACTGGATCGACATCATCGACGGTAGCCTCGGCGTCGGCGACTCCAAGGGCACGGTGGCGGCGTTTGACTTTGAGCAGCAGCCGCTGTTCAAGACCAAGTCCAATGGCTCCTCTTGCTGGATGATCCGCTGCGACAAGGACGCCGTCTACGTCGGGAATTCTTACGGTGTTGAGGCCCGCAGCTGGGCCGATGGCTCCGAGAAGTGGTCTCATCGGCTCAAGGGCGCCGTGCTCTTCGGCTGGCAGGAGGAGACCACCCTCTACGTGGGCTGCAAGAGCAAAGTCCACCAGCTCACCAAGGATGGCGTGGTCGGTCGCTCCTACGTCTGCGACCGCCCGGTGTTCTCCTGCTCCGCCTCTGAGGATGGCCGGTACGTCTTTGCCGGTGACAGTGCCGGCGACGTGTACTGCTTCGATGAGTCGGGAGACCGCCTCTGGAAGCTTCGCACCGACGCCTCCTCGGCGCTGTCCATGCAGTACCACCGCCAGCGGCTGTACGTGGTCACCTCCAGCGGCTCGCTCCTCTGCATCGATGCCAGCCCGGAGGGCATCGCCAAGGCAAAGGCTGGCACAGCCACCGCTGCGCGCAAGATCGCGGCTCCGACCACCGGTGCCCGGGTCGCGCGCAGCACGGTCGACGCCACCTCGGACTCCACCGGCAAGGTCATCGTCGAGTGCTACACGGATGGCGGCCGTCTCCGCGTTCGCCCGGTGTCTGCCGGCTATCACCACGACTGGCACATCCAGTTCCCGCGCGCGCTCCGTGCAGACGGCGTCAAGTTCGTTGTCGACGAGCTGGTCGAGTGCGGCAACTTCTACCGTGCCCGCGGCAGCATCAAGCACCTCGACAGCCCATCGCGCTGAGTCGCTCGGGCCGGGGACCGTGCTGCGGTCCGGTCCGTCACGCTGCTCGCTGTGCTGTCTGCTGAGGTCGATCAGCTCAGGTTTTCATCCATCAGCGCACCCTCGATGATCTTCAGGAGCGCTCCGATCCCAAACGGCTTGGCGATAAACCAGCTCTCGTTTGCGTTGAGGTTGTCCCCGTCCAGGGTGTAGCCGGACATGAACACCACGCGGCGCATGCCCAGGGCGGCCAGCTTTGTCGACAGCATCCAGCCGCCCATCTTCGGCATCACCATGTCGGTGAGCACCAGATCGATCGTGACGTGTTCCTCGGTGTATCGCGCCAGCGCCTCGTCACCGTTGACGGCAACGGACACCGTGTAGCCGGCGTTCTTCAGGGCCCGCTGGAGCAGCCTGCGCAGCACAAGCTCGTCTTCTACGACCAGCAGGTGTGCCTTGGTTTTCTCTTGTCGCACCGGGCTGTCCAATGCGAAGCGCTTGGAGCGCGGCAGGTAGAAGGAGAACGCATCCTGGCCGGTGCTCCACTCGCAGTCGGCGAAGCCGCCGCTCTGGCTGATGCTGTTGAGCACTGTCGCGAGGTCGAGGTCGGTCTTCTGAGGCGTGAAGACCGACTCGAAGATGCGTGTCTGTGCCGCTGCGCCTGCTCCCGAGCTGTCGCTGGAGAGCCGAACCTGGACGTACTCGCCAGGCTTTAGGTGCGGGCGGTGCGTGGCGAGCGCGCTGTCGGTCACGCTGTCGGTCACGCTGTCGATCACGCTGTTGGTCGTCTCGATGATCAGCGTGCCGCCTTCAGGCATGACCTCCCGGGTACTGAGCGCCAGGTTGATCAGCACCTGCTCGATCTGTGAGGGCGCGACGCTGACTTGCCACAGTCCGGGCTGGGGCTTGAGGTTTAGGTGAATGCTGGCGCCGACGATGCGGTTGAGGAGCTCGACGCGGCTGGAGAGGTGCGTGTTGAGGTTGATGATCTTCGGTGTGAGCTCTTGGGCATGGTGGATGCTGAGGAGCTGGCCGACCATCTGCTGGGCTTGCTGTCTGGTGTCTTGGAGCTCGCTGAGCATATCCTGGACAGCGCTGTCGGCGGCAAGGGCGTCAGCGAGGTGCCCTGTGCGTGTGCTGAGGGTGTTCATCAGGGTGTTCAGATCGCGCGCGATCTCGCCCGTCAGCTGCCCGATTGCTTCCAGCTCATGAGAACGCTGCGCCCGCAGAAGCAGCTGCTCTCGCTCTGTCTGCCGCTGCTTCTGCGATGCGACATCCTTGGTTATGTCGCGGTTGATGGAGAGGATACCGAGCGGCATGCCGGCTTCGTCGTGAACCATCGTGATGGATGAATGCACGGACAGCTCGTGGCCGTTCCGAGTCGTCTGGGTGACTTCACCACGCCAGAGGCCGTCTTGGAGGAACGCCCGGCGCACCTCCACACGAGACTGTGTGACGTACTGAGTGGGGATGAGGCTGGCAATCGGCATCCCGACGGCCTCCGCCGCAGTCCAGCCGTACATGCGCTCCGCCGCATCATTCCACTCTGTCACCACGAAGTGCAATGTCATGATGAGCATCGCATCCTGGGCACTGTTGACGACGCTACGAAGCCCTAGTGTCGCAGACTGAAGCTCGCCCTCCGGTCTACGTTCCTTCTCTTTGTTCATCTCAGCATGGCCTGCCCTGCTGCTGTCGAAGTGATCATGTGGAATGACCTTTTCAAGGGTACCAGAGGTGGTGTTTAAGGAGCCAGCCGAAGCGGGAGGCGCACTGTGCCGGTGAGGTTGCTGAAGGGATGTCCAGAAGCTGCAGCCTGAAAACAGGCAATCGTTTCCGCCGGGAGCGCGCCAGAGACATGCGCAGACTGTGCCACACCCCCAAGCACCTCAGTCACGATCTCTGCTTCTCCAGTGAAGCAGGGGCAGCCTGGGTAGAGCGTCTGCTGGTGGCAGCGTGAGAGCTTACCGGGGAGGGGGTCAAGCAGGGCGGAGAGATCGCTGACTGGCGGGGAGATGTCTGGTGAGAGCATGCGCAGGAGGGTGTCTGGCCCCGTGCACGTGCACTCCTCTGAGCGGGGGAGCGCGACGATGGGAGCTTCTGCGCAGGTGGGGCTGGGTGTACTGCCGCGCAGCCGGGCACTGACCACCACTTCTCTGCAGCGTGCTTGTCGCTCGCCGTCCGTGATCTGTTTGCAGAAGAGGTCGGTGGTGGGGAAGTACTGCTGGGTGACTCGGGAGAGCACTGCATCGCGGAAGTCTGGGCGCTGAATCTCTGCGAGCAGCGCCTGGCCCCGTGCTGGATCGGCGCAGAGCAGCGCCGGCAGCACCTCGCTGTAGCAGACATCACGCTTGCCTGAGGCTGGCAGTGCTGCGCAGTCTGCTGGGGCACTCCAGCTCACCGGTGGTGATGGGGGTGGATCGCATGCGAGGAGAAGAAGGAGGATCATCTGCGGCCTACAATACTCATCGATGAGAGCACAGAGTATTGAAGTCGACAATCCTGTGTGAAACCCATGTCTACAGAACAACATGCCTGACGGAGTCTTGGTGCATTACCATCGAGCCGGGTGCCCGCTTCACGCGGTGGCTGCCGCACGATCAGCCTGGGAGCGGTCGTTGGAGATCGGCTCTCTTTCCGCTGCAGCGCGGGTGCTGCCGCTCACCATCCGCAGCCACACCTGAGCCCTGAGGTCGTCAGCTGGCTGAAGCTGCTCGCGCACCAGTGTGCTGAATGAGCCCGCGGGGCTGGTGTCCCGGCTCACTGTCTTCTCCGCCGGATGCGACCGGCAATTGTCATCGATGTCAGGTGAGCCTGTCTTGCTGTGCTGGATACAGGGGTCGGATGAAGAAGAAGTCTCGCCGTCGCCGTGTCCGAACCCGCTCCCTGGAGAGCCTGCTCCGTGATGGTCACTGGGGTCAGCTGAGGCCGGGCATCTCTCGCCAGGCCGCAGCGAAGATCCTCGGGGTACCGCCGCGGTGGCAGCGCAGCACTGCCGAGCTGGCTGCGCTCCGTGCCGGAACCCCGGTCGCTGGCTGGGCCCTCTCGGAGGTGCTCCAGTACGACGCCATCGAGCTGCACTTTACCGACGATCTGACCAGCCGCTGCATCCGCCTCTTCTGCGACAACCTCGACGCCCTGAGCATCGGCACGACCCTGCCGGTCGATCCTGCGGGGTTCTCAGAGGGCATGACCGAGGCCGCGGTGCTGTCGCAGCTGTCGCGTGCGGGCTTGTCTGCGACGCGCACTGGCTTTCCACCCGCTCCCCGCCAGATCCGTCTGGTGCTGGAGAGCGGAGCCCGACTGGGGCTGACTGACGACCCTGCCTTCTTCGAGCCGAGCACCCCAGAGGCTGGGCATCGCTTGTTCTGTGTCGAGGTTGAGGCATAGAAGCATGCAGTGGTCACCCCGACGTCGCCACACCACCAAGCGTGCGCTCAGCGGCCGAGGATATCCAGGATGGCCATCTCCAGAGTTTTCCATGGAACTGGCTTATGAAGAATCGGGACGCCATCTGGAGCGAGCGGTTGACTGTCGTGTCCTGAGAGAAGCAAGAGACGCTTCTGCATTGGTGCTGAGAGCGCGTGATACACGCTGATACCATCCAGCAGGGGCATCTGAACATCACAAATAATTACGTCTACACTGGTCTGACTCAGTATCTGAAGGGCTTGTACGCCGCTATCTGCCTCTATCGATTCCATGCGGAGTGTGGATATAAGACGTCTGAAAGACCTTCTTACGGAGGCGTCGTCATCAACAATGAGTACTGTGCTTGACTTGGGACTGTCAGATTCCGCATCGCTTTTAGTCCCAGACAAGAGGGACTGTTTCGATTCTACTCGTAAGGACATCCGAGCCTCCATGAGTAAGTACGAAAGCATTGTGTTTTAAGTTACAAATTTTCTGTTATGTTGTGTGGCTCTCGCCTTGACCTTCACCAGGATGCTGTTGGAGGGCGCGATGTGCTGGCGCCAGAGAGCTGCGGGGGCTTCATGAGCACCTTGTGCCGAACCACGCGGGCGACCCTCTGGCGGTGACGCTGTGACTGCTGACGGTGACGCTGTGGCTGTCCATTTTATGGTGATGTCTACTGCATCCAAAATTGTCATTTGCTGCCTCTGGAGTTCGCCCAAGGCTTTATGGATGCGTGCCTTGTCCTCATGGGGTCGGGGGGCTCTTGACACTCTTCGTCCAGATATCGTAAATCCAAATCATGCCCTCTCTCATTCTTCCATTCTTGCTGGCCTGCTCCTCTCAGCGGAAGTCGGACACCGCTGCACAAGCTCTTCCCGAAGGAGAGGACCAGACGGTCACTGTGTTTGCCGAGGAGTACGTCCACTTCGGTGAAGAGAACCGTCGAGAGGTCAACATGGTCACGGCGTTTCCCGACGACACCGCGACGTATAGCCAGATCACCGGTCGGTTCGCGTTGACCTGCCCCAACGAGCGCTGTGACTGGTGGGATCGCTACGGCTCGTTTGGGGTCATGATCGATGATGGCACCGAGGGCGGAGCCTATGTGGAGCTGGATCGGTTCATCACGGCCTACCGGGTCGGAATGGAGTGGGAGGCGGATCTCACGGCCCTCCGACCCACCCTGACTGGTACCCAGACCATGCGCGTGTTCATCGACACCTGGGTCACCGAGGGACACAGCAACGGCGACGGCTGGCTGTTCACCGCTGAGTTCGACTTTGTGGGCGGTCCGCCTCCAGAGAAGAAGGCGATCGCCAACGTCCCGGTGTGGCCGCACCAGTCCTGGAGCGCGGGCCTGTCGGACAACCCGGTCGAGGTGCAGGTCCTCGCGCAGACTGTGGCCCTCCCTGAGCACAGCGAGGCGACCTTCCGGTCGTTCATCACCGGACACGGCTGGGACAACGCGCAGAATTGTGCAGAGTTCTGCTCTAAGGAGCACTTCTACACCGTCGATGGTGAGGAGTTCAGCCGCGATGTGTGGCGGGAGGACTGCTCGGACACGATCACCGACGGCACCCAGCAGGGCACCTGGCAGTACTCTCGGGCCGGCTGGTGCCCCGGCGCTCAGGTCTTCCCATGGGACACCGACGTCACCGCCCAGACTGCCGGCGGCACCAGCGCGGAGATCTCCTATCGGCTCGAGGACTTCACCTGGAACGGCGACGGCGATCAGCCGTACTACTACATGTCCGGGATGGTCATCGCCTACGAGTGAGCCGCTCTGGCTGTCGCGCATCCTCGCTCTTCTCGGTTGCATGCGGTCGGTCCGGTTCCCTGCGGCCTGATGGCGGACAGTTCAGGGCGCCGAGGGCTCACCCCAGCGCAGCCGCCGCCTGGAGTCGTCCGTAGATGCGGCCATACTCGCCGCCTTCTGCCATCAGGCTGTCGTGGCTTCCGCGCTGCACAATTCGACCTCCAGCGAGCACAACCACTGCATCTGCCCGCTGAATCGTCGCTGCCCGGTGGGTCACCATCACCACGCTGACGCCCGGCAGTGCATCCTCCACACCCGTCCAGAACGCCGCCTCAGTGTCTGCATCCAGCGCTGCCGTTGCGTCATCCAGCAGCAAGATGGACGGACGGTCCACCAGCGCGCGCGCAATCGCCAGCCGCTGCTGCTGCCCACCAGACAGCGTCACGCCGCGCTCTCCGACGCGGGTTTGGAGTCCGTCGGAGAGCGCGGGAAGATCTCCCGCGAGCCGAGACAGGGTGAGCGCATCGGTGATTGCAGCGGCGTCACCGGAGCGACCGAGCAGGAGGTTCTCCTCCAGGCTCCCCGAGACCAGGATCGGATCCTGCGGGACATGACCGACCATGGCGAGCGCTGCGGGGGAGCGTGGCGGAGTCTGGGGCTGGCTGCCGATGGTGACGGTGCCCTCAGACGGCGGACGCAGGCCAGCGAGCAGCTCCATCAGCACGGTCTTGCCCGCGCCGATCTGGCCGACGATGGCGATGGAGGTTCCGGCGGGAACGTCCAGGTTGATGTCCGAGAGCAGGACCGTGCCGTCTTCAGCGATCACGGAGACCCCCTGCAGGGAGAGGTCGGCGGTGGGCGGCGGCGGGGTCTGTGGGGCGGTGAGCGCGGGGACGTCGAGGATCTCCTGGAGTCGGGTGAGCGCCACGCTGGTCTGCTTGTACTTCGAGACGAACATCCCGACGTCGAACATCGGCCAGACGAGGGTCATCACGAAGCCCTCGAAGCTGATGAACTGCCCAAGCGAGATGTCGCCGCTCAGGACGCTGCTTCCGCCCGCCAGCAGCAGGGCAACGATGGCGAGCTGCCAGCCGTAGCCGTACATCAGGAACACGCTCTTCTGGACCACCGCCACAGACACCTCTGCGGCGCGCTGCTCCTCTGCGGCGGCCCGAAACCGGCGCCGGGCGGGTGCCTGGAGGTGGCAAGCCTGCACGATTCGGATGCCGGAGAAGGTGGTGGTCAGGGCATCGTTGATCCGCGATATTGACTCTTGAACAAGTCGATACCGCCGGCCAAGCGCACCCTGGGCGCCAGCCTGTGCGGCGATCAAGAGGGGAAGGGGAAGGATCACCTGGAGGGTCATCCAGGGCTCGATCGCAGCCATCACCGTCAGGCATCCGATGACAATCAGGCTGGCTTCGAGTGTCCGGAAGACCCCTGAGCAGAGGAACCACGCGATCTTCTGGCCAGCATCGTCAGAGAGACGGGTGACCAGATCTCCCGAGCGCCACCGTCGGTAGAAGGCGGGAGGTAGGCGGGTGAGGTGGTCGAAGATCCGCCGCCGGGCCTGGAGGCTGATCCGGGCGTTGATCACCGAGCGGGTGCCCTGGAGGACGACATACAGTGCCGCTTGGCTGACCCCGACGATCACCATCCACATCGCCAGCTCCTGGAGCCGGGGGGCAGAGGCGTCGGTCTGTAGGGTGTCGATGAGGTACTGCCACAGCCACGGGAACGTGATGACCAGGACGGTGTTGCCGAGGCTGAGGGTGAGGATCACCGCCAGGGCACCGAGGTTGTCTCGCCAGGCGAACACCATCCACTGCTTGATCAGCGCGAAGTCAGAGGTCGGACGGCTCATGCGACGTCCTGTAGGGCGGCGAGTGCGGCATAGACCCCGCCAGCAGCGATGAGCTGCTCGTGGGTGCCCTGCTCGGTGAGGCGACCCTGGTGGAGGACGAAGATGAGGTCGCACTGGCGCACGGTGAGCAGTCGGTGGGCGACAGTGATGGTGGTGCGGCCGGCTGCGAGCCGGTCGAGCGCTTGCTGGATGGTGGCCTCTGTGGCGGGATCGACCGCGGAGGTGGCTTCATCGAGCACCAGGATCTCTGGATCGGTGACCAGGGCTCGGGCGAAGGTGAGGAGCTGTCGCTCGCCCCGCGAGAGGGTGCCGTCTCCGACGGTGCGATCCAGGGGCAGGGGAATGCTGAGGATGTCGAGAGCACGCTGGGCAGCCACGGCGTCCTCGCCGAGGTTCTCCTGCACTGTCCCGGGAAACAGGTGGACGTCCTGTAGGACCAGTCCCACCCGGCTGCGCAGAGCGGACAGCGGCAGGTCGCGGAGATCCACACCGTCCACGGTGACCCGTCCTCGGATCGGATCCCGGAACCGCAGCAGGAGGTTCAGCACGGTGGACTTGCCCGCCCCAGTCGATCCGACGATGCCGATGCTGGACCCCGCGGGGATGGTCATGGACAGCCCCTGGAGAACTGGGGTGCCTGCGACGTAGTGGTAGTCCACATCCTCCAGGCGCAGCGCATCGGTGAGACCTGGCCAAGGCAAGGGCTGGGCGGGATCGGTGATCTGGCGGGGGGTGTCGAGCAGCTCGCTGATCCGGATCGCGGCGGCCCGAGCACGCTCGATGGTGGCCTGGTGGTGAGACAGCCGCATCAGGGGGCCGAACAGCTGCCGCAGGTAGCCCAGTCCCATCACCAGCGCGCCGACCGTGAGGCGGCCTTCTGAGACGTAGCCGGCTCCAACCCAGAGCAGGGCCACCACCCCGAGGTTGCGGGTGAGGAAGATGCTGTTGAAGTACCCGACCGGAAGCAGGTCTGCAGCGGCAGTGGCCTGGTAGACGTGCTGGTTGAGGTCCTCCGAGCGCTGCCGAGCCCAGCCTCCGCGCCCGAGCACCTGCAGCACCGGCATTGCGCGGATGTGCTCGGTGAAGAAGCCCGTCAGCCCGGCGCGGATCCTGCGCAGGGCGATGAATCGGGGCGGAGCAATTTTTCGGAACACCAGGAACAGCACGATCCAGATCGGGATCACCAGCGCGACCAGCGGCGCGAGGCTCGGCGCGGCGGTGAGCATGATCGCGAACATGCCCACGAACAGAACCAGATCCGCAGGGCTCGCGAGGATGACCTCTGTGAACAGCATGCGGAGGGCCTCGATGTCTCCCTGGATGCGGGTGATCAGCCGGCCAGAGGACTGCTCGTCGTGCAGGGCGAGGTCGTGGTCGAGGAGGTGATCGAACAGCTCGGACTTCAGCGTCACCATCGCGCGCTGCGCGGCCACCTCGATGCCGATCCGGGCACCGTAGGTCACCCCGAGACCGGAGACAATGACCCCCAGGTACAGTCCGGCCCGACGCAGCAGCCCGTCAGAGTCGCCCCCGGCGAGGTCCACATCGATGGCCTGGCTCACCAGCCATGGTCCGACCAGTCCCAGCCCGGTGCCGACCAGCAGCAGCGCGCCAGAGGCAACCAGCAGCCCGCGATCCCGACGAAACAGCGGGGCCATTCTCAGAATAGGATGGGCCATGCCTCTGAGGCATATCGCAGCACTTGGTGTCGTGGTGGATGGAGGCCGTGTGCAGTGTCGGCAGCGGACTGGGGCTGCCCGCTATGCCGGCAGCTTGAGGCGCTTGTAGAGAGCCGACCGGAACCGCTCCAGCGCGCCAGAGAGAGCCTGGATGGGGGCGATACTGCTGCGCTTCTCGCTTGCGTCTTGCTCGATGGTGCTGCACAGCTTCTGGAGCTCATGAGCACCGAGGTAGGTGCAGCCGGACTTCATCGCATGGGCCGTTCGGTGGAGCAGGGTGTACGCGTCGAGGTCTGCTCCCATCATCGTCGCGATCCGCTTCTGGGCGTCGGCGAAGAAGATCTCCACCAGCTCGATGAGATCCTCGGGATCTTCCTCACCGATGCGCTGAAGCTGCAGCAGTGCTGGCTCATCGAGTACCTCTGACAGCCTCGGGACTGCCGGCTCAGATGACTGGAGCCACTGCTCGATGGTCCGCTTGAGGCGGGCGGCATCGATGGGCTTGGTGAGGTAGCCATCCATGCCGCTCTCCAGGCACTTCTCGCGCGCCCCCCTCAGCGCGTTGGCGGTCATGGCGAGGATCGGTGTGCGGGCTCCGCTGCCCTCTAGCCTGCGGATCTGCTGGGTCGCGGCGTAGCCATCCAGCTCTGGCATCATGCAGTCCATGAGGATGAGGTCCACCCCCCCGGCCATCCATCGCTCGATGGCCTCGTGACCATTGCCGACAATCTCGCAGTCGTACCCCATCTTCTGCATCATTCTTCGGGCGAGGAGCTGGTTGACGTTGTTGTCCTCGGCCACCAGAATCATCGGCTGCTTCACAGGCGGGATGGCGGACGGCGCATGCGGCTTGGGCTGCTCGATGCCGGCCGCGCTGGTGAGGGCGTGCGGGCCTGCCAGGGAACGCAGGATGGCCGCATGCAAGGCATCAGGGCGTGCAGGCCTGGCGATGGTCTCGCACAGCCCGGTGAAGCTCCCGATGCTCTCACCCATTCGGGTCAGCAGCAGGCAGGGAAGTTCCTTGAGGGTGGGATGGACCGAGATCGCTTGCACGAGCGCACCCCCGCTGAGGCCCGGCATGTGGTGATCGATGATGACGAGATCGTAGTGCGGCTCTGCGGTGGTGAGCGTGACGAGCCCCGAGATGCTGTCTGTGACGGTCTCGATGGAGAGACCCCAGGTGCTGAACTGGTCGGAGAGCGCCGTGCGACTGGCCGCGTTGTCGTCGATCAGCAGGATGCGTTTGTCCTGAAGCGTCGGCATGCTGCGGCTCTCCGACTCCGACTCCGACTCGATCGGCAGCGGTGCGTCAAACCAGAACGTGCTGCCCTTGCCTTCGATGCTCGACACCTTCAGCTCTCCGCCCATCAGGCTGACGAGCTGGCTGCTGATCGCCAGCCCCAGGCCTGTCCCGCCGAACCTCCGTGTGGTCGTGGCGTCAGCCTGCGTGAAGGGATCGAACAGCGACGAGAGCTTGTCTGTGGAGATGCCGATCCCGGTGTCCTCGACGCTGAAGCGCATCGTGTCGTCGAGCATGTGCGTCGAGATCAGGACGTGCCCGCCAGCGGTGAACCGCATCGCGTTGCCGATGAGGTTGATGAGAATCTGCCGCAGCCGACCTGGATCACCACGGACCCGACTGGGAACGCCCGGGCGGATGTGGCAGATGAGGTCGAGGGTTTGGCTGGCAGCGCGCTCGGCGAAGAGATCAACCACGCTGTGAACCAGGTCGGACAGGTTGAACGGGATCTCCTCCAGCTCCATGCGGCCCGCTTCAATCTTGGAGAAGTCCAGGATGCCGCTGATCAGGTCGAGGAGGTGCTGGGCGGAGCTCTGAACGATCTGGCTGTACTCCCGCTGCTCCTCGCTCAGCGCGGTGTCCTTGAGCAGCCCCGCCATCCCGATGACCGCATTCATCGGAGTGCGGATCTCGTGGCTCATGTTTGCCAGGAAAGTGGACTTCATGCGGCTGGCTTCTTCAGCCGTTTCCCGCGCCCGCCGCAGCTCGTTCTCGGTCGCCTTGCGGGCGACGATGTCATGGAAGACCAGCACCGCCCCGACGCTGGTGTCGGTCCCTCGGATGGGGTTGAGCACATAAGAGACGGGCAGGCAGAGGCCGGTGTTTGTGGAGAAGGAGGCGTCCTCGACCCGGCTCCCCACGCCCTCGGACAGCGCCATCTGCAGGCGATTCGAGAGGTCTTTTTGTTGATCTTCAGCAGCAGCGACGGAGATTCGATTCACCAGCGGCTCGCCAATGGCGTCCATGCTGTTCCAGCTCAGCATCACCGCAGCCGCCGGATTGACGTCGGTGATGTTTCCATTGATGTCGATGGTCATGACCCCATCGCCCATTGCTGAGATGACCGCGCGCAGCTTGTCGCGCTCGGTGGCCAGGGCCGACGCCGAGGATTGCTTGAGGCTCTCATAGAGGGCCTGCATCTCCGAGGAGGACTTGTCGAGGGACCGCTCCATCAGGTAGCGATCTTGATCGGCGCTGACGTAGCTGCGCTCGATCCGCTGCAGCAGCTCTGACCACTGCTTGGCATCGGGGGGAGCATCGGTCTCAGAGAGGCCGACCTTCTTGAGCTGGCGTCGGAGGACGCTGTGCATCAGATCTCCCAGATCCCGGTGAGGGTCATGGTCTGGTTGTGGAGATCACAGCGACCGCTGGCGATCGGCGAGAGCTCTCCGTAGGAGTAGAAGCCAACCTGGTGAGAGCCCGCGGGCATCAGCTCCATGGTGGCTTCGACCTCTTCCTCGGTCCGCTCGCCGAGGACCAGACGCCGTCCGACGCAGCTGATCGCGATCATCAGGCCTGGCTCGGACCTCTTGGTGAGGGCGATGGTGTCTTGACTGGCCGCCCCGGCACCGTCGATGAGGCGATCGAGGTTTGCGCGCATGAGCTGAGCGAGGTGACCCTCGGGTAGATCCCCGGCAAAGGTCATGCTCCGGGCTGCTTCGTCGATGGAGAGGATGGTGCGGACGACTCGCTCGTCCGTGTCTCGGCTGGCGCGGATGGAGAGCGGGAACAGGAGGGCCGCCGCGGGAAGCTCGCTGGCTCGCTCTCCGAGGTAGTCGATGTACAAGTCCAGGGCGGGTCGGCCATCGACCTCATACAAGACATTGCCTTCTGCCCGGGTGATCACCCGCTCTGGTCCGAAGAAGTCCCAGCCGCCCTGTGAGCCATGTCCGATGCGCAGTCGGTCTCCGTACAGGCCGACCGCGCAGATCTTCCCGGAGACTGGCGCGCCGTTCTGAAGGATCCAGGTGTTCTCGAACCGGGGACCATCTCCTGCGAGCCCGCCGGTGACCACGACGCCTGCTGGAAGCTCGGCGTTGATGCCAGAGACCAGCTCGGTGCCGTTGACCTGAAGCCCATCGGAGAGCACGATCACCGCCTGAAGGTCTGGCGCGGCCAGCTGACGGGCGATGGACTGACCTGCTGCGAAAGAGCTTGCAGAGGTGCTGACCGTCGACCAGGCGCTCTTGAGCTGGCTGTGCTCAAACTGGGTGATCGACACCGACAGCGAGTGGTCGAAGATCTCGTCCTCGAAGATCTCTCCAGCGGTCGAGCAGCCGATGACGTGAGAGCTCGGGAAGGAGTCTGCGACCTGCTGCAGTGAGCTCGAGTCGTGCATGAACTCCGGCGCACCAAAGACCAGGACGAGGGTCTGTGCTGAGTCGGCTTCTGGGAGCTTAGACTGCCATCCATCACCGCTGCGATACTGGACCATGCTGGTCTTCATTCTGTACTCCCTGGCGATTGTTCTCAGGCCTCATCAGAGTCCAGCCGGCGCAAGTTGAGCATCCAGGATTCAGCGCTTCGAATTTCCCCAGACAAGTTTCCTCAGACAAGGACCCTCTTCGCTGACTGGGCGCGTATCTGAGGACTGTGATTCCGGAGATACGCGCAGCTCTTTGACATGCTCTGCAGGGACGGCAGTCCCACCCGATCTTTCTCTCTTTGATGATTGGATTCTTCGGCTACATCCTAACATGAGGTTGAATTCAAATTCAATGGCTCGTTCTCGGTGAGAATGGGCGTACACCTTGTTTTTTTTCAAGCTTGTAGTTGCGCGGTACATTTTTTGCTTAAGAAGGGCGGTTTAGATGTCTGCTGGAAGAGCGCAGCGCGGCTCTTGCTTCCTGTGGCAGGTCGAGTCCCCACTGAGCGGCCCCGAGTCCGCGGGCTGAGATGCAGGTACTTCTGCTGACCGGTCCCTTTCTCAGCATTGCTGGTCGGGCTGGGATAGATGGGCAAGCATGAAGGTTCTTCTTGTCTACGCCGAATTTCCGATCACCTACTGGGGGTTTCAGTACGCCACGGAGATGGTCGGACAGAAAGCCACCCTCCCGCCGCTCGGCATGCTGACTCTGGCCGCGATGCTGCCGGATGATTGGTCGCTGCGGCTGGTCGATCGCAACACCCAGAGCCTTCAGGATTCCGACATCCGCTGGGCGGACGTGGTGATGGTCGGCGGGATGCTGATCCAGGCAGGGTCGATGAACGACACCCTCAGCCGTGCCCAGGCGCTCGGCAAACGCACCGTGGTCGGCGGTCCAGCACCGACCACTGCACCCGAGCTGTTCGAGGCGGCAGATGTCATCTTCCGTGGCGAGGCCGAGGGTCGCATCGAGGCGCTGGAAGAGGCCATTGCTGCGAGCGGGCGGGTCATCCTGGATGCGCCCGAGGATCGCCCGGATGTCACCACATCTCCGATTCCCCGCTACAGCCTCCTCACCCTGTCCGACTACTCCTCGGTCAGCCTCCAGTACTCCCGAGGCTGCCCCTACCTCTGCGAGTTCTGCGACATCATCGAGATCTTCGGCCGTCGACCCAGGGTGAAGGATGCCGAGCAGGTGTTTGCCGAGCTCGAGGCCTTGTACAAGGCTGGCTATCGGGGGCGGATCTTCTTCGTCGACGACAACTTCATCGGCAACCGCCGCGCGGTCCGCAAGATGCTGCCGACGATCAAGACGTTCCAGGAGGAGCGAAACTACCCGTTCTCGTTCTACACCGAGGCCACCGTCGATCTCGCCAGCGACACAAAGCTGACCGCTGAGATGGTTCAGGCGGGCTTCGGCTCTGTTTTTCTGGGCATCGAGACGCCATCCGCGGCTTCGCTCAAGGAGTCTGGCAAGACCCAGAACCTCCGCGTCGATCTGCGCACCGCCATCGATACCCTCACCGTCGCGGGTCTGGAGATCATGGGGGGCTTTATCGTCGGCTTCGACAACGACGATCAGGAGATCTTCCGCCTCCAGCGCGAGTTCATCTCGGATTCTCCCATTCCCCTGGCGATGGTCGGTCTGCTCGCTGCGCTGCCTGGCACCGCCCTGTGGCGGAGGCTGGAGAAAGAAGGACGACTGCGCTCTGCCTCGACTGGCGATCAGTTTGGCCGACCCAACTTCGAGCCGACCATGGACGAGAAGGTACTCCTGATGGGGTACGCGAAGCTCATGGCGGAGGTGTACTCCGCAGAGGGCTACTACCGACGCTGCCGCGCACACATCGACCTCGCCGGCCCCACCCCCTCTCCCAAGTCCCTTCCGAGCCGGGCGCGCCTCAAGGACTTCGGGCGCTCGATAGTCAAGATCGGCGTCCTCAGCCCCCGCCGTCGGCAGTTCTGGTCGCTCCTGGCCCACACCGCGCGACGGACGCCGTCGAAGGTGGAGTGGATGATCATCCACGCATTCCAGGGAGAGCACCTCATCCGATACACTGACGAGCACGTGATCCCGAGGCTGAACGAAGCGATTCGAGATGCGGGTCGAGAGGCGACGCTCGACAGGGGAGTGGCTGCCCGGTGAGAATCGAGTGGAGACGAGGCTGCTGATGCTCCCTTCGCTGCCACCCCCCTGCTGGCCAACCCCATGAACCTCAACCACACCCTCGACCAGCTGCTCGTCCTGGACACCATTGATCGCCGCGGCACCTTTGCAGCCGCGGCCGCTTCTCTCCATCGGGTTCCCTCTGCCATCAGCTACGCGGTTCGGACCATGGAGTCTCAGCTCGGCGTGACCTTGTTTCAGCGGCTGGGCAACCGCACCGTGCTCACGCCGGCCGGGCGTCGGCTGCTGGAGAGCGCCCGAGAGGTCCTCGCCCACGCCCGCGGACTGGAGCAGGTGGCCCGAGAGATCCGGGATGGCTGGGAGCCGGAGCTTCAGGTGGTGGTGGACGGGGTGTACCCAATGGGGCCGATCGCCTCAGCGCTGGCAGCATTCACCGCGCGTCGGATTCCGACCCGAGTTCGGCTGGACGTCGAGTATCAGGAAGGGGTGCCGGATCGCTGGAAGGCTGATGGGGCTGCACTGATGCTGATCCTCGACTTCGATCCGGAAGACGATCCGCTGACCATTCATGACCTTCCGCCCCTGGACATGGTGCTCGTTGCGGCACCCGAGCACCCCGCCACCACCGAGGAAGAGCCCGACCTCACGGATCACTTCGAGCTCGTCGTCAAGGACTCCTCGCCCCGCTATGCCCGGACCCCAAAGCAGACCTTCAACCGCAGTCAGCATGTCGTCTACCTCTCGGACTTCCACTCCAAGCGGCTGGCGGCGCTGTCGGGGGTCGGGTTCGGCTGGCTGCCGGAGCACTTGATCGCTGCGGACCTGGCTGCGGGCACCCTGGTCGGCATCGGCGGGCAGCGCTGGACCTACAATCCCAAGCTCGTCCATCGCTCCGATGTTCCCCTCGGACGGGCTGCAGCGCATTTTGCGGAGGCGTTGCTGGGGCGTAGTATTAAATAATCTGTTGCTGACGAGCAGAAAGGTTTGCTTTTCTTGTTGCTTGGGCGCGGTCACAGTGATCTTGCAAACTGGAGTTCGCTCATGTCTCGTCTCGCCCTGCTTCTGCTGACCGGCTGTGCCACTGACTTCAGTCTCCAGGAGCTGACGGGGCCCCAGTCGGAGGGAGACGACACCGCAGCTCCCGAAGAGACGACGCCAGCACCTCAGGCGGAGGACACCGGCGACACCGGAGAGCCCACCGAGCCGGCCAATGATGAAGGCAAGGACGAGGATGAGCCTTCCTATGAAGAGGATCCGCCGGAGGATGACTGCACCGAGACCTCCGACCTCATCTACGTCATCGATCGCGACAACAGCACGCTCTACCTGTTCGACCCGGACTCACGAGCGTTCACCGTCGAGGGCCAGATAAGCTGCGGCGGAGGATCACCGGGCTCGATGGCGGTCTCCCGGAGCGGGACAGCGTACGTTCGCTACTCCGACGAGAGCCTGTACGCTGTAGATCTCGCCACCCTGTCCTGCTCCCTCACTGAATACCGCAGCCCCAACGGCTTCGGCTCCTTCGGCATGGGCTACGCCACCGACGATGCCGACACCTGGCGCGATGAGCTGTACATCGCCGACTCCGACCGGGTCGGTCAGCTGGACACCGGGAACTGGCAGCTGAACCTGCTGGGAAACATGCCCAGTCAGTCTGAGCTGACCGGGAACAGCGCCGGCGAGCTGTGGGCGTTCCTGCCCCTGGAGAGCCCCGCGGCGCTGGCGGAGCTGGACAAAGACACTGGCGCAGAGCTTCAGCGAATCCGCCTCAACGGCTTCCCCAGCCTCAGCGACATCGACACCTTCGCGTTCGCGGCCTGGGGCGGAGAGTTCTGGCTGTTCGTTCGGACCTACGGGATGGGCAGCTCCACGGACGTCTATCGGGTCGGAACAGACGGCGTGCTCCAGCGGGTCCTGGAGGATGTCGGCTTCGACGTGGTCGGAGCGGGCGTCTCGACCTGTGCGCCGAGCGAGTAGGGCGCTCACCCGACCCGCGCTACGCGTCCTGCTCAGTCACGCGTGCTGCTGGCTGTGACGGCACCGACACCGAGGCCAGCGGTGAGCGCGCCGGCCTTGCGCAGCTCCTCTTGCTCGGAGAACCGGGTGCCGAGGTAGGGTGCGTGGCTGCGGAGGAGGAGGGTGAACCGCAGCAGCTCCTCCAGCACGTCGGTCACCCGCTGTCGGTATGGAGACGGGCGCATCACACCCTCGGCGCTGAACTCCTGCCATGCCTTGGCGACCGAGGACTGGTTGGGGATGGTCCACAGCCGCATCCACCGCCCCAGCACCCGCATCTGGTTGACCACGTTGAACGACTGCGAGCCACCGCAGACCTGCATCAGCGCAAGGGTGCGGCCCTGGGTCGGGCGGACCGCGCCGTCCTTGAGCGGGATCCAGTCGATCTGGTTCTTGAAGACGCCGGTCATCGAGCCGTGCTGCTCCGGACAGCACCACACCATGCCCTCTGACCACGCTGCCCAGGCCCGGAGTCGCTGAACCTCGGGGTGGTCGTAGTGCTCGCGATCAAACACCGGCAGGTCGTTGGGGCGGAAGACGCGGACCTCCGCCCCCCAGCTGGTGAGGACTTCGGCGGCGTGCTCTGCGAGGAAGCGGCTGTAGGACTGCTGACGCAGCGAGCCGTAGAGGATGAGGAAGCGCGGCGGGTGGTCTGCTGCCGGGGTCTCTCGCAGCTGACGGAGCGTGTCGGGAATGGTGTGCGGGGGGAGCATTGCTTCTCCTTGATGAGGCTCTTGCTCTATCACCCTGCTTTGTGCGCGTGCGGGGTGCTCACGAGGCGTCCTCAGCGGCACGGGCTGTCGTGCGTCAGCATCGGATCTGGCATCATTGGGCTGCTGACTTGGCTGAGTGAGGGCGCATGCGGGTGTGGATGCTGGCGATTCTGGTGGGCTGCGGAGGCGCGACCCTTGAAGACGACGACGACGGCGGCGGCCTCATCTTCCCCGGCGAGACCGACGAGCCGGGCGACGGGCTGAGCGTTGAGATCGAGACGACGATGGGTACCCTGGTGGTGGCCCTGGACGCCGCCGCGGCGCCGATCACGGTGGAGAACTTCCTGGCCTACGTCGACGATGGCTTCTACGACGGCGCTGACGGCATGGGCGCGACGGTGTTTCACCGGGTCATCGATGGGTTCGTCGTCCAGGGTGGCGGGTTTACAGAGGGCGGCGGCAAGAAAGCCACCGACGCCGCCATCGTCCTGGAGTCTGACAACGGACGCTCCAACCGCGCCGGCACCATCGCGATGGCCCGAACCGACAGCCCGGACTCTGCGACCAGCCAGTTCTACTTCAACCTCGTCGACAACGACTTCCTCGACTACACCGACGCCAGCAACCCTGGCTATGCGGTGTTCGGCGAGCTTGTGGAGGGGGCGGAGGTGCTGTCGGCGCTCGGGGCTGTCGCCACGGGCAGCGGCGACCAGCCGACGACCGATGTCGTGATCACCCGCTGTGAGCGGCGCTGAGCTACTCGGCGCTCCAGCTCGCGGCCTCGGCGGCTTCGGTGCCGGTCGAGCGCTGGAGCTGCCACTCCAGGTCGCCTGACCAGACGCCGTCGCTGCTGCTGCCCTGGACCAGGAGCGAGAGCGCGCCGGCATCGTCGGGGAGGGCTCCAGGCGACAGGTCTCCGCTGAGCACATCCTCATCCAGGAGCGCCTCGAGGCTGCCGAGACGGCCCTGGACGGTGAGCTCGAACGGAGCCTGGAGCACGAGCAGCGAGCCGGCCGTGAGCGCGATGGTTCCGGAGATGCCCAGCGCCGAGGGGCAGCCAGAGGTGCTGTCAGACAGGGCCTGAGCGGGGCCGTCGAGGGCGACGGTGGCGCTGAGATCCGCCTCGCCCTGCCAGGCGCTGAGCAGGACGCCGTCGAAGTCGCCCCCCATCGCTGCGCGGACCTCAGCGGGGGTGAGCTCGGAGCCTGGAGGGGCGGACGCCTCGTCTTCCCAGTCGGTGCCCTCCAGCAGACAGGCCTCGTCGCCTTCTTCACCGATCTGAGTTCCGCTCCACGTGGGAAACAGTGGTCCGGTGTCGAGCGGGGTTCCTGAGCTGGGGAGACAGGCCATCATGAGCATCAGCATGTCCTCAGCATTCGTCTTTCCGGCACGGTTCGCAACCCCTTATATGCACAAATCTTGCGCATTATTGCCATCAATGAGAGCATTTTCGGGGTAGTCTTCGGGACATGAACCGGATCCACCAGTGAAGACCGTTGCCTCTCAGCTTCTCCGGGCTCTCCGAGGCCGTCGGAGCCAGGTCGCCTTCTCCCGGCGGCTGAAGTACCGCAGCAACGTGGCCGCCGACTGGGAGCAGGGCCGTCGCTATCCGACCGCCGGAGAGCTGGTCCGGGCCTGTCAGGTCGTCGGGGTCGACGTCGCGGCGGCCTTTGCCCGGTTCCACCCCACCGCTGCTGCGGCCTTCTCGCCGGATGATGCGGGCATCGCAGACTGGCTGGGGGCGCTGCGGGGGCAGGCCTCGATCCAGGACCTCGCTGTCCGAACCGGGCTGTCGCGGCATGCGCTGGGGCGCTGGCTGTCGGGGCGGACCCGCCCCCGCCTCCCGGACTTCCTTCACCTCGTCGATGCCCTGACCGGTCGGGTGCAGGATCTCGTCGCAGAGCTGGTCGACATCGCGCAGGTTCCTGCCCTCGCCGAGCGTCGTCGTCGTGCAGCGGCGTCTCGTCGGGTCGGCATCGAGGCGCCGTGGACGCTCCCGGTCCTGCTCGCGCTCGAGACCGCTGGCTACGCTGCCCTGTCCGCCCACGACACCGGCTGGCTCGCGCGCCTCCTCGGTCTGCCAGGGGTGCAGGTCGCGGACTGCCTCGTGCGGCTGGAGGAGGCGGGGGTCATCCAGCGGAAGGGAAGCCACTACACGGTCGGCGGGGCGCTGACCATCGACACCCGCGCGCATCCTGAGGCGGGCCGGGTGCTCAAGAAGCACTGGCTGTCGGTGGGCATGGCTCGGGTGGATGATCCTCACCAGTCCGACATCCTCGGCTACAACCTGTTCTCCCTCTCGCGTGACGATCTTGCGCGCATCGCGGACCTCCAGCGGGGGTTCTATCGAGCGGTTCGTGGCATCGTCGCTGCCAGCGAGCCCAGCGAGGTGATCGCCCTGATGAACACCCAGCTGGTGACCTGGGATCCGGAGGAGTAGGTGCTCGGGGTGGGCGACTCTCTCCGTGTCCTCACCGCATCATCATGGCGCTGCGCCGGTCTGCGCGCTGCCGGCAGCACCGCCGACCACCGGCAGACTCACCGACACGCTGTGAACCTGCTGGCGTGCGGTCGTGGTCTCCACAGCATCGGCCCAGTACTCGTCCGTGTTGGTGTGGGCCTCAAACTTTGGAAAGCTCGCGGAGGCCACCTCGACGCGGAGCTGGGCGCCGGCCTGGAACTGGAAGTCGATCGGCCAGGTCTCCACCACCAGCTCGACGGTCTCGCCGGGGGTGTACGCCACCCGGGCTTCGTCGCCCTCCCGAAACGACAGCGCGCGGATGCCCTCGCGGACATGAAGGGCTCTTCCGTCCTGATCAACCTCGACAATCCGAACATTGAACGCGGTGTCTGCTGCGGAGGACGAGACCATCAGGGTGGCGGTGATCGGCCCCGCGATGCGCATCGGAGCGGGCAGCGGCGCGGTCTGCCACCCGATCATGTCGTCTCGCCGTTCGCAGAGGCCGTCCTGGTCGCGCAGGCCGACAGGAACCCCATCAAATCCGGGCGAGAGCACACCAGCGATGCTGCCAGCGCCGCCGATGCTGGGGGTTGGATCCATGGGATCGTAGTCGTAGTGTGCCGACAGCGCTGCGGCGGCCCCGTCCACCAGCGGCGCACGGCAGTCTCTGGCAGCTCCAGGCGCGGCGCTCAGGATCCGGGCCTCAGTGGGGGGTGGCCAGGCTGGAGCGAGCTGCCAGGTGTCTGCGCCCATCGTGTACACCAGGGTCTGCCCGACGGGGAGCGTGGCCGGGGTGCCCTTGAGGTGGTGATCGAGCCAGTCGAGGGTCCGGCGGCTCTGGTTGTAGGTGTCCTCCAGTCCGATGGGGTCGTCGATGTTGTCCAGCGCGACATCGGCGCTGCTGCTGCCGAGGTGATCCCAGGGACCGATGACCAGCGTGCTGATCGACTGGCTGGCGAGCCTCCGCCAGGTGGAGAGCTGGGCATCGATGAAGATGTCCGACCAGCCGCCCATCATCAGGACTGGAACCGTGGTCTGCTCGGGAATGGTGTCGGCCTGGAGGACCTCGGGAGACTGCCAGATGCCGACGGACTGCTCCTGGGCCTCCATCCACATGCGAAACCACGGCACCTCCACCCCTGCGGCGACGGTGTCGGCCTCGATGCGGGGACGGTGGGCGAGTGCGCGCTGGTAGTCTCGTCCGGCAAACGCTCGGAACCGCCGGTCTGGGATGAGGGTCATCCAGGCGGTGACCAGCTCATGCCGGAACATCCCGCCCTCGTAGGCGTTGCGGTACATCTCCAGGCCGAACACCGACGGGACGATCGTCTTGACCTGCGGCGGCAGGGCATCGGCCATCGACCACTGCACGCCCGCCATGTAGGAGGCGCCGATCAAGGCGATGTGGTCGTCTGACCAGGGCTGCGCGATGAGCCAGTCCAGGGCCGCCAGCCCGTCGGTCCGCTCGGAGGTGAACGGGCTCCAGTCGCCGCCGCTGTCGCCCTGCCCGCGGACCTTCTGCTGCACACAGGCGTAGCCGTAGCGAACGTACCGGGCGCACACGCCGTCGAGGTAGCGGTCGATGGGGTAGGGGTTTCGGATCAGGATCACCGGCCAGGGGCCGTCTCCCTTCGGCAGCGCGATCCGGGTGTCCAGGGTCACCCCGTCGGGCATCACGACGTCCGCTGAGATCCGCTCGCCGCGGCGGTGGGTGAAGTCGGGGAGGTCGAGGGTGCGCCGGGCGTGGTTGGGGGTGGCGATGGCTGTGGCGATCAGCGGCAAGGCAGACATGGCGGCTCCGGAGGAGAGTGTCCTAACGTGACCAGAGCCGGTACTGTGGGGCGATGGAACGCACCGAACGCGACTGGCAGTCCCTCAGCGCGGACCTCCTCGTCCGCGCCTACTCCCTCGGCGGGGGCAACACCGCAAACATGGTCGCCTTCCGGCTTCCGGACCGGGGGCTTGGGGTGATCAGCCCCTCGGCGCGGGTGCGAGATGGGGTGCTGGAGGCCCTGGAGGAGCACGGCACCGTGCGCGCCCTCATCGCGCCCAATGCGTACCACACCCTCGGCCTGCCGGTCTGGTCTCAGCGGTTTCCGGAGGCTGGGGTCTACGCCGGAGAGGCCGCGCTGGCGCGCATCCGAAAGCGCATCCCAGGGCTGGACGTTGCGCCAGTATCGATCTTGCATACCGGCGAGGACGCTGCGCTGATCGAGCTGCCGCAGATGCGCAACGGTGAGACCCTGCTGCGCACCACGGTCGATGGCCGAGAGGCCTGGTATGGCGGCGACGTCTTCCTCAACGTCAACGTCGATGCCCTCTCCGGCGCGCTCGGGATGTTCTTTCGGGTCGCCGGCATGGGGCCGGGGTTCGTGGTCAACCCGCTGAACCGGGTCGTGATGATGCGCGACCGCGGCGCGGTGAGGGCCTGGGCTGCCGAGACCCTGGGAGACGTCGGGGTCGTGATTCCGGGGCATGGCGCGGTGCTGACGGGGGACGGGCTCGGGGCGCGCATGACCGCCATGCTCTGAGCGGCTACAGCGGGGTGCGGACCTGGGCGACGACCTGCGGGAGCAGCGGCCCGGCGGTCTGAGAGACGAAGGGAACCTGGAGTCCGAGATCGGCGGTCACCTCTGCCGCAGCCCACGACAGCAGCACCCGGCTGGAGAGCACGGTGTGGTCGATCAGCACCAGCTCCTCCTCGAGGACCAGCGACAGCTGGTTGACCAGCGGGATCGTCTGGAACGACCGGACGTCGATGAGAAACGGGACGATGGCGGAGAGGTACCGCTCGGTGCCGAGGCCGGCGCCGATGCAGAGGGTCCAGGCGACCGGCGTGGGCAGGTCGAGCTCAGCAAATCCGGTGACGTCCCAGCCAGGCTGGGTCTCTCGGCTCTGGCTGCCCCAGGTGGTCACCCACATGGACTGCGGCGCGACCAGCCCGCCCGCCGACAGGCCCAGCGCCATCCGACGCTCCAGGCCGACGTGTATCCGACCCTCGCCTCGGATCCGCCCGAGGCCCGCCTCTCCCCAGCCGTCCGGTCCGATGGCCTGTACCAGCGGAAGCGAGAGGTCGCCGGAGAAGCGATCGGTTCCGTAGCGGATGCGGGGGACCTGCTGGAAGACGGTGACTTCTCCTGGCGCGAGCACCAGGCGACCGGAGAGCTGTCGGGTGGTGGCCGCGGCGTGCTGGCGATAGCCGGCGGTCTCTTCGGCCTCAAGAAGCGGAGCAGCGGCGAGGGCAGCGGCGGCGAGGAGGGCGATCACTGGTTGCCTCCGGAGTCGGGTGTGCCGGTGTCTCCGCAGCCTCCACCGAGCCGATAGTCGGCGGTCTCATCCACCACGCAGTCTGCGTCTGCTGCGATGAGCGGCCACGCGGCATCGGCGGCGGTGGTGAAGGTCCAGGCCCCCTGCTGAGAAAATTCGGGGATGGTCGCCTGGTTGACCGACTTGTCGGCGAATGCACCGATGTCCCAGGTGTACTCCGTCTCTGGCGTGAGCCCGCCCAGCGGGCACAGCAGCACCATGCCCCCTTCACTCTGGGTCACCGCGAAGGGGACTGCACCGTCGGGGCCGGTGAGGGCGACCGACTCGGTGAAGCTCGGGGTGTCGATCGGGACGCCAGCGCCAGCGTAGCCCCAGTCCAGCAGCAGCGGTCGGTTGGGATCCCAGTCGGTCTCGCCGTCGCAGGGATCGCGGATGTCTTCAGGGTAGCTGGTGGCCATGCAGGCGAGGAAGGCCAGCGGGGTGGCGCAGCGGCGTGGTGTGGTCGGTCGCCAGCAGAGGGGAGCCAGCAAGACGGCCGGCAGGGCGATGAGATCGGTTGGATCCGGGACATGCGCGCCGCCAAAGACGCCGATCCAGGTCTCGCCCAGCGGCGGATAGAGCTGGAGGAGGATGAACGAGAGCACCGCAGCGGAGAGCGCCACGATTCGCGCGGGTCGGTCGGGAACCCGGACGATGGAGAGGAGCGCAGCGAGGAGGACCGGGCAGACGATCATCCAGGCGACGTCGGAGAGCTTGCCGGTCAGCGCAGAGGGGAAGGCGGACTTGAGGATGTGGTCGTTGACCAGGAGGAGCCCGACCGAGAGGAGGCAGACAGGATGAGCGGGACCGTGGCGTAGCATGGTCCCAAGCGTAGCCGAACGGAGTTCACCATGCCCACACCGACAAAGCTCAATGTCCACGAAGCATTCGACTTGATCGAGGCTCCATGGGCACCAGCGATTGCGGCACAGGTGGGCGGCTCGATGGTGAAGCTCGTGCGGCTGGAGGGCAGCTTTGTGTGGCACCACCATGAGGCAGAGGATGAGCTGTTCTATGTGCTGTCTGGGCGGCTGCGGATGCAGTTTCGGGAGCAGGAGGTGGTGCTGGAGGCGGGGGAGCTGATCTGTGTACCGGCGGGGGTGGAGCACTGTCCGGTGGGTGAGGATGACTGCCGGGTGATGCTGGTGGAGCCGGCGAGCACGGTGAACACAGGGTCCGTGGAGAGCGCGCGCACGGTGCGAGAGCTGGTGGACCTGCGCTGACGTGGCGGCCTGTGCCTACCCCCACTGCGCCGACAGTGCTGCGGCATACGCGCCGGCCTGTCCAAACGGCACATAGTGCCGCCCCCCGTCCACCAGCACACACCGCCCGCCCAGTCGCCGCGCGGTCCAGCGGGCGGTCGCAGGCGGATTGAACCGGTCTTCTGTACCCCACAGGCACAGCGTGTCTACACCCGCCAGTCGACGCGTCAGCGGCCACAGGGTGCGGGCTGAGAGGTGCTGGGCGGTCTGCCGCATGAGCCCGGGCAGCTCCGGCCGCGCGACGACCCCGCCAAACGTCTCCAAGAACGCTGCGCGCGCACCATCACAGACGCCGTGATGGAGGTAGAGGCCGCCGCCGTGGTGCTGATAGAAGTAGCGGTGCAGTCCGGGGAGCGCGGTCAGGCGGGGGATGAGCCAGAGCAGGCCGGTCGGCGCAGAGGTGAGGGTGAGGCTGGCGGCGCCGTGCTGCGCTGCGTGGAGGGCGGCGAGCAGGCCGCCGTAGTCCTGGCCGACGAGGTGGAGCGGGCCGGAGAGGCCGAGCGCGGAGAGGGCGGCGGAGAGCCAGTCGGTGTAGGCCGTGAGCGTCGGAACAGGCAGCGGAGCAGTGCCGCCGTAGCCGGGCAGGTCCAGGGCGAGGAGGGCGCGATCAGGGAGCAGGGCGGGCAGCCGAGAGAACAGCCGTGCGTCGGTCGGCACGCCGTGCAGCAGCACCGCGGGTGCTGCATCCTCTGGACCGCTCCGCCAGCCGGTGGTTGGCCGGCCGTGGAGCGGAATGGAGACCGGTTGCATCATGGGCCATCGCTATCCCAGCCGATACGATGACGAGACACGGGGAGGTCAGATGTCGCGGGTCATCATCACAGGCGCCACCGGAGCGGTCGGCAGCGCCCTGGTCTCGATCCTCGGGTCAGACCCACGCTGTGAGGATGCTCTCGCCCTGGTCCGCCGGCCAGTTGGGCTCGGAATCAGCACCGAGATCATCGACTTTGATGCGATGGCCGATCACGCTGCGGCGTTTGAGGGGCGAGACATCGCGCTGTGCTGTCTGGGCACCACCATCGCGGCGGTGGGTGGAGACAAGGCGGCATTTCGGCGCGTGGATCACGACTATCCGATCGAATTCTTTCGCCTCGCCCTCGCCGCAGGCGTCCGGCAGCTCTCCATCGTCACTGCCACCGGGGCCAGCGCTGGGTCGATGAGCTTCTACAGCCGCACCAAGGGGGAGGTCGAGGAGCGTGCCCGCGCGCTCGCCGCCGAGCACGCCGCCCGGCTGACCATCCTCCACCCGGCGATGCTGCTGACCCCTGGCGGGCAGCGGGATGGCTCGGTGCTCGGCGGCAAGAACGCCCGCACTGTGGAGGGCATCGCTCAGCGCGCCCTGCTGTCGGCGGGGTGGCTGCTCGGTCCGCTGCAGAAGCAGGTGGCGGTGACGGTCGAGGCGGTCGCGATGGCGATGTGGCGGGATGCGCTGGCGGGCGGAGACGGCGTGAGGGTGCTGACCAACCGACAGATCATCGCGATGGGCGAGGGCTGACGTCAGGCGAGAGTTCATGCACGCCGCCGAGGGGCGGTTACCCTGAGTCTATGCTGCCTGATCGACAAGGACTGGTCCGTGTTCGCGCCAACATCGACGGCGAGGTCGAGATCCGCGCCCACCTCGGAGAAGCGGTGGTTCCCCGCCAGCTGATCGCCATCACCGAGGGCGACGAGCAGATCGAGTCGCTGTCGGTCCGCAAGACCTCGATCGTCGAGTCGATCCTGGTGAAGTCCGGCACCGAGGTCACCGCTGGGACCACGCTGATGGTCGTGCGCGAGGTCGAGGAAGACTGATACCGTAGGGGCATGTCCGACGACACCGCCCTGACCCTCCACCAGCAGACCCCGGCGGCTCAGCCCGGAGAGCACGGCTTGTCTGAGGACGCCACTCGCGCAGTGGTTCGCCAGCTGTTCGAGGCCTCAGTTGCCTCGTTTGGAGATGTCGTCTCGGCGCTGATGTTCGACATGGAGCAGACCGAGGACAACATCAAGGCGCTGTCCTGGCTGGCCGGCACCCAGACCCTGCTCTCCAGCGAGGCGGCGTTCCGCAGCGCGGTGAGCCAGCTGGCGTGGTGGGATCGCTTCCTCGCCCACCTCCCACACCCTGCGCTGCTCTCAGAGGCGAACGCTGCGGCGCGTCGGCGGGCACAGTCCGAGCGTGCCCACGCCCGACTGATGGCGCGGCAGGCGGCGCTTCAGGACCACCGTCAGCGGATCGCCGATGCGATGGCCGACCCGGATACCGGCCCCGCTGATCGTGCCCGCCTCCGTCGGGTGATGGCCGCGCCGGACGAGACGGAGTGGTGGGTCGATGTCGAGGGCTACGTCGCTGCGGCCCTCGCGCAGCTCCCGCCGGAGGTGCCCGACGTCCCGATCACCGCCGACGATCTTGCAGCAGAGACCTCGTTCTCAGGCTTTCATGCCGTCGATGCCTTCCGCCGTCACCCCGAGCTCGGCCCGCGCGCGCAGAGCATGGACACCGAGCTGGCTGACATCCTCGCGGAGGCCTTCGGGCTCCGCCCCGCTGAGGCCCACCGGCACGCCGTCGTCCTCACCGGAATCTTCTGGCTGGCCCTGCGTCGGGCGCTCTCGGCAGGCAGCCACCAGCTCTCCGCCTCGATCTCGCTGATGATGACCACCGGTCAAGGCAGCGTCCAGCAGCAGTTCACCCACGAGCTGCTCGGCAGCTGGCTGCCCTATCTCCAGACCCTCCCGCCTCCCCAGCACCGCAAGACCCTCGGCCAGCGGATCCGAGGCTGGCTCGGGCTGAAGCCGAGGGCGGCGGTGGTGCCCGTAGCCCGGCAGCTCGAAGAGGACTGACGCGGGCACCACCGCTGCGCACGGTGGCTGGACTGTTGCGCGAGATTGAGGGGTGTAGTGGTAGGATATGCCCGATTCACCACTCCGAGCGTGCCCATGTCCCGCCTCTCCGCCGCCGCCCTCATTCTCCTCACCGGCTGCATCGAGCAGACCTTCAACACCGCCGGAGAGGCGGGCGCGGGGTCTGGTGCAGAGATCGAGGTCGTCCCCGGCAGCCTCAGCTTTGGCCCGCTCTCCAGCGACGACGACGCCCTGATCAAGACCGTCCTCATCCGCAGCATCGGTGTCGCCGATCTCACCGTCGAGGAGATCACCGTCTCCGGGACCGGCGCGGAGAGCTTCACCCTGCTCACCGACTCCACCCGCTTCGTGCTGCCGCCCGGCGGCGAGATGGCGCTCGAGGTTGCGTTCCTGCCGATGGGCGCTTCGGAGCAGGCTGCGGTCGCGATCGTTTCCTCAAACGCCGACCTTCAGCCGACACTTCCCGTCAGCCTCTCGGGGGAGGGGCTGGTCTCTGAGCTCGCGATCACCCCCAGCCCGCTGGACTTCGGCGCGGTCGGCGTGGGCTGCGATGCCCTGGAGAATGTCACCCTGGAGAACGTCGGCACCGAGCCGCTCACCATCAGCGACATCTCCACCGACACCGCCAGCTTTGCGCTGACCACCCTCCCGACCCTGCCGCTGGACCTGGCGCCCGGGGAGTCCACGGGCATCCGGGTGACCTTCACGCCGGGGTCAGAGACCTCATTTGTGGGGACCATCGCTGTCGACTCCACCGAGCCGATGGGAACCCGGACGGCTGAGCAGCTCGGCGAGGGGGTCATCGACGGCTCCGAGGTCACGGACACCTGGGAGATGCCGGTCGATCCGCCCACCGACATCCTGTTCTCCCTGGACTCCTCCTGCTCGATGACCTGGGACATCTGGGAGATGTACAACAACTTTGACGCCTTCATCAACGAGCTGGAGGACTACTCCGAGGACTGGCACATCATCGTCGCCAACGAAGACTCTGGCTGCAACAACTCCGGCATCCTCACCCCGACCACGCCGGACTACACCGAGAAGTTTCAGGAGGCACTGTTCGCCTGGAACCTGGAGAACGACTACACCGAGGCCCTGCTGACGGTCAACGACAACGCGGTCCAGAACACCGACGCCGGCGACTGCAACGCTGGCTTCATGCGCCCCCAGGCGATGCTGCACATCATCGACATCACCGATGAGCCCGAGCAGTCTCCCCGCCCATGGGATGAGATCGTCGACAGCATCGTCACCAAGAAGGGCTCCCTGGCCCTGACCACCATCTCTGCCATCGCCGGGGACTACCCCAGCGGCTGCGACGACGCCGCTGCCGGCACCGGCTACTACGAGGCGGTCGATGCCACCAGCGGGGTCTTTCTCTCGATCTGTCAGAGCTGGGCGACCACCAACAACCTTGGCCTGCTCGCCTCCGCCTCGGTCAATCAGGACACCTTCGAGCTGTCTCAGCCCGCCCAGGAGTCCACCATCGTCGTGGAGGTCAACGGCCAGCGTCAGACCTCGGGCTGGTCCTACGATGCCGCCAGCAACGCAGTCATCTTCGCCAGCAACCTGCCGGGAGAGGGAGACGCGGTCTCGATCACCTACACAAACACAGGCAGCTGCGAGGGGTGATCCGACGGCACGATGACGGGCACGCCGATCCGGCTCAGCGCCGCCAGCACGATCCACCGATGACCGCCCAGGACGACAGAGGCGATGGCGCAGCGGAACATGCTGGCTTCCCGTCGCAGTGTGGGGGGCACCTGAGATAAGGCGGTGGCATGGATCGCAAGACAGTACGCAAAGCCCACGATGCCTTGACCACCACCCGCCCCGGACGGGGGCGGATGTTCTCGTTTGGCGCCTTCGGGGGAAAGCTGGTCTTGGAGGTCTCTCGGTTTCACTGCGCGGAGACCGGTGGTGAGGTGAGCATCGACGACAAGCTGAAGGTGTCCATGCGCCGCCAGCTCCGCAGCATGCTCTCCCATGACCACCAGGGGGCCGGCTGCGCGGGGCTGTTCTACGTCGCGGACGGGGTGCCGACGTTTCGGGTCTGCGTCCGGCAGCGGTTCACCACCCGCCAGCTCACCGATGCGCTGACCCCCCTCGCGCAGCGACTGGGCGTGGTCGGGCTGGTGGTGGTCAAGGATCGCAAGGGGTGACCGAGCCGCTGCTGGCCCGGTGGCTGCTCTCAAGCCACGGTCCGGTCGTCAGTCCTTCAGAGCACGCCAGAGATCCGGCCACGCTCGCGTGCTGGCGGGGGCGTGGCTACTGACACGGAAGCCAAGGAGCAGCGCGACGTGCCGCTCGATGATGGCCTGAGGTGCTGGTCGCTTGCTGAAGCCGTGGAGCGACAGGGCTGGCTGCGCATGAGCGGGATGCCGGCCTGGATCCGCCGCTGGACTGCATGAGTCTGCCTGGCGCTTGAGGGCTTACTCCTCGGCGGGAGTCGCTGCCTTCTTCAGCTGCTGCCATGCCATCTCCGCATGGTCGTCGACATAGATCCGCTCCACCAGCTCTCGCGCCCATGGCGTTCGTCGAAGAAACTTCAGGCTCGACTTCACGCTCGGGTTGTTCTGGAAGCATCGGATGTTGACCCGGTATCCCAGCTCCTCCCAGCCGTGTCGATCGACGAGATCCTCGACGACTATCTTCAGCGTGATGCCGTGGAGGGGATTTTTTGGCTGCTCAAGGCTCATGGCACCCTCCTACCCTGCGGGAGCTTCGTCGGCCCTTGGGAACCCCAGCAGCCCCAGCGCTGCTCGGAGGAGGATGGTCTCCTCGTCGCACTCCGGGCAGGTGAGCCGGTGGTGCGCCATGGCATGCAGGACGTCCGTGCGGTCGATTCGTCCGTCGAGCAGCGGCGCGAGGAGTGCGTGAAAGGCGTCGCAGTCCAGCTCCGTGTCGCGGGTGAGCTGCAGGGCATTCAGCAGCCGCTCAGTCGGCGTGGCGTCCGTGCTCATGCTGCGGCCTCCATCGCCTGCAGCAGCTCGTCTGCGCTCAGCCCGCGCTCCTGGAGGTGGGCGAGGAGACGCCCCCGTGCATCGTGGAGGAGCTTGTAGAGGGTGCCTCGCTTGCGCCCCATCCTCCGGGCTACCTCAGACATCGGAATTCCCGACAGCTTGGCGAGCAGGGCGGTGCGCTGAAGCTCGGTGAGGGAGGCATCGATGGCGGAGAGGAGCAGCTGGCTGACCTGGGCTTGCTGGATGGCGTCCGGAGCGGCGGGGGCAGCCATCAGCGCGCGGGTACTCTCGGCGGCGTCGGACAGCGGAACGTGGACATGCCGCCGACGCCGAAGCTCCATCAGGGCAGTGTTGACCGCGATGGCGGCCGCCCAGGTGTTCAGCCGGCTCTGGCCGCTGAAGTCCGCGATGTTCTCGTGAATTCGCAGCATGGCCTCCTGGTTCAGGTCAGACAGGTCTGCTTCAGACAGCTGTCGGGAGAACCCACGGGCCAGCACACGCCGCAGGTAGTCCGCGAGGTCGCGGAGGGTGTCTCCGTCGCCTGAGAGGATGGCCTGGATGCGGTCGGTGTCGTGCGGCAAGTGCAGAGCATACGCCGCCCAGCGTCAGACTCCCAGTGCGGTCGGAGTGCCGTCCGCGACGACCGCCGCCGGGCGCGCGCTGAGGCGGGCACCATCGATGCTATGCCTGGCTCGGCGCTTCTCGATCCAGGCTGCGCAGGTACGCCACGATGTCCGCTGACTCCGGCATCAGCCGACCCTCGCCCCCGTCGGGGATGAGCAGGACCGGCACCGTCGCCCGCCCACGCCGTCGCAGCAGCATCTCGCGCGCGTCGTTGTCTCGGCTGGTGTCGACGAGGTCGAGGTGAATCCCCAGCGCGCCGGCAGCGCGACGGACCACGTGGCAGTACGGGCAGTAGGGGGTGTGGTAGAGCGTCATGGTGAAGACTCCTCTGTGCTTCACCCCCTCTGATGCCGCAGCCCCCCGAAGTCTTACCCCTCGGGTAAAGAAACCTCGTCTTTGTCTGCGCGCACCCGTGAACTCAGCCCAGCAGCGCCGACACCAGCGCGCCGCCGAGGTAGATCAGCACGAGGTAGCTGGGCAGGGTCGAGATGAAGATCGACGCCTTCACCCCCCGGCCCAGCCGACCGCCGAGCAGGATCGGGTACGCACCCCGTGCGAGCAGGTAGATCGCTCCGGCGATGGTCGCGCTGGTCGGTCCGACGAACACCGCATGCAGCCACAGCAGCACCAGGAACGGCGGCATGTGCTCCAGCATGTTCAGCTGCACCCGGTCTGCCGCCAGCATCTGCCGGTCCTGCCCGAAGTAGCGGTCGAACTTCTCGCCCCGCGCGGTGTACTCCCCGGCGAGGCGCGCCTTGGTCAGCGCCACCCGGATCTGGAAGGCGTAGTACAGCGCCACATAGGCGAGGGTGATGACAACAGGACCGGCCTGGTGGCTCAGCTCAAGGGGGTGTTCCATCGTCGGAGGATACCGCGTCAGCGGGGCTGCGCAGAAGAACCGGAGCATCCAGACCTCCTCGTCGCGCTCCTGAAAAGCGGACGCTGCAGCCGGCTGTCGACTCCCGCAGATGCTGAAGCATGCCGTGTGCACTCAGGGCAGCACCTCACCGGTCCTTCAGCGAAGCGGGTGTGATGCCGCGAGGCGATGTCTGGTGCTGGTGGCGGCGTACGTCTTCAATTGACGGATGATTTGTTATTTCGAATATAACAAACAATTGATGTGGTAAAACCGAACGAAAGTTCCTTCAATGAGCAGCAATGAACAACTTCTTCAGACACCTCAAGGGGGATGCGTTCGGCGGTCTGACTGCCGGCATCGTCGCCCTCCCGCTCGCGCTCGCGTTTGGCGTCAGCTCCGGACTCGGTCCCAGCGCTGGGCTCTACGGTGCCATCTTCATTGCCTTCTTTGCGGCGCTGTTCGGCGGCACTCCGACGCAGATCTCGGGTCCGACCGCGCCGATGACCGCCGTCAGCATGGTCATCATCGCTGGCATCGTCGGTGCCAACGAGGGCGACGTCAGCCGCGCGCTGCCGGCCATCCTCACCATCTTTCTCATGGCCGGGCTCATCCAGATCGGACTCGGTGTGCTCGGAATCGGCAAGTACATCAAGTACATCCCGTATCCGGTGGTCTCAGGGTTCATGACCGCGATCGGGGTGATGATCCTGGTCACTCAGATCTTGCCCGCGATCGGCTACTACGCCGCCGACGACGCAGTGCTCATCGACAGCTTCAAGCCATTCGCTGAGGAGATCCTGCTCGACCAGATCATGAAGGAGGAGGCCGCGGAGGGCATCCTGGTGCTGGAGGACTTCAAGGAGACCATCCGGCGGGCAGAGGGCATCTCAGTGGACGACATCATGGTCGAGTCTCGGGCGCTGGCGAAGGGCAGCGCGGCGGGGGTCATCGGCACGCTGCGGACCCTTCCCCGGGCGCTGGGACAGGTCAACCCCATCGAGCTTGGTCTGGCACTCGCAACCATCATCCTCATCTATGGCTTCAAGCGGATCACCACCGCCATCCCCAGCACCCTCGTCGCCCTCGTCGGTGTGTCTGGGGTCGCCTATGCCGCTGGGATCGACTACCGCCCCATCGAGCGCATCCCAGAGGGGCTGCCGATTCCCCAGCTGGGCATCATCAGCCAGTTCAGCTGGGCGTCCATCCAGCCCTACCTGATGACCTCGCTCTCCCTGGCGCTGCTGGGGATCATCGACTCCCTGCTGACCTCGGTCGTGGCGGACAACCTCACCAAGACCAAGCACAAGCCCAACAAAGAGATCATCGGACAGGGCATCGGAAACAGCATCGCTGCCATCTTCGGTGGTCTGCCCGGTGCTGGCGCGACCATCCGCACCGTGGTCAACATCAACGCCGGTGGAAAGACCCGCCTCAGCGGCATGATCGCCGGGACACTGCTGATGGTGATCCTGCTGGCGCTCGGTCCGGTCGCCTCTCAGATCCCGGCGGCGGTCCTTGCTGGCATCTTGATCACCGTCGGCATCGGCGTCATGGACTACAAGGGCCTCAAGGCCATCCCGAGCATGCCCCGTGACATCGATCTCAAGGTGCTCACGCTCAGCTCGGAGGTCCTCATCATGGTGATCGTGATGCTCCTCTCCGTGTTCTGGGACCTCGTGAGCGCGGTTGGCATCGGGATGGTGCTCTCGGCGCTGATGTTCATGAAGCAGATGGCGGACCTCACCGCCCGAGACGCCAAGCTCGCCCGGCTCTCGGAGGCGGAGGAGGAAGAGGCATGGGGAGACGAGGCGACGTTCCCGGCGGCGTTCAAGGAGGAGGTGTTCATCAAGCACCTCACCGGCCCGCTGTTCTTCGGCTTTACCAGTGAGTTCCAGGCGCTGGCCGCCCAGATCCCCAGCACCGCCACCCACGTCATCCTCCGCATGGACGCTGTGCCCTACATTGATCAGTCCGGACTCTATGCGCTGGAGGACGTGCTGCTGGAGCTGGAGCGAAACACGATCCACACCATCCTCATCGCTCCAGCAGATCAGCCCCTGGCGATGATGAGCAACATCGGCCTGGTGCCCAGCCTCGTGCCAGAGGAGATGATCTTCGAGACGTTTGAGGACTGCATCGCGTGGCTGCCGAGTCACGTTGTTGACCAGGATGCAGCAGCGGGGTGAGGGGGACCGTGGCGCTCGCGCCGAGCACGCCCCCGACCGATGGGAGCACCCCACCAACGCCTGAGCGGAGGGAGCGTCTGTGGCAGCCTCATCTACCTGAGAGACCGCTCCTGACCGGCGGCCTCAAGGAAGAGGGGCACATCGGCAGAGCCTCCGCGCCTCCTGGCGTGTAGGGCCGTGACCCTACGTGGCGTATTGGTAGGGCACATCCGCCGCTGCCAGCGCGCGCTGGTACCCGGCGAGGGCTTGAATCCGCTGCACATAGGCTCGGATCGTCGGATAGTCGCCCGCAGCACGACCGAGAGAGGCCTCCAGGGGGAAGCTCATCATCACGTCCGCCACCGTGAGGCGATCGCCCACGAAGAGCGCTCGGTCCTTCAGGTGAGCCTCCACATACGCCAGATGACTCTGCGCTGTCGGCCCAAAGTACATGTCCACCATCTTCCGAGGCACGGCCATCAGCACGGGCCTCAAGAGCCCCGGAACCTTCTTCTCTGCCTGCTGAATCACGTAGAGCGTGACCAGAACCGGCATCAGGCTGCCCTCGGCGTAGTGGGACCAAAAAGAGATGTCTCGCTGCTCGTCGGAGGAGGTGCCCATCCAGGCCTCATCTCCATAATTTCGGGCAAGATATTCTACGATCGCCCCGGACTCTGCCAGCACCACATCCCCATCGGTGAGGACCGGTGACTTGCCGAGGGGATGGATGTCTCTCAGGGACCTGGGCGCCAGCCTGGTCTTGGGATCACGATGGTGAACGATCACCTCATACGCACAGCCGAGCTCTTCGAGCATCCACAGGATTCGCTGAGCGCGAGAGTCGGTCAGGTAGTGCAGGGTCAGCATGAGGACACTCCTTTGTTGCCCCAGAGGACTAACGCCGCCACCCGCTGAGCTTGGAGCGCACGGAGAGGCGTGCCTTGAGCCCAGCGCTCTATCTGCTGGCTTCAGGATGCTGCTGACGAGAGACTCAAGAGGCCCCTCTCGGGCGTCCGGGGCTGCAGGGAGATCCCGGCCACCAGCTCGGTGCGACGGACGACCTATTGTGCAGGTTCTATCAATTCGACCGGTTACTCGCCGGCCAGGACTGAGGGGCAATCGCAAGCAACAGATTCTTCGGGAAGCGCTGAACATCCTCGTGACTCGGGGATACGCCGGACTGACCATGCGCGCGGTGGCTCGGGCGAGCGGCCTCAAGCTCGGGGCGCTTCAGTACCACTACCCGACCCGCGCTGAGCTCGTCTGCGCCCTCGCGACATCGATCGCAGGGCAGACCGCGTCCAACGTTGAGGTCTACTGTCAGCAAGCCCACACCGACGATCGTGGACTGCACGCGCTGGCCACCGCGCCAGCCTACTTGTCCTTGGCGTCCGCCTCCTGGCGAAGGGCCGTCACCTGATCAGGCTCAAGGAGGTCGAGGAGGGCGCTGTCGGTCTCTTCGCGGAGGCGCTTCCAGTCCGTCCAGGCCTCCTTCGTGGTGAGGTCTCCGGTAGCGGTGGCTTCCTTGATGCGCCAGGTCTCATCCAGCTCCTCCTCGAGCAGGTCCTGGACCGTCAGCGCCACATCTTCCGCGATGGCATCGCGCTCCACCAGCTGGTCTACAGCAATGGCGATGGCATTTGAGCCCATGGGCAGGGCCTCGTCTCGCGCTGCGCTGAGGCCCTCGAGCTTCGCCGCGCGCGCAGCATCTCTGTGATCATCGCGCTGCTCGCGTGCCGGCGCCTTGGATCGCGGCGTCCTCGCTGGAGGGCGGACCGCGATCGCTGGCTGTCCGGTGCTCTCGAGGGGTGCGGTCTCGTCGCGCTGGGCGCGCTCCTGCTCAGCGGCTTGTTGGTGCTGCTCGCGCGTGGCCTCCACGCTGCTTGTCTCGGTCTGGAGGAGCTCGAGCTGCTCTTCGAGCTTGAGGACCTCGGCCTGCATGACCGAGGGAGAGGGCTGGATGGCCAGCAGCGCGAGGGCTGCCAGGGCGACAGCCGTCGAGCCTGCGGCCACCATCCAGGGCAGCCAACGGCGGGGCGGCGGGGGCACCGCGCGGAGGGTGCGGCTCGGCGCGGGCCAGCCCTCGTCCTCGTGCAGGACCAGCCAGCGCGCCCAGCAGGCATCGCAGTCGTGGAGGTGCTCGTGCTCTTCTGGGGGGCGCGCCTCTCGCTTCAGCAGGCGCTCAAGAGCGAGGTCAGTAAGGTGGAGAGACATGGAGCTTTCCGATTGGTTCTGCATCCTTTCGGACACGGACGCGCAGGGCTTCGAGGCGGTGGCCGATGGTTCGGCGGGAGCATCCGAGCAGCTCTGCAATCTCGACCTGGGTGAGGCCATCCAGGTAGTGGTAGGTGCCGATCTCCGCGAGCTCATCGGGCAAGCGTGCCCAGAGCTCCCGAAGGAAGGCCCTTGCCTCAGCGGTGCTGGGAGAGTCTGGTCGGCACCACGCCGGAGGACCATGGGTCGCGAGCAGGGCTGCGCGTCGCCGGTCATCTCGGAGGTGGTGCAGGCAGGTCCGGGTGGCGATCTGGTAGAGCCAGGCCACCGGAGAGGCCTCGCCCCGATAGGACTCGCGCCGCGCGAGTGCCTGAGCGAAGGCCTGCTGCACAAGCTCGTCGGCGTGCTCCTCTCCCACCATCCGCCGAATCCGTCGCCGCACCATGCGGTGATGGTCTCGATAGAGGGCCTCGATATCGAGGGGCGGGAGCACCTCAGGCATCAGTAGGCGTAGGTCTGGAAGGTCCAGATGTCTGCGGAGATATCGGACTTGGCGTCGGCCTTGGTCCAGCCATCCTTGTCCATCCACATCTCTGCGCCGGCAGCGCCGTGCCCGACGCTCACCGTGCTGCCCTCGAAGCCCATGTGGGCAGCACAGATCTCCGCATCATCGGTGACCGGTGCGCCAAAGGTGATGGAGAAGGCCGCGTCACAGTCGCTGCAGTCATCCGACAGCTCGCTCGCTACCGTCTCGTAGTCGACGCTGCAGAGCAGGGTGTAGGCGCTGTCGTACACCTCGAAGAAGAGGGTGCCCAGGCCAGACTCGGCATCAAGCTCGCCAGCGAACACGTTGGTGGTCTCGTCCTTGCTGTCGTCCTTGCTGTCGTCCTTGCTGTCATCGGTCGTGCCGTCGCCGGTCATGCCGGTGTCGACCTGCCAGAAGGCGTCGTCGGAGTCGTCCTTGTTGCCGCAGGCCAGGAGCAGCAGCAGCGCAGGAAGGAGGGGGGACAGGTGGTTCATCGGGTACTCCATCAGCTCAGTTCTTCGAGGGGGCCGCGGCAGTCGATCCAGTCGCCTGCCTGACCTTGAACAGTCTCAATTCCCACGGCATCAACCGACACTCCCATGGCCCGCGCGATGCTCACCAGCAGCTGCTGGTGAGGTCGACCGCAGCGATCGACATAGCCGGAGCTGCTGACGCTCGACGGCACGAGCACGGACGACGGGGTGTCGTGGGGCCAGTAGTGGTAGAGGCCCTGTCGGAAGGCCCAGGAGCCACCAAAGAGCACGGGATTCCAGTGCCGGTAGCCGTGCCAGCCATCTGCCAGCTCCGAGCCCCAGACCACGAGGGTGTTGTCCAGGAGGGAGCGGCCATCGACGTCTGGGGTCGCGGCCAGCAGGTCGAGCAGGCGGGCCACCTGGCCGGCGTGGCGCGTCAGGTAGTCGGTCATGGCTTGGTGGGCGTCGGGATCGTCGTAGATGTTGTGGGCGAGGCCCTTGTGCACATCGTCGGTGACGTCGTCCCAGCCGAAGTCTGCTGTGGGCATCTCGCCCATTGAGAGGGTGACGACGCGGGTGATGTCGCAGGCGAAGGCTGCTGCCACCAGCTCAGAGTAGGCGTCAAAGCTTTCGTCAAAGGCATCGAGGTCACCCGGCACCTCCGGCAGCTCTCCGCACTCGAGGCCGGCGAGTCCCTCGATGCGGTCGGCGAGTCCCTGCACCAGCTCCTGGTGCGCGGAGAGGCGTGCGCGGGCCTCGGAGCCCTGCCCGCTCTTGGCGGTCTGGAGCTGCCCGCTGGCCCAGGCCAGGGCGTCTCGCTGGCGAAACACCAGGGGATCGGCATTGGCGGTGAGCCCGAAGAGGCGCTGCCAGGCCAGAGCCGGCGTGCTTGAGACGGGAAGGCGCGCTCCGCTGGCGGCGTAGCTGATGGGGCGGCCAGTCTCTAAGCCGGCATTGACCGACAGCTCCAGGCTGGGCAGCCGGTCGAGGGGGGAGACATGAGCGGCCACCAGCTGATCGATGGAGGGGCTGGTGCTGCGGGTGTCCGAGCCGCTGACGTCGGCCCAGCTCCCGGTCCAGGCATGCACCCAGCCCGTGTCGTGGCGGTTGCCGTCCACGTCGAGCTCCGCCGTCATCAGCGACAGACCGTCGATGGCGATCATCCGGTCTCGGTGACCGTACAGCGGCGCGAGGGGCTGGCTCCACTCGGACGGGTCGAGGTTGGTGAGGTCGACCTCGCCGGCGATCCCCTCCGTGAGTCCCGACGGGCGCAGCTTCCAGCTGTCGTGGGGCCAGCCGTGGCAGTGAGAGAGGATGAGCAGTCGCTTGGGGGCGTCCCCGTCGCTCGCGGACAGGGTGCGGCTGCGGAGGCCGGCCAGGCCGAGTCCGCCGGCTCCGAGGCCTTGCAGCATCCGCCGACGGGAGGGAAGCCAGAGTGGTGTGCGGCGGCTCATGGCTGTGCCTCTGAGACGGGGAGTGTTCGGAAGAAGTCGCTGAGCACGATGTCCTCAAGGAGACTGGTCACGTCGTCGTTTGTGCGGAAGGATGACCGAAGGGGCGCCAGGCGGGGGTCATCGGTGTCGAGGTGCTCTCCGGTCGCCACGCGGGTCTGGTGCAGGACGTAGCAGTCCCGGACCACTGTGCTCGCGGCCAGGGCTGCGCCCAGGTCGATGGCGTCCTCGAAGGTGAAGACCTCGCCGCTGACGGAGAAGCTGCCGCTGGCATCCACCGGGAGACCGTTGTCCTCAGAGCGGTAGCGGCCGATGGCGTCGTAGTGCTCGAAGGCGAAGCCTGGGGGATTGAGCACATCGTGACAGGCGACACACTCTGCCGGCGAGGTGGCCTGCTCCGTGCGCGTGCGGTTGGTGGCCTCGGCCTCCTCGATGTCCGGTGGCGCCGCGCCCTCCGCCCCCACGGGCGGCACCCCCATCTCGGTGCAGGTCAGGCGCTCCAGCACGGTCTTGCCGCGCAGGATGGGGGCGGGGTGAACGGCGTAGCTTCCGACGGCGAGCACCGCAGGGAGGCCCAGGATTCCGGCACGCTCTCCCTGCGGAAAGCGGACGGGCTCCATGCTGAGGGTGCCGGAGTAGGTCGTGGAGGCTGCGATTCCTTCGTAGTCCCAGGACACCGAGTCGACGCCGTCCCGGCTCTCCAGCGTTCCGTAGATGGACTTGGTGACGGCGCTGCTCCAGCCGTCTCGCGAGGTCAGCAGGGCGGTCAGCGTCCCGCCGCCGGAGAGCAGGGTCTCCCGCACGAAGAGGTCGAACTCGGCCGCCATCGAGTGCCGCACGGGGCCGAGCGCCCGGGGCCAGTCTTCATCTCCGGTGGTGTCGGTCTCGGGGTAGGGGTCCAGGCCGTAGAGGGGTCCGTAGGCGGAGCGGGCCGGGGAGATGCCGAGGACGGCGTCTGCTCCGAGCCAGCGGGCGTGGAAGCGCACCAGGGTGTCGCCGGCCCGATCGTGGTCGAGCATGCGCTGTGTCTGCTCCTGGAGCCCTGCGTCCGTGGACAGCTCCCCGGCGGCGGCGGCGGCGAACAGCGCGCCGTCTGGCATGGAGTCCCAGAGGAAGTAGCTGAGTCGGCTGGCGAGCTCCCAGTCGGTCAGGGGAATGGTGCCGTCTGCTGGCCGGGAGTCGACGGCCCCAGCCTCAAGGCGGAAGAGGAACTGAGGCGACTGGAGGACGGCGGCGAGGGTGATCACCACGGCCTCCTGGAGGTCTCCCTGCCCGGCCTGCGCGGCCCAGAGCTCCTGGAGCTGGTCCTGCTCGTCGTCCTGAAGAGGCCTGCGCCATGCCCGCTCGGTGAACCGCTTCACGCTGGTCCAGCCGCAGCTCCACTGGGTCTCGGTGTCCTGAGATTCCCAGTCCTCGCAGCTCCAGAAGGCCCGAGAGACGAGGGCGTAGGATGCGTAGTGGACCGCAGCTTTCTGGAGCTCTTCGACCTGATAGGCCGTGGCTTCCTGTCCATCGGCCATGCCGTCGAAGCCATCGACGCCGGCCTCTTCAGGAAAGGCCCAGGGCCAGGGGTCCGGTGCCGCCGAGGTCGTTCCAAAGATGCTGCTGAGCCCGTCGAGCCCTGGGTTGAGGCGGGCAGCGATCTCGGGGGCCTCTGGCCAGTCATCGGGATCGGACGAGAAGCCCAGGAGATCGCGGTAGCTGTTGTTGAGCTCGGTCGGGCTGAGGGCCAGGAGGGCAGCCTCAGACGGTCCGGGCTCCTGTGCGCAGCCCACCGTCAGGAGAGCGATGAGGGAAAAGGGGCGCATGATTCCTCGCAGGGGGTCACCCCTTATGAGCCCTGACTGCGGCAGCAAGGGCAACTGATCTTCAGAAAATCTGACCAAATTCCTGTCCACGATCCGTCCGGACGGCTCGCTCGACGGGGAGCGCAGGCGACTCACCGAGGCTGCACCGCTCACCGGACCAGGGCATGGGCTGCGTGCGCCCCGCTAATCCTCGCGTCTCGTCCTGCTCTTCGCGGACACCCTCCGACCACAGCGTCTCTCGGAGGCGGACATCGCAGAGAGGACCGCGACCGGCCTGACCGAACCGCCTTCCGCCTGCTGGTAGGCTAGGGCGACGGAGGAACGATGAGCCACGCTGCCCCTGTGCTCCCGGCTGTGCTGACACCACCCGTCGATGGCCTCTGCATCGGAGCCGGAGCGCGTCGGTTTCGGGAGGCGATGTGAGCGCGGGACTCCTCCTGGGGGCGGCGCTGGCCCAGGATGCTGGGCTCAGCCTGCTGTTTCTGGTGAACGATCCTGAGGGGCTGCTCCAGGGCGAGCCTCAGCTGACCCTCACCGATGCTGCTGGCAGGGTCTCGACCTACAGCCCGCGCGACAACGGCATGCTCCCCGACATTGCTGAGGGAGACGGGCTCTATGCCCAGCCGATCCTCGGTCTCCAGGGCGTGCGGGTGGAGGTGACGATCACGGACGGTCAGCGCAGCTGGCAGGACAGCGGCACCATCTCCATCGACTCCAAGACTCCGATGCTGCTGGTCCAGCTGGGGGCAGACGGCAGCCTGGAGTTCTCGGACTCTCCGCCGGCCTCTGTCGGTCCAGAGGATGGGGGCGAGCGACCTGAGGTCGTCGGAAGCGATGCGCGCGCCCAGCTGAGGTGGGGCTACTGGCTGTGGGCGGTGATGATGGCGGCTGGCGGTGTGGTCCTGGCCCGGTGGCTGCTGAGGCTCCGGGAGCGCGCGCAGGCGCCGGCGCGGCTGGCGGTCGAGACTCCGATCGTGGTGTCTCGGCGGATAGCCTCTGCTGATCGCGACGCCGTGTGTGCTGCGCTGGTGGAGGCGCACCGGGTGGTGGTGGTCGGACCGGCGCAGCCCGGCACCATCGCCTGTCTGGATGCACACCCGCTGCCAGGAGAGCTGGTCGCGGCGGTGGAGGCCCTGGCGCTGTCGCCCGGGCGCTCTCCGGCGCTGCTGATCACCGATCCGGGGCTGCTGGCTCCGGGGGCAGACCCGGTTGCGGCGCTGGAGAGGCTGGTGGCGGGTCGGTTTCCGCTGGTGGTGGTCGCCTCGTCGTGAGGTCGGTCAGGGTGTGATGACCACCCGCCGTCGAGCCTGCAGCGGGCCGGTGATGGACACCACGCCGCCATCGGGCAGGATCACCTCCAGGGACTCCACAGCCGCCTCTCCCAGGCCCAGCCATGCCTCTGAGGGGCTGCTTGCCGCGTAGCCGCTGTCGGGGTTGATCCAGCGGGTCTGGGTCTGGCCGCCGGCGGTGAGGCGCACGGTGCTGTGTGGGGGAGCGGTGACCGCCAGCCAGTCGGCAGCGGTGCAGCCGTCGGAGAGGTAGATCCTGGGGCGCGCGCGGACGTCGGTCGCGATCAGATCGAGCACGCTGTCGCCGTTGAGGTCTGCGGCCACCACGGAGCGGAACGAGCCTGCTGCGGTCAGCCCATGGTCGGTGGTGACGTCGGTAAACGCTCCATCGTCCTGGGCGAGCAGGTGCAGCGTGGAGTCAAACTGGGGCAGCCCATCGTCGCCGGCATGCCACAGATCTCCGGTCGCCAGGAGCACGTCGAGCTGGCCGTCGTTGTCGTGATCCAGCCAGGTCGACCCCCAGCCCATCTGCTCTGGAGCGGTGAGGGGACTGGCCCCGGTGACTGCGGTGACGTCGACGAAATTGCCGTCCGCCATGCCCTCCAGCAGGACGCTGTTGGCGGTGGCGGTCACGTAGAGGTCGGCGAGTCCGTCGGCGTTGTAGTCCCCCAGGGAGACCCCCATCCCGCCCACAGCCACGTCGCAGGAGCAGCTTGCCTCGGAGAAGTCGCCGCCGTCGTTGGCCCACAGCACGTTGCCCTCTTGGAAGTCGTTGACCACATACAGGTCGAGGTCTCCGTCCTCGTCGTGATCGAAGAGCACAGCGTCGAAGGCGCTGCGGCCGGCGGCTTCCGTGGGCAGCATCCCCACGGTGAAGCTGCCGTCCTCTTGCCAGGCGACGCGATCGATGCGGCTGTCGGGGCCCTGGGGTGAGGTCAAGGCCAGGGCCAGGTCCAGGTCGCCGTCGCCGTCGAGGTCTCCGGGCAGGACGCTCCGGATGACCTCGCCGGCCATCAGATCGTTCAGCTCAGGAAGGCGCTTCTCGGTCCAGGCCCCGTCGTTCCACAGCACCCGAGCGGCCTCCCAGTTGAGCAGGATGTCGAGGTCGCCGTCGCTGTCGAGGTCGGCGAGGGAGGGCTGCCCCCACTGCTCTCCGGGCAGCGAGATGTACGACACAGCGAAGCCGTCATCCTGGATGTACAGGGCCAGGGGCTCATCAGTGAAGGAGGTGACGATGTCCAGATCGCCGTCACCGTCGAGGTCTCCCACTGCGAGGCCGCCGCCCTCCAGGTGATCGCCGCTGGCATCCTCCGACCCGAGCAGTCCCCACTCGGCCCCGACCTCGGTGTAGGTGACGGTGTCGCGGGGGGCCGCACAGGCTGTGGGCTCGCCCAGGCTCACCGAGACCCCATCCGGAGCGGTGATGGTGAGCGTCTCGGCTGCGGTGTCTTCGGGGCGGCTGCATGCCAGCAGGACGGCCAGCGGTGTCAGGATCATCGGTCATGCTCCAGCAATGCTGTATCCTACCCCCCCACAACGGAGCCCCGGAGCGTCGATGTCTTCCTCTGTTCTGAGCGTGCTGCTGAGTGGCGGTGACGAGGTGGCGTTTGTGGGGGGCGCTGTGGCCAACCCCACGGAAGAAGACGGCACCCCTGAGACCGCCTCTGCGGAGGAGCCGCGCCTGGGCGTCCGCTCCGGAAGCGCGGCTGGGGTGCTCTCCTTGCTGCGGGCCTCCATGAAGACGCACACGCCCGCCGGGCCGCCCCGTCTCGCCATTGTCGGTCAGCGCCCGCTGTCGGGGGACGGCTGGAGCCGCTGGCCGGACTCACTCCTCGGTGATGGCTCACCGATCCTCCTGGAGCGGGATGCGTCGTGATTGCTGTTCTGCTGGCGTTGCAGGCCTATGCCGTAGAGCCACAGACCCTCCGCTTTGAGGTGGCGGTGCCACCTGACGAGCCGTTCAGCACGTTCACCATCGACCTCACCCGGCTCGGCGACACCACATCGCTGGCGCTGACCGATGATGTCACCCTCGAGGACATCAGCGCCATTCCCTACGATGGGGTGTTCGTGGGCTCCCACACCGCCGCATGGAGTCGGTATGTGGTGGTTCAGCTCTCCGGGGTGAGCCTGGATGGAGAAGAGGCGATCCTGTATGTCGGCATCGTGCGCACAGACAATGTGCGCCTCTCGGTCCTGGGCTGGCAGGTGCTTCGCTCGGGGGATGGCTACATCGCCCGACGGGTGGCCGGCGCATACCCGGGCAACGCCCCTCAGATTGTGGGCGGAATGCCGCTGGTGGTGGCCTCTGGCTGGGGCCTCTTCGTGCTGGTGTACGGGATGTGGCTGGTGGCACAGCGTCGGGAGGAGCGGTGAGGCAGGGGGCGGCAACGGTGCTGCTGCTCGCTGTGGTCTCGGTGCTGTTCTCCTGGCCGCTGGCGATCACCGAGGAGGTTCACCTCTCTCGGCAGTGGGACCTGTACACCCTGCTGTGGGTCATTCACGCCACGGACTCCCTGGACGCCTCCCTGCACACCACCCTCTCGGGGTGGCCCCTGGGGCAGTACCTCAACCGGGCCGACAGCTTTGTGCTGCTGCTCTTCGCACGGCTGTGGCCGGGCAGCGAGATGTCTCTTGTGCGGCTGGTGGTCCTCACCGGGCCGGTGCTGTCCGGCTGGGCCGCAGAGCGCTTTGCCGCGCGTGCGCTGGGGGCCTCCTGGCCGTGGTCCCTCATCGCCGGGCTGGCGTTTGCCTTCTCTGGACTCGCGGCCACCGCGCTGCTGGAGGGGCACGTCTACATGCTGTTCATCCCCTGGCTCCCCCTGCTGGGGTGGGCATGGATGCGGGCGGTGGGGCCAGAGGGCCGCGCCCTGGATGGGCTCCTTGCCGGGCTGATGTGGGCGCTGTGTCTGCTGACCTCGGCCTACATCGGCATCGCGGCCTCGCTGCTCGTTGTGTTTCTGGCCCGACGTGGGGCGTGGGCACCGCGCCTGACGGCGGCGGCGGTGGCGGTGCCGGTGGGGCTGCTCTACCTGAGGCTGTTTGTGCAGAGCGGCGGAGGGCAGCGGCTGGATGCTGGCGGCTACACCATCCCGCACACGGAGATCCTCTCCGCAGGCTCGGCGCGGCTGGGGACACTCATCGGCTGGAATTCAGACATTGACCTGTTCTTTCACTCTCTGGCGCCACGGCTGGGCGCGGTGATCTTGGGGCTGGCGCTGCTGGCTCCGGTGGTGCTGCGGCGGGTGGCGCTGCCCTGGCGACGGATGCTGGCGATGGCGATCCTGTGCGTGCTCCTGTCCCTGGGGTCGACCGTGCAGTTCTTTCACCACGACCTCGAGCTGCCCTGGCTGCTGGCGCCCTTCGGTGGCCTGCCGGGGCTGAGCTTCTTTCACTTTCCCGCCCGTCTGCTGCACATCGCCGTGCTCGCCCTGGGGGCAGTCGCGGCCCTGGTGGCCACCAGACTGCACCGCCGCGTCGGCTGGCTGGCGCTGCCCCTGCTGGCCATGGCGGTCATCGATGCCCTGGCTGGATCCGGCGCGCCCCTGCGCTCGGGGCGGGTGCCGGTTCACATCCCGGCGGCGTACCTCCAGGCTCCTCCCGGCGCAATTCTGGAGATGTTCCCCAGGTTCAACACCAACAACGGAGACATGGAGAACTACATCAACAACCTCACCTGCAGCTACCAGCGTCTCCACAATCGCCCGCTGCTCAACCTGTGCATCGGCACCGCCCTGCGCACCGGTCCCCGCTGGCAGGTCAGCGGCTGGCTGTTTGATGCCCTCCTCGACCGCGCGCCCGATGAGCGAATTCCGGACACCCTGGGCGCCCTGGGCATCGGGTCCGTTGTCCTCCACTCCGACCTGTTTCAGCCCTCTGACCGGGTCTCTCTCCGTGAAGGGCTCGTCACGACCCTCGGCGAGCCCCTCGCCGAGAGCATGGTGGGAGAGCATGTGGTGCTGTTTGCGGTGCCGCCAGATCCCGCAGCGGACCCGGAGGCGATGTATGCGACGATTGAGGCTGCGGAGTGGTAGGGCTGCCCTAATCCAGCCCATACACCCGATGCGGACCCCGGATCTCGATGGGCTCCCCCAGCAGGGACTCGACACACACCAGGTAGTTCGCCAGGGTGGTCTCCATTCCCGCGAAGATGCCCGTGTCGACATGCACCTCGCTCACTCCAAAGCGCCAGAGCGGCTCGAGGGCGTCGTCGCGAGCGTCTGAGAAGCGGAACGGCTCGCCGCCCTCAGCGCATGCGTAGAGGTGCTGGAGCACCAGGAGGCTGGAGATGCGCTGGAAGGCCTGAGGAGCGGTCTCGCTGTCGGGGGGCATGGTGCCGTTGACCAGGGGGCGGCCGTGGTGAATCTGGTCCAGCAGGATGCGATGGGCGAGCTTGAACTTGGTGGAGCCCTGGGGCAGTACCAGCACCGGGCCGGTTCCCGCTGACAGGGCCTTGACCCGCTCGGAGGGCGTGCCCGATGTGGTCGGCATCGGGAGGTTGGGCAGAGCGACAAAGGCCTCGACGATGAGCAGCGGGCCCACCGCCCAGCCCGCCCACCACCAGCGCCGGGACAGCGCAGCCGCTCCGCCCCCCGCGAGCACCGCCACCGCAGGCATCATCAGGAACAGCCCTCGATCCGGCCACCACAGCCGCCGCAGCAAGGGAACATCGGGCACCAGCGCGAACGGCCCGGGCAGCAGGAATTCGCCGGGCAGGGTCAGCCACGGTCCCGCCGCCAGGAGCAGCCCCAGTCCAGTCCACAGCCCCAGCACAAGCCACCGACGGGGGCGTCCCGCCAGTCCCAGCCCCGCGAGGAGCCACCACAGGGGGGTCAGCCCCACGATCCCCTGGCTCAGGTTGTTGGTGAGGTCTCGGTGCTCCAGCAGCGTGGCAAGGGGGATCGACTCGCTGCCGTGATCCACCACAGACCACAGCGAGGCCTCCAGGCCGGCCTGGTTGCTCAGCCCTTCGGCAGTGTAGCCCATCGGCAGGACCAGGATGGTCAGGCATGAGATCGCAAAAATGCAGCTCATTTGTGGTGTCTTGGGCAGACGCTCGATCCCCGCCAGCACGATCACTGTCAGCAGGCCCAGGCCGTAGAAGAAGCCAAAGAACCAGTAGGTGAGGGTCGAGAGCGCCAGCATCACCCCGGCTCCCACCGCCCGCGTCGAGCGGCCAGTGGTCATCGCCTCCAGCAGCAGCCCCAGGGCCAGGGGTGCGAAGATCGCCCCAAAGACCTGGGTGGAGCGTCCGTAGGCCAGCTCACGCAGCAGCGGCGCTGCGACCTGGTGAGCGATCCCGGCCACCAGCGCAGCCTGGAGGCTGCCCCACCACCGACCCGCCAGCCAGGCGCTCGACAGCCCCACCGCCCACAGGGTCAGCAGGTTGAACACCACAAAGCCAGCCGGCCAGCCGAGCAGGGCCGCCAGCGGCCAGGAAGCGATGGCGTCCAGGGGGAAGCCGTTGAGCACGACCAGATCGATGGTCGCTGGGTACATCTGCATGCTGCTGTGAGTCATGCCCATGAGCCCCAGGGTGTGCAGCAGCCAGTGGTTCTGCACTGTCCCGGGCAGGTCTGGGAAGTTGTCGTAGCCGGGGTAGTGCTCCCAGGGCGGCAGGCTGGTGGGCAGCAGGATGAGGACCGCGCTCACCAGCAGCGCCCCTGCGACCTTCACCATGCCAGAGGGGAGCGCGCCGAGCCGGGGGAGGAGGGCCATGTTCACCCCCGAACTGTAGCAGGCGGGGTGCTATGCTGTGGGGAGGAGGGAGTCATGCTGCTGTCTGTGATAATGGGCTGCCTGAGCGACTGCGATGAGGGCTACGGTCGGGCGAGTGATGGGCTGTGCTACCCGATTGTCATGGCAGCTGAAGCCGACGCGGACACCGACGCCGACAGCGACGCCGACAGCGACGCCGATGCAGACAGCGACGCCGATGCCGACACTGAGGTCGACGGGCCGGGCTTCAGCGGAGAGCTCTCGGTGGCCGATGGGATCGACACCAGCGGCTCCATCGGCATGCTGATCCAGGCCTGGACAGCGGATCAGCTGGTCGACGGCTGGCCGGTGGATGGCGACGGCATTGCGCCGTCGGGCTTTGCGGAGGTGAACACCATCTCCGCCGGGGAGAGCGCTCCGTACGGCGCCGAGGTGGTGCTCGGTGGGCAGAGCAGCCTGGAGGTCTATGTGTTTGCCCACGCGATCTCGGGAGACGGCGACTACACCGATGATCCCCGCGGGGCCTATGCCGGCAACCCGGTGATCGTCACTGGAGACGGTCCGGTGTCGGGCATCGACATCGTGATCGACACCGAGTAGTCCCCCCTCGGTGAGGAGCGGCTGCGCCGATGGCGGGCTGGATGCAGGCGGTCTCCAGGACCGGCCGGTCCCTACTGACCGCACTCCAGCAGCATCTCCAGCAGCAGCAGATCTTCTGCATAGACCCCGCCGCCGACGGGCATGGTCTGCTCCTCCAGCACCACCAGACGGATGGCGTCTGACCACTGGACCAGGTCGGCGCTGGTGTCGAAGTTGACGCCCTCTGGTGCGCCCAGGCGCGTGCTGGTTGACGCGGAGTGACAGGAGCGGCAGTAGGTGGTGAAGAAGCCCTCCCCCCAACTCTCCCAGGTCACATCGTAGGCATCCTCGCAGCCCGGCGCGACCGCAGTGTCGGCACCGCTGCCGCAGGCCAGCAGCAGTCCGATCATGTCAGCACGGCTTCGATGGGGGCTGCATCGATGAGGTGATCGGCGGGGTCGAGGTCACCGAGGGCCAGCAGGGTGGCGCCGAGGTGCTCGGCGCTGAGGGTGACTCCGCTGTCGCTGGGCTCGCCAGAGGTCAGCGCCACCTTCTCGCCCAGGGCGTCACCGTCGAGCGCGCCGACCACCTGTCCGCCTGCCACACCGGCACCGATGAGCATGGCGCTGGTGAAGGTCCAGTGATCCTTGCCTCCCCAGGTGTTGAATTGCGGGTGGCGGCCCATCTCTGAGAGCACCACCACGGTGACCTCCTCGGAGAGGGGCGTGCCGGTGATGGTGGTGCGGGTGTCCAGATCGGCCATCAGCAGCTGGAGGTAGCCAAACAGCTCCTCATAGTGGGTCGACTGGAGGGGATTGCCCTGGTGGGTGTCCCAGCCCTGACTGCACCAGCCGTCGCTGCGCACCATCGCGCAGCGGGTGATGCCCATGGAGAACAGGTCGAAGACCGCCGCAGCGTCCGCCGCCAGATCCCGGGCACAGCCGGCATCCTCTGGAGACAGCTCCACGCCATCGAGGCCCTTGAGCGCGGCGAGCTTGTCCAGCACATCGCCGTAGCCACTCATGACCTGGGCAGGACGTCCGGCAGCGGCCTGACCGGTCTGGCCTGCGATGGCGCGTGCGAGGTGAGCATCGGCCAGGGCGGACACCTCAGCGGGGAGGGCGGTGACCGGCATGTCGGAGTGCTGAAGGGCGGTGTTGTCGAGCAGGTCTGGGAGCTGTCCGTTGCTGCCCACCCGGATCACTGCGTCGGTGTGCTGGTGGGTGTAGGCCGGCCCGGCGAGCACCACATGCGGCAGCAGCAGGGACTCCGTGGCGTTGCCCGCCAGCAGGGCGGCCCAGTCGTCGGTGGTGGTGGCGGTGCTGCCCGTCATCAGGATGCGTCGGCAGCGCTCATGGGTGACCGAGGGCACCTCCAGGCCGTTGATCACCGCACAGCGCTCCCCATAGTTCTCAAAGAAGGACCGCACCGAGGGGCGGGCCTCGCTGTCGACGAAGTCGATCCCGCCCGCAGAGGCGGTGGTGGCGTCGCCCTCGGTGTCGGCTCCGGAGATGTCGAACATCGGAGAGAACACCATGCTGGTGTCCCAGCCGCCGTAGCAGAGCACAAACAGGAACTTGCGGTCTGTGCGGGTGCTGGCCAGGAGGGGGCGTGGCATCAGCAGGCCTGCAGCGGACATCAGACCGAATTGGCGTCGCGAGAACATCAGTAGCTCACCATCCGTGGATCCCGGAGCATCACCGACAGCACCCCCGTCCAGGCGGTCACCGGGTCGGAGATCTCCGCCATGTCGCTCCACAGGGAGGCGAGGTCATCGAGCTCGTCGCTGGTGGGCGGCGCGGCGAACAGGCGCAGGTGCAGAGAAGAGAGCTGAGCGGTGAAGGGGGCATCCCCGGGGCGATCGTCGGCGGTGACGGTCAGCAGGGTGCTTCCCCCGTCGACCAGATCGGCCTGGGCCACGTGGGCTGCGGCGGCCTCGGCGAGCTTTCCGGTGCTCACCGCCCAGGTCAGGCCGGGCAGGTGCTGGGGAGTGGTCACAGAGTCTCCATCCACCCCGCCCAGCAGCATGCGGTAGCCGGTGGTGTCGTTGGCAAGCTGGTCGTAGCCTTCCCAGGTCCAGGAGAAGCCGGTGAGATCTGCCAGGAGGGTGCCCCACTGGTCGGGGGTCAGCAGGCGCTGGGTGTTCTCCACAGCCTCCAGGCTGGGCTCCGTCACCGCGCCGGCCTGGTAGGCGGAGGTGTCGGTGACCGCCCGGAGCAGCGCCCGCATGCGCAGATCGTCGTCCACAAACTTCTGGCGAAGGTCTTCGATCTGGTTGAAGTCCTCGGCGCGGACCTCGCGCCGCCACAGCATCGCTGCCGTTCGCTCTGTGGCGCAGCGCGCAAACCGGGAGTCCTCGGCGATGGCTGCCCCCAGGTCCACCAGCCCCTCGATGGGGGTGCCAAACCAGCCCGGCGCGACCTGGAGGTAGGTCTCCCACAGAGACTCCCGCTCGGCGTGGTAGTTGCCGTACTCGGTGGCGCTGTACTGCACCGGAGACCAGAAGCCGAACAGGCTGGCAGCCAGGGGCTCGATGGAGGCATGGCAGGCCACGCAGTAGGGATCTTCCTGGATGGCGTTTGCGGTGCCGTCGCTCTCTGCGAGCTGGCTGCTGCCGGCGAACGAGACCGGTCGAGAGAGCGGATCGGTGCACAGCAGGAGGTTGGAGATGGCGGCCGCGCGCGAGCGGTTGAGGTTGGAGATGTTGGTCACGTAGCGCCACCACAGCCCGTTGGTGGAGAGCACCCCGGCGGCCGGACGCAGGTCGGTGTAGGTGGCCTCCTGCCAGCCGCCCCCCGGATGGTCCAGGGACCAGATGTCGGCCAGCATGTCGTTGGCCATGGTGTAGTCCGCGGTCACCGTCTCGGTCCACGGGCGGTCCTCCATGGCGATGTGGGCCATCAGCCGCAGGGGCTCCTCGCCGATCGCCTTCTCAAAGGCGAATTCCTCAGTGCTGTCGAGGTGGTAGTCGTAGAACTGCACCTCGAAGGTGTCGACCCGGGTGAGCCACTGCTCAGCCAGCAGGGCCACCAGCCGCTCCTCCAGCCGCGCATCCTCGAGGTAGTCGTCGCGCAGGTCTTGCCAGGAGACGTCCTGAGCCGCCAGCGCGCTCAGCTCATCTTCGCCCGGAAGCACGCCGCGAAGGTCGAGGCTCAGCCGGCGCACCAGGACGGCATCCTCCAGGGGCACATAGCGGGGATCAGGCGGAGGAGCCTCGGTGCCGCAGCTGAGGAGGAGGGCGATCACGGCGGCACCAGGGAGTCATTCATCTGCCAGGCGATGTCGCCAAAGTCCACGCAGACGTCCTCGACGGTGCCGTTGGACTCGTAGTGGAGGGTGCCGCAGCCGGTGCAGTCGTCGGGGAGGAGGAGGTCGAACCAGTGACCGCTGCTGTCGCGGACCTGCACCTCACCGGCTGGAGGGCAGTCGAGGTCGTTCCACATCAAGCCCGGAAAGAACAGCGCGGTGTCGCCCACTCCCAGTCCTCCGGTGACGTCCAGGGAGGTGCTGGGCATGCCGTTGACCAGCAGCATGGCGCTGATGCCCTCTCCCAGCCATCCCTCGGCCCCGTCGATGCTCCATGAGCCGGTGATGTCGCCGCCGAACCACTGGGTCTGGAGGTCTTCATACAGGGCGAAGGAGTGTCCGCCGACCAGCATCTGGGAGCCGTCCGGGGCCTGGATCTCAAAGTCTCCTCCGATGGCCCACACGTCGCTGTTCTCGCCCTCCCACTCCATCGTCTCGTACACCGAGACTCCGGCGAAGTAGTAGCCAGATGAGGCGGTGCAGCCGGTGACGAAGGAGTCGCTGATCTCGACATCGCTCCCCGGGCAGAGCTCGTCTCCGTGGCTCATGCGCTCCAGGTATGCCGCCCGCAATTCCATCGGACCGGTGAAGCCCATGGCGAACAACGCCTCGATGGCAGAGACCGCTTCTGCAGCGGTCCAGGCCGGCGTGGTGTTGTCATCGTCGGGCGTCGGGTCGCAGTTGCCTGTGGCGGACGGGGTGAAGCCCGGGGCGCAGGCGGTCTCGCCAGCACAGCCGACGAGCGTGACGATGATGAGGAGCACAGGACAGAGGATAGCCTGAACCTCCGCGCTGTGCTGGAATGAGCCTCGTCCTTCCGGCCATCGTCATCTGGCCTGTCGATGCCATTCCACAGCGCGCTGCGGCGGGATGGAGAGCCCAGCGGTGCTGACGCTATGGGCTGGCTGCGGCGGCCACGGAGTCCAGCTCCCAGGCCGGTCGTCCGTTGGACTGCATGGCTTCTTCAGCCCAGGCCCGCTGCTGTGGGTCCGTCAGCCAGCTCAGGCGCTGAGCAAACACAGCTGGATCGTGGGCGCTGGTGAGCTCCACAGCCCAGCCCAGTCCCCGCCAGGTGCCGCGCGCGCAGAGGGGCTCGACATGCGTGGTGAGCTGTGTGGCGATCTCCGGCCAGCGGATTGCCCCTTGCATCTCGGTGCGCAGGACGAAGCCCCGGGCGACTCCCTGTGCGAAGACGCATCGCGAGGCCTCTGGGACCCACTGCATCGGATCGTCGAGGGCCAAGAGCGAGAGCCTCTGGATGTCTCCGACCCGCCAGCCAAGCTCCTCAAACAGGGCGGGCTGGAATCTCTCGGGGTAGGCGGCGGCCTTCTGGAGTGCCCCGGAGACATCGTCTCTGTATGCCCGCTGCAGCCCCACGCGCACACCGTTGAAGGGCTCATAGCCATCGATCTGACGGGCATACTCGGAGGCGAAGGGCACGACCGTCTCAGGATCGCCCATGGCCGCCTCCGTGTAGGAGCGGACCACCCCGTCGTGGAAGAAGTGCTGATAGTCCCTCGGCACCGTGCCCTGGATCTCCTGGATCAGGGGCGCGGCCTCAAAGGACACCGGCCGGTGGCTGTGGGCTGCGCCATCGAAAAATTCGGTCCGCACGTGCGGGGGAACGGACATGCCGATCTCGACCATCCGCGCCAATTCCAAGACATGGCCGCAGTACTCGCCATACATGAACGTGGTCAGCGGCTGCTCCAAGGTCTTGATGTTGTTGACAAAAGAAGCAATCTGTTGCTCCGAGGCGGTCGCGGGAAGGGGCGCACCCATGCGCTGCAGCATGGGCAGCCGGTCTTCGATTCGCTCCGGAGCGGCATTCGGGTCGGGCATTCCCGCCGGCTCCAGGGCAGCCTGTGGGGCGGGCATGGCTGGCTGCTCCGGGACTGTCGGCGGCTCGGCTGGAGTCGCTGGGGTGTCTTGACAGCTGGTGCAGAACATCAGGCTGATGAGGAGGGAGGGCTTCATTCTTGTTCCATCACAGATCGGACGATGTTCGTCTCCATCCTACCGTGAGGCGGACAGGCGTGGCGCGTTCGTCCGGTGGCTTGGTCTTGATGGGCGTCGTCGGCTTGTCTTGCAGCCCTCGCAGGGCAGCGCGGTCAGCCTTCTGCTGAGGGGCTCCTCGCCTGGGGCCTCGAATTGACCGTGCTGTGCGCGACGTCACGGTCAGCAAGACTCAGGGGCCTGAGGAGAGCGGTCGTCGACGTCATGCGCGTCCTCAGCACCGGGGCTCACCGCTCGGCTAACGTCGTCAATGCCGAGGGTGCCGGCGTGCCCATCGCAGGCTTCGTCGGCTTCAGGTCTGGTGTCGTCACAGGGAGAGCGTGTGTGGTCGATGGTCTCGACGTCATCCTTGTGGACGAGAAGGGGGCGAAGCGGAGAAAGTACATCGGTGCCTCCGACGGGGTGACTTCCGAGTGTTGAGAGCACTCTTGACCCTCTCTACGTACTGTAGAGCGCCTCTGATGTGACCCTTCGCTGACCTTACGTCTCCCATGGATTGTTGGAGAAACGCGGTTCGTTTATTTATGGTTGATCAGGTAATACCATTGCTCTGGCCGCTGTGGTTCCGGCCGCCGCTGGCCTCTGTTTTCTCGATGCTGCCCCCCGTCAGGCAAGGAACCGCTGGCACTACTGAGGCGACAGCCGCCGACAGGGCGCATCGCTCAGGTTGTCGGGGGGGCGGCTCGCGGAGGTATAGTCCGAGAGCATGCAGTCCCACCGGAAGGAAACACTGCCCACCGGAGGGAAACACTGTGGACGTGTCCCGTGTCAGGCGGGCGCGATGGATATGTTCAACGGCTAAGCTTCAAGCATGCGATGGGTGCGGCAAGAGCACACGGAAGCCGCTGTCCTCGTGCTGGCTCGTGGGCGGATACCGGAAGCGGTTGGAGGTGCGCAGTCCTGCGGTGCCGAGGTCATATGCGCCGCCTCGAAGTGAGCGAAGGACCCCGCTCTCAGGGCCTCTGGGGTGGTCGGCAATTGTCTTCTTGTTGCCCGACAGCGTGCCCCGAGTCTTGTACGCATCTTCGTCATACCAGTCCCAGACCCACTCCCAGACATTTCCCGACATGTCATACAGTCCCCAGGCGTTGGGCTTCTTCAGCGCCACAGGGTGGGGCTTTCTGCCGCTGTTGCCCCGGTACCATGCGACCTCATCGGGCTCATCAGCGCCGCTGTACTTTAGGTTCTGACCGGACTTTGCCGCGCACTCCCACTCCGCCTCGGTGGGCAGCCGGAAGCCGCGAGCCTGGAAGTGGCATGAGACCGTTGGCTTCTTCCCCTCTCCGATGCTGTACGCAGACTCCAAGCCACACTTCTGGCTCAGCGCGTTGCAGAATCGCACCGCATCAAACCAGCTCACCCGCTCTACGGGGTGCTGGTCTGACGTCTTGAGCTTGGATGGGTTCTCTCCCATGATGGCCCTGTATTGTCCCTGGGTGATCGGCGTCTGACCGACCTGATACCCTCTCAGTCGAACGGTGTGGCGTGGCCTCTCATCGCTGTCGGCGTCGTTGTCGTCGTCGCGGTCTGAGGCCCCCATTCGGAAGGTCCCGGGAGGGGCCTCGACCATGTTTAGTCCGACAGGGGTGTCGTCCTGGCGCGCCTGACGTCCGAGGTCATGAAAGCTCGTGTTCACCGTAGACTCCGAACTCACCGTGCCCAGCGAGAAGCGCGTGACCGCTCCCGGCTGCCGCTGGAGCCGCTGCCGAGTCCGTGCCGAGGGGCGCCGAGCTGCTGCCGACTGCCGCTGTGGAGTGTGCTGTGTGTCGGTCTCTTTTCGGGGCGCCTTCGTGACCTGCGGCTTCTGCTCAATGCGCTCCTGTACAAGCGCTCCTGCGCGCTTCAGCCAGGCTCGGGAGGGGCGCTTGGGGGGCCTGAGCTTCAGCTGGTGGAGTGCAGCCTGAGCAATCAGGGCGCCGATCGCATCCTGTAGATCTGCGTCCTCGTCCTCTCCCCGAGTCGTGCCTTGAGCGGCCATCGTCTCGGACGCTTCGCGTGCAGCGGCGCCGTCCTCCAGAGCCTGCTTTAGTGCTTGAGCAAGCGCCTGGGCGGAGTCAAACCGGTCGCTCGGTGCGGTCGCGAGCGCGCGGTCGATGACGGCAGCGAGTGCGGCGTGCTGGTCTGGGAGGATGGCGCTGGGGCGAGTGTACTTGCCGCTGACGATGTTCATCTGGATGTGAAAGTCGGTGTCTCCATCAAAGGCGACCTGCCCAGTGACCAGCTCGTAGAGAACCGCCCCCAGCGAGAACAGGTCCGAGCGGGCATCGACGGACCTTGGCGACTGGATCTGCTCGGGGGACATGTAGCGAAGGGGGCTCATCGTCATGGCAGCGCGGGTCAGCCTGGAGTCCGCCAGGCGCGCGATCCCGAAGTCCATCACCCACACCGCCTCCCGACCACCGGGCTGCGCCTCTAAGAACAGGTTGGCGGGCTTGAGGTCGCGATGGATGATGCCCTGCTCGTGGGCGAGCGTGAGGGCATCGAGCACCTGGAGGATCCAGGGGATGGCTTCCTCGACGGGCACCGCACCGGCTCGTGCCAGTCGCTTCCCGAGGTCTTCTCCGTGAAGAAAGGGCATGACGATGGCCGCCACTCCAGGCTCGGAGATGACATCGGTGACGGGGGTGATGTGTGGGTGTCTCAGTCCGGCCTGGGTGCGGGCCTCAGAGAGAAAGCGCTGCCGAATCTCCTCGCTGCGAGACAGCTTCTTGTCGAGCACCTTGATGGCGTGGCTGGTTCGGAGGGCGCGGTGGCTGGCCAGGTAGACCACCGCCATTCCGCCCACCCCATGCTCCGACTCGATCTCGTAGCTCCCGATGTGCTGACCGGGCTTGAGCCCCATGACCCTCTCCTGCGTGTGCTTCACACTCTATACATGGGGGGCAGATGGCGTGTCCATATATAGGGCCTGTCGGCTTGGAATCCAGCCGATCGACCCCGCCGCAAGTCGTTCTGTAGCCGCCCCTCGAAGGCGAGGTGGTTCCTGCAGCAGCCGAACGCGGCGAGGGGCCTGGAGGAGCGGGTGGGCTTGTCCTTTGTCTTCCCGAATGGCAGCATGGTGAGTAGAGGAAGAGTGTGCATGAAAAGTAAAGATTCGTGGATTCGTCGAGCGATGACGCGGGGAGGTGTTGCCGCTCTTGTTGTGTTCGCTGTGCTTGTGGGACTGCGCTTCATGAGCGAGCCTGAAGTCGAGCGGGCACCCGAGACGCCGGCACCAGACGAGAGCGCCCCGCGCACGACCGTGACGACGGCCTCTGCGCCCGTTCCTGCACCCAGCCCCCTTCCCGATGAAGACCCGGAGCCTGAGGACGACGTCCCGCGTGCGGTCCAGCCACGGGAGGGCGAGGCGTGGTCGTTGGTGAATGTCCCACTGACCTGCGCGGTCGAGCCACCGCTCGTCGGGCTACCGCTCGTCGGTAAGTCCACTCCTTTGACCTAGCCTGGCGACGATCACGAGCCGCAGCCAGACGGGTTGCTCTACCCCGCCATTCCCATCGACGTCACGGTAGACGCGGGCGAGGCGACGGCAACGACCTTTCTGCCCGTCCTTGGTTCTGGAGACGACCCCATCCGGCACGTCGCCCGGCTGGTGCTGCCTGGCTTTGCGCCCACAGAATTCACCTTCATCACCACTGGCCCAGATCAGCCCGCCCTGTGCGAGGAGCCCATCCAGCTGAGCACCGCTGCCCAGGGCGTGGTCGGCACCGTTCGCTTCCAAGACGGCAGCCCTGCCGAGGGCGCGATCATCAACGGGTGCGGGACACGCGTCATCGCAGGAAGCGATGGTGCCTACTTCCTGCTCCCTCGAGAGCAGGAGTCGTGCAGCCTGCAGGCCCGTCACGCCCCAGGCTCCGCAGCAGAGTCTGCTCCGCTCCAGGTTGATCCGACCACAGCCGAAGATCAGGTCCTGGACTTCGTCTTGGAGATGCCAGACCAGCCCGATCCCGGCGTGGAGATCTTCCGAACCGATGACGGTGAGATCTGGATCCGGCCTGTGGACTCGGGGCCTTGGGCTCGGAAGCTGGTTTCTGGCGCCCGCATTACTCACATCGGGGATGTCCCGGCTGATGCGCTGAGCGATGAGGAGCTGAATCGCGCGATGGTCAGCCTCGACGAGACCGTACATGTAGAGCAGTATTTCGAGACTGAAGACGGCCAGGACTTACACGTTCAAGTGGCGATAACAGAGCTCTGAAGAACACTGCGGACTGGCCAGAGTGGGGGTGGCTGGGGAAGCGGAGCGCGTGCTTCGGCAGGCCTTCGTCATCACGGGCGTGATGGTGGTGCCGCTGTGGCGGAGGCTGGCATGCGCGGTGCAGAGTGTGTACGTACAATCACGTAAATACAAACTTTGCTATTGTCTCATCGTCACAATCCGGGGCTCGACATGGCACTCAGCAAAGAGCAACGCAAGAGCCTGGCAGGCATCCGAAAGCTCATCAAGTCCACCGCCTGGGTTGACGTCCGTCAGGGGCTGGTGCTCATCAGCGCCGCAGACGATCCTGCGCTCTGGGCGGTCTTGGCCGAGGGGGTCCGCTTCTCTGCGGAGGGGAGGCTGCTCCTGGGAGAGGGGGAGATCAAGAAGCGGGTCAAGAAGGTGCACCGTGTTGGCGTTGCGCTGGCGGTCGCCCGACAGGTCGGCCTGCTGGAGTCGATGACGACGCTCGACCTCAGCGGCTCTGGCATCGAAGATCTCCAGCCGCTGAGGGGGCTGGTCAACCTCACCGCGCTCAACCTCTCGGAGTGCCCTGCTGTTCAGGATCTGCGGCCGCTGGCTGGCCTGAGCAGCGTGGAGACGCTGGAGCTCTCCTTCAACCAGGGATCCGGTCGCTGGAATGCCATCCTGACAAGCCTCGATGGCCTGGAGGGCCTGGTCAGCCTGACCACCCTCGACATCAGGGGCTGCAAGGCTCTTCAAGACATCCAAGCCCTCAAGGGGCTGGTCCGCCTCACCGCGCTTAACCTCATCAACTGCCAGTCTCTGAGTGATCTCAGCGGACTCGAGGGCCTGAGCAGCCTTCAGGAACTGAACCTCAATGGCTGCACCGCCGTCACCAGGCTCCAGGCGCTCAGCGGGCTCACGACACTGACCACGCTCGACCTCTCGCGGTGCGCGATGAGCGACCTCCGGTCTCTGAGCGCGCTCTCCGGGCTGAGGTCGCTGAGAATCTACAGCGGCAAGCACCTCAGCGACCTCAGCGGACTCGAGGGCCTGAGCAGCCTCAAGGGGCTGCAGCTCAGGCTCTGCGAGCGGGTGACAGATCTCCAGCCGCTGAGCGGACTGACCAGCCTCAGCACGCTCGACCTGCAAGACTGTCGTGCCCTGGTCGATCTCAGCGGACTGGAGGGGCTGGTCAGCCTCACCTCGCTCGACCTCTATGAGTGCGTAGCGCTGCAGGATCTCCAGCCGCTGAAGGCACTGAAGGGGCTCACCCTGCGGTTTGGTCATCCCGGGATGGGAGACCTCAGCCCGCTGAAGGCGCTGACCAACCTCACCACGCTGCACCTCAACCATGGCACGTCGTGGTCCTGGCACTTTGCCAACAGTGCCTTGAGCGACCTCAGTCCGCTCAAGGCACTGACCAGCCTCACCCTCCTGACCCTGGGCTACTGCAAGCGCTTGAGCGATGGTGAGATCAACGCGCTGCGGGAAGCCCTGCCAGACTGCGAGATCCTGCGGCGGCGGACGTTCTCCGTCTTTGACCGCCACACCGACGCCCAGCTGCGGGAGCTGGGGGTACCGCTTGAGCGGCTCCTGCTGGTCCGTGCGGCCTGCACCGACCGGCGGATAGCGGCGCTGGAGGACACGCTCTCGGCGGCGACGTTTGAGGCGCTGATGTACCTTCACGCCGGCCTTGAGTACAGCGAGGTTGTCGCGTTCCATCAGGCCAGCGCTGCTCAGTAGTGCGTGCCTCACCCGTCGGGACACCGCACAGCCGCTCGCTGAGGAGTCGCATCCAGGATCTTTTTCCAGAAAAAGTGAAGCTGGCAGACTCCTGCGGGAATGAACAGGCAGAAGATGAGGAGCTGTCCTGTCCACTGCCCCTGCCATACTCCAGTCTGTGCCGCCTGTTTTAGACATTGGTGACCTGTTTGATGCGCACGCGCCCTACCTGCTGAGGGTGGCCGAGCGGCTGACCGGCTCTGCGGCCACGGCAGAGGACATCATCCAGGAGGTCTTCTTGGTGGCTTGGCGCCGTCGAGGCGAGCTGTCGGACGACGGGCAGCTTCGCGGCTGGCTGTACCAGGTGGTGGTCAATCGGGTCCGTCACCACCAGCGTGCCTCCGCCCGGCTGCACCGGTTCCTCACTGAGTACCCCCCTCCGTCAGTCGAGCAGACTCCGGAGGGAACGCTTCATCGGCGTCAGCAGGCCAAGCAGATCCGCCGCTGCGTGCTCAGGCTTCCGATGCCCCAGCGTGAGGTCTTCGTGCTCTATGAGCTCGAGGAGCTGGAGGGCGCCGCCATCGCCGAGATCCTCAACATCCCCCTGAGCACCGTTTGGAGCCGGCTCCGGCTGGCCCGCGCGCGCTTCCAGCGCACCTGGGAGCGATCATGAGTGGTCCCCGACGCCTCCGCGACGATCCGGCGTTCAAGCTTCGCACTGGCTGCGACCTCTCTGCGGAGAGCGCGCAGCCCCTGGCGCGGGAGCTCGACACGCAGAAGGCGCGGCTTCAGGCCTCCATCGATGCCTTGACCACGACCGGCGCAGCGGGGAGTGGGGGCGTGATGGTCGCGATCGGCCTGGGCGGTGGTGTCCTGCTGGCCG
>JAQXDW010000148.1 GCA_029251165.1 Myxococcota bacterium
AGCAGCCGGACGGTGCCCTCAACACCCGCTTCTTTTGCCGCCTCCGGGTACGGCGCCTGCACATACTCCAGAAGCTCGGGCATCGAGACGAGCGGCTTCACGTCCTCGCTGTCCTCGACAGCCTCGTTGGGCTGCTGGGCGGCAGCGTTCAGGGTCAGCAGCAGGGGCAGCATGTCTTACTCGATGGCCTTAAAACGGCACTTTCGGGGGAAGTTGATCACCGGAACGGCGGCATCCCCTTGCTTGCCGGGCTTGAATTTTGCGTTCATCCAGGAGCTGATGCAGGCGGCGTCGGCCTCTGGACTCAGGGACCTCGTGACGCGAACGTCGGTCACGGCGCCCTCAACACTGATGTCGATCACCACGCTGACGGAGCCCTCCAGGCCAGCCTCCTTGACGGTGTCGGGAACCTCCAGGGGAGGCCGGTTCCGAAGCCGCGGCTGAGTGGTCGCTGCAGTGTAGGGGATCGCGGTGGAGTTGGCAGCCTCGTCGATGCTCAGTGTCTCGTCGGTTGCAGCGGCCTGCAGCGTGGTGCCTGCGCGCATGGAGAGGTCAGTCCCCGCGCCCTCTGCGAACGAATTGGCAGACAGCCCCTGAACCCGCTGCATCTTCTTGCGCTCGGGCGGCGGCGGTCGGTCGGTCGGCTCCGGCTCTGGGGGGGGCTCCTTGACGGTGTCCTTGAAGTCGACGGGCTCTGGCTCTGGCTCTGGCTCTGGCTCTGGCTCTGGCTCTGGCTCTGGCTCGGGGGGAGGGGGCTCTGGAGTCTCGGTGACCACCATCTCTACCCAGACCTCTTTGGGCTCTGGCTCTTCCTCTCGATCCTGGATGACCACCCACGCCAGCCCGATGTGCAGCGCCACGCTCACCGGCAGCGCCATGCTGCGAAGAGCCTGCTGCCAGGGCGGAACCGGTGTGAACGGAGAGGTGCTCATTGCGGAGGTGCGACGTCGGTGGTGACGGGGAGGGCCTCCGAGGGCATCGGCACGGGATCGATGTTGATCGCGAACTTTGCCACGCCCTCTTGCTTGACGAGATCGATCAGGCCGACAACTTCACCGTGAGGAACGGTGTGGTCTGCTGCGATGAGGCAGACGACGTCCGCACCCGCAGCCTGCATGCGGGCCTTCTCTTCGCGGATGAACACCCGAAGAGACTCCTCGGTGGTGGGCTCACCGTTGAGCAAGAGGTTCTTGTCGGCATCGATGGTGATGCCCAGAGAAGAGTCTTCCGTGGCCTCGCCGCTCGCGGCCTCTGGGAGGTTGACCTTGATGGACTGCTTGACGATGTAGCTGGTCGTCACCATGAAGATGATGAGCACGACCAGGATGATGTCGACGAACGGCGTGATGTTGATGTCGACGATTGCATCGTCGTCGTCTCCGCCCAGCTTGGCTGCCATCAGGCCCCCACTGCCCGGGGAGCCGGTGCGGTGGCGTGGTGTCCCTTGAATCGGGACAGCAGCAGGTGAGACATGCTCTCCAGCTCCGCGACCAGGGTCTTGTTGCGGGTCTGGAAGTAGTTGTAGAGAACCACTGCGGGGATGGCGACCATGAGGCCGACCGCAGTCGCGACCAGTGCCTCAGAGATTCCGCCCATGACAGCCGTTGCGGCCTCATCGGTGCCGACCCCAAGATCATGGAACGCCTTGATGATCCCGAGCACGGTCCCAAACAGTCCGACGAAGGGAGCGTTGGAGCCGGTGGTTCCGATGATGATGAGGCCTCGGGAGAGCTTCTGCTTCTCGAACTTGAGGTTGCCAGCGATGACTTCCTCAGCAGCCTCCGAGCCGCCCTCGACCGCTGCCTCGAGCCCTGCGGCGAGCACGCGGGCCTCCATTCCCTTCATGCCCTTGAGCGCGCCAGCCAGGTCGTCGCTGGAGCCGCCGGTCAGGAAGGCATTGAGCGCACCCTGGAGGGCTGCACGGGGAGAGCGATTGAGCGCCTGGTAGATCCAGCGCTCCACAGCAACACCAAAGCAAACAACAGACAGGCCAACCAGCAGCCAAAGAACCCACTCTGCTCCCATCAGGGAGAAGGACATCAACTTCTCTTCAAGCATTCAGCCTCCAAGCGCGCCGATAACTTCTGTTGTACCGCACAGTTACGGAGTAGTTGTGGAGCCAGCCTCTAAGCGCGCCGGTAACTTAGCCCCCAGATTCGCAATGAGAAGCGAGAATTCACCGGATACACCCTGGAGGTGGGGCACCTACTTACCGAGCGGTAAGTTCGCCCGCTACTCTCTTGCGCACCTCAGCCTCAGTGGATGCTCTCTTGGGACCTCTATTGACCACTTAATAGGCTCAAAGTTGGCCTTTGTTGATCGGCTTTCGAGCATCACCTCGTTCCCGGCCGCGATGAACGCTGATGGGCTCGCTGGATTCACCGGAGGGTGCCTCAGGCATCCCGCTGAGTCGATAAACAGGATCGCCCTCGGCAGGTCCGGAGCGAGAGCGGGCGGGAGGAAGATCGGCGAGAAGCGGTCGTTGAGAAAGGTCGCGACGTCGGCGTCATGTGCGAGCTGATCCAGCGGGCCGCCAGGCTCGTCGACAAACACTGCGAGGATGCGGTCTGTTGGTGCGAGGCCGGCCCACTGCACGTGAGGCGCGGTGGAATACCGGGGAAGGCCCGAGGGCGGCGGCGTGGCTGGAGGATCGGGGGGATCCTGGCATCCGAGCATGCACAACAAGAAAAAAAAGACGGGACCCATGCGGATCCCGTCGAGAGGCGACGACCAGATTTGAACTGGTGAATACAGGTTTTGCAAACCCGCCCCTTAGACCACTTGGGTACGTCGCCAAGCGGGAGCCAATCTAATGGACTGTGCCGGCCCGTCAACTCTTTTTGAGGCGGTGGTGTGTTTTGGTCTGGGCGGACGACCTGAGGCCACCATGCACCTCGCCAGCGATCACCACACCTACGGGGCCTGACCCCGCGCGTTACCTGACAGCTTATGCCGCCTCTCTCAGTGGTGATCATCGCACGCGACGAAGCCGATCGCATCGCTGCAGCGATCGCGTCGGTCTCCTTTGCCGATGAGATCGTCATCCTCGACAGCGGCTCCTCAGACAACACCCCGGCCCTGGCTCGACAGCTCGGCGCCCGGGTGATCGAGACGGACTGGCCGGGACATGTCGCGCAGAAGAATCGGGCCCTGACCCATGCTGCCAACACCTGGGTTCTGAGCATCGACGCCGACGAGCGCGTGAGCCCTCGCCTTGCCGAAGCGATCAGAGCGCTCCTGTCCAGCGAGCCGGCTGCAGATGGATACGAGGTGAGCCGCCTGAGCCACTGGATGGGGGCCCCCATTCGCCATGGGACCTGGTATCCCGACCGTCGTGTGCGACTGTTTCGCCGGGATCGTGCGGCCTGGACAGGCACCGACCCCCACGATCATGTCGCGGTAGAAGGCTCCGTCGCGTCGCTCTCGGGCGACCTCATTCACCATCCCTACCGCAGCCTCTCCGATCACCTCTCCACCATCGACCGCTACACCGCCCGGCACGCCGAGGTCGCGCGAGCGCGTGGGGTGACTGCTCAGTGGTGGGATGTGCTCCTCCGTCCGCCGCTACATTTCGTAAAGGCGTATCTACTCAAGCGAGGTTTCCTGGACGGGGTGAGGGGGGGGTGTGTCGCTGGGCTGGGGGCGACCTATGTCCTGGTAAAGTGGCTCCGGCTGTACCTCCCGGAGGAGCCATGAGGCTTGCCCTCGTCGTGCGGACGCTCGGTCGAGATGGTGGGACAGAGCGGTTCGTTCATGGGCTCGCCGGGTACCTCCTGTCCGCTGGACACACTGTCGATGTGTGGTGTGCATCGGTGGCGCAGCCCATCGCTGGGGTCACGACGCGCCCGCTGAGGCTGCGCGGCCGGGGGCGCACCCTGAAGATGCTGTCGCTGGCCCGCGCCGCAGCCATGGTTCCTGCTGGGGAGTACGACCTCGTCTGTGGCTTCATCCGAGGCGGAGCTCCGGGGCTGTACCGGGCTGGTGGGGGCTGCCATGCGGCCTGGCTCGCCGCACGCGGGACCCATCGCCTGGCCGATCTCATCGAGCTCCGGCTGGATCGTGCGGTGGTGGCGTCCGCCCGGATCACCATCGTCAACAGCATGATGGCCGGTCGCGATCTCACCACGCACTACGGCCTCTCTCCCGACCGCATCCGGCTCATCTACAACGGCGTCGACCTGAAGCGATTTGTGCCCATCCCCGGCGCGACCCACCCCAGCGGGCAGCGTGCGGTGGCGTTCTTCGGCAGCGGGTTCAGCCGCAAGGGACTGTCGGTTGCCATCAGGGCCGTCGCCCGGCTGACGGGTGTGCGGCTGACGGTGATCGGGGGCGATCCCCGCCCCGGTCGGTTCGAGGCGCTCGCAGACCGCCTCGGAGTTGCTGACCGGGTAGACTTCCTCGGCCGTCAGTCGGCCCCGGAGTCTCTGCTGCCCCTCCACGACGCGATGATCCTGCCGACCCGCTATGATCCGTTTGCCAACTGCACCTTAGAGGCCCTTGCCTGCGGGATACCCGCGATTACCTCTGGCTTCAACGGTGCCGCTGAGGTGCTCCCTGAGCCCTGGATGGCGGTGCCTGAGCCTGGAGACGTCGATGGGTTCACCGCAGCCCTGGAACGCTCATTGCAGACCGAAGGGCTGGGTGCACGGTGTCGTGCGGTCGCAGAGAACCTCCCTGCGAAGGGGGCCTTCCAGAAGCTGGAGGGCTGCATCACGGAGCTGACCCGATGAGCAGAATTCGGAGACTTGGCGCATTCCTTGGGCGGTGGACCCTCCGCCTGGGGCTGGCCTCGACCATCGCGGCGCTGGTCGGCGTGGCGGTCGGTGCGGTGGCCTACAAGCGTCATGTGATCGATGAGCCTGGAGAGCACATCTCCGAGGAGTACATCATGTCGGTCATTGCTCGGGAATCTCCGGTCCTTCATCGCGATGGCCAGACGCCCATCGGGGTCTTCTTTGCCCAGGAGCACCGGCAGTACGTTCCCTACAGCGAGCTGCCGCGAGAGTGGGTTCAGGCGATCATTGCCGCAGAGGACAAGCGCTTCTTTACCCACCTCGGCATCGATCCAGAAGGCATTGCCCGAGCGATGAGGCAGAACATTAAGGCGGGTCGGGTGGTCTCTGGAGGCTCCACGCTCACCCAGCAGACCACCAAGAACATCTACTATCGCCCTGACCGCTCGCTTCGAAGCAAGTGGGAGGAGATGGTCAATGCCCTGCGGCTGGAGCGTCACCACTCTAAGGAGAAGATCCTGGAGCTGTACGCCAACCAGTTCCACGTCTCGGCCAACGGTCGCGGTCTCGGCATCGCTGCGCGCTACTTCTTCAACAAAGACGTCGCTGAGCTGGACCTGCTCGAGAGCGCTTTTCTGGCTGGCATGGTCAAGGGTCCGGCCAATTACGATCCGTTCATTGCCCGCAGCGAGGAGCGCCGAGAGGCTGCGCTGTCCCGGGCGCAGGGTCGAACCCGCTATGTCGTCGATCGGATGCTCGTCGCGGGCGCCCTCGACGAGCGGGAGCGGGTCATCGGGGCGATCTCTGAGTCGGAGCACGCAGCGCTCACTGCGGAGCTGGAGCGCCGGTTTGCTGCGGAAGACTTCTTCAGCCGGGGCCGCTTTCGGTACGACTCTCACATCCTGCTCGATGAGGTCGAGGCCCGGCTCGCTGAGGCGCCGTTTCCTGCGCTGTTTGAAGAGCTTGGCATCGACAACCCCTCGACTGCTGGTATCCAGGTCGTCACCACGATCGACACCGATGCCCAGCGCGAGGCCACCTACGGCCTGTGGAACCACCTCACCACTGTCGGTCCGGTGCTGGAGTCCCTCGCTGTCGCAGACCTGATCATCGCGGACCCGCCCGCCCTCGACCTCCACAATCCTCCCGGCGTTCATGAGTTTCGGACCGCTCGGGTGGCCGGACAGGTCGACGGCGAGATCACCCTCGACCTCGGCAGCGCGACCTGCGTAGTCGACGGTGACGGGCTGACGCGGATGGCCACCACCATGGCCCGCGCCCGCAAAGGAGAGCGGTGGCGCAAGGCGAGCACGGCGGACATCGCTGCCCTGCGAGATGGGCTGCCGACGGGCTCAGCGGTGTGGTCCTCGCTGCGGGAGGAAGGAAAGTGCGATCTGGAGATTCGACCCGAGCTTCAAGGCGCGGTGATGGTCTTAGAGGATGGGCGCATTCGGGCGATGGTTGGCGGCAACGACAACCGCAATTTCAACCGCGCGGTCACCGCGAAGCGCCAGCTGGGCAGCACCTGGAAGCCGCTCGTCTACGCCGCTGGCCTTCAGCTCAACTGGGCCCCAACGGATCCGCTGGACAACCGGGCGTGGGGCTTTCCGTTTGAGGGCATCTGGTACTACCCGCGAGCCGCTCACCAAGCGCCAGACCTTGTCTCTCTGGCCTGGGCCGGCACCCACAGCGAGAACCTCTCCAGCATCTGGCTGCTCTACCACCTCACCGATCGCCTCTCTCCGGCTCAGTTTGAGGAGCTGACCAAGGCTGTCGGGCTCTCCAGGATGTCCAGAGAGCCTGGCGAGCGCTACCTCGTGCGCATTCGGGATGACAACGGGGTCATCTCCACCCGATCTCGCTATCCGCTGTTCGCGTTCACGGCCGCGAAGCTGGAGGTCGCTGCTGAGCTGGAGGCTGAGGATCCCCAGCAGGCCTTGGAGCTGCGCAGCATGCTGTATGGCAGCGGTGCAGAGAAAGAAGAAGCTCGGGTCCGCAAGGCGTATGGCGGGGACAACGAGCGGCGTCGCATCGCTGCGATCAACAACGACTTCCTCCGCATTGCAGAGCGTGGGGAGCGCTGTGCGGTGTCTGCGGCGGAGCTCACGGCCCTCTCTGAGGACGCTGCCGCAGCGCTGGAGGAGGCCAACTCGGTCCTTGACTCCGTCGAGCGTCTTCGAAGCTTCCGGCTGTTTGGCGGCGATGCTGCAGAGGCTCCAGCCAAAGACGTCGCGCCGCTCATGGCCCTGGAGGTTCCGCTCCGCGCTCCGGCTGAGATCCCCCCGGTTCTCTCCGCGAAGCTCGGCGAGAACGGACTCTCCCTGGCCTGTGCGGTGAGCCCTCCAGAGGGCTTCGCTGCGATCACCGCTGCACAGCTCGACGCCATCAGCCGGGGCGCGCTCGCGGTGGATGCGGACGAGATGCGGGTGGACGGACGGATCTCAATGGAGACGATCGAGGCGGTCCAGCGGTCGGCGAAGCGCCGAGAGCTGGTGCTCGGTGAGGTCGACCCCTACGATCTCACGGTCCTCCAATACCACCCGGACTTCCGCATCCTCGTCGGCATCCGGTATGTCTCGCTGATGGCAAAGCAGCTCGGCGTGGCCGGGGAGATCCCGCCCGTGCTCTCCATGCCGCTCGGCTCGACCGACATCAGTCTGGAGGAGGCGGCGTCGATGTACGAGGGGCTGCTCACCGGTCAGCGGTTCGACTTCCCTGGTCAGAAGTCCCGCTCTGGAGCTGTGCCTGGTTCTCGTGCCACTGAGTGGGTTGCATCACAGTCTCGTGCCACCCAGCTCATCGCTCAGATCCGTGATCGGGATGGCAACGTGCTCTACCAGGCCAGCCCTGAGCCCGTCGAGGTCTCCGATCCGGTCAGCGGTCAGCTCACCGGCGGCATCCTCTCCAATGTCATCCGCTGGGGAACCGGCAGGCGGGCACAGGGGGCGGTGACGCTCGACGGCGTCGAGGTGCCGCTGTTCGGCAAGACCGGCACCACCAACAGCTACCGCAACGCGGCATTCTGTGGCTATGTCCCAGCGATCCGTGACGGGCAGTGGTCCTGGAGCGATGGCTTCACCGTTGCCGTCTACGTCGGCTATGACGACAACCGCAAGATGTCTCGGGGCAGCATGCGGCTTGCGGGTTCCTCTGGCGCGCTGCCGCCTTGGATAGTCACCGCGCGGGGGCTGGCGGATGCTGGGCTGCTGGGGAAGGAGGCTCCGTCTGAGCCGCTGAGCTTTGGCGAGCACTACGCCACGGTCCCGGTCGCTGAGGGCAGCGGGCTGCCGCTGGCGGACGGAGAGGCTGACAGCGGTCGCTCGGTCCTGGTCTGGGGCCGCAGCTCTCCGTGGGAAGACACCCACACCATGGAGCGCCGGTTCAGCGCGCTGATGGATCCGGATGCGGTATCGCCGGTCTCGGTATCGCCGACGGAGGCTGCCGCAGAACTGGAGAACGAAGCGGAGCTGGAGGATGTCTGGATTCCGGAGATGGATGCCCCATGAGTGTGAGCCTCCCCCGTCAACATTGGCTATGCTCTGAGGGCGATAAACCGGAGATGCGCAGGACCGATGGCACCCCTCTTCCTCCTCACGCTGGGCTGTGTTGTTCGCTACGGTGCTCCCGTCGAGACGTTGGTCGACGAAGAAATCCCCGCGCCGGTCAGCTTCTCTGAGATCAGCACTCGGCTCACCATTCTGATCGAGGAAGAGCAGGACGTTGATCGCCTCGACCGCTTGGCAGCGGCCCGAGACCTCGCCGCTCAGATGAGGGCGCAGTCCCTCGACAGCCAGAGACTCGTCCTCGACTATCTCACCGCGTTCGTAGAGATCGAAGAGCGCAGCAACCCGATGAGCCTCTGGCTGGATGCGGAGGGGGAGTCGAGCTCGTTCATCTCGATGCCGACGATCGAGGAAGAAGTCATCGCGGAAGAAGTCATCGCGGAGGAACGCCTCGACAGCAGTGCCTCACCGAGCAGCAGTGCCCCCGATGCGCCTGCCGAACCACCAGCGGCATCAGGCACCGCTGAGATGCTTCGCACGGCACGCGAGCACATCGAGGCCGGTGATTCCTACAGCGCAATGCAGGCATTGGAGGGCTGTCGGGAGCAGCTGTGCTGGATGGAGGTCGCTGGCCTGTGGTCTCGTGCCCGCGATCTGTATGTCTACCAGCGCCGCGAAGAGGCTGCTGCGGCGTTCCTCAGTACCCGCGCAGAAGCCGACACGACCGCTCGTATTGAGCAGCTGCATGAGGTCGAGGCTTCCCTGAATGCGCTCCTCTCGGAGTATCCCAATACCCGCTATGCACCTGCGCTGCAGCGGAACGTCGCCCTCGTCCAGGACGAGCTGACGGCGCTGACTGAGCAGTGACATGACCAGCACCATCCTGGTCCTTCTGCTGGGGGTCTCCAACGTGGCGCTGGCGCTGGCGGTGTTTGTGCTGCTCGCCCGACCCGAGCGCGTGATGGGCTGGCTGTGCTCCCTGAGTGGGATGCGTGAGGTGTGGCTCTCGGGGCGGCTGTCTGAACAAGACGAGGCCCGGCTCCTGGATCTTGCCAACCGACTTCGCCTTCCGATGCTCGCCCTTTTGTTTGGCTGGAGCTTCTTCTGTGGCGCGATCTTGACCTGGGCGCGTCTATAGAGACTCGCAAGATTGCGGGACTTCGCTATTGACAGTCTCGGCGAGCACAATAATTGGGGTGCTCCGGCTTCGTAGCTCAGTTGGTTAGAGCACACGGTTCATACCCGTGGTGTCGGCAGTTCAACTCTGCCCGAAGCCACTTCAGACCAGCAAGACCCGATGCGCTGTCCTCAGCACATCGGGTCTTCTGCGTTGGTGTGGTGTCTGTGTGGCTGAGGTCGTGCCGCGCCCGGGGCGCATGGCTTGACGCCTCACCAGGCCGCGCGCAGCTCCGGTTGGGCTTGGCTAACGACGGCTCGGAGACCGCAGCCCGCCGGCGGAGATCGAGAACAGCAGGAGCCGCTCGGTCCCTTCTGCCACGACCTCTTCGGCCAGAACAGACCAGCCAGCCCCCAGCACTTCGATGGCCTCGGGGGCCCGGTCAGACAGCACCACCAGCACCTCCCCATTCTCGGAGAGGTGGTCGGTGAGGGCTGCGATGAACCGGCGGATGACCTGGAGGCGCTTGCCGCCATACAGCGCACGGCCATATCGCTTGAGCTGCCACCGTCCCTGGAAGTACGGCGGGTTGAAGCAGATCACGTCGAACCGCTCTCCGGCGACCGGGGCGAACAGATCACCGTGCCGGACGTCGGGCAGGCCGTTGATGCGGGCGGCCCTCACGGCCTTCCGGTCGATGTCCACAGCCACGACCGATGCCCCTGCGCGCTGACTGAGCGCACCAATTACGCCGCTGCCGCACCCAAGGTCCAGCAGCCGGCAGCCGGACGGGATGTGGGCAGCGATGCGGGGTGCGGCCCAGGAGCCGCTGCGAAACCGCACCGGGTCGAGCACCCCGCGGGGAACCGAGAGGGTGAGTCCGTCGACGGTCACGGTGGGATGAGGCTTGCTGAGCACCGCAATTCCCTATCGGCCCGGCGGACACCTCGTCACGTCTTTCCGCTGACCGTGACCCTGAAGCCCTGGAGGCGACCGGCCAGCCTCCGCTGCGGACACGCTGACCCTGGAGGGCTGATGCGGCAGTCCTGTTCGCTGCGGCGGTGATGACCCATTGCGTCACCACTTGTCTCCGAATCCGTCCCTCCTGAATGATCGAAGCATCGGGTCGTCTCGGTCTGCATACCAACTGAGGAGGGGACGACATGAAGAAGACGATCATCGCGATCATCGCAGCGCTGGGGATGGCGCTCTCGGGAGCCGCTGAGGCGGGCTGGCAGGACGGCATGGTCTCCATCACCAACGCACGCTCCGATGGGGTCCGGGTGATGATCGACCGCAGCTATGTCGGCAGCGTCCAGCCGACCGATGCCGAGGCCTTCACCCTGTCTCCCGGTCGCCACCACGTCCTCGTCACCTGCAGCAAGGGCTACACGCTCGCCGAGGAGACCATCACCATCGATCCCTTCGAGGCTGAGGCGATGACGGTCCAGGCTCAGGCTGCGGCCTTGAGCATGAGGAACTCCGCAGGCACGGCACTGTTCATCGAGGTCGACGGCGAGCACCTCGCGACCCTCGCACCCAATGAGCAGTCCTCGGTGCGCATGCCGGCGGGCGCCCACAAGATCAAGGCGACCTACAGGCAGCACGACCGCACCCACAAGCTCTCTGCGAAGAACATCCAATTCTCTCCGGGGCAGACCGAGACGGTTCAATTCTCGCCGGTCAGCACGGGGCTGATCGATGTGACCAATCCGTTCGGACAGACCGCACGGGTTCGCATCAACGGTCAGGACCTGGGCAGCATCAGAGCCGGCAAGTCCAAGCTCATCGAGTCACCGCTGGGCCCCGTCCGGATCCAGCTGCTCATCAACAGCCGGGTCGTCGCATCGGAGCGACTGAGCGTGCGCCGCTACCACGACGCCTCCTTCCACGCCCAGCAGTCGCCTCCACCGCCCGCCTACAGCGACGGAGAGCTTGAGCTGAGCAACCACCGCTCGGGATCCGTAAAGGTCTACATCGACGGTCGGCTCAGCGGCTCGATCCCGTCCTGGAGCGAGCGGACCTTCACCCTCGCCCTCGGCGCCCACCAGCTCAAGGTCGTCTCGGCAAACAACAGCGTGCTCTACAACCGCATGATCGAGATCAATCGCCACGACGAGACCGAGATCGAGCTGCTCGCTCAGAGCGGGAGCGCGCTGGGGACCTCAGCGTGCTCGACGTCCAGCGTCTACTGAGACGCGGAGTGGTCACATGACGTCGGGCCTGCTGGGCTCGGCGTCTCGGTCTCTTGTGTGGCAGCGTCTCACGGCATGCCTGCTCTGTCGTGCGCAGCCTTCCGCTCGAACCGATTGCACGCGGAGTATCCGATTCTTCGGAGGCTCGGAATCGTCCTGGAGGCGGTGGCCGACGCTGGCTTCGTCATTCATGAAGATGTTCGACATTGGTGATCCATCTGCAGGGGTGCCGGGTATGATCATCATCAGATGCGACGAATCCTCACACTGCTTGCGATCCTTGCTCCGGCGACCCTGCTCGCGACTACCGGTGGTCCCGACAGCAGCGGAGTCATCCTCAGCGACTCCGACGAGGCCGACGGTCCACCGCACGGTCTCCTCGACCTCTCTGCCGGCACCGTGCTGTCGCTGAGCGACGATGGAACCCAGACCATCTCGCTGCCGTTTGACTTCTCCTGGTATGGCACGGACTACGACGAGGTCACCGTCAGCAACAACGGTGCGCTGTTCTTCGACGGCGCGGAGTCCGCTCCCCTGACCGACTGTGCGGGTGGATCGGGGACCTGGAGCGGGGTCGCTGCGTTTGGGGACGACCTCGGTGTCGGTGAGGTCACCTGGCAGACGCTCGGCCGCTATCCCCACCGGGTGTTCGCTGTGGAGTGGCTCGCTCCGCACGCTGCTGCCGGCGGCGAGGGTCGGATCCAGGCGTGGCTGCTGGAGGGAGAGGATCGGCGACAAGAGGTCGCGATCGTGCTGGACGATGTCACCTTTGGCGACAGCAGCGTCGACGGCGGCGCCAGCGCGGTGATCGGTGTGCAGCCCGGTGATGGATCGGGCGGGGTGAGCTGGTCGTGCTCTGGCGGGCGCTCCGATGAGACGACCGGGTGGTTCGGTCCACAGGGAACCCGCCCAGCGTCGAGCAGCCGGTACACCTCCAGCCTGGAGACCTGGTGGCAGGGGGCGACCGTCTCTGGCTACGCCGGGCGCTCCCTCGCCGCAGGAGACATCAACGGCGACGGGCTCTCCGATGTGCTCGTTGGTCAGCAAGATGAGGCTGCTGCGTGGCTGTTCTATGGCGTCGACGGGCTGGCAGACGCAGCGCTGGAGGACGCCGACGTCGGGCTGACCTACACCGGAACCGATCCGGTCTTTGGTGCCTCGATGCTGCTGGATGACTACGACGGAGACGGTCTCGCGGAGCTGATCATCGGCGCGACCGGAGACGACACTGGGGCGAGCAATGCCGGGGCGATCTACCTCATCGCGGGAGGCTCTCTCGCGAGCAGCATCGACGCTCCCGATGATCTCGATCTGCTCATCGCGGGGCCGTCCGCTCTCGGAGATGCCCGCGCTGGAACCGATCTCGCCGCAGCGGACGTCGACGGTGACGGCTACCGTGATCTCATCATCGGCGCGCCCTATGCCGATGCTTCCGCCACGCAGTCTGGTGCGGTCTATGTCGTCTACGGTGCGCTGACCGCCCTGACCGGCGTCGATGAGCTGGACAGCGCGGACGCGGTCTTCTACGGCGACAGCCTCACCGACTGGGCTGGTCACCGGGTCGCTGCTGCGGACCTGGACGGCGACGGCGCGGCGGAGATCGCGGTCGGTGCACCGAACGCTGATGTCGCCGCCAACAACGCCGGCATCGCCTACCTCATGGCCGGCGGTGCGCTGTCAGGAGTCTATGACCTCGGCACAGACGCGGTCGCAGCGTTTACCGGCGGAGCTGCGGACGACAAGGCGGGCTCGGCGGTCGCGCTGGGCGACATCGACGGTGACGGCAGCGGCGACTTCATCTTCGGCGCACCCTACAGCGACAGCGGCGCGAGCAACGGCGGTGCTGTCTATGCGTTCTACGGTGCGCTCTCGCTGTCTGGGACCGTCGCCACAAGCAGCGCAGACCTCTCGATCGCTGCGATCTCCTCCAACGCCAGCACTGGCGCGAGCCTGCTCGCTCAAGACGTGGACGATGACGGCATCGACGATCTCATCGTCGGCTCTCCCAATGAGGTCGGCTACAGCTCCGGCGGGGGCAGCGTGCGGGTGTTCACCAACGGCCCGTCCGGCAGCCTCGGCACCGACGATGCCGACAGCGCCATCCTCGGCACCACCTCCGGTGGGCAGTACGCCACCGCGATCGCGGCCAGCGCTGACATCGACGGCGATGGCTTCCTCGACATCCTCGGCGCGGCTCCCTACGGCGACTCGCTTGTCTCTGGCGGCGGCGACATCTACCTGTGGTCGACCCTGCCGGCGTTTGAAGACGGCGACGGCGATGGCTTCGTCACCATTGACTCAGGTGGGCTGGACTGTGACGATGCTGACGCCGATGTCTGGCCGGGCAACGTCGAGATCAACGACAACCTCATCGACGACGACTGCGACGGCTTCATCGACGACGCGGTCAGCCTGCGGGGCAACGCAGCGTGGATGGCGTACGACATCGCGGCCTGGCTGGGCTCAGAGGCGTCCGATCGGTTCAGCTTCGAGAGCGCCTCCTCGGGGGATGACCTCGAGCTGCACTACGAAGACGACGGTCTGGTTCTGACACCGGACGGCACGGTGACCGCCGCAGCGGAGGTCGGCGGTGCGGGCGCGGTGGACACTCTGGCGGCGAAGGTCGGCGGACTCGAAGGAGACAACAGCCTCACCCTTCAGTTTGTCGACGGGGTCGATGCCATTGCCCTGCGGGTGCTCGACATTGACGAAGAGCTCACCCTGAGCGCTGGGCTCGATGGTGGTGTGCTCATCGCGGATGTGCCGCTGTCGGTGCGCGGACCGGATCGCACCGGCGGCGTCTACCTCGGCGTGCTGTTTACCGAGAGCGTGGACACCGTGGTCTTGTCTGCTGCACCTGACGACGTCTGGGGCATCGATGCGCTGGATGTGGTGTGGGCCTCTCGGACGGACCGAGACGGCGACGGCTACACGGACGAGGGCGGGGACTGCGACGACGACAACGACGCGGTGAACCCGGACGCCACCGAGGACCTCACCAACGGCATCGACGACGACTGCGACGGCGCGATCGACGGCGGGAGCCTCACCGACTACGGCGAATATGCCGACTGGTCCGCGGATGCCGGACTCGACGAGCAGGCCATCGACTTCGAGGACTTCGCGCTGAGCACGGCCATCGATGATGAGTACGAAGACCTCGGCGTCGTCGCCTCTGGAAGCCTCACCGTCTCCGATGACATCGACGGCGCTGCTCCCGTCGATGCCCAGGCGGGCGCCGTGTCCGGCTCGGTGACCCTGATCTTTGATGAGCTGCAGCCGGCGCTCGGGGTGTGGATCCTCGATGCGGCCAGCACGGTCACCATCGCGGGCTCCGCTGACGGCACGGCCCTGTACGCGGACACCTTCACCATCAGCAACGACGACACCGACGGTGGCTCTTTTCTCGGCCTCGTGTTCGACCATGGCGTGCACGAGCTGACCATCTCTGGCGGCTCGGACAACTTCGGGATTGACGACGTGCTGCTCAGCGCGCTGGGCCTCGATGACGCCGACGGTGACGGCTACACCGAGGCCGACGGAGACTGCGACGACGACGACGCGGACGCCAGCCCGGACGCCGAGGAGGTCTGGTACGACGGGGTGGACTCCGACTGCGACGGCGGCAGCGACTACGACGAGGACGGCGACGGCTACGACGCGAGCAGCTACGGCGGGATCGACTGCGACGACGGAGACGCGGACGCCAGCCCGGACGCCGAGGAGGTCTGGTACGACGGGGTGGACTCCGACTGTGACGGCTGGAGTGACTACGACGCCGACGGC
>JAQXDW010000021.1 GCA_029251165.1 Myxococcota bacterium
GCCTCGGATGCCTCGACCTTCTACGCAGACTCCGACAGCGACGGCTACGGAGACGCCAGCGCACCCATCCTCGACTGCACCCAGCCCTCCGGCACCATCGTGGACGGAAGCGACTGCGACGACACCGACGGCGCGATCAACCCGGATGCTGCCGAGACCTGTGACGGCGTCGACAACAACTGCTCCGGTGATGAGCTGGACGCCTCGGACGTCACCACCTTCTACGCAGACCTCGACGCGGACTTCTACGGCGACGCAAACAACATCTTTGACGCCTGCGACCGCCCCAACGGCTACCGCACCAACGCTGAAGACTGTGACGACACCGACGGAGCGGTCAACCCCGGCGAAGAGGACGTCTGCAACGACGGCATCGACAATGACTGCGACGGCGAAGACTTCCGGACCTGCGACGCGGTCCTCAGTGATTCCGCCGATGGTCAGATCACCGGTGAGTCTGCTGGCGATGCCTTCGGCGGAGGCCTCGCTGGAGTCGGTGACATCGACGGCGACAGCCTCGCGGACTTCGCGATCTCTGGGGGCTCGGACTCCATCTACATCTTCGACGGTGCCTCTTCCTGGATCGGCGAGAACAGCGCCACCGCTGCGTCGGTCATCCTGACCGGCGGCGGCAGCTTCAGCGGCGGACAAGACATCGACGGTGACGGCTTCGACGATATGCTCGTCGGCTCTTCTTCGCTGGACACCAACGGCACCGACGCTGGCGGCGCGTATGTGGCCTATGGCCCGCTGTCTGGAGACATCGACCTGACCAGCACCGCTGACGCAACGCTGCTGGGCAACACCGCCGGCGACGGCGCGGGCAGCCGAGCACTGCTCATCGGCGACATCGACAACGACGGCTTTGCAGACATGCTGCTGACGGCGACCGGCGACGACACGAACGGCGACCAGAGCGGAGCGGCCTACCTGATCCTCGGCCCGACCACCGGCGGCAACCTCTCCGACGCGGCATATGCAACCTTCACCAGCGACTCGACGAACGACTACCTCGGACGCGGCGCCGCAGCGGTTGGCGATGTCGACGGTGACGGCTCACCGGACGTGATGGTCAACGCCTACCGAGAGGATCGCGTCGTCGATGAGTCCACCACCACCATCAACACCGGCGCGACCTACCTGCTGACTGCGTTCTCCTCCGGAGTCCAGGACATCGCAGGGGCCGCGAGCGCGACCGTGTATGGAGAGAACGCCCTCGATCAGACCGGCTCGGTCATCTCCGGCGCTGGAGACGTCGACGGAGACGGCTACGACGACGTGCTGATCGCGTCGTGGTACGCCGACCCCGGCTCGCTGACCGACTCCGGTGAGGCCTACCTGATGCTCGGACCGATCAGCGGAGACGTCAGCGTCGCCGATGCACAGGCCCGGTTCCCAGGTGTTGCAGCTGGAGACGCTGCAGGCCGCTCGGTCGCAGGACTGGGCGACATCAACGATGACGGAAACGGCGACATCGCAATCGGCGCCAAGCTCGCCGACGACAGCGCGACGGATGCCGGGGCCGCATACATCATGCTCGGACCGGTCTCCGGCAGCATCAACCTCAGCCTCGCGGACGCCATCCTCTCCGGAGACGCCGCGGACGACCGCGCGGGGCAGTCCATCGCCTCCATCGAAGACCAGGACGGCGGCGGCCAGGCCGACCTCCTGATCGGCGCGACCCTCAACGACGACAGCGGCTCGGATGCTGGCTCGGTCTACCTGATCTTCACCGAGCGGTGGTAGGTCTCGGACTCCGCCCGGGTCAGCCGTCTCTCGAGGGCTGACCCGGGCCGCTGGATGGGTGCCGAGTTGGCACCCATCTTCTGTAGGGCGCAGCGGGTGCGACAGCAGGCCCGACCGCTGCTGGCCAGTCGCGCGGTGATGGTGGCGGTGAGCATCGCCACCATCACCGCGCGACTGGAGCGGGGCTGATGCACCGGAACGATGATTGCCGGCACGATGACCGTAGGGGAGAGTCGTGGCGGCGCTGCTTCAGCCCAGCGGCGTCCTCATCGCCGCGCGCCCTGGCCGCACCATTGCCGAAAGGCTCCGCCCGCGCTCCGCTTGGATTGTGTGTTTTCACAAGTAGAACAGGGCATCAGGATGGTACACTTTCCTGCAAATGATAAATTGGCCTCAGCGTCGATGAGCCAGTGCCATAAACCACACTTCAATCTATTGCCGGGACTACGATTCATGCGTCCAGCCTTCCTCATCCTCTTCCTGACCAGTTGCACAGAATACGAGCTGAGTACACAGGGTGATGCTCTACCTGGAGACGACTCCGGCACGACGGATGGCCCCGGTGCAGGAGATGACCCGAACACCTGCAGCGACGTCGACACCAGCCCCATCGGCGTCGCCGTCGACGAGTCCTGCAAGGTCAGCGTCGAGGTGGGCTCCTGGAATCCAGTCGTTGAGTGGTCCAACGACACCCCCGGTGATTCCTACACCACACCGATCGTCGGACAGCTCACCGACGACAACGGCGACGGCGTCATCGACGACACCGACCAGCCTGATGTTGTGGTCGCTGGAGGAACCGGCGGGCTGACGGTGATGTCCGGCGACGGTCAGACCATTCACTGGACACGAGGCGGGCTGGGCAACGAGCCCTCGACCCCAGCCATCGCCGATCTCGACAATGACGGTCGTCCAGAAGTCATCGCCACGGGCTCCTCCGGCTTCTTCGCCTACCGTGGCGACACCGGCACGCCCTACTGGTCCAACAACAGCGGCAGCAGCCAGAACGTCTGCGGCGGTGTCGGCATCTACGACCTCAACGGCGACGGCATGCCGGAGATCGTGCAGGGCTCTCAGATCCTCAACGGCCAGACCGGTGTCCTACAGGCAACCGGACAGCACGGGGCGGGAACCGGCTACTCCTCAGGAGTCTATGCCGCCTTCGGCGTTGCTGCGGACATCGACCTCGACGGGACGCTGGAGGTCGTGGTCGGCAACGCCCTGTATACCCCCACCGGACAGACCATCTGGTACAACGGCCAGTCCGACGGCTTCGTCGCGGTCGGCAACTTTGACTCGGATCCCTATGGTGAGATCGTGGTCACCACCTACCCGGGCATGGTCCGACTCCAGGACCACGACGGCACCGTGCTGTGGTCGGGTTCCTACACCGGCAGCACCATCGGACCGCCGACCGTGGCTGACTTCGACAACGACGGAGAGCCAGAGATCGGCGTCGCTGGCAACGGCGTCTATGTCGTCCTCGACACCGACGGCACGCAGCTCTGGAGCCGCGGCATCAACGACTACTCCTCCGGCTTCACCGGCTCTGCAGTGTTCGACTTTGAGGGCGACGGAGAAGCAGAGGTCGTCTTCGCAGACGAGAACGACGTCTGGGTGTTCGACGGAGCCACCGGCAGCGTCAAGCTCAAAGAGAGCCAGCACTCCTCAGCCACCTGCAGTGAGTACCCCGCCATCGCCGATGTCGACGGAGACGGGCAGACCGAGATCATCTACACCTCCAGCGCCTACTCCGGCTCAGAGAGAGGGGTTCGGGTCATCGGAGACGCCAACGGCACCTGGCAGCCAGCACGGACCACCTGGAACCAGCACAGCTACGACATCACCAACGTCGAGAACTCCACCGGCAAGATCCCCAGCACCCCCAATCCCAACTGGTCCAGCTACAACACCTTCCGCTCCGGTGATCTCACCGCCTCGACCGGCGGCGCCTTCTCCGATGCCATCCCGGTGCTGGGTGACATCTGCACCGATGAGTGTGACGACGGCATCCTCCAGGTGGTTCTCCACATCGGCAACGCCGGCGTCGCAGACCTGCCGCCCGGAGTCCCCGTCTCGCTCTACACCCAGGACGGAAGCTTCTGGCGACTGCTGGCGACGGAGCGGACCGCAGATGCCATCGCTCCAGGAGACAGCGAGGAGGGCATCATCTTCACGCTGTTCGAGGACGACATCCCGGAGGGCACGCTTCGGTTTGTGGTCGACGACGACAACGGCTCTGAGATGGTCGGAGAGTGTGACGAGGACAACAACGAGCTGATCATCTCTGAGGGACTGTGCCCCTGAGCGAGCGACTGTGCCCCTGAGCGGTGCAGGAAGAGTGAGGGGAGCCACGCCGCCAGCACCAAGCAGTGCAGTACATAATGCTTGTGGTCACTGGTCTTTGAGCCGTACCAACATCACGCACCGTAGATGGCGCTGGTGCTGGTGGTACGGCCGGCAGCGGGTGTCCTGCCACAGTCACGATGAAGTGACTCGGGTGCTGTGTTCTGAGGCGACGCGTCCTTCGCATGCGGCCGTAATTCAATGAATCTATGGCCCAGACCCGCGATGGGCTCGACATCTTGCACTGGTCGTGTTTTGTATCTCTGGTGTCTACTGCGGAACAGTTAGAGACGGCTTGGGACTTGCGGGTCTCGAACCCACAGATCGCGATAGAGCGCGCCGCCTCGCTGTGCCATCACTTGGACCCGACGCTGCGTGCGCAGGCCTGTGTTGCCACAGCCCATGCCACCCTCCGCATCGAGGGTCCAGAAGCTGCTGAGGCCCTGCTGGAGGGACTCAGCAGGGTGCCGCTGGGGCCCCTTGAGCGGGGGCGCCTGCTGGTGGTCCAGGGCGCCATCCGCGTCTCTCGTGGCAACCACACCGCTGCTGTCGGCTGCTTCCAGGAGGGCACGGCGCTGCTGGAGTCTGTCGGCGGAGCCAAGGATGCCGCTGAGTCGCTGCGCAACCTCGCCTTGGTCTTTCGGCAGCTCGGCGACATCTCGCGCGCGCTGGTTCTGCTGAACGAGGTCGCCTCGCGCTTTCAGGAGCTGTCACACCGCAGCGGCGAGACCGACGCACTCATCCACAGCGCACAGCTCCACGGAGAGCTGGGAGACTTCACCACCGCACTCCTCCTCGCAGAGAACGCAGTGGACCTGGCACGCACCCTGGACCAGCCAGCCACCCTGGCCGGAACCCTCTCGACCTTCGGACAGCTGCTCTCCGCATCTGGAGAGCACGAGCAGGGGCTGCTCGCGCTGGAGGAAGCACTGCAGTGCGCTGAAGCGACCGCGACCCCCTCGGTGCAGATTGGGGTGCTGGGGCCGCTGGGAGTTGTGCTGCTGAAGACAGACCCGCTGCGCGCGCGCGTCCTCCTGGAGCGGGTACATGCGCTGGCGTGTGCGCAGGCCGAGCCTGCAGTCATCTGTCGGGCTCTCATCGCCCTGGGAGACACCAGCGAAGGCGAGTCGGCCTATCGCTACTATGCCGAAGCCGCAGAGCTCGCGGATCAGCACAGCGAGCACGCCCAGGCCAGCGCAGCCCACCGCGCAGCCGCTCGGAGCGCCTCGGAGTGCACCACAGAGCTCGCACACTGGCACGCCTTCGCCGCAGCCATCGAGCGCCAGAAGGGCCAGGATCAGGCCAACCTGCTGGCACGCCGTCAGGCTTCGGCGATATTCGACGCGCTGAGCGCTCGCAGCATTGTCACTCAGCAGCGCATCACCGCCGCTCGTCGCGACAGCGATCTGCTCGCGATCACGGTCCATGACCTCCGAAACCCTCTCCAGGTCGCCAAGGGCTACACCGAGCTGCTCGCCTACAACGGCGAGGCCACAGACGAGATCCATACAGCGCTCACGCGCATCGAGCGGATCCTCCGGCTCGTTGAGGGCGAGATGGGCTCCCAGACCGAGAGCACGCTTGAGGTCGAGGACCTCCTCCCGCTCATCCAGGCCATCGTTCAAGAGCGGCAGCCGGCTGCCGCCGCCAAGCAGCAGAACCTTCAGTTCAAGGGCACCTCCGTCTCGATCGCGGTGTACGCCGATCGGCTGTTCCATGCCGTCGACAATCTCATCAGCAATGCCTTGAAGTTCAGCCCTCACGGCTCGACCATCACCGTGTCCCTGCAACCCCTCGGCGGCCGCGTGCGCATTGAGGTCCGTGATCAGGGACCGGGCCTGAATCCAGAAGACATCTCCCACATCTTCGAGCGGGAAGCGCGCGGGAACGCGATGCCCACTGGCGGCGAGCGGTCCTCCGGCATGGGCCTGTACATCGCTCGGCGAATGGTCGAGCGACACGGCGGGAAGATCGGTGCAGAGGCGGGGCTGGACGGTGCACTGTTCTGGATCGAGCTGGGCCAGGGAGACCACGCGCCTTAGGCGCGGCCATCGGAGGATGCGCGCACGCACCGCGCACCCAATGAAGCCTGCAGGTCTCTTCAAATCAGTGCAGACTGGGGGCTCATTGCAAGCCAGGCAGCTCCTCCATGACCCCACTCAGACTGCTCTTCCTCGGCAACAGCTACACCATGAACCAGTCCCTCGACGCAACCGTCGCGGCGATGATCCAGGAAGCCAGCGGCGAGACGGTGCAAGAGGCCAAGCTGACCGCTGGTGGGCTGACGTTCGTCGACCATGTCGAGCGTGCCGAGGGCGGACACTCGGACTGGATGGGTGCCCTGGCCGACGATGCATCGCAATGGGACTGGGTGTTCCTCCAGGAGCAGAGCCAGATCCCAGGCTTCCCAGAGGACAACACCTACGTCCAGGACAGCATCACCGCTGCCGCTGCCCTGTGTGATCTGGCGGCGGCACGGGAGGCGCAGTCGGTCTTCGTGATGACCTGGGGACGCCGAAGCGGAGACACCGGCAACCCCGAGCGCTACCCCGACTTCACCACCATGCAGGACCACCTCGCCGCGGGCTACCTCCGCTACGTCGAGACCTGCGCCACCCCGGAGCGTCCGGCCTGGGTCGCTCCGGTTGGACTCGCCTGGCGTCACATCCATGACGGAATCCTGGCGGATGGTGGTGATCCCCAGGACGAGAGCAGCCTGTTCTATCGGCTCTACTCTGCCGACGGCAGCCACCCCTCCCCCTCCGGAAACCATCTCGCCGCTGCGGTCATCTACGCCACCCTCACCGGAGAGAGCCCGGTCGGACTCTCCGATCAGAGCGGGCAGGTCTCCCCAGACGACGCCGCGCAGCTCCAGGCTGCCGCCGCTGCGGTGGTGCTCGGAGAGTCTCCAGACATCGACTACCCCTGGGAGGTCAGCGAGGAGACGCCGGAAGACACCGGAGAGCCGACAGACACCGGAGAGCCAACAGACACCGGAGAGACGGACAGCGACGACGCAGAGGAGACGCCAAGCGGAAGCGCCTCCGCAGAGGAGAGCGGCTGCCGGTCCCGGAGTGCCCTCATCCTGCCCCCCCTGTTCCTCATGCTGCTGGGTCTTCGACGCCGCTGAGCAGCGACCGCAGCCGGCAACATGGCGGGAAGCACACCGCGTGTGCAGCGTGGGGATCCTGGTCTCCGAGGCAGCGGAGAGCCCGACGCAGACCGCAGCACCGTGCACACCAGCGCTGCTCAAGAACCGTCGAGAGCAGTACAATGCCCGTCATGCGCGTGCTCTTGTCGCTCTCCGCCCTCATCGACCGCTTCTCTCGCCTCCTCGGGGCCGTCGTCTCGTGGATGTGCCTGCTGATGGTCCTCATCGGTGCCTTCAACGCCATCGCACGCTACGCCGGCCGGTTCATCGGCTTCAATTTCAGCTCCAACGCGATGCTGGAGACCCAGTGGTACCTGTTCGCCGCGCTGTTCCTCCTGGGGGCCTCCTGGACGCTCCAGCAAGATGCCCACGTCCGGGTCGACGTGCTGTTCGGACGACTCTCCAAGAAGCACCGCGCCATCATCGACGTGGTCGGTGGGCTGCTGTTCCTGCTGCCGTTCTGCATCTTCGGAATCTGGGCGAGCGTGGACTACGTCCTGCACTCCTGGCAAGAGTGGGAGGTCTCTCCCGATCCCGGCGGTCTGCCCCGCTATCCGATCAAGACCCTCATCCCGACCGCGTTCGCGCTGCTCATCCTCCAGGGCACCTCGGAGATCATCAAGCGAGTCGCGATCATCGTCGACCATGACGAGGAGGCGGCATGAACCCCGAGCTCCTCCCGCCGCTGATGTTCCTGGTCACCTTCCTGCTGATCTTCTCCGGCTACCCGGTGGCGTTCTCGCTGGGGGGCACCGCGCTGCTCTTTGCGTTCGTCGGTGTCTCTCAGGGTCTGTTCGACTGGGCGCTGATGACCGCGCTGCCGCCGCGCATCTTCGGGGTCATGTCCAACTACGTTCTCCTGGCGATCCCGTTCTTCGTGTTCATGGGCACAATGCTGGAGAAGTCGAAGCTGGCGGAGGACCTGCTGCGGACCATCGGGCTGCTGTTTGGACGGGTCCGCGGCGGCCTCGCGATCGCGGTGGTGTTCGTCGGCGCGCTGCTCGCCGCGGCGACCGGTGTGGTCGGCGCCAGCGTCGTCGCGATGGGGCTGATCAGCATGCCGGTGATGCTGCGGTACGGCTACAGCAAGGAGCTCGCCGCCGGGGTCATCACCGCCTCGGGCACCCTCGGGCAGATCATCCCGCCGAGCGTGGTGCTGGTTGTGCTCGCCGACCAGCTCGGCGTCTCCGTCGGCGATCTCTTCGTCGGTGCGCTGATCCCTGGCCTGATGCTCGCGGGCATGTACGCCCTGTACATCGTGTTCATCGCCTTCATCAAGCCCGGCTCTGCCCCAGCGCTGCCCCCAGAGGAGCGCGCAGTGCTGGTCGGCGGGGAGCTGCTCCGTCGGGTAGTGCTGGTGATGGTGCCGCCGCTGGTGCTGATCCTGCTGGTGCTCGGCAGCATCTTCCTCGGCATCGCCACCCCGACCGAGGCCGGCGCGCTGGGGGCTGTGGGCGCGATGGTGCTCGCCGGGCTGAACCGCCGCCTGGACCTCATCACCCTTCGCGGTGCGATGGAAGAGACCACCCGGCTCACCGCGATGGTCGTGTTCCTTCTCATCGGCTCCACTGCGTTTGCCCTGGTCTTTCGCGGACTCTACGGCGACATCTGGATCGAGGAGCTGCTCACCGGGCTGCCCGGCGGAAAGATCGGCCTGCTGATCGTGGCGAACATCACCATCTTCCTGCTCGGCTTCTTCATCGACTTCTTCGAGATCGCCTTCATCCTCCTGCCGCTCCTGGTGCCCGCCGCACGGGTCCTGGGCATCGATCTGGTGTGGTTCGGCGTGATGATCGCGATGAACCTTCAGACCAGCTTCCTCACGCCGCCGTTCGGCTTCTCGCTGTTCTACCTGCGGGGGGTGGTCGATGAGGACGTCCCGACCACCGCGATCTACCGTGGCGTGCTCCCGTTCATCGGCATCCAGGTGGTCGCGCTGGTGCTGATCTGCGTGTTCCCGGAGCTGGTGACCGGGCTGCTGGACTGACCCCTCACAGCATCAGCACCACGACCGTGAAGACGATGCCGCTGACGACAGCGATCATTCCCTGCCTGAAGATCCGGGTCTGTGGCCGGAACATCCAGAGCGACGAGAGGCTGAAGAACAGGAGACTGAGGCCAAAGAAGAGGTTCAGGGCATACACCGAGTCACGGGTCGACTTCGTGTGCAGCGCCGTCATCTGCTTGATGACCACGGGGTACGCCCAGGTCGAGTAGTCGGCCTCGCCGGTGCGGACGCTGTAGGTGCCCCCCTCGAACCGGATGGTGTCGCCGGCTGTGGCGGCTCCCCGCAGCCGCCGCAGCCCGAGCGCCTCCGCCAGCGCGTCGGTCTCCAGACCGGGCGCGACCACCTGGTGGTGCACCGTCTCCACCTTGAAGGTGTTCGTGGACCGAAACACCAGGATGACCCCGCTGAGGGAGTAGACCACCATGATGCCGAGGAGGAAGAAGCCCAGGTATCGATGGATGCTCCGCGCGCTCACGGTCTTCATGTGCCCCCCGCTGGTGTCGATCCCCTGATCGAGGCTGGAGCCGCCGGAGCTACTGGCAGAACGGACCGTCGATCTCCAGGAGGTTGTTGTCCTCGTTGCACTCCAGCTCTTCGCTCTCCAGGCGGACCCGAATGGAATTCCAGGTGTCCATGTCCGGCTCGTTGAGCGCGATCTCGACCCCCGCCAGGAAGTCACCGACGGTCAGCACCTCACCGATCGGGATCCGATCGACCTCGACGGGGGTGCCACCGATCCCCGCGATGACGACCAGCTCTGCGCCGCTCTGGACATCTGAGGCCCCGAGATTGCCGGGGTGTACCCACAGGAGCAGCCGATCCTCGTCGCAGTCGATCTCACAGATGTCGCCATACTCAACGGTGAGATCTGGTGCCTTGAGGCCATCCCCGGCGTCCATGTCTCCAGAGCGGAAGTTGTTGTAGGTCAGCCAGTTGAGATCGGGACTGGGCGGAATGGTCCCGTCGTCTCGAACGTTGGTGATCGAGTAGGCGTGCTGGTTCCAGATCTTGCGCCCCGGACGCCAGGACTGATCCAGATCCCCGAACACGGAGAAGCCGGTCCGGCCGCTGGTGTGGGCCACGACGATCTCTGCCTGCCCGTCGCCGTCGACGTCTGCGATGACCGGGTACTCCAGCCAGGTGCCGTTGCTGTGCTCCGTGCTCTCCAGCTTGACCGTGCCGTCCGGGCCCGAGAACACCCACAGGCGGGTCTCATCGGCATAGACGACCTCTGCCACACCGTCGCCCTCAAAGTCGAACACCGCAGAGCCGGTGTTGCCAGAAGAGCCATCCTGGGTGGTGCGGACCCACAGCTTCGTTCCGTCGCCCTCAAACACGGTGTAGTTCGAGGCGCCAGCGACCCCGATCTCCGGCTCGCCGTCGCCGTCAAAGTCGGCCACCGTCGGCGGGCCGCCGTAGTAGCTGCCGGCGTTGTCGATGGTCGTGCTCCACAGGACGGTGCCGTCGGTGTCCTGGAGGCGCAGGGTGCCCGCGTACATCACGACGATCTCGCCCTGACCGTCCTGATCAAAGTCCGCCGCGGCGACGTAGCCGTCGGACTGGCCGTTGTACCAGATGGTCGCACCATCCGGGGTGTACAGGGCGTTGCCGGTGACGACCTCCTGGATGCCGTCGGCGTCGATGTCGGCCGCGAACGAGGTCGTGCCGACGTTGATGGTGCCGCCGCGACCGTAGCTGCCGATGCCTCGGATGCTGCCGTTGAGGCCGTTGAGGATCGCGGACCCAGCGATGATCTCGACGGCTCCGTCGCCGTCCATGTCCGCGATGGCGGGCGCATCGGAGGTGCCGTAGATCGAGCCAGCGATCGAGGGAGAGGTCCACTTCAAGGTGCCGTCGTTCTCGAAGGCCTTGACTGTGTTGGTGGTCAGGGCGACGATCTCCTGGAGGCCGTCCCCGTCGATGTCACCCAGCGCGACCGCGCCCTGGCCCTGGAGGGACTGATTGGAGATGTTGAACAGCTCATAGGCGCCATCTCCAGAGACCGCCCGCAGGGTTCCGGTGCTGCCGTATGTCACCACCACGATGTCTGGGGTGTCGTCTTCGTTGATGATGCCGTCGTTGTTGTCGTCATCCAGCGAGCCGACCACCGGGGTCATCATGATGCTGACCGAGCTGGAGTCCTGAGACCAAGAAGACTTGTGGTACTCCACGACAGGGGTAAACGAGCCAACAGCGACCTCGTTCTCGCACTCCTCATCGGGCTCGTCAGAGTATGCGAGCGGCGCGGTGAGATCGCAGTCCTCCTCGGAGGCCTCCTCTGCGGAGTCTCCGCTGTCCAGCATGGCGCTGTCGTCGCCTTCGCCAGAGGAAAGCTCGTTGTTGAGCTTGTAGTCGCTCTGGCAGGCCACCAGCAGGACAAGCACAGTTGTTCGGGACATCAGAAGCTCCTGAAGACTCCGGTTAGAGCGGCTGGCCGTACGCTGCTCGCGCGTAGGCAAGCTCAGCCGTTGCGAACCAACGGTTCATATCATCCTTCGCGCCCCTCCAGTGGTCGTAGATCTTTCGATATCCTGGATCTGCGGACGCAGACTCTTCCAGCAGGGCCAGCGACTCCGCTTTCGCGGCAGACATGATGTCGTCGGCAAACGGTCGGAGCTTCACCCCGGCAGACAGGAGGCGGGCGAGTGCCGGTGGGTTGAGGGCATCATAGCGCGCGGTCATGATCAGCTCAGCCTCGCGGCAGGCGGCGGTGAAGATGGCCTGGTACTCGCTGGAAAGAGACTCAAAGGCTTTCTTGTTGGCATAGAACGAGAGGCTCGGGCCAGGCTCCCACCAGCCCGGGTAGTAGTAGAAGCTGGCGACCTGGTGGAAGCCCAGCTTCTCGTCATCGTAGGGGCCGACCCACTCTGTCGCATCGATCGCACCGCGCTCCAGGGCCGGGTAGATCTCACCGCCAGCGAGGACCTGAACGGACACCCCCAGCCGACTCATGACCTCTCCGCCGAGCCCCGGGATGCGCATCTTGAGACCCGAGAGGTCTGCCAGTCCGCTGATCTCACGCTTGAACCAGCCTCCCATCTGCGCGCCGGTGTTTCCAGCCGGAAAGTTGATGATCGAGTAGTCCGAGAACAGCTCACGCAGCAGCTCGAGGCCGCCGCCCTCGTGCAGCCACGCAGAGTTCTGGCGGGCGGTCATGCCGAACGGCACGCAGCAGTCAAACGCCAGCGCGGGGTTCTTGCCGATGTAGTAGTAGCTGGCGGACTGACCAACCTGAACGGTGCCCTGCTGGACCGCGTCGAGGACCTCCAGACCTGGAACCAGCTCTCCCGCAGGGTAGGCGCGGATCTCAAAGTTGCCGCCGCTCATCTCGCTGACCCGCTGGCACAGGAATTCAGCGGCGCCGTAGAGGGTGTCCAGCGAGCGGGGAAAGCTGCTGGTCAGCCGCCAGCGGACCTTCTTCTGCGTCGAGACCGCCGGCCCCTCTCCCCCCGCGCCGCCGCCGCAGCCTGCAGCTCCGACAACAGCCGAGGCCGTCAGCGCACTCTTGAGGAAGTCTCTTCTCTTCATGGCAACACTCCTGGCGGCTCATCCTACCGCGAGGCTCGGAAGAGTCTCTCGCGATCTGTCTGCCAGCGAACATCGCGGGCCTTCTGCCAGACAGAATCCGCAGACCGCCGCTCAAGCAAACGATCCAGAGCGTCCGCAGCCGCAGCGTGAGCCTGACCAGCCAACAAACAAAAAATGCGCCCCAAAAAAGCCCTCCCGCCGTTTCCCTACGGAGCACACCTCGGGGGACGAGCATGACACCACTGCTGCTGCTGCTGACCGGCTGCAAGACCACCGATCCCGGAGAAGCTCCGGTCCGACGTCTGACACCGACGCAGTACAACAACACCATCTCGGACCTGCTCGGCTACAGCGAGGCGGACTGGTCTCGCCTGAGCGAAGAGACGGACGCCGAGGCGGTGTGGCCCTGGCCATTCCCCGCAGACATCGAGGTTCATGGCTTCGAGGGCAATGCCGAGGGTCAGATCGCCAGCGCAGCCCTCGTCGAGCAATACCAGGCAGCGGCATCCCACTTCGCCGGCTTCGTTCCAGACGCGCCGGAGTTCTGGACCTGTGAGCCCGACAGCGGCGGCGAGACGGAGCAGCTCGCGTGCGCTCAGCAGAGCATCATCCGGTTCACCACACGGGCCTGGCGGCGTCCGCTCCAGGCCGCAGAGCAGGACCGCGTGCACGCGCTGCTTGAGACCAGCATCCAGGAGTGGGGGGTGAGCGACGGCATCACGCTGACCGCACAGGGCGTGCTGATGGCGCCGCAATTTCTCTACCGCGTCGAGGGCCTTGACGACGAAGGAGACGCTGCGGCCTCCTCGCTCTCTGACTTTGAGCTGGCGAGCCGGATGTCGTACTTCATCTACAACTCCATGCCCGATCCTGAGCTCTTCGAGGCCGCAGCAAGCGGAGACCTCTCTAAGAAGAAGGGCGTCACCGAGCAGGCTGCGCGAATGCTAAGCGAGGACCGGTCGCGGGCCTCCGTGGTTCACTTCCACAGCCAGTGGCTGGGGATCGACGATGTCTACACCGCGAACGCCGACATGGACACCTACCAGCCGATCTACCTGCCGGAGGCCGCTGACCTCATCGACCCCGATGAGGAGCTGTTCGTTGAGGACATCGAAGAGATCTGGTCCAGCTACCTGATCGGCGTCCGCGTCGGCATGGTCTTAGAGGCGGAGCTGTTCGTCGAGCGCACCATCTTCGACGGCGGCGGAACCCTGCGCTGGCTGATGACCGACAACCACGGCTACGTCACCACCATCGGCAGCGATGCCTCTGAGGACATGGGCACCGACCGCATCTACGGCACCACCAGCGCCGATGTGCTCGGCGGTGAGGACATCGAGGTTCTGCTGGAGGATGGCAACCTGGAGTATGCGCTCACCCTACAGCCGGTGGCCTACCCCGCCGACCAGCGCGCCGGTGTGCTCACGCAGCCGGCAGTGCTCACCGCGCTGTCTCACCCCGTACACCCCGCCCCGATCCTCCGAGGCGTGTTCATCAAGGAGCGCATGCTCTGTGAGACCGTGGGACAGCCACCGGATGGCGCAGAGGCATCTGCCCCGTCGGACTCCCTGGACGTGGAGAGCACCAACCGCGAGCGCACCGAGTCTGCGACCGCCTCGCCAGAGTGTGTCGGCTGCCATCAGAGCATCAACCCGCTGGGCTTTGCGCTGGAGAACTTCGACTCCCTGGGCGGGTGGAGAGACACCGACAACGGCTACGACGTCGATGCTTCTGGAACCCTGGACATCACCGGCGCACACTTCAGCAGCCCCGTCGAGCTCGCAGCACACCTCGCAGACAGCACGCAGCTCCATGACTGCTACACGCTCCAGTGGACCCGCTACGCCCTCGGACAGTCTGATCCCGATCCGACCATCCTCGCGAACCTCCAGGACGACTTCCTCGCCAGCGAAGGCGACATCCAGCAGCTCATCATCGACATCACCGCCAGTGATGCCTTCCGCTACCGCTCCGGGGGTGCCCTGTGATCCTGAACCGACGACGCTTTCTCTCTGCCCTCGGCCTGACCGGCGCTGCCACCGCGATGCCCGGACGCTTCACGCGCCGTGCGCTCGCCGGCAACCCGTCACCGAAGCGCCTCATCGTCCTCTCAAGCTGTCACGGAACGGTCTACGACGGCTGGAAGATGCGACCGGGCGGCGAGAGCGACAGCCGCCGCTGGGAGCTCGACCTCAGCGGAGTGGACTCCGACACCTTCTCCCACGCCCTCCAGCCGCTACACGCGCACCGGCAGCGCATGCTCGTCCTCGACGGACTCGCCATGGTCTCTGCCGAAAAAGACATCCCTGGATACCGCCATGAGAAAGGCTGGATTCACGCCTGGACCGGCGGACAGGCCTACTTCACCGGCTCGGATCTCTTCGGCACGACGGCCTCCCTCGATCAGCTCGTCGCCGGCACGATCGCCCGGGCAGACCGGCTGCCCAGCCTGGAGCTCGGCATCGGAGACTACCGGCCCATCTGCCACGCCGGTCTCGCCCAGCAGCTCCCCATCGAGAGCGATCCTGCGCGGGTCTTCGAGCGGATCTTCGGGCTGTCCACCTCCACCGACCCGCTCATCAAGGCCCAGGGCAGCGTGCTGGACTTCGCCAGCGCCGAGCACGACGCGCTCGCCAGTCGGCTGGGGAGCACCGATCGCGAGAAGCTCTCCGCGCACTATGCGCTCGTCCGGCAGCTGGAGCAGCGCATCGAGGGGCTCTCCACAGCAGAGTGCAGCCACGGCATCGACCCCACCCGCCTCGCCTCGACCTCGGCCGGCTACTCCGAGCTGTTCCTGTCGATGGCAGAGCTGGTCGCCGCGGCGTTCTCTTGCGACATGACCCGGGTGGTCAGCCTGTCGCTGGGTGACCTGCCCAGCGAAGAGTTCGGCTGGGGCGACTACCTCTCGGGAGATGCCCACTTCGACTTCGCCCACGCCATCCACGCCGACCCGATCGCGGCGGAGGCGATGACCGACTACACCCGCATGCACGCTCAGCAGCTCGCCTACCTTGTCAGTCTTCTGGAGTCGATCCCAGACACCGACGGGGGCTCTCTGATGGACAACACCCTCATCGTCTGGGGCAACGAGATGGGAGACGGCTGGCATGGCTACGATCGCTACTGCTGCCTCACCGTCGGGGGCTCCTGGTACTTCCGTCCCGGCCGCTACCTGCACTACCCCGACGACACCGACATCACGATCTACAGCGGCGCCAGCGGCGAGATGCCCTCCGCCGGCATGCCCCACCAGCACCTCCTGGTCAGCGCGGCGAACGCCATGGGGGTCGCATGCGATCACGTGGGCGACACCGAGGTCACCAACAGCGCCGGCACCCGGATCGCACTCACCGGAGAGCTGGAGGAGATGGTGTGATCGGCGCCGGGGTATCCTCCTCTCATGCATCCCCAGACACGCGCAGTCCTCATCGGCACCGGCCACCACCTCCCGCAGCGCAGCGTCTCCTCCGCAGAGGTCGAGGCGGCAGCCGGCAAGCCTCCTGGCTGGGCCGTCAAGCGCGTGGGGATTGAGGCACGGCGGGTCGCGGCGGACGATGAGCTGAGCTGGCACATGGGCACCGCCGCTGCGAGCGATGCCCTCTCACGCGCAGGAAAGCCAGCCTCAGCGGTGGATCTTCTGCTGGTTCACTCCTCCGCCAGCGAGCTGTACTATCCAGACGTCGCGTGGTTCGTGGCCCGTGATCTGGGGGTGCCCGACTCGGCCACCGTGCTCGGTCTGCGCTCCGCCTGCGCAGGCTTCCTCGGCGCGCTCCGGGTCGCCGAGCAGTTCCTCAAGACCGGTGCGGCACAGTGCGCCCTGATTGTCTGCACCGAGCGCATGTTCCGCCCCTCCCAGAGCTACGATCGCTCGGCGGTGCTGTTTGGCGATGGCGCTGCAGCTGCGGTGCTCGTCGCCGGCACGACCGGCGGTCTGCAGCACATCCACCTCGGCCAGAAGAGCGCAGGGGCCGATCGCAGCGTGATGGCCAATCCCCTCCTCCATCCCGACGCGCGCGCCACGGTCTGCCCCGAGCTCCCCGGAGAGTGGGCCGAGCGTCCGCTGCCCGCAGACGGCTCGGTGGCGTTCTGGGAGGGGCGCGACATCTTTCAGAACGCAGTCCTGCGCATGGGGGAGGCCACGGAGGCCGCACTGTCAGCCTGCGGCCTGACGATCTCAGACATCGATCACTTCCTCTTCCACCAGGCAAACTTCAAGATTCTCAAGAGCCTGGTGCGGAATTTCGACCTCCCCGAGCAGCGGGTACACACCAACATCGCGACCGTCGGCAACATCTCCTCAGCGACGGTACCCTGCCTGCTGTCTGAGGGAATCGCCAGCGGTCGCATCCAGCCCGGGCAGCGGGTGTTGATGGCCGCCTTCGGGGTCGGCTATACCTTCGGTGCGGCCGTCCTGGAGGTCTGATGCGAGCAAGAGTGGTAGCAGCGCTGGAGCGCTTGTTTGGGGATCGGGGGGTGGACATCGGCGCGCTGAAGGACGACGACGATCTCAGCGAGCACCTGGAGTGGGACTCCATGGACATCGTGGATCTCGGAATGGAGTTCGAGCGCCGGCTGGACGCGAAGCTCCCCGAAGAGGTAGACGCGATCAACACGATCTCCCGGCTGGTGGGCTTCCTGAGCTGAGGGCGCAGCCCGTTTACGAGTCCGCGTCGTGAAAGCAAACCAAAAACTGTCCTTGATCGAGTAGGGGCAGGGTGGATTAGTACTTAGTGTCACTCTCGACACGTCCACAGTTGTGGGCACTGCGGACACCATGAACCTCGAGCAGATTCTCCAACAGCGCTTCGGTCACCCGGGCTTTCGTCCTGGTCAGCAGGAGGTCATTGAGCACATTTCCTCCGGCAGTGATGCCCTGGTCGTCATGCCAACCGGTGCGGGCAAGTCGCTGTGCTACCAGCTCCCAGCGCTGGCGCGGGGCGGCACCACCCTGGTCGTCTCGCCGCTGCTCTCCCTGATGAAGGATCAGGTCGATGGCCTCGTCGCGCAGGGCATCAAGGCCACCTTCATCAACTCCTCCATCTCAACCGGCGAACGTCGGATGCGAATCGATCAGGTCCAGCAGGGCCTGTGGGAGATGGTCTACGTCGCGCCGGAGCGGTTCACCCCACGGTTCATCGCCTCGATGAAGAACGTCAACCTGCGACTGCTGGCCATCGACGAGGCCCACTGCCTGTCTCAGTGGGGCCATGACTTTCGCCCCGACTACCTCCGCCTGGGCCGGGTCCGCCGCGAGCTCGGCAACATCGCCACGGTCGCCCTGACCGCCACCGCCACCCCACGGGTTCAGGCCGACATCCTCGACACCCTCGGGATCCCCGAGGCAGAGCGCTTCATCACCGGCTTTGACCGTGAGAACCTCCACCTCGAGGTCATCGACACTCCCAAGGAGGCCGACAAGAAGGACGCCCTCGCCGACCTCGTCCGAGACTCCGCCGCCCAGAAAGGCGGCCCGACCCTCATCTACTGCGCGACGAGAAAGAACGTCGAGAAGGTGAAGTGGGCGCTGGTTGAGAAGGGAATCGCCGCAGCGATGTACCACGGCGGCATGGAGCACGAGGATCGCATCCGGATCCAGGACGGCTTCATGAACGACAAGTACCCCATTGTCGTCGCCACCAATGCGTTTGGAATGGGCGTGGACAAGCGCAACGTCCGCACCGTCATCCACTGGGAGATGCCCGGCACCGTCGAGGCCTACTACCAGGAGATCGGCCGCGCGGGTCGAGACAACAAGCCCAGCCGGATCGTCCTGTTCTTCCGCGGCAGCGACCGCCGGACGCAGGAGTTCTTCATTCGGATGTCGCACCCCTCTGCAGAGAACATCCATCGGATCTGGAATCGGCTGGTCAAGGAGCAGACCAACCCCGTCTGGATCGATCTGGAGACCCTCTCTCAGGCGCTGCCCGAGGACGGCAACGAGCGCGAGGCCTCCAGCTGCCTGCGCACGCTCCAGCGCGAGGGCTACATCCGACGGATCAACCCCAACGACCGCGCCGGGGCAGTCACCCTCTCGCCCGGTGTCGAGAGCGCGAAGGTCGATGGTCTGCGGGGAGCGGTGCTGAAGTGGCTGCTCAATGAGTGCAGTGTCCGGGCGCACGTCTCCGGCCGACCGCTCAACCTCACCACCCCGCAGAAGGTCTGGCCCGATCGGATCGCCCGAGAGGCCAACATGGAGCGCGAGCAGGTCACCGCCGCGCTGCGGGGCCTTGAGGACCGTGCGCTGCTGCGCTGGAACCCGGCAGACCGGACCGGCGGAGTTGAGATCCTCAAGCCCGGAGAGGTCCTGCACCTCGATGAAGCCGACATGAAGAAGCGCCGGGAGCGCGAGTACGACAAGGTCATGAAGATGGTGGGCTATGCCCGCTCGCTGTGCCGCCGAAGGTACCTCCTGGAGTACTTCGGCGAGCCTCCCCCGTGGGAGCGCTGCGGCACCTGCGATGCCTGTCGGGAGGGCAACAAGAAGGGCGGCCCTCGAAAGCTCTCGCCAGACGAAGAGCTGGTCGTGCGGAAGCTGCTGGCGTGCATGGCGCGGATGAAGAAGCCGTTCTCCAGCAACATGATCGCCAAGGTCGCCAGCGGCTCTGCCAGCAAGTCCGTCAAGGCATTCCAGTTCAACCAGCTCTCCACCTACGGAATTCTCAAGAGCTGGACCGCCCGACAGATCCAGGATTTGCTCACCGAGCTGTCGCACTCCGGTGCGGTGGAGTCCGTGTTCACCACCCGCCAGATCAGCGGACGAGAGCAGACCTACGCTGAGCTGCAGCTCTCGGAGCTGGGCTGGAAGGTCATGCGACAGCAGACGGTGGACTTCACGATGCGCTGGCCGGCCAACAGCCGCATCTCCAAGCGTGCTCGTCCTGCCGCCAACAGCAGCCTCGACGACGCTCACCCCGAGCTGCTGGAGGCCCTCCGAGAGACCCGTCGCAAGCTGGCCGCAGAGGGCGATGTCCCGCTGTACGTCATTGCCCCCAACCGCACCCTGGAGGCCATCGCCGCAGACCAGCCGACCACCCGAGAGGGGCTCCTGAAGGTTCACGGGATGGGTACCGAGCGGGTGCGCCGCTACGGACGGGCGCTGATGGACACCGTGCGGAGCTGGGCCGGCTGAGGGCTGCTCCAAGATGCTCCGTACCGTGCCACTGCCATCGACGGCTCAGGGGCAGCGCGGCTCTGCAGGGTCAATGCTCGCCGTTGCCCCGCCCACGCCGACCTCGACGGTGCAGGTGTGATCCACCCGGCTCTCCCGAAACCAGCGGATCGTGTGCACGCCGGGCGCAACACCCATCTCGACCGGAGCCGTGCCGATGTCGAGTCCATCGACGGAGACCTGAACGTCTCTTTCCCACCGCTTCCAGCTGCTGTCTGCACGGATCGTGAGGCTGACGAGGCTCTGCTCATCCTCGACGACCGCCTCTGGAGTCGTTGCAGACGGACGGACCACGCGAGAGGGCGAGGAGGCCTCCTCGACCGGCTCGATGACCTCGACGAGCCCATCCTCAAGCATCAGCCCCGTGTCTTCTAGCGCAGCCCCCGGCTCGGCCGGCTCGACGGGATCAATGAGCCCGGTGTCGTCGAGGGTGCCGACGCTCATCTCCCAGACCGTGCCGTCTGCCGGTGGGGCATCGGTTCCCCAATTCACCAGGGTCTGCCGCGCGTCGTTGAAGGCGGTGCAGGCCACCGGGACGCCGAAGAGAAGGAGCGCGACGTCCTCGCCAGGCTCCAGGATCGCGGCCGTGCGACCGTCATCGGGGCCGGAGGTACAGGAGATCGTGATGCGCTGATCGGATGGGTTGGCGGCGAGCAGGAGCGGTCCATCGTGGAACACCGCAGCGATGCCGCCGGGCTGCTGGCTGGCCCACAGCCCGCCGCCCAGGATGCCGGCACCGAGGAGCCCCAGCACCGGCAGCGCCACGCAGCCACCCAGCGCTGCCCAGCGTCCGCGCTTTGGGACAGGACTCGCTTCGGCAGGAGGACTCGGGGCCGCCTTTGGCTCCGCGAGGGCCTCTGGCTCCGCGACTGCCGAGGACTCCGCCGCAGCAGGGGAGGCCGCCGCAGCAGGGGAGGCCGCAGAGGGGGCCGGCGAGGCCGCCGGCGAGGCCGCCGGCGCAGTGCGGCGTGGAGCCGCCCGAGCCGCCTGAATGGCCCGCAGCATCTCACCAGCATCCCTGAAGCGCGCAGAGCGCTTGATCCGAGTGGCCTTGAAGACCGCCTCGGCCAGCCAATCCGGGGTGTCCGGGCGGCGCTCGTGGACATGGGGAATGCCCTGGCCGGCGTGGAGGCGGGCGTAGGTCGCGCGGGGCAGCCCTCGGGGAAACGGCAGGGCACCGGTCAGGCCCTCGTAGAGGGTCACCCCGAGCGCATAGACATCGCTGGCCGGGGTAGGATGGGCGCGGCTGCGCCACAGCTCGGGAGCCATGTGGTGCACCGAGCGGACCTCGGTGAGCGCGACGCCGAAGCTGGCCAGCTGTGGGCCGAGCGGAGTCATCTGGATGCGAGCGGGGTGAATGTCGCGGTGAAGCAGGCCGCTGGCATGGGCCTGGGCGAGACCAGGAAGGAGCCCCACGGCGAGCGCGCCAGCCATGGAGACCTCAAGCGGTCGGCTGCGGAGCTTGTCCGCGAGGGTCGGCCCCTCCAGCACGGGAGAGACAACCCAGAGTCCATCCTCTTCCGCATAGACCCCGTAGACCTCTACGATGCCTGGCGGGCGCAGAGCCTCCAGCTGAGCCATCTCCGCGACCAGGACCGCAGAGACCGCCTCAGTGAGCCCCGGCAGCCGCTGAAGCAGCACGACACGCCCACTCTGGACGGCTTTGCCTTGGAAGCGGTCCTTGTCCAGGCTCGCTTCGATGGTGTAGTGGTGGATCTGACGGCCGGCCATGGCCCTTCACACTAACCGGCTGAACCCGGCCGCTCCCGATCTTCGCCTGGATGAGCGGAGTCACTCCTCCGAACACCCCACGGAGTCTCGCAGATGCCCTCTCCATTTCCGCACCTCCCCGCAGCCCAGCGCGGCACGCTGCGCAACCTCACCCACCGCTCTGAGGTCCTCGCGGACAACCCATGGGGCGATCCGACCGAGCGTGACCTGTGGATCTACACCCCAGCCAGCACCGACAGCACCCCTCTCCCCGCGATCCTGCTGCTCGCGGGCTTCGCCGGCACCGGCGAGGGCATGCTGGCGCGCAGCCTCACCGAGATCTCCATCGCCAGCCGCATCGACCACCTCATCGCCTCGGGGTGTCCGCCGTTCATCGCGGTGCTGCCAGACTGCATGACCACCCTCGGCGGCAGCCAGTTCATCGACTCCCCGGCGCTGGGTCGCTACGGCAGCTACCTGACTGCTGAGATCATGCCGTTCATCGATGCCACCCTGCCGACCACTGGCCGATGGGGTGCGACCGGCCGCAGCAGCGGAGGGTTTGGCGCGCTGACCCTGGCGATGTCTGCGCCGGGGATTCTCGATGCGGTCGCCTGTCACGCTGGAGACATGGCCTTCGATCTTTGCTACCTCGGCGACATCCCTGCCGGCCTCTCCGCGATCCGAGCCGCCGGTGGCCCGCGAGCACTGGTCGAGGCGTTCTGGGCCGCCGCGCGTCCCTCTGGAAGCATGTTTGCCGCGCTCAACCTCCTGTGCATGTCCGCCGCCTACTCGCCCAGCCCGGATGCAGAGGACTTCCCCGCCCGACTTCCGATCGACTGGCAGACCGGAGCAGTGGATTTCGAGACCTTCGCCTCCTGGCGCGTCTTCGATCCCGTTCGGCGCATCGAATCTCCTGCCGCGCAGGAAGCCCTCCGCAGTCTCTCGCTGCTGATGCTCGATGCTGGAGACCGAGATGAGCACCACCTACACCTCGGCGCGCGACAGCTCGTTGCGCGACTTAAGTCGCTTGATATTCCACACATCTATGAGGAATTCCCTGGCGGGCATCGAGGGACCAGCCACCGCTATGACGTCAGTCTTCCCCGCCTTGCTGAGGCCCTGCACTGTGAAGGATGAAGGATCATTCTGGTGTAGGCTGACGCTGGCCGGATATAGCGGTCCGGCCCCAGGACCATCGGAGTGCCCGTGACGCTGCCAGCCCTGATCTCCGTGCTCAACATCGCTGCTGCGCAGGACTTTCTCGAGGTCAAGAACGACGAGATCCCGATCACGCTGAAGCTCCCTCGGGATGAACAGGGTGGGATCGGCTGGCAGTGGGCGCTGATGCCTGAGCCAGAAGTCGACATCTCCCTCAGTCGCTACGAGCCTGTTCCGGCGCTGTTCGCCCTGGGCTGGACGGAAGACTTCCAGCCCGATCTGGAGCGATTCGACCTGGAGGTCCTCAGCCCGGAGTTCTTCTCTGAGCTCACCCACCTCGACGACTCCGAGGGCGTCACCCTCGGTGAGATCACCGCCCGCCGTGAAGAGGTCGCGCCCCTGGGCACGACCCTGATCATCGAATTCGACTCCACCCAGGCCTTCGAGGCGCAGGTGGAGGGAGAGGAGCCGCCCCCGCCGCTGGCCCTCAAGAACCGGGTGATGTACTTCGAGGTCGAGGCTGGGTTTGCGTTCATCTCCGGACTCATCCCCGCGCCCGAAGTCGACGAGGATGAGGTGCCCCCTGATGCGGGGGAGGAGCCTGCTCCCAGTCCCCTTGATGAGGCGTTCGCGGAGGTTCTCTCGACCGTCAACATCGTCAAGCCAGCCCTCACCGACGATGACCTCCCTGGCGGCGACTACACCTCCGACAACGGCTACACCCTGACCCTGCCGGAGCACTGGCGGGGCCTGACGGCCCGCGAGATGTCCATCATCTCCACCTCTCGGATCTCCGAGGGTCCCTACGAGGGCTACCGTGCGCTCCAGGTCTTCCTCGACCCCGCTGACCTCGACGGCCAGCAGAAGTTCACCTGCGGTGTCTACTCCACAGAGTCTCGGCCTGTAGAGGTCCTGGATCCGGCCAAGTCAAGCCAGCATGCCGAGAACTACCGCACCCAGGCTCGGGTGCTCTTGAAGGGCGGCAGCTTCAAGATCAGCTCCGGCGGGACAGGCGAGACGGTCAAGGCTGAGATCGGTGCGACCGCGCCCGTCGAGATCGATCCAGACGCCACCGGGCGCCTGGATGTCATCGACCTCGGCGACCGCGATGCCTACCTCTGGCACATCAACGGCATGCAGAGCGGCGAGCAGGTCCAGGCTGCGACCTACTACACCGCCTACGACAACCTCGGCCTGAACTGCTTTGTGATCGCCGGAGAGGGCGAAGAGCACCTGCTCACGGCCTTCGAGGACTCGGTCCGCTCCCTCAAGGTGATCGACCCTGAGGTGCACCCGATGGTGCTCAGCTTCATGTCCAGCTACCGCCGCTGGTGGCCCTACGCTCACCCCGCGCTGCAGCTGTACTGGCTCATTTTCCCGCTGTTCCTGCTGGCGATGGTGCCGATGCTTCGCGACTGGTGGGAGACTCGCGGGTGAGCGGGCGTGCGCCTCTTCGGAGCGCACACCACTCTTCGGAGCGCACACCACGTCTCGCCCCTCCCCTGCTGACCGCCGCAATGCATCGAAGATGTTGAGCAACATCAGATAGATTCCGGCGTGTTCTGGGCCGAATATCCCGGTACGTTCCTTGCTTTACCTTCCTCCACCCAGAGGAGGGTAGCGCGATGAACGCCTTGGTAAGAATTGTATGGATTGTGGTCATCTTCAGCGTGACCACCGTGGGCTGGTTCGTTCTGGGTGGGGTCATGAGCAACCGCACCAGCCAGCAGGAGTACGCCCTGTCGGGCAAGGTCGCGGACCTCTGGGGGACACCGCAGAGCCAGCCTGCCCCCAGCCTGAGGCTCCACAGGCAGAACGAGGAGCACGTCATGGATCGCATTGAGGATCCACTGACAAAGACGTACGTCAGCCAGGAGCGCACCGTGCTCCAGAACGTCTCCGAGGCGGTGCACCTCTCCACCTCCACCATCGCGGTCGATGTCGACCTCGACGCCCGTCGCAAGGGGCTGCTGTGGTTCTCGCTGTATGACGTCGACTTCGACGCGGTCTACCAGTACACCCATCCCAGCGACAGCATCAGCGGCAGCCTGGAGATCATCTTCCCGTTCCCGGAGGCTGCGGGGCTGTACGACAACTTCCGGTTCATCATCGACGGTGAGGTCGACGAGGGCCTGCAGCCAGAAGCCGGTCGCGTCCGCGCGTTGATCGCGATCGAGCCAGGCCAGGAGGTCGAGATCGCGGTCGGCTACCGCTCACGGGGAGCAGACAGCTGGACCTACCTTCCCTCACAGGGGGTCGCCGCACTCAACAACTTCTCCCTCAGCATGACCACCGACTTCGATGAGATCGACTTCCCCGCCTACACCCTGTCTCCCTCCAGCAAGGCTGCGTCAGGGGATGGCTGGGCGCTGCGCTGGGACTTCAACCGGGTGGTGACCGGTCACGGCATCGGCATGACGATGCCGCAGCACATCCAGCCCGGCCTGCTCGCGCAGCAGATGTCGTTCTCTGCCCCGATCTCTCTGGGCTTCTTCTTTCTCATCCTGTTCGTGCTCTCAGTGCTCAAGCGCATCCCGATCCACCCGATCAACTACATGATGCTGGCCGGATCCTTCTTCAGCTTCCACCTGCTGTTTGCCTACTCTGCCGACCACCTCCCTGTCGCTGCTGCCTTCGCGCTGTCCGCGCTGACGAGCGTGGGGCTGGTGGTGAGCTACCTCCGCCTGGTCGTCAGCAGCCGGTTCGCCTTCGGGCCCGCAGCCATCGCGCAGCTCATCTACCTGATCGGCTTCTCTCTGGCGCACTTCTGGGACGGCTACACCGGCTTGACCGTCACCGTGCTCTCCATCGCGACGCTGTTCGTCCTGATGCAGCTGACCGGTCGGGTGAACTGGGAGGCGGAATTCAAGAACGCCCGCCGACAGCTTCCGGGCTGACCGACCGGGGCACAGTCCTCAGTGCGCGATGGCCTCCAGGTGGCTGCTCAGCTCCCAGTCCTCATCCCACGCAGGGGTGTGACAGGAGGTGCAGATCGCCTCGATGACACACTCCGGGCAGCTCTCGCCGAGGCCGATGATGTTGTCGGCGGTGGGCGCTGCGGCGTGGTCGGTGCCGGGGCCGTGGCAGGCCTCACAGCCGACGCCCTCGTCGACGCGATAGCCGGAGAGGTCTTCAGCCGGCGGTCCGCTGGCTGCAGGGGTGGCGTGACAGCGAACGCACTCGATGTTCTCCGCGTCCACGCCGACCAGCCGACGCATCGCCTTGCTGTGGGGCGCGCGCTTGAGCGTGCGGTGCTCCGCGCGATGGCAGCTCTTGCACGCCTCGGCACCGACGGTCGGCCCCTCAGGGAACGCCAGCAGCGGACGGGCAGCCTCTCCCCGAGAGATCGCTGCGACCTTCTCCTGCAGCTCTGCCGTGGTCATCTCGTTGGCGGCGAAGTGATCGATGTGGGGCAGCCCCTTCTCGAGGGTAAAGGCGACAGAGTGGTCGGCATCATGGCAGCCCTCGCAGCTCGCGGAAGCGTCAGTGGTCTCGCCGTCGTGGGGACCAGACGGTCCATGGCAAGACTCACAGGTCACCGAGGTCATGGGAGAGAAGTGGTCTCCCATCTTGAAGCCGCCCCGCTCCCCCATTCCGGTGACGTGGCAGCGCACACACTCCGACTCCTCGACCCGCTCCCGGACATAGAGGGTGTAGTAGGCCTGGGCGTGGTGGGTGATCGCCCAGCTCACGGCCTCTTGCTCGTGGCAGGTTGAGCAGGCGATGTTGCCGACATAGCCCTCGAAGTGCTCAAACGGATCCTCAGCCTGGCGCATCAGCAGAACTGCACCCATGCCGCGCGAGAACGGGCTGTAGCTCTCCAGGATCTCAAACGGCTTGGGGGGCATGTTGTAGGTGAGCGGATCTACAGGAGCGTCGGGGTCAGCCACGCGGGGCTGGACGATGTAGACATTGGGGGTCGAGCGGGCTCCGACGGCGAGCGCAAACCCGCGATCGGTGTCGATGGTCGTCTCGAATTGTGCTTTATAGGTCTCAGCAAATTCGTCGATCTGGCTCTGTGTGGCGCTGCCGGAGGCGATCCCGATGAGCGGAAGATCGATCCGCTCCATCAGGTCGTTGATCTCAGGCATGACCTGCTGACAGTGGGGACAGGTCGGCGAGTAGTAGAACAGGAGGGTGCGCTCGGTCACCTGCGGCGCGACCGTGTCCGGCAGCGAGATCGGCACGGGCTCGACAGCAGCAAGCGTCCGGGCAGTGCCGGCAGCGACCTGTCCCTCGCTCCAGCCAGTGATGCGGTGGTGCCCAGCGGCGATGAGCAGCAGGGCGCAGAGGATGATGATCAGTCTTCGCATAGTCTCAGGAGACTACCAACCCACAACCCAATACGAAGAGTGCATCGAAAAGACCGGAGAGGCAGGATGAGCGATCGGTGGCAGGAGCGAGAGTCTGAGGCGCAGCAGAAGCTGGCCGCGCTGTCGTTCCTCGTCGGGGTATGGGACGGGGAAGGGACTGCCGGAGGGCAGCCGATCCGGGGTCGTCTGACCGCCACGATGCGGCTGGGAGAGACCTTCCTGGAGGTCTGCGAGCAGCTCTACCTGCCCGACGGTACCCTCGACCACGAGGACATCTGCTTCTACCGCTATGACGCCAGCCAGCAGCAGCTGAGGGTGCTGCAGATGGTGCAGCCAGCCTGGACCGCAGAGCGTCCGGTGGTTGTGCTGGAGGGCGGCGGGATGCGCTGGTTCGATGGTCCCCTCGGCCCTCAGGTCTCTCTCACGCCAAGCCCCGACGGACTAACCGTCACGGTCCGCCTTCCAGACGCCGCACAGCCGGCCGTGGAGCTTCACTACCGCCATGCCTGATCTTCTTCGCTGCGCCCTCCCCGAGCCGGATCCGTCCGGACTCCTCGATCGACCGTTTCTCACCGAAGCCGCCGCCGCTGCGCTCGACAAAGCCCGAGAGCAACCCGATGCTGCCGGTGCTGCGCTGTCGCGGTGGTTTCGAAAGAACCGCCGCCTCGGCAGCAAGACCCGCCGGCTTGTCTCAGAGGCCGTCTACGGAATCATTCGTCAGGAAGGCATCCTCCGGCGCACCGGAGCGGTCACCGACGCCGAGCTGATCGCAGGCTACAACGCCCTGCTGAGTGGCGATCGCCTGGCATCCCTCACCTCAGAGGGAGCGGTAAAAGACTACGCGACCGCGCTGGCGCTGCCAGAGGCCATCGCCGCCGAGTGGCTTGAGGCGCTGGGCGAGGCGGGCGCTGCAGCGCTGGGCACGGCAATGGCGGGTCGCGCGCCGACGATCCTGCGGGCCAACACCGTCCGCTGCACCGCCGAGCAGCTCGTCACACGGCTGGCGAAGGAGGGGGTCTCTGCGATCCCTGGCGGCATCGAGGGCGCGGTCGTCCTCACCCAGCGGGCGAACCTCACCGGTCTGCCGGCGTTCCGAGCGGGCTGGTTCGAGGTCCAGGACGAGGCCAGCCAGCGCCTCTGTGCGGCCATCCCGATGCACGCCGGACAGACCGTGCTCGATCTGTGCGCAGGGGCCGGAGGCAAGAGCCTCGCGCTGGCTGCACGGGGCGGGCGCATCACCGCCTCAGACACCCGAAAGCGCGCGCTCGACGAGCTGGAGAAGCGGGCGAAGCGGGCCGGGGCAAAGGTGCGGGTCGGTCGTCCCAAGCCCTCCGATGTGGTGCTCGTCGACGCCCCCTGCTCAGGAACCGGCCGCCTGCGCCGAGAGCCCGCGCTCCGGTGGCGACTGGATGGCCTCGACCTCACCGAGACCATCGCGCTCCAGCGGCGACTGCTCGCGCAGGGTGCTGAGCAGGTTCGCGACGGTGGTCTGCTGGTCTACGCGACCTGCTCGCTGCTCGCCGCCGAGCGCACCCATGCGGATCCGTCCGGCTTCACCCGGCTCTCAGGGCACACCCTGTGGCCACACACCGACGGAACCGACGGATTTTCCTGGATCATCTGGCGCAAGGCCTGAGCGGACCTCACCGCGGAGCGGCGGCATCCTGCGCCTCTGCGGGCTCGGAAGGCTCCAGGGTCACCGGCAGTCCCCACTGCAAGCGAATTCGCCGCAGGATCGGATTTCCGGGGAGATCGGTCCAGGCCCCATCGAGCAGGGCGATGCCCTCCGACTCCTGGCCTTCCGCAGCAAGGACATCCGCGGCAGCCTCCAGCACCTTCAGCGAGCCGGGAGCACGCTGGAGGGCCTCTCGGGCCGTCTCCAGGCCACCCGGGACGCCGTAGTCGGCATGCACCCGCAGCAGCCCCACGAGGGGGCGGAGGTCTGTGGGATCGATGCCCAGTGCCTGCTCGTAGGCCTTCACCGCCTCAGCGGGCTTTCCGGCGCGGTACCAGGCATCGCCAAGCTCCCGGGCGGGCTCCCAGGAGCGGGGGTGGAACCGGTGGCGGCGGCGCGCCTCGACCAGCTCGTCGGGGTCGGTCAGCAGGACGCTGTTGAGGACCCGAGCGACCAGGGGCTCATAGCTGGCGACGGCTTCTGAGAGCGCCTGGAACTGAACCCGGTGCTCATAGACCCCCCGAGCCAGCACCAGGGCCGTGAGGTGCTGGGGCTCATCAGACAGCTCGAACACCATCACCAGCCGACAGGCATCCCAGCCCTGCACCTTGAGGGCCTCCCGGATCACGATCTGCGGCTCCTTGCCGCCGGAGTCGATGCGATCGATGAGGTTGTCGGTGACAGCCGCAGCGCTGATCGGGCGGGGGTGGACGATGGTGGCGATGGAGAGGTTTGCCTGAAGGGTCGGAGAGAACCAGCCCCGATCACCGGTGAACGTCCAGCCCTCCCGCCACTGCTCAGGGCGGGAGACATGCCAGCCGTGCTCATCGTCGTTGCGGGTGAGATCGACCAGCCGGGTGCCGGCGATGTAGATGGTGACGCTGACGGCGAGCAGGGAGCCCAGCGCGACCTGCCGGATCCGGGTGTTGCGGACCCGACGCTCAGACATCGCGACGGGATCGAGCATCGTCATCAGCACCATGCCGCCGACCAGTCCGCCGAGGTGTCCCCAGTTGTCGACGTTCTCTGAAGAGAGTCCGCTGATGATTGAGAAGCCAAGATAGGGCGCCAGCGCCCAGCCGAAGTGCTTGCGGGACTCTCGGGGGAGGTTCTCCCAGTGCTTCCAGCCGAGCACAACCACCGCCGCGAGCAGCCCGAACACCCCGCCGCTGGCCCCCAGGCTGGGCCGCTCGGGGGCCATAAACATCGACAGCAGCCCGCCGGTAAACACGCTGAAGAAGTACAGCAGCGCGAGGTTGGTCCGCCCCAGGGCGCGCTCCAGGTGGTAGGCGGTGTAGGCGAGGAAGACGAGGTTGAACAGCAGGTGGGTGAAGCTGGTCTGGAGGAGGCCGTAGGAGAACAGTCGGTAGACCTGGCCCTGCTCGATGATGCCCGGTGCCCAGTTCGTCAGGTTCTGCTCCAGCCAGTCCTCTGCACCGTTGAGCCCGGAGATCATATAGATTCGGATCTGAATTCCGACGAGGAAGCAGGTGACCAGTGGTATGCCGACCTTCGTCAGCCTCTTACGAAACGCCATGCGCTGGGGGTCTGCGAGGGCATGGTACAGCTCCAGCTCTCGCACCGGCCGAAAGTGCTCCCCGGTGACGACCTCAAAGCGAACCATGGTCTCCGGTGGGATCTCGCCGTCGCGGATCCGCTCCTCGAAGTCTTCGTACGTCATCTGCTGGATGTGCGACTTGCGCTTGACCTCGACGATCACGGTGTGCTCTCCCCCCACAGGCGCCAGAGCTGCACCAGCGGGAGCAGCGCGATGGCGACGGAGCCACTCCAGCTCAGTCCCGTATACAGACGACCACCGCCGCCCCGATGCTCGCCCCAGATGCCCACTCCCCAGCCCAGCACGCTCAGCATGGTGAGCCCCCAGGGGTAGGAGAGGCTGGACTGGACGGGCTCGGTGTCCTGTCCGCTCCAGATGACCAGCCCCATCGCCAGGAACGGTCCGACCATCGCGACCGCGACCGCACCGACCATCCCGCCTAGAGCGATCCCGCCGGTGGTGAGGCTGGAGAGGGCCTTGAGGAGAGCGCGGGTGGAAGAGTCGGGCACCTGTGAAACGTAGCAGGTTCGGTCTCGAAGGCCGCAGCAGGGCTTGCCCACAGCACCGAAGATGGCACCACATTGCTCGAAGAGGGGAGAGGTTGAGCCATCAACGATGCGGCCACGTGGAGCGTCATCGATGCTGACCGTCACTGCTGCAGCGGCTGGTGCTCGTGTCGTCCACGCCCCCGCCAGCGCAGCAGGTTAGCCGTTTGCGATGACTCCCCTCGGTAGACAGCGGCCCGCCCTCGTCACTTCCCTGCCCGGCCCGGCCTCCAGTGCTTGGATCGACCGCCTCGCCGCCCGAGAGTGTCCAGCGATCACCGCCCGCCGTGCCCGACGCGCAGCGGTGCTCGGTGCCGCCGACGACGACCCGATCGTCTGGGAGCAGGCCGTCGGGGCCAACGTGGTGGACGTCGACGGCAATGTCCTCGTCGACATGACCGCCGGCTTCGGGGTCGCCAGCGTCGGACACCGCAACCCTGCGGTGGTCGCGGCGGGTGCTGCGCAGCTCGCCCACCTCCCCCACGCGATGGGAGATGCCTTCCCTGATCCGGTGCGCATCCGGCTGCTGGAGCGGCTCGCAGCGCTGTCAGGCATGGACCGGGCGATCCTGGGCAGCAGCGGCTCAGATGCGGTCGAGGCAGCGCTGAAGACCGCACGCATCGCCACCGGCCGAGATGGCGTCCTCACCTTCTCCGGCAGCTACCACGGGCTGTCGTACGGGGCGCTCTCGGTCACCCGCTACAAGGCCGGGGCGTTCCGTGCGCCGTTCGCCGGGCAGCTCTCTGATCACACCATCGCGGCGGACTTTGGCGGTGCGCTTCCCGACCTCTCCGAGATCGGTGCAGTCATCGTCGAGCCAATTCAGGGTCGCGGCGGGGTCCGGGTGCCGCCGGCTGGCTGGCTGGCTGGCCTCATCGATGCCGCCCACGCTGCTGGTGCAGTGGTCATCTTCGACGAGATCTACACCGGCTTCGGCCGCACCGGGCACTGGCTGGCGCTCCAGAGTCCCGCCCTGAGGGGCCGGCGGCCTGACCTGGTCTGCATCGGCAAGGGCATGGCCGGCGGCTACCCGATCTCCGCATGCCTCGGCACCGCCGCAGTGATGGACGCCTGGGGAGCCAGCAAGGGCGAGGCCCTGCATACCCAGACCTTCCTCGGAAATCCAGTCGGCTGCGCGATGGCCCTGGCCTGCATCGACGAGCTTGAGGTGCTGCTGCCGCAGGTCGCGAAGAAGGGCGCCGCGCTGCGTGCCTCCCTGGAGGCCACCGGGCTGACGGTTCGGGGCGTCGGGATGCTGCTGGGGGTGGTCATCGACGAGAGCCTCGCGGTCAGCCGGGGGCTCATGAAGCGGGGCTACATCGCGCTTCCCGCTGGAGAGTCCGCCGAGGTCATCGCCCTGACCCCGCCGCTGATGATCGACCCCGACCAGCTCGACGGCTTCTGCGCGGCGCTGGCGGAAGTCCGCACGGAGCTGTCGGTATGAGAGACACCATCGCCGCCTTCCTCGATCAGCCTGGAGACTTCAACCGCACGGCCCTGTCGTTGTTTGAGTCTCAGAGAGCCAACAACCCCGACTATGCAGCCATCGTCGGGAAGGTTCGTCCGCGTCGATGGCAGGAGATCCCCGCGGTCCCCGTCGCCCTGTTCCGCGACCTGCCGCTGACCAGCTTCCCCGCAGCGTCGGCCACCACAATCTTCCGAACCTCCGGCACCACCGGTCGTCGGGGCGTCATCCGGCTGGCGGACACCGAGCTGTACGACCGCGCCGCGCGGACATGGGCTGAAGCCTGCCTCGGGCCGCTTCCGCGCGCGGGCATCTCGCTGGTGACCCACGCAGCAGACTCCTCGCTGGGCCACATGTGCCAGGCGTTCGTGCCCAGCATGCCGACGTTCTTCAGCCCCGACACCGGCATCCGCGCTCCTGCGGCCTGGGCAGCGCTGCGCGGGGCGCAGGAGGCGGTGTTTGTCCCCGGCACTGCGTTTGCGTTCGCCGACCTGCTCGCCGCCGAGCCGGATGCCGTCTGCCCGCTCCCCCCCGGCTCGATCGTGATGGTGACCGGCGGGTTCAAGGGTCGCCGCCGAGCGCTGACCGAGGCCGACCTGACCGCCGCGCTGCGCCGAGCGTTTCCCACAGCTCGGCGGGTCGGAGAGTACGGGATGAGCGAGCTGTCCAGCCAGCTGTGGAGCGTTCCGCTGGGTGGTGACTTCCAGGCCCCGCCGTGGATGCGCATCCTGGCGGTGGATCCGCTGACCGGTGAGCCGACAGAGCGCGGCGTCTTGCGATTCTTCGACCTCGCCAACCACCAGACGGTGGTCGCAGTAGAGACCCGAGACATCGGGATCGTGCGCCCCGGCAACCGGGTCACCCTGCTCGGGCGCCTGCCCGGCTCTCCGCACCGGGGCTGCTCGCTCACCGTCGAGGAGGCCAGCGCCCCGCCGGCTCTCACAGCCGCGCGTGATCTGCCGCTGTACGAACACTTCACCGACGCAGTGGCCGAGGCGCACGCGCACGACCACGCCCACGCCCACAGTGCTCCGCCCGCTCCCGCCCCCGCCGATGCCCCGCGAATCCAGCAGGTCCTCACAGCGCTGGCTCGGCTTCAGATGACCAGCATCGTTCCGCTGGCCCAGGGACTCGGCGAGGCATGCGCCCACGCCGGGCTGTCTACCGCGATCTCCACGCTAACCGCCGGGGCACTCTCGGAGGCCCTTGAGGGAGACGGGGAGCGCACAGAGCGGGTCAGCATCGTCTGTGCTCAGGGCGTGTTCACCGCAGCAGTGGAGTGGGTCGCGCTGGCTGCGGCGGCGGGCTGCCGGGTCCACCTCAAGGCCCCCGCAGCAGCGCCAGACTTTCTCTACGCCCTCGCAGATGCCTTCGCTGCGGTCGGACTTCCCGTCAGCGCCTCCACCGCGCGTGACCTCGACGACCCTGACGTCATCATCGGCTTCGGCTCCGATGAAACCCTCGCACAGCTCACCCGAGACTGGCCGAGGGCTCGGCGCATCGGGTTCGGTCATCGATTCAGCGCGGTCTGGTCGATCGGGCGGGCGCTGCCCGGGATCGCCTGGGATGTCGCGATGTACGACACCCGGGGCTGCATGGCACCCACCGCGCTGTTCACCGATGCCGAGCCGCTCGCCCTGGCCACCGCCATGGCCGACCAGCTCGAGATGATGAACCGAGCGCTGCCCCGAGGCGCGGTCGACGCTGCGCTCGGACCGGAGTGGCGCCGGCGGATCGCGCTGGGGCATGCCCGCGGGACAGTCCACGGCGGCGAAGACTGGGCGGTGGTGGTGCTGCCGCCGGAGCACTTCACCCCGCTCGCGCTTCCCCGGCTGCTCACCATCCATCCGGTCGCCGATGCTGCTGCCCTGCGAGCGGTCCTTCGCCCGTGGCGTCCGTGGCTGTCGACACTCTCCACCGATGACTACCAGTGGCCTGGGGGAGATCCTGCGATGATCGAGCTTCAGCAATGGTTCCCCCGGATCTGCTACCCAGGGACCATGCAGTCTCCGCGCTTTCCGCGACGCCACGACGGCGTAGACATGCGCTCCGCTTTTCGCCGCTCAGGCGGCTCATGATCTCGAACGAAGCCCGAGCGGTTCACGACAGCGCGCTGATCATCGATCTGCACTGCGATCTCTTGCTGACCGACTTCTTCACCCGCCTCAACTGGGGAAAGCGTCACCGCAACCCGCTGCCGCTTGCACCGCTGATGGGGCACTGTGACATCCCGCGGCTCAAGGAAGGCAACATCGGGGCGCTCGCCCTCGGGCTGGTCACCAACCCGCTGCGGCGTCGGAGCGGACCGGCGGCCATCTCCCGCTGCCTGGACCGCATGGACAAGGCGATCGCCCTGCACCCCACCTCCCTCGCCCGCGCGACGACCCCCGCCACGATCCGTGCCGCGCGCGAGAACGGGCAGATCGCCTGCTTCGCCGGGCTGGAGGGAGCCCATGGACTCGACGGGCGGCTGGAGCTTCTGGAGGGGCTCAAGGCCCGAGGGCTGGTGTACGTCGGGCTGGTCCACTTCACGAAGAACTGGGCCGCTCGGCCGATGGTCGGGCGGGGCAGCTCACAGACCATCGGGCTGACGGATGAGGGTCGGGCACTGGTCGATGCGCTGAACACGCTGGGGATCCTGGTCGATGTGGCGCACCTGAACCGGCCGGGCGTGTTCGAGGTCTGTGCCCGCTCGACGGCGCCGGTGATCTGCTCTCATACCGCCTGCACTGCGGTCCACAGCAGCCCCCGATGCATCGACGATGCCCAGATCAAGGCAATCGCGGACACCGGCGGCGTGATCGGAGTGATCTTCGTGCCAGCGTTTATCGGACCGGGCGGCGTCGACGCCGTCGTCGCGCATCTGGAGCACATCCGCAAGATCGCCGGCGTCGGGGCGTGTGCGATCGGGACCGACTGGGAGGGATGGGCGTACTACCCAAGCGACCTGGACAGCGCAGAGAAGATGCCGGTGCTGACCGAGGCGCTGCTGCGGAGGGGCTGGACGCCAGAAGAGGTCCTCGCGGCATACGGCGGAAACTTCATGCGGGTGCTCGAGGCCCTCTGAGCAAGAGGGCACGGCGGCGCATGCTGGGTCCATGCAAGGCTCCAGCATGCCCCCAAGAGCGCAAGCGCCCTCCGGTTCTGGACCGAAGGGCGCTTGTCTCAGGACGGCCACCACATGCTGAGGTGAGCGCGGTCCGACTCGATGAGGGGCACACCATGCGGCATGCTCCGGGGCGCGCCCTTAGGCGATGCCGCTGCGGATCGCGCTGTTCTCGCGCAGGCGGTTGAGCGCCTCGCGCTCGATCTGGCGCACGCGCTCGCGAGACAGCCCCATCTCCTTTCCGACCTCTGAGAGGGTGCGGAATTCACCATCATCCAGGCCATATCGACGGGTCAGGACGAACCGCTGGCGGTCGGTCAGGAGGCTCAGGAAGGCCTCCTCCATTCGGACCAGCTCCTGAGAGTTGATCGCGTCGACGTCTGGCTGGACCGCATCGTCATCGGAGAGAAAGCGGTCGAGGGGGCGGGGACGCGGGCCGTCATCGACAGGCTGCTCCAGCGAGATCGTGTTGCCCTGGCTGAGCAGCAGCTCGGCGCGCTCCTTGTCGATGCCGACCTCCATCGCGAGGTCTGCGGTGGTGTACTCGACCCCGATGGACTCGAAGCGCTTCATCGCCTTGCGGAGGTTTCGAGTCTGCTCGACAGCACAGCCCGGAAGGCGAACTGGCCGGCCGGTATGGTCGATGGCTCGGGTCATCTGAGCACGGACCCACCAGCGAGCGTAGGTGGAGAAGCGGATGCCGCGGTCGGGATCGAAGCGCTTCGCGGCACGCAGGAGGCCGATGTAGCCCTCCTGGACAAGATCCTCCTCGTCCATGAACGGACCCGCGAGCTTGCGGGCCTCTCCGTGTGCGATGCGACGGCCAGACATCGCAAGACGCCAGCGGAGGTCTTCGGCTTCACGCCAGGCGGCGACGGCAGTGCGGGAGTCGTCCCGGAGCTCTGCGTCCTTTCGTGCGGCGCGGGAGACCGCCTTCACGGCCTCTTCGAGACGATCCACCGCACCAGCGCGGGTACGCTCGGCCCGATCCGGGCGGCGCATGAGGATGTCGTCGGCAGCAGGAATACCAGCGATCGCCTCGCGGGCGATCTGCTCGGCGCGCCGGATTCGACGGGCCATCATCTTCTCTTCCTCGGCAGTCAGTCGCTCAGACACAGAGGACGAGGACGAGAAGCCGGAAGAGCGCAGGGATGAGAGAGCCATGGAGGATGTTGCTCCTTGATTGCGTTCGGAAACCGCATTGGTTACGCGGATCGTGACCAGAGAAATTGTTGAGATGGTGGTTGCAGCTGGATTGGCCGAAGTTTTGATACGGCCACACACTGAAGACAACCGCGCTGCCAATAGTTATCCGTCCGAGCTCGACAGAGGAATGTCATCTCGGCAGGCTTTATGAGGTAGTGATTTCGTCGAATTCTGGTCGCTTTGTCAAGATCGAATTGTAACGCTTCTGTTACAAGCAATTCTTTTCTCGAATCCAGGCCTCAAAGGCCAACGCCACCACGTACGCGATCCAAGGTGGCCCGAGCAGTGACTCGGGCTCTCAGGGCGCCATCGGTGAGGATATCTCTGATATCGTCCGGTCGTGCCATCAATTCATTGTAACGATCTCGTGGACTGGCCAGTCGATCGTTCATCAGCACGAACAGTTCCTGCTTGGCATGTCCATAGCCGAGACCACCCTGGCGGTAGCGGGCGGCGAGATCCTGCTGCTGCGCGGCGGTCGCGAACAGTTTGTACAGCGCAAAGACCGTGCAGGTGTCCGGATCCTTGGCTTCCTCCAGCGTCTTGGAGTCGGTCTTGATGCTCATCAGCACCTTGCGGAGCTTCTTTGGCGGCAAGAAGAGCGGGACGGTGTTGCTGTAGCTCTTCGACATCTTCTGCCCGTCGGTGCCCGGCACGACCGCGACGCTGTCCTGAATCAGCGGCTCAGGGAGCTTGAGCAGCTCTCCGTAGACGTGGTTGAGGCGCTGGGCCATGTCCCGCGCCATCTCGACATGCTGCTTCTGATCGCGGCCGACCGGCACGAGATCGGAGTCAAAGGCCAGGATGTCGGCGGCCATCAGGATGGGGTAGGTGTACAGCCCGGCGCTGACGAACTTCTTGCCCTTGGTGACGGCATCCTTGAAGGCATGCGCCTTGTCCAGCAGGCCCTTGGAGGCCATGCAGGAGAGGATCCAGGCAAGCTCTGTGACCTCCGGGACGTCCTGCTGGGTCCACAGCACGGTCTTCGTTGGATCCAGCCCCAGCGCCAGCCAGGTCGCGGCGACGTCGAGGATGCGCTGGCGGAGCAGCTCGGGGTCTCGGGAGGTCGTCAGGGCATGATAGCTGGCGATGAAGTAGTACCCTTCGCAGCTCTCCGACAGCGCCAGCGCCGGCTCGATTGCCCCGAGCCAATTTCCGACATGGGGTGTACCGCTGGGCTGGATACCGGTCAGCGCGCGCCTCTTCATCGCCTCTCTCCTCGATTGAGCTTTCCCTTCTTGCACACCATTCCACGGACTGCAACCCGGCGGCTACAATGGAACGAGAACCCTCATGTGGAAGGTGCCTGATGCGTCTATGGATGCTTCTGCCAGTGCTCGCGGTTGCCTGCGGCGACAAAGACCAATCGATCGAAGACAATGATGATGACGACAGCGACGAGACCATCGTTGACACCCTGGAGTGTGAGACCGACAGCGACTGCGACGGTTCAGAGATCTGTGAGACCAGCGAGTGCGTGCCCGGCGATCGCAACAACAGCGTCGACGAAGCCGAGACGCTCCTGCCAGACGACGAGAGCGGCGGCTACTTCATCAACCCATCCGGCGATGAGGACTACTTCTCGTACACCTCCGACGGCGGAGAGTTCATCCGGATCGCGATCACCAGCCCCGATGAGTCAAAGTCAGACGTCGATGTCTACGACACCTACCTCACCCTCCGCAACCCGGACCTCAGGGTCATCGCTGAGGTCGACAACTACCCCACCGGGGCAGCCCTCTCCTCAGCGGACTCCATCCTCTACGCCTACCTCGCCGAGGCTGGAACCTACACCCTGGTCGTCGAGGACAACGGGACCTACGTCGGCGAGAGCGCCTACGGCGACAACCGCTACGAGTACAGCATCGAGATCTCGACGTGGAGCAACCACACCGAGGAAGACGACGCCGCCGACGATCCGGGCCTGGACATCGACATGGAGTCTGCGAACTCCTACTACGCCATCGGCGTGGCGCTGGAGGAAGAGGGAGACTCGGACTTCGTCGCGCTGGATCTGCCCTACGACAACAACCGCTTCTACGTCTACGGTCAGCTCGACGTGCTCGACGGGGTCAACCCACGGGTCCAGCTGCACACCGAGGACGAGAGCACCCTGATGGATGTCTCTCCCCTCAGCGGCGGCGCGCTCGGCTACTACCCCTCCACCCAGGGCGGCGACTACATCCTGGAGCTGTCCGACGAAGACGGCGACGGCGGCGACAGCGAGTGGTTCTTCGTCTTCCTCCTCCAGGACGGCGGCGACTCTGCCAGCCCGGTCGAGGTCGAGGACAACAGCCTCGCCATCCTCGCCACTCCCCTGGAGACCTCCGAGTCCTCCAACTCCTCCGGCACCTTCACCATCAGCAACGCCCTCGGCTTTGCCGACCCCTACAAGGGCAAGGATGGCTACGAGATCGACGAGGACTGGTACAGCATCACCGCCTTCGACGACGGCTACCTCGTCGCCTGCCTCAGCTCCTCCTACTACGGCTCCGCGATCACCCCGACCATCGCGCTCATTGATCCTGACGGCTCGACCGTGATCGAGGAGGTCACGGGCAGCGAGGATGAGTACCCAACCGCAGTGATCGAGAACGCCGAGGTGAGCAGCGGGAGCACCTACTACATCAAGGTGACGAACCCGGAAGACGCGACCGGCTCGCCGATGGAGTGGTACGAGTTCACTCTGTACGTCGCCGACTTCAGCATCGGCAGCTACGGGTGTCCTCCGTGATCGAGCAGGTGCAGGGCGCCACCTGAGGTCTGGGGCACAGGCCCCTCCTCCGCGCCCGCGCTGCCCTCACATCCGGGGGCGGCGCGTCCGCGCTCACATCCTCAGCACCAGCTCATCGAGCGCCTGGCGATACCGGCTGGGCGGGAGCGAGTTCAGGACCCGCCGCGCACGAAATGATCGCTGGACGAGCTGACTCCGCCCCTCCTCCATCGCACCGCTGCCCTCCAGCAGCTTCAGCAGGCGCTCAACGACTGCGGGATCGTCCGAGCGGGTCAGCTCGGTCCACAGCAGGCCAACGGCGGCGTCTCGCTCAGCGGCGAGGCTGACGGGCAGCATCGGACGACCAGAAGCCGCGCGGTCGGCGATGAGGCTCAGGCGCTCCTCGCTGTCCTGCTCGAGCATCGAGAGGTCCTCGGCGAGGTGCCAGGCGACCCCGGCATGGCGGCCATAGCGCCCCAGCGATCCAACAACCGCTGGATCGGCACCGGAGAGCCGAGCACCAGCGCGGCAGGCAAAGGCGAACACGACCCCGGTGTGGGTCTCGGCGTGGCTGATCGCCTCCGAGGCGGTCGCCGGTCGCCCCTGGAGAGACTGTGTGAGGGCGTGTCCCTCGGCCGCTTCGCGGAGGGCATCGAGGAGATCGCCGAGGACCTCAGGGCCCTCATTGCGGGTCATCTCCAGGGCACGGAGGGTGATGTGGTGTCCGCCCAGCCAGCCGACAGCCCCGCCGACCAGACGACGCGCAGCACGCCGACGACGCCCACCCTGGCGACCCAGCGCGGTGTCGTGGACTGCGATGGCGAGGTGGAGCAGCTCGACGACCACCGCCAGCTCCTCCGCCCGGCGCGGATCGGTGGGCCCGAGGCTCTGCTTTCGTGCAACCTCTGCGGACAACAGCAGCAGCAGCGGGCGGACCCGAGGCACGCCTGGCGCGAGCTTGTGCTCGGTCGCAAAGCCCGGCGGAGCATCCGCGCCGAGAACCAGATCACCGAAGGCCGCGTCGATGCGCACGAGCCGCTCCAGCAGCTCTCCCATGAGCCCCTCGAGCTCTCGGGGGACTCCCCGACGAAGCAGCCGACGGCTGAGTCCCGGTGCGACTTTTCCTGGCAAGACCTGATCTCTCCATTCACAGCATCCGCTGTCAGGATTCTATAGCCCAGATGGCGGGCAGCGCCGGGGTGGACTGCGGTGAATGGTCGGGGTCGTGTGCTGAGCGGCAGGACCGCCCGGCGCGCCGATCAGTAGCCGCCGGTGTCTTTCCAGGCGCCGGCGTTGGCGTAGACCATCATCGCAATGCCCGCTGCAGCGAGGATGATCGCCAGCCAGCCCTGGCCGAAGATCATGATGTCTGCGACGGTGTCGTAGCCGGTGAGGTGGTAGACCTGCGAGGAGTGACCAACAAAGTTGCCCGCCTCATCGGCAACCCCGATCCCGCTCTGACCATTGAAGCGACCGAGCATCATGAGGATGCCAGAGCCGATGGAGAGGCCGCCGAGGACCCAGAGTGCTTCCTTCATGTGAGCCTCCGAAAGGACCGCGCGTTGGGGTCCGTGGAGAGCCCCCGTAACCGATGGATCGGGGAAGCGACAAGGCCCACACCTGAGGGAGTCTCGATCTTCGGTCTGATCGCCGGGATTGTCGCACCGGTTGCCCTGTTCAGGATCACCCCTCGCGTGTCATCCTGGGTCCATGCTTCGCACCTGCGCCCTGTCCATCTTCTTGCTCTCTTCCTGCACCAACGCGCCCATCGACACCAGCGCAGTGGGTCCGTTCGAGGGAGACGATCCCGGGGAATGCACCGACGGTGCAGACAACGATCGCGACGACTACTTCGACTGCGACGACTCCGACTGCTTCGGCAGCCCTGACTGCAGCGGCGAGGCATCCGACGCCGACGCCGACACGGATACCGACGCCGACACGGATACCGACACAGACGCCGACTACAGCGCGATCACCGTCTCCTACGTCCTGGACTGGGACATCGACGATGCGAAGTGGAGTGGGTACGGGTTCACCGACTGCACGCAGGTCTACTCTGGCAGCGGCACGGTGGTGGAGACCGAGGGACTGCGGCTCACGTTCTTTGGTGACTGGACCCAGGACAGCTCAGACTGTGGAGACGATCTTGACGCGACGGTCTGGTACGACCCGACCACCCGTGAGGGCCACAACACCGTCTACCTGACCCCCGATCTCCGCGCGGTCGACGCCTGGGTCCTGCACGAAGATCTCTCCGACAGCACCCCAGACGGCGAGCCCTCCGATAAATTCTACATCTACGACATGGACGCCATGATCTCCGGCAGCCAGTCGGCCTACGAGGAGGACGAGGAGATTCGACTCGACGGGATCTACTACTTCGCGACCCTCCACCACGATCTCCAGATCACCCTGGAGTAGCGCGCGGACATGTCACGGTGTGCAACGGCTTGACAACCCGAAGCGGCGTTGGTGATATCCTCCCCCCAATGAAGCTCATGATGTTGATCGTGCTGCTCTCCGCTTGTGATGGCGGTGAGCCCGCCACACAGACCTGCGACGAGATGGCCGCCGGCTTGAGCCGGGATCAGTGCTACCACGACGAGATCAAGACCATCCCAGGCAGCGGCATCGAGGATGTCCTCACACGGGCTGGCCTCATCCAGGATCCGATCGTCCGGCAGGCCTCTGTGTCCGCCTGGGTGAAGGCTCACCTCAACGAAATCCCCAGAGATCGAGGGCAAGCACTGTGCCAGATGCTCGACGGCCAGGACCAGTCCTACTGTATGCGGCAGCTCTCCTCACCGCATCTCTACGAGGACCGCTCGCCTGTGGCACCCAACAACCCGAGCAACCCGCCGCCTCCGGGGAACTGAGCAACCCGCTCCCTCCTCCGGGATCGATGCCACAGTGCGCTCCCTACGCTGGCAACGACAGCGTCTATGGCTTCTGCCTGGCGAAGTATGCTGGCGGTCTGCCCACCCTGGAGGACATGCTCCGGGTCTGCGGTGAGGCTGGAGAGTGGGAGCTTGACTGCCGGCACGGCTGGGTATCGGGTCGGATGAACAGCACCGACGAGTTCTCCACCGAGGCCCTGCTGGAGGCCTGCGGCGAGAACCCAGACTGCACCTTCGAGCTGCTCGACTTCCGTCCTGCCGACGAGCCGCTCGCACAGCTCACCCTCTGCACCCAGTACGCCGGAAAGTACGCACGGGACTGCGCCGGGCATGCCATCCAGCGGTGGTGGCTGGAGGATCCCGATGAGGAAGAGGTCAACCGCATCGCCTCCACCCCGACCCCTTACCCCGACAAGATCGGCTACTGGCTCGGGGTCAACGTGCAGTGCTACAGCAAGGGCGCCTGCGTCGGTGATCCGCACTTCGTGCTGAATTGTGAGAAGGCGGTGGAGAACTTCGCCCGGAACCCCACACGCTGCCCGCCCCGCACCAAGACCCCGATGCACCCCGGCTTCCGTCCTCAAGATCTCGCGCCCAACCAGCCCGGTCAGAACCAGCCCGGTCAGCCCATGCGTCCTCCCGGTCAGGGTGGCCACACCCAGGGCGGCCAGCCTCCGCAGCCTGGCCAGAACCAGCCCGGAACCCCACCGCCGGTGCAGGGGCAGTAAGGTCCGATGCGCTGAGCACAGATCGGGAACGACGCGGATCGCGGCTCGGTCAAGAAAGAGAAGGGCTGTGCCTGCCGAAGCCGTCAGGCTGCATTACACCAGTTCAGCGACTCGCCGCGCTGGACCTCGGGTGTGCACAACCAGCGCACCAGCACAGACTCCTTGCAGCAGACGCAGCACCCTCACCTCACCCGCTCCATGGGGAGCGCGGCTGCTCCGGTGAACCATCCACGGGCCCACAGCAATGAGCATCTACGACCAGATCAACGAGCAGATGAAGACCGCCATGAGGGCCCGCGACAAGGAGCGCCTCGGCGCCCTCCGCGGCATCCGCACCGTCTTCATCAACGAGCGAAAGAAGAACAACTCCGACACCGTGACAGACGCACAGTGCATCGCGCTCCTTCGCACCCTCGCCAAGCAGCGCAAGGACTCCCTGCAGTCCTACACCGCTGCCAACCGCGAGGATCTCGCCGCGGTCGAGCGGAGTGAGCTGGCGGTCATCGACGAATTCCTGCCGAAGCTCGCCGACGACGAGACAACCCGCGCGCTGGTCGCAGCGGTCATTGCTCAGATCGGGGCCACCGATGTCAAGCAGCTCGGTCGGGTCATGGGCATGCTGATGAAGGAGCACCGGGGAACGATCGACGGCGGGCTCGCCAAGAAGATCGCCGCTGAGCTGCTCGCGTAGTCATCCTCGGAAGGTGTCGCCCCGATATACTCCGTCGCGGCGCCCCCCCACCCCGGCCTGCTCATGACCTTCCTCCTGCCGCTGCTCTCCCTCAGTGCGCGCGCTGCGCCCACCGAGTTGACCCTGTGGCACGCCTACCGTGGCGAAGAGCGGGCGGCCCTTGAGGGGCTGCTGGATCAGTACGACGCGGACCACCCCGACATCGTGGTGGTGCCCCTGGCGCTGCCCTACGAGTCGTTCATCACCAAGCTGGAGTCCGCGGCTCCCCGGGGCAACGGACCGGATCTGTTCATCGCCGCGCATGAGCGGGTGGGGAGCTGGGCAGAGAGCGGGCTGGTCGCCCCCATCGAGATCGAGGCAGAGCGCTACCACCCCGCCACGGTCGAGGCCCTCCACTACAACGGCACCCAGTACGGGCTGCCGATGTCGTTCAAGTGCCTGGCGCTGTACTACAACCGCGACCTCCTCGATGTCCCCCCCGCCAACACCGATGCCCTGCTCGACCTCGCTCGGACCATGCGCGGCGAGGACCAGTTCGCCCTCGCCTACCAGGCCACCGAGTCGTACTTTCATGCGCCGTGGATGTATGGCTTTGGCGGTGGCGTCTTCGACGGCGACGACGTCGTGCTCGATGCCCAGGGCAACGCCGATGCCCTGTCATTCATCCGCGCGATGTACGACGAGGGGCTGCTGCCTGAGGAGCCCACCGGCGCGCTGATCACCCAGCTGTTCAACCAGGGCCAGGCGGCGATGGTCATCAACGGCCCCTGGTTCCTCGGAGAGCTGGACGATGATCTGGACTTTGCCGTTGCGCCGCTGCCGGTCGTCTCCGCGACGGGCCGGCCCGCCTCGCCGTTTCTGACCGTCGAGGGCGTGCTGGTCTCTGCCCATGCCGAGCACCCAGCGGAGGCCGAAGCGCTGTCCCGGTGGCTGGTTGAGACCCCGAACGCGCTCGAGCGGGCCATCACCGGTCGACAGTCTGTCGCCACCCTCGCAGCCTACGACGATCCCCGCATCAGCGACGATCCCATCCTCGCGGCCTTCCGCGCGCAGCTCGACGCCGCCACGCCGCTGCCCAACCGCCCTGAGATGGCTGCGACCTGGGAGCCGATGGCCCGCGCGCTGCGCCGGGTCACGCGCGGCGCGATGCTGCCTGCCGATGCCGTCCGGGCCGCACAGCAGGAGTACGAGATCGTCAGCCGGCCGCCGCCAGAGCCGGCCAACCCCGTGCCCTACATCGTCGTCTTCAGCCTGCTCATCCTCGCGGCGATGGGCTGGGTGGGTCTTCAGGCCTACCGCAGCCGAGCGGCCATGCGGCGGCAGTGGTACGCCTACGCCTACGTCGCCCCTTCTGCGCTGGCGATGACCGCGCTGGTGGTGGTGCCGTTCGTGGTCGGCTCGGTGGTCAGCCTGTTTGCCCACCACAACGGCGAGTTCACCTTCGTCGGCATGGCGAACTTCCTCGACATCGTGCTGGCTCGGGACTGGTCGATCTCCTCGCCGCTGTCGTTCTACTTCACCCTCGTCGTCACCCTGCTGTGGACCGCGCTCAATGTGATCGCCCACGTCAGCATCGGGCTGTTCCTCGCGCTGCTGCTGCGGGAGCCCTGGCTGAAGATGCGCGGGGTGTACCGGGTGCTGCTCATCCTGCCCTGGGCGGTGCCCAACTACATCACTGCGCTGATCTGGAAGGGAATGTTCCACCGACAGTTCGGTGCGATCAACGCGCTCTTAGAGGCCATCGGGCTGGAGCCGGTGAGCTGGTTCTCCCAGTTCTCGACGGCCTTCGCCGCCAACCTGATCACCAACACCTGGCTGGGCTTCCCGTTCATGATGGTGGTCACCCTCGGTGCGCTGCAGTCGATCCCCCGCGAGCTGGAGCAAGCCGCCAGCGTCGATGGCGCCACCGGCTGGCAGCGCCTCTGGTACATCACCCTTCCCCAGCTGCGTCCCGCCCTGATGCCGGCGGTGATCCTGGGGAGCGTGTGGACCTTCAACATGTTCAACATCATCTACCTCGTCAGCGGCGGAGAGCCGGACGGCGGCACGGACATCCTGATCAGCGAGGCATATCGCTGGGCATTCACCCGAGGACATCGGTATGGATACGCCAGCGCCTATGCCGTCTTGATCTTCTTTGTCCTTCTTGGATACTCCCGAATGGGCAACAAGATCGCGGGACAGAAGGTCCTCTGAGCGGCTGCATGTGCTTCGCTGAGGTGGCGGCAGGTGTGGACTGGTGATCGGATGCACCTCAGGCCCCGTGGGTACAACGCGGGCGTTCTTTGGGGGCAGGTTCAGCGGCGTCCGCTGGGCATCACCTGGACCGCTCAGTCCAGGCCGCCGCAACCTCAGCCTGAGGCGGTCCAGCAGGTAGAGAGCGGGCTGTGCGTGACGGCTTCCTTCGCGAGACCGCTGTGGCTGCGGTCGGTGACAGCGGAGCAGGGCGCGCACGGGCCTTTCCATCCGGCACCCCTGTGTCCTATCCCGTCCAGTGCGATACGCTGGGCCCGATGTCTCAGCCTGCCACCGCCGCTCCCTCCATGGGGCGCCTGATCCTGACCCACGCCATCCTCCTGCTGACCAGCGCGGCGGTGCTCTACCCGGTGCTGTGGGTGCTCAAGATGGCGCTCACCCCCAGCCAGGCATTCTCGCTGGATCCCTGGCCGATCCCCACCGAGGTGTCGCTGGTCAACTTCATCGATGTGGTGACCACGAAGGACGCCAGCGGCGGGTGGCTGTTCCTCCGACAGCTCATCAACTCCCTGGTCATCGCGTGCGCCACCGCTGGCGCGGGCATGGTCCTGTCCTGCACCGCCGGCTACGCGATGTCCCGGTTCACCTTCCCCGGCCAGCAGACCGGCATGGGGCTGTTCCTGGTGACCCAGATGTTCCCTGGGGTGGTCATGGCGATCCCCTTGTACATCCTCATGGATGAGCTGTCGCTGCTCAACAGCATGACCGGCCTTGTGCTCGTCTACTCCTCGACCGCCATCCCGTTCTGCACCTGGAACCTCAAGGGCTACTTCGACACGATCCCCAAGGAGCTGGAGGAAGCCGCCCTCATGGACGGCGCGAGCCAGTGGGTCATCTTCAGCCAGATCGTCCTGCCGCTGGCAAAGCCGGCCCTGGTGGTCACCGCGCTGTTCTCGTTCATGACCGCCTGGAACGAGTTCATCCTCGCGGCGACCTTCATGTCTGACGAGCGCAGCTACACCCTGCCGGTGGTCCTGCAGTCCTACGTCGGCGACTTCGGCACCGAGTGGGGCCGGTTTGCTGCCGGGGCGATCCTGGTGTCCATCCCGGTGATGCTGCTGTTCTTCGCGCTCCAGCGCCACCTCGTCGAGGGACTGACTGCTGGCTCGGTCAAGGGCTGATGGGGGCCCGCACATCGCTCTGGCGCTCCGTCTTCAACACCCGGATGCTCATCTGTGTGTTCTGTGGCTTTTCCTCCGGGATGCCGCTGTATGTGCTCTACCAGCTCATCCCGGCGTGGCTGCGGGATCAGGGCGCAGACCTCTCGACCATCTCGCTGTTCTCCCTCATCGCCTTTCCCTACACCTGGAAGTTCCTCTGGGCGCCGCTGATGGATCGCTACACCCCGCCGATGCTCGGGCGTCGTCGGGGATGGGCGCTGCTGTGTCAGGTGGCGCTGATGCTGGTGCTCGCGAGCCTCTCGCAGCTCAACCCGACCTCCGATCTGCCGCTCATCGCCGCAGTCGCCGCGCTCACCGCGCTGTTCTCCGCCAGCCAGGACATCGTCCTCGATGCCTACCGGCGGGAGCTGCTGCCAGACGCTGAGCTGGGCATGGGCAACTCCTGGTTCGTCAATGCCTATCGAATTTCCTCGCTGATCCCCGGCTCCCTGGCCTTGATCCTCGCGGACCGCATTCCATGGAGCCAGGTCCACCTCGTCGTGGCGGCCTGGATGCTGGTCGGGGTCGTGACCACCCTGCTGATGCCAGAGCCCGCAGTCGAAGCCCCCGGTCCGCACAGCTTCCGCGAGGCCATCGTCGAGCCCTTTCGGGAATTCTTCAGCCGCTCCGGGGTCAAGAGCGCGGTCCTCTTGCTGGCGTTCATGCTGTTCTACAAGCTCGGCGACAGCATGGCGACGGCCCTGGCGACCCCGTTCTACCTCGACATGGGCTTCTCCAAGACCGAGATCGGCACCATCGCCAAGGGCGCGGCGCTGTGGAGCGCAGTGGTCGGCGCGATGCTGGGCGGGATCGTGATGATCAAGCTGGGCATCAACCGCTCGCTGTGGCTGTTCGGCGTGATCCAGCTCATCTCGATCCTCGGGTTCGCCAGCCTCTCCGCCGACAGCGATCTCCAGCCAATCATCGACGCCCGCCCCATCGAAGATGCATCGCTGCTCCCCGCCGATGCTGCCCCGTTCGTAGCAATCAGCGGCGAGACCGACCGCCGCCTCGACCTCAACACCGCCACCCCCGAGGCCATCGCCGCCCTGGAGCCGCTGGCGGACCGGCAGGATGCCCCAGACATCGCCGCCGCGATCATCGCCGCGAGACCGCTGACGGCGCTCTCCAGCCTCCCGGTCGAAGACCTCGCGCCGCTGGTCACCCTCCAGACCAACCTCAACACCGCCTCCCGCGCTGAGCTGCGCGCTCATGCCCTGATCGATGAAGACGCCGTCGAGGCGATCATCACCCGCCGGACCACGGGGCTGCTGACCTCTCTCGATGGGCTCTCCCTGCCCGCCGAGCTCACTCCCCTGGCGACCTTCCGCATCGATCCGAACACCGCCACTCCTGGCGAGCTGTCCCTGCTGCCCGGACTGTCTCCCAGCCGGACCCTGCTGTTCCTCGTCGTCAGCTTCGAGTACCTCGGGGTGGGACTGGGGACTGCCGCCTTCGTGGCGTTCATCGCGCGGAGCACCGACAAGCGCTACACCGCCACCCAGTTCGCCCTGCTCACCAGCCTGACGGGCGTCCCCCGGACCTTCGCCAACGCCACCACCGGCTTCCTCATCGAGTCCGTGGGCTACACCCCGTTCTTCCTGTTCTGCACTGTGATTGCTGCTCCAGGGATGCTCCTGCTGCTGTGGGTGGCGCCGTTCGGACCAGACCCCGACCGCCGCGATGGCTGACGTCGACCGTTCCCAGATCCTGACGCTGCTCGGTAGCGCGGATGCTGCGGTCGTGGCGCAGGGCGTCGAGGTGATGATCTCGCTCGGGGATCCGTCGATCTTCTCAGAGTTCCTTCGGAATTGTCGCATCAACGACCACGGCACGATCATTCCCGCAGAGCCGCTGCGCCGAGGCGATGTCGTCCTGGAGCTGCTCGTCCACGCTCCCGCAGACACCCGCCTGCACGAGAGCCTCCGCCGCGAGCACATCACCACCCTCGACCTCGACATCACGCACCTCGGCGAGGACTTTCACCGCCTCCCTGCGCTGCGCCACCTCCGGCTCTTCACCGATGCCGAGGCCCTCCCTCCGCTGGCGGATCTGCCGATGCTGAGGAGCCTGTCGATCGTCGGCAGCCGACTGACCAGCCTGCCGATCGCCCTCGCTGCGCTCACCTCCCTGGAGTCGCTCCGCGTCAAGGCATCGAGCCTCACCACGCTGCCCGACGGGCTCACCGCCCTCCCCAACCTGCGCAGCCTCTCCCTTCACTGCAAAGCCCTCTCTGTCCTGCCGGATGACCTCAGCACCAGCCTCACCGCGCTCCACCTCGACCACCTCCCCATCACCGCGCTGCCCGACCGCATCGCTGCGCTGTCGCGCCTGAAGCAGCTGACGCTGGTGAACCTGTCCCGCCTCACGGTCTTGCCCGATGGACTCGCTGCGCTGACCGCGCTGACCCAGCTGAACCTCTCTCGGACTGCGCTCCCCGCCCTCCCGACCTTCCTCGACCAGATGCCGAGCCTTGAGACCGTCGCTCTCAACGATCGGCTCCTCCACGACGGCATCCTCGCCCTCCTTGAGCGGGGCTCCTGGGCTGGCGTCGACACCGCGATCGCGGCGATGGCGCTGCTCGCGCGTGCCGCACCGTCGAGCCTCGACACCCTCCTTCGCGGCGGCGAGCAGCTCCCAAACGACCGGCTCATCCGGGGCTATCGTTTCTCCGGAGCTCCCCAGGCCGGCCTCGATCACGCCTGGCTCTCTGGCCTCACGCTGCTGCCTGAGGCCCACCCCCTCACCAGCCGCCTCACCCGCCTCGACCTCTCCGGCGGCCTGGAGCCCAACCCGCGCCCCGGCGACCTGCTCACCACCTCCCGCCCGGTCACCGCACCGGTCGCCCTGATCCGCCTCCTGCTCGCGCCGATCCGCACCACACCGAAGATCCGCGACACCCCAGGACTGCACCGTGTTCCGCTCGGCATGGAGCGGCTCACCCGGCTGGAGCGACTGGACCTCTCTGGCAACCAGATCATCGAGCTGTCTGGTGGCCTCCCCGAGCGCCTGAAGTGGCTGGACCTCTCCGACAACCCCCTGCTGGCCTTCCCGGATGCCCTGCTCTCGCGCGCGCGACTGCGCACCCTCAGCCTGGCACAGACCCGGCTCATCGCGCTGCCGACGTCTGGCTGGCGGCGCTGCCGGCTGATCGAGCTGGACCTCTCCGACAACACCCTCCAGGACCTTCCGCCCAGCCTCAATCAGGCGCGCACCCTCACCACACTGCACGTGTCCGGCAACCAGCTCCACGACCTGCCCGACCTCTCCACGCTCACCCGCCTCACCCGGCTCGAGCTCTCCAACAACCAGCTCTCTCACCTGCCAGACTGGCTGGGCTCCCTCCCGCTCGTCAGCCTGAAGGCCGACCACAACCGCATCTGCACCCTCCCCGAGGCACAGCCCGGATGGCGCAGCATGACCACGCTGTCTCTCCAAGGCAACGAGCTGCTGGTGCTCGGGGATGTAGAGTCCCTGACCCGCCTGGAGACCCTGGACCTGTCGAACAACCCGCTGGTGCAGCTGCCGGAGGACCTCTCTCCCCTCGACAAGCTCACCCGCCTCTGCCTCCAGGGCAGCCAGCTCGCGGTCCTGCCAGAGTCCCTGTGGCACCTGCCTGCGCTGGCCCACCTCGACGCCTCACACAGTCCACTCACTCAGCTGGACTGGAAAGCGCGAACCGCCCCGGCCCTTCGCCACCTCGACCTCTCTGGCTGCCCGCTCTCCATCTCTCCGATGCTGCGCTGGATGCTCCAGCGACGCCTGGGCGCGGGACTTCGAGGGCTGTAGACGCCGCGCAGAGGGCAGCCCCACAGAGCAGCGAACGGCCCTCAGCGCGTGGCGGGGGGAGCGAAGCGTGCAGCCAGCGCTGCGGTCGTCGCCGCAGAGGTTCCACAGCAGCTCCCGATCAGGGTGGCGCCGAGCTCAACCCAGGTCTCAGCAACATCGGCATAGCGCTGGGGTCCAGCATCGGTGGTGCCCCAGCCGAGTCCGTGGTCGAGATGTCCGGCGTTGGCATAGGCACCAAACGGAACCCCGAGCTCAGCGAGGGGCTGGACATACCGGAGGGTGTCTCGGGCCGGAATGCAGTTGACCAGCACCGCATGCGCTCCCCGCTCGACCGCTGCGGAGGCCCCCCGAGCGATCTCCTCGGGGGTGAGCAGGTCGGCACGATAGCCTGCGGTGAAGCTTACCCAGACCTCTGCGCCGGTCGCGACTGCCGCCTCGACCGCAGCCAGTCCCTCGCCGAGGTGCGGGAAGGTCTCGCACAGCAACAGATCGCAGCCCGCCTCGACCAGGGCTGCTGCGAGCAGGGCATGCTCCGGGCCGGGGTTGACCGGGGAGCGCTCGGGGGAGTAACAGTCCTCTAAGGGGGCGATGCTGCCAGCGAGGCGATGCCCATGAGGCAAGGCGCTGCGTGCGAGCGCCACCGCAGTCCGCGTGAGCATCCGCCACTGTGGCCCCGCAGCACGGCGGGTGGTTCGAAAGGTGTTGGCCGTGTGAACGGTGGCACCCGCGCAGGCATGGGCGCGGTGAATATCGGCGACGATGCCAGGGTGGCTGGTCAGCGCAGCGGCACTCCACAGGGGTGCAGGGGTGGCGACCCCCCGGTCAGCCAGCGCAGTGCCCAGGGGGCCGTCGAGGATGGTGATCGGCATCGTCTCCGTTGTCTATCGCACCTCGGGACAGGGCGAATAAACCGGTTACGGACGGGACCACAACGGAGGTCTTCATGCTCCTCAGCATCCTCAAGTTCCCCTTCCGCGCCGCTCGGAAGATCGTGCGCACAGCCACCGGCAGCAGCGCCCCGGCACCCGAGCCCGCTCCAGCACCCCGCCCGATGCCCGCCGAGCCCCCGGCGTGGATGCGCGAGGAGCAAGAGCACAGCCACGATCATGGCCACGACCACGGTCACAGCCACGATCATGCCCCGGCACCTGAGGCCGAGGCCGCTCCGGCACCAGCACCAGCAGGTGGCGTCGATGTCTACCCCGAAGACACCCCCAACCCCAACGCCTACAAGTTCACCGTCTCTGCCCGGGTGACTGACAAGGCGTTCTCCGCAAGCACTGCCGAAGAAGCCGGCACAGATCTGGCGCGCGCGCTCATCGCGATCGAGGGCGTGGCCTCGATCTTCGGGGTCAACGACTTCGTGACGGTCACCAAGGACGGCGGCGCCTCCTGGAGCACGGTCATCCCAGCCGTGACCGCAGCCCTGAAGACGCACATCACCGCTTGAGCAGCGCGACGGGGCCTCTGCGACGGGGCCTCTGCGACGGGACCGTTCGCCGTCGGTTCCTTCAGCTGCTCCCCGGCGCTGAGGTCGTCACTCACGGCGTCGTCAGCGATGCTCCCGTGTCGACGATCTCACCGTTCTTGATCACCATCGCGATCTGAATCGTGTTGTCGATGCGCTCCAGCGGATCGGCACTCAGCACCAGCAGGTCTGCGAGCTTGCCGACCTCAATGCTGCCCAGCTCTGCCTCCAGACCGAGGGAGCGGGCGCCGTCTATGGTGGCTGCTTGGAGCGCCTCCATCGGGCTCATCGCCCCGCTGCCGGCCATCGCCCACAGCTCCCAGTGCGTGCCGAGCCCCTGAAGCATGCCGTGACTGCCGAGCGTCACCAGTGCACCCAGCCTGGCAAGGGAGGCAGTGTCAGAGGCAACGTCCTGAAAGCTCCAGTCTCGGGCCAGCACCGAGCGACGCCATGCCTCCTGATCCAGCAGGCGGCGCGGGTGATGGCGCAGCAGGCGGAGATCGTCGGCAGGGTTGTCGTACTGATAGTAGAAGTTCTCGCCGCCCAGGCCGCTGCGATCAGCGAGCAGGGTCGGCGAGTACGCCGTCCCGGAGGCTGCGAGGAGCTCGCGGATATCGGCATAGACTGGAGCATGCGGAAAGGAGTGGGCCACAGCACTGTAGCCATCGAGGATTGCCGAGAGCATCTGCCAGAGATCTTCACCCTCCAGCACGCACAGCACCTCCGTGGAGCGACAGGCTGCTGCGACTCCCTGACGCAGCTCTCGGCTCGCCCAGCCGGGCACCCACACGCTCTCGATGCCCAGCACCTCGATGCTCTCGCTACTCTCCACCGACATCGCGGATGCGCCAGCGAGCACCCTCGGCCCCTGCTGGAAGCCGACCGCCACCCGTCGTGACTGGGTGAGCCCGACGTCTGCGGGGAGCGCGGGATCGTGGATGGTGGTCACCCCAAAGTCCAGCGCGGTGCGATAGCGCCACTCCTGGTCCGGCAGGATGTCCCCGGCGGCAGCATGGCTCTGGGTGTAGACGTCGATGAGGCCCGGAGTGATGGTCAGCCCGGTGCAGTCGATGACCCGAGCATCATCTGGGGGCGCACCGCCGACCTCGATCGCTGCGATGCGATCCCGGACGATGGTCACCGTCGCATCCTCGACGATCTCGTTGCCGTTCATCGTAATCAGACGCGCATGCGTCAGCGCGATGGTGTGCTCGGGGCGGTCGCGCGGCAGGATGAGCGAGATGTCGACGGCTGTCGCTGCGGTGGCTGCTCCCGCCTCCGTTGGAATCGGCTGGGTGAGCACGGTCGGACCGATCGACCAGGACAGCGCAGCGCCGTCCGGGGTCCAGCCCAGCCAGTCACCGCTCACCCCGGACATCGTGACCGCTGAGAGGGTGGCGGCATCGACCGCTTCCTCGCGGTCATCCCACGCCGCTACAGAGACGGTGGCGCCCTGACGCCACGCGATGTGGCTGAGATCGGGTGAGGGCACCACGTCATCGACCCCCGGCGGAAAGCGGAGGTGGACGCGCCGGTCGGTGCCGTCGGTGCGCACCGAGAGCAGGGCCGGTGCGCCGTCGGTGTCCTGACGGAACCAGACCCGGTCATCGCGCAGGTAGAGCTTCGGAGCACGGTGGCCGGGGATGCCTGAGATGGTGTCGACCACCCTCGACTCCCATCGCCCGAGCCGTCGGATCAGCAACAAGACCTCATACCCGGGGTCATCGCCGAGCTCGAGTCCACCGGTGCTGCTGAGCCCCCGGAGCACCGCGATTCGCTGGCCGCGCTCGCTCCAGGTCGGGCTGACCAGCACCCCACGAACTCCTGTCGACTCAGCCCGTGCCCGCCAGCCAAAGGTTCCAACCATCAGCTCCCCACCGCCGGTGGGAAATTCGCCCGGCTGCGCCGTGATGTCTGACCAGCGGCTCCAGGTCATCGCGGCCCCGTCTGGGCGCCACGCCGGCGCGTAGCCGGTGCCCTGCGAGATCCGGACGATGCTGCCATCGGGCTCGCGCACCCACAGCGCGCCGAGCGCAGAGAACGCCAGCCGCCCCTCCGGTCCCCACGTCGGCCAGCGCACCACCCGGGCCTGGATCTCGTCGGGAATGGTGATGCTGTCGCGGCTCACCGGCTGGACCTGCCAGCGCCCGGAGGCGTTGAATGGGATCTCGACACGCTGCCCGTCCAGACCAAGCCGCCACAGCTTGCCCCCCGTCCACAAGACAATGGCGCGCCCGTCGTCGGTCCAGTCCATCGCCGGGTAGACCCCACGCCGGGCGAGGCCCTCCATCGCATCGAGGCTCAGCCCGGTGCTCAAGACCCTACGCCGACCGGACTTCACCTCCAGCAGCTCCAGCACCGTCTGATCGCGATCCCGAGAGATGAACGCCATCAGCGTGCCGTCGGGAGAAACCGTCGGTCGAGCAGCGCTGCCGGTTCCGCTGAGCACCGGACGGGCGCTGCGATCGTCGAGCGCCATCCGCCAGACCTGCCAGAGCCCGGCCACTGGATCGCCATCGTCGCGATAAGGCTCCACACGACTGGAGAACCAGAGGTGCGCTCCGTCGCTCCACGGCTCTCCAGCATGAGGGTGGGCCGCTGCATCGGTCAGCGCAAGCCCGGTGCCATCCGTGACCGAGTATTGCCACAGCACCACATCACCGTCGACGGTGCGCCGCTGGGCGATGATGCTCTGCCCGTCGGCATCCCAGGCCGGGCTGGAGACCTGCGCAGAGTCCGCCGTGAGCGGTCGTGGCTCGCCCCCGTCAGCATCCATCAGCCAGATCTGCTCGCTGCCGCTGGCGTCAGAGACAAACGCAATGGTGTCGCCGTCGGGGCTGAGCTGCGGCTGGCCATCCCAGGTGGAGCCGCTGGTGAGCTGGATGGCATCGCCGCCAGAGAGCGGAAGACGCCACAGATCACCGAGAAGGTCAAAGACCACCGTGTCGTCGTGCACCGACACGCTCATCCAGGTCCCCTCGGACAGCTCCAGGGGAACCTCAAACCCAGGTCCATCTTCCGCGTGAGCCGTCGAGAAGCCTATCCAAAGCCCGATCAGTGCATCCATGGAGGCGATGATAACGCATCGCGGAGTGGCAAGATGATCCACCAGGGGAGAGCACAAGGGCCGCGCTCAAGCCCGCAGCGCACCCACCCGCTCAGGCACACGCGCCGATGCAAACATACGCCCTTCGGACGCTACTGCTCACCATCGAGCACGACAGCGATCGCATCATCGTCCAAGCCCAGCGCATGGCCGATGTTCACGGCCTGCTCACGGAACACGGTGACACCAGCAAAGGCCGAGAGCATGACCTCAGCGACATCGCTCAGCACAGCGCTGACTTCAGCCTCAGAGCGGCCCATCTCGCGACCATAGCGATGGATCAGCTCAGACTCCTGCTCCTTGAGCGCGCCATCGACCAGGGCAACCAGCGCGAGGCTCTTGAGGAACGCATCCTGTGCGGTGCGAGAAGAGAGGGCTGCGATCTCGACAGCAGCGTTGGGGATGCCAGTCAGATCGGACTCGAGCAGCGCGATCATCTCCAGCTCTCGAGGATGCTCCAGACCATCAGCCCGCGCCATCTCTCGCATTCCAGCCGCGATGCTGCCAGCAGCGCGGTCATCGATTTCCACAAAGCTCATCAGGTCGCGCATGCCGTTCCTCAAAGAGATGGAGTGGCGGAAATGGTAACCGAAGTGGCCTCGGATGTCTCACGCTGGCGGGCTGGACGCCACACCGTGTGGCATGCCCAGATGGCAGCAGACAGCAGCACGAGCGCGCCGGTCTGGTGCAGAGAAGCCACCGGCAGCCACACCACGGTCAGCAGGGTGGTAATGCCGAGGAGTACCTGCAAGAGCGCGGCACCGAGGAGGACCCCCATGGCGCGTCGGGAGTCTGCGGTCAGTGAGCGTCCTCGGGAATAGACCCACCCCGCCACCACAGCCGCGAACGTGCTCAGGGCCAGGACACGATGGTGGAACTGTACGGAGGCCGGGTTCTCGGTGAGGTTGGTCCACCATGGCTCCAGCATCAGGTAGCCCGGCGGCACCACGCGCCCGCCCATCAGCGGGAAGGTGTTGAAGGTGAAGCCGGCGTTGAGCCCGGCGACCAGCCCACCAGACAGCACGGTGACGAACACCATGATCCCGACGCCGGCCATGACCCGAGCCAGGCGGGGATCAGACGGGGTGCGGCTCGCGACGTCGCGGAGCTGCGAGAGCGCGACCCACAGCAGCGCGGAGTACAGCACAAAGGCACTGCCGAGGTGGGTGGTCAGGCGGTAGTGGCTGACGTCGGGTCGATCGACCAGGCCGCTGCGCACCATCCACCAGCCGATGAGGCCCTGCATCCCGCCCAAGACGAACAGCACGAGCAGCTTCGGCGCCAGGGTCCGGGGGATGGCCTTGCGGGCCAGGAAGAACAGGAACGGCAGCAGGAAGGCCGTGCCGATGGTCCGGCCAAGCATCCGGTGGCTGTACTCAAACCAGAAGATCGACTTGAATTCTGCCAGGGACATGCCGTGGTTGATCTTCTGGTACTCCGGGAAGGCCTGATAGCGGGTGAATTCATCGAGCCAGGCCGCCTGAGACAGCGGCGGGAGGCCACCGGTCACCGACCAGTCGGTCATCGACAGGCCAGACCCGGTCAGCCGGGTGAGGCCGCCGAGAACCACCATAGAGAAAGTCATCGCGCAGAGAACGAGCAGCCAGTACCCGATCGCGCGGCGGTGTCGCTGGTAAGCGTCCATCAGTTCACTCGAAGGAGGGGTAGTCCATGCCATCGACGCAGGCGATGAGATCGGCATGGAAGTCAGCGTAGTACTGCGCAGTCGTCTCGCCATCGCGGAGCGCAGCGGAGAGGTGGCCGACCATGTCCAGCGAGGTGATGCCCTCGTCGGCGATCTCGGTGACCACGGAGTTCTCTTTGAGGTACATGTAGTCGTTGCCCTCGGTCATCTTCCAGGAAGAGACCACCAGCGCCAGGGCACCGTCGTCGTCGAGGGTGCTGCCGTGCCGCCAGGTATCGGTGTACTCGACCTCGATGCCGAGGGTCGGCTGGGTCTGGTTCCAGATGGCGTAGGAGTGCTCGTAGCCCTCCTCGACATCCGCCGTGACCGCCCAGTCGGCGATCTCTCGGCGGTCGATGTTGACCTCAGCGGTCCGCAGGCAGGGGTAGACATCGTTGATATCGGCGTAGACATACGCTTTTGCATGAGCCCAGTGGTAGTCGTCGTCCTCTCCGACGACGTAGGTGAGCTCCTCTGCCATGTCAGCGGGCCATGAGGCGGTGTTGGCTTCAAGCGGCGCGATGCCGTCCGGGAAGCTGTAGTCGACCGCTTTGTCCTTGCAGGCGAGCATCGTAGCGAGCGTGAGCAGGAGCATGGGGGCGTTCCCTTCGGTTGGGCAGGAAGAGAGATTATCCCGATAACGACCAGACGGAATCAGTCCGTCGCCCAATTCACCGTGTGGTAGGTCACCTGGTGTGACACCACCCTCGCGCCCTCCCGCGCCTCTGGCGGGTAGATCTCGGAGGCATCCACCGTGGTCAGCCACTGCCCGGTGCCGCTCTCGTCGCTGCTGAGCATCGTGGCGATCTCGGCGCAGTTATCGACGTCAAACCAGCGCAGATCCATCATGTTGGTCGCGGCATATGCCCCGAAGATCGTAGTGCTGACGCGTGGGAGAACAACAGAGCCGTAGAAGAGGGTGGCGTCATCATCCGGCAGCTCTGCGGTGCAGCGGAGCGCACCCTCTTCGGCACCGAAGAAGTCGTAGACCCGGACCCGGACGGGATCGAAGTACCCGAGGTTGTAGACAAAGACCCGAACGTGATCGTCCTGCCAGACCACCTTGAGGTCGTGGAGGAAGTCGGTGCCGTTGATGTTCTCTGCGCCACCACCCAGCACGCGAACGGGGTAGTCCGTTCCGGCGAGAAACTCTCTGAGCCCCTCGGCATTGGCGTCATTGACGATGAACAGCGGCCGGTCTGTGTGCAGTGTCTCGCCGGTGAAGTCAAAGCAGACGCCCAGCTCAAGCGCAGGAGGTTGGCCGCCGACCGCCGGGAACGTGATGTGGTCGGTGGTGCAGGCCATTCCGATGCCTTGAGCACCCAGCGGGGAGCGGGTGAACGAGTTCTCATAGTTCATCTCGATGCCGAGCAGCCTGTCGAGATCGAAGAGGACCTCGACGTCCCCTTCCGCGTCGAGCTCGCGCCGCGTGGGAAGCGCGACGGCGGTCACCCCGTCGGCGTCGTGCTGCCACTCGGAGCTGAAGGCTGCGGTGCCGCTGTCGTTGAGAAAGAGCCCGTGGTGCAGCAGCCTGTTGGTGTTGATGCAGTCCTCGGAGCGCCTGGAGTCTGCATCACGCTGACAGTGAATGGAGGTGGTCAGACCGGGAACCCCCTCGGTGAGCATGTGCAGCCGCCCCTTGCGGAGATCCGCCCCGCTGACCAGGAGCGCACCTTGCTCCGAGAGCGGCCCGTCGCTGTCGCTGCGGAAGCTGTAGCTGCCGACGACATCACCGACTGCGGTGTACAGCATGACCTGGATGATCTTGACGGTCGGCTCAGAGCTCGTGGACTGCGGCATCAAGAGGTAGGTGTCCGCCAGGCTGCGGTCTACGCCCTGGGGATCCGCTACGGAGAATGAGCTCACCTCCCTGATGTTGCCTTCCCAGTCTGGCGTGAAGAAGGGAACACTGTCGCTCCAAGAGCAGCGGGCCTGCCCGTCGGCGCCGTGCGCGGTGAGGGTCAGCGCGATGTCCGTGCCGTAGCGCTCCTGGAGGTTGAGGCTGGTGGCGTAGGGCAGAAAGGAGACCACCCCGGAGTCTTCCCCAGAGAGCGCATAGGTCGTCGTCGAGACGACCCCGCCGTCGTACCAGGATGCCTCAGCCGTGACCGTCGCGGCGCTGCCCGACAGCGACCACACCACCCGGTTGGCCGCCTCTCCGTCTGCAAACTCAGCAGCACTCAGTGCAATGCTGCACCCCTCATCCTCTGGATCGCCTGAGTCCTCTGGGAACACATCAGGAGTCTGGGAGCAAGCAAGGAGTATTTGGAGAATCACAGCACACCTTATTCTGTGGATACAGCGTCTCGTGTCAGGTGTTCGTGCGACCCGACAGCCAGTCCGCGACAGCCTTTCCAGTGCCCATCGACCATGGCCGCAGCGTGTGTCGGGCGACCCGCTTGATGGCCGCCAGCTCCTCGCCGACCACCACATCACCGCTCGCTCGGACATGCCAGGTGAGGATCACCTGATTCATCATCGAGAAGCTGTAGATCCCGACAAACGAGACCAGCTCTCCCTTCAGACCAAGCTCCTCCTCGACCTCTCGCAGCACCGCCTCTGCCGGCTCCTCGTCCTTCTCAAGGAAGCCAGAGACGAGACCGAAGAAGTGCGCCGGCCAGCCCTTATTTTGAACCAAGATGATCTCGCCGTCGTGCTCGACGATGGCGGCGACGACCGGGGTCGGGTTGTCGTAGTGGATGAAGCGGCAGCTCGGACAGCGCTGCCGGATCCGGTCCTCGTGGTCCGTGAAGTCCACCAGCGCGGTGCCGCACTTCGGGCAGTAGACAAACGACGGCATCGGGTTCCTCCGAGAGTGATGCTATCGTGTCGTGTGCTCTGGACCATCCTGACAGCGTCGACATCTGCGGCCACCCCGACCACCCTCTTCCAGTCAACCTCCCTGGGCGACGTCGCCTACTGGGACGTCGGCGACCCGGAGAGCACCGACGTCCGCGTCTTGCTCCACGGACTCCCCACCTCCAAGGAGCTGTGGGTGAACGTCATCGACGCGCTGCCGCCGGGACGCACCGTGGTGGTCGACCTGCTCGACTTCGGAGAGTCCAGCGCGGTCGACCCCTTCAACCTGAACCACCGCCGCCGTGCCCAGGCCATCGACGAGCTGCGCGGCGAGCTGGGGATCAACACCTTCGCCCTGATCGCCCACGATCTGGGATCGTCGGTTGCCATCGACTATATGGACCAGTTCGGCGACCGGGTCGAGCAGCTGGTCTTGGTATCCTCACCGGTCTACCCCGACTTTGAGGAACCGGCCGTCGTCGATCTGGTGCGCCAGCGCTGGATCGGGATGACCCTGCTGCGGATGATGCCCCGGACGCTGTTCCGCCAGTCAATTCGCAGGGGACTCAACCACAAGTACGCGCTGGATGACTTCCAGATGTCGGCCTTCTTGAGAGACTACGACGGTCAGGCCGGCAAGGAGCGCATGTGGCAGAACCTCTCCTGGGGCACCCCAGAAGAGATGTTCGCCGACTACCCCGACATCATGAAGGACATCGCGGTCCAGACGCTCCTGCTCCACGGCCAGCTGGATCCCTTCATTCCCCTGGAGCACGCCAAGCGCATGGACGAGGACATCCCGGACTCCACCCTGATCATCATCGAGACTGGCGCACACTTCCTGCCCATTGACACCCCCGACGAGGTCGCCGCGGCCATCTCAGCGTTCCTCAGTCCGCCAGCGGGCTCAGAAGACGAAGAGGGGGCCGAGTGAGCGGGGGCAGCCGACGACAGCAGCAGCGCAAGGAGACCCGCCGGAAGGTGTTCGAGTCCGCCCTGAGCATCTTCCGACGCGACGGCGTCTCCGAGAGCCGGATCGAGGACATCGCCACCCGCGCCGGGGTCAGCCGGGGAACCTTCTACTTCCACTTCCCCACCAAGGAGGCGGTGCTCAGCGAGCTGCTGGTGACCGCAGAGGCAGACTTCACCGCTGAGATCGATGCCCTGCCAGCAGACGCCCCGATCGAGGATGTCCTCAACACCACCGCGATGGCGATGGCCCGCCCCTGGTCTGCCGAGCCGAGCCTGTGGATGGAGGTGGGGCTCGTCGCGATGCGCAACACCGCGGACAAGCTGGCCCATGGTCAGCCCACGGATGGCATCCGGGCAGTCCTCGGGCGGCGGTTTGAGCACGCCGCAGAGACCGGGCAGCTCTCCACCCTGGTTCCCCACCAGATCATCGCGGACTTCTACCTCGCGAATGCCTTCGCGGTGGCGGTCTCCTGGTCCACCAACCCCGACATCATGCCCCTCGCTGGAGCCCTCCAGGCCGCCGCGATCCTGTTCCTCGACGGGGCACGGGGCCGCCCAGAGTAGCGCCGCAGCCTACAGGCACTCCGAGTCATCACAGGTGAAGCTCTCGTTGACGCTGTAGCTGTAGGTGTCTGAGACGTGCTTGAGGTACAGGTCGTCTGGCGAATTGCCGCCCCAGTTGGTGTCGGTGACCTCCGTGCTGCCGTCCTTCTCGATGGTCATCCCGCCGCCATCGTCGTTGCTGGCGGTGTTGTCGATGATGTCGGAGTCCGAGATGGTCAGGAGGCAGTCCTTGACGTAGAGCCCTGCCCCCTCCTCCGCGATGTTGTCCGTGATGGTCATCGCAGAGATGGTGGAGTCTTCCTCGTCGAGGTACAGCCCGCCGCCCTTCTTGCTGGACTCGTTGCCCTCGAGGGTGGTCGCGGAGGCGGTGAAGGTGGAGTCCTTGATGTACAGTCCGCCGCCATCCTTTCCAGCGACATTGTCAGAGAAGGTGCTCCCGGTGAGGGCCAGGGTGGAGCTGCTGCGCATCGTCAGCCCGCCGCCCTCGTCATCGGAGGTGTTGCTGGAGACGGTCAGGCTGGAGGCTGACACGGTGCAGGTGTCCAGGTACAGCCCGCCGCCCTCTTCTCTGGCGTCGTTCTCTGAGAAGACCACCGAAGAGAGCGAGAGGGTGGCATCGCTACAGTACAGCCCGCCGCCGTGGGTGCTGGCGGCGCCCCCGGAGAGGGTGACATTGGAGAGGTTCGCGGACCCGCCATCGAGGCACAGCCCGCCGCCATCATCTGCGACGGAGTCGGTCAGGAAGAGGTCCGAGAGGGTCAGGGTGGTCCCTGCCGCATCGATGGCCCCGCCGCAGTCGGTATTCCTGCCCTCCGACATGGTCAGCCCAGAGACCGACAGCTCCACCGCTCCGGCGGTGATCGGGACCTCGGAGTCTGCGCCGGAGAGGGTGGTGGTGGCCGCTCCGCTGCGCCCGGTGATGCTGGCGCTGCTCGCGGTGACCGTGATCGCAGCGTACCAGGTGCCCTCGCACAGCCAGAGGCTGCCGTCATCGGACAGCTCCCATGAGGTCGGCGAGGAGGCGGTGCCAGCGGCCAGCGTGCTGGTCAGGTCGAGCCAGGCACCAGCGCTGTTCTCGAACGCCGCTGTGGCTGCGTCGTCGTCGGTGCCGTCGCAGTCGTTGTCGATGCCGTCGCAGACCTCAGCAGCGTCGGGGTTGATGCCCGCGTCGGTGTCGTCACAGTCTCCGGCGGAAGAGAGGGTGCCAGAGGGCTGATCGCAGGCGGTCTCAGCGCTCTCCAGAGCGCCATAGCCATCGGAGTCTGTGTCGGCGTACCAGGTCGAGGCATCGGCGGCGCCGATGTCCGTCGTGCCGTCGCAGTCGTTGTCCGTGTCGTCACAGACTTCCTCGGCGTCCGGGCTGATGCTGCTGTCGGTGTCGTCGCAGTCGCTGTCGTCAGAGACGTAGCCAGAGGGCTGGTCGCACTCGACCAGGCTGGTGGTGCTGCTGCCGTAGCCGTCGGAGTCGACGTCGCTGTACCAGGTCGAGGCATCGATGGCGTCGATGTCCGTCGTGCCGTCGCAGTCGTTGTCGACCCCGTCACACACCTCGCTGGCGCCCGGGTTGACGACATTGGTGCTGTCGTCACAGTCGGTGTCGTCAGAGACATAGCCGGGAGGCTCATCGCAGTCGCTGACGGTGACCGAAGCATTTCCGTAGCCATCGGAGTCGACATCGCGGTACCAGGTGGCGGCGTCGCTGGCGTTGGTGTCGACGAAGCCGTCGCAGTCGTTGTCCGTGTCGTCGCAGACTTCCTCGGCGTCCGGGCTGATGCTGCTGTCGGTGTCGTCGCAGTCGGTGGCGTTCTCGACGGTGCCGCTGGGTGCCTCACAGGACTCCACGGCGCCGTCCAGGCTGCCGTAGCCGTCGCCGTCGCTGTCGGCGTAGAAGGTCGAGCCCGTGGCGGTGTCTACGCTGTCGTCGGCATCATCGATGTCGGCATCGCAGTCGTTGTCGATGCCGTCGCAGACCTCCTGAGCATCCGGACGAATGCTGCTGTCGGTGTCATCGCACTCCTCACAGGCCGGGTAGCCGTCGCCGTCCGCGTCGGCATAGCCGACCGAGCCATCACAGTTGTAGTCGAAGGGATCAGTGCAGTCCTCCTCGGACGCGCCGGGGAAGAAGTCGGCGCTGGTGTCGTCGCAGTCCCCGCCGACCTCAATGCCGTCTGCCGGTGCCTCACAGGCCATGACAGCGGTCTCATCGTCGCCGTAGCCGTCACCGTCGCTGTCGGTGTAGAACACCCCCTGGCTGGCTGGACTGAGGGAGTCATCATCGTCATCGACGAGGCCATCGCAGTCGTTGTCGATGCCGTCGCAGACCTCAGAGGCAAAGGGGTAGACGCTGGCGTCGGTGTCGTCACAGTCTCCGCCGACCGGGATGGTGCCCTCCGGCGCAAGACAGGCAGCCACCACGCTGTCGTCATCGCCGTGTCCGTCGCCGTCCGCGTCGGCATAGAATTTCGTAGAGACATCCTCGTCGATGGAGCCATCACAGTCGTTGTCGAGCCCGTCACAGATCTCGATGGCACCGGCATAGACCAACGCATCGGCGTCGTCACAGTCCCCATCTGCTTCCGCGAGCCCGTCACCGTCGGCATCGACGTCAGCATCAGCACGTGCAGTATCGAGCGGCGCAGCCTTGTCAGAGCAAGCCGTGAGAAACAGAAGGAAGCAGAGTACGCGCATCATCTTTACTATATGAACCCCGACACGCTGTAGTGAATCGTTTCTCTTACAGACATCCGTCATTCGGACACGTGATCACCACGGCACCTCGCGCCTCACCAGGACAGCGTGCCGTCCAGACCGACCGTCACCCCAGAGTCCGGGTAGTCGGCGTCCGACAGCTCCTGAATGCTCGCAAAGGCGGCGCCCTCTGGATCGCGCCGCGGCTTGCCCTCTCCATCCAGCATCACCGGGTGCAGCCTCGCCGCGATCAGCACGCCGTTTCCGGCCAGCTCCGTCTCCAGGATCAGCGAGGTTCCCCCGTGCCCGCCTCGGGTGCCGAACTGTCGGAAGCCGACGAAGTTGCCCAGCGAGTATGCGATGAGCCGCCCCCGGTAGACCTCCATCGCCCGCAGGACGTGGGGACCGTGGCCGATGACGAGGTCTGCGCCCGCATCCACCGCCGCCCGAGACAGCGCCTCGACGTCCCCCCGTCGCTCGCCCCAGGCGATCTCGGTTCGGCCTGGGACGTGCCGTGCACCGCTGCCCTCGGCGCCACCATGGAAGGTGAAGATGACGAGATCCGCCGTGGCGTCTGCTTGCACGATGGCCCCCTGGACCTCCTCGATGCGGTTGACGTTGAGGCAGCAGCTCCCAGAGTGCGCACCGACGACCGCGATCTTGAGGCCATCCCGCTCCAGCATGGCGATGTCGCCGTAGCGCGCGGTGTGAGCGATCCCAGCCGCATCGAGCGCAGCGAGGGTGGCGTCCATCCCCGCCTCGCCGAGGTCCATGGCGTGGTTGTTGGCGTTGCTGACCACGTCGATGCTCGCGGACTGGAGCGCAGCGGTGTAGCGCACCGGGGTGCGGAAGCTGTAGCAGCTGCTCGACGCCGGGCCGCACTTGGTCTGTGGCAGGTCATCGGAGAGGGTTCCCTCCAGGTTGAGGAAGGCGACGTCGGCTGCTGCGAAGATGTCCGCGACGTCCGCAAACAGCACCTCGCCGTTGCCTGGCGCGAGCCCCGCGCTCCCCTTGCGCAGGTCGCTGCCCATCATGGTGTCGCCGGCAGCCGCGAGGGTCAGTCCCTTCCCGACAGGTTCCACGGGGACCGCCGCTCCGGAGGTGTCCACAGCGCCCAGCAGCTGCCGTGTGGTGGCCACCCGGAGCCAGTGCTCCAGCTCTGCCCGCTCCGGGTCCAGGGCCTTCACATTCTCCCAGGCCGCTCCGGCTGCGGCGTAGTCCGACAGCACCCACTCCGCCCACCCAAGCTCCCACCAGGCGTCCGCGCTGGTTGGATCCTCCGCAGCAGCAGCGCGAAGGAGCGTGCGCGCCTCTGCATGCGCTCCAGCCTGAAGCGCGGCGATGCCGTCCTCCAGCGCACCCGCCTGTGCGGCTCCTGACAGGAGCAGTCCGATGGTAATCATGCCTCGCATATCTTCTCCTTGGCGTACCGTGTCTGTATGCCCGATCCCCTCCTCTCGCTGTCTGGTCTTCTGGATCGCATCGCCCTGTCTGCCGTCCGCCTGCAGGGCTGGAAGAGCCGCTTCATCGACACCCCGGATGGAAACATCCACCTGTTCGACATCCAAGGACGCGGTACGCTTCCCCCGATCCTCTTGCTGCACGGGCTGGGCGCACGGAGCGCAGACTATGCGCCGCTCGTCGGGCGGCTCAAGCGGCTGACCCGTCGGCTGATCGTGCCCGACGTGCCTGGACATGGCCTGTCCCGCGTCCCAGCCGGCGGACTGGAGCCAGAGATGGTGGAGTCCTCGATCCTCGCAGCGCTCGATGTGGTGCTCGATGAGCCAGCAATCGTGATTGGGAATTCGATGGGCGGGCTGGCGGCGATCCGGTTTGCGGGGGCGCGTCCAGAGCGGGTGGCAGCGATGGTTCTGGCCTCACCGGGCGGTGCCCCGATGGATGAGCACGGGATCCGAGAGCTGCTAAGCATCTTCAAGATGAAGACGCACCGCGAGGCCCTCAGCTTCGTCGATCGCCTCCTCGGTCGACCCAGCCTCATCCGACACCTGCTGGCGGTCGGCGTCCGCGGCCGCATGAACAGCGCCGGCCCCCAGGAGCTGATGTCGAAGATCACCCCTCGTCACCTGCTGAAGCCTGCGGAGCTGGAGGGACTGAAGGCGCCGATGTTGTTGTTCTGGGGTGCCAACGACGAGATCCTCCCGCTCAAGGGACTGGACTTCTTCCGTCGCCATCTCCCTCAGCACACCATCATCGAGAGCCCTGACCGGTTCGGTCACTCACCGTATGTCGATGACCTTCGAGGCTTTTCCCGTCGGGTAGAGCGCTTCCTGCAGGAGACCCTCTGACTGACGACATCGGCCAGCTCGGTCCGTTCCGGCTCACCGCTCTCCTCGGCATGGGCGGCATGGGCACCGTCTGGGCCGGGACCCACACCGGCAGCGGCCAGCCGGTCGCCGTCAAGGTGATGTCCGCGCAGCGCAGCGTCGACACCGCTGCCTTCGACGCCGAGATCCGCGCCACGGCCCGGCTGCGCCACCCGAACATCATCCAGGTCTTCGACCACGGGCGGGTGCGTGCAGAAGAAGCCAGCGCGCGCTTCGCTGTCGACAGTCCCTGGCTGGCGATGGAGCGGGTGAGCGGCGGCACGCTCAGCGATCACCGCGGACGCCTGACATGGCCGGTCCTTCGGACGGTGCTGCTGCGGCTGCTGTCTGCGCTGTCTCATGCCCACGCAAGCGGCGTCATTCACCGCGATCTCAAGCCGGCCAATGTCCTGATCGGGGAAGAGGTTCACGACCTTCGGCTGATGGACTTCGGGCTCGCAGCCATCCAGCTCCGCCGACCCGGCACCGCCCACCAGGGACCGCCCGGCGGGACTCCAGCCTATATGGCCCCCGAGCAGATCCAGGGAACTTGGCGCATGACCGGTCCCTGGACAGACCTCTACGCCCTCGGCGTGCTCGCGCACACAATGGCGTGTGGGGCCTACCCGTTCTCCGGTACCCCCACTGCAATCCTCCACGCCCACCTCCACACACCGCCCCGACCGCTGCCGCCCTACGCTCCTGGCGTCGAGGGCTTCGCAGACTGGATCACCCGGCTGCTCGCGAAGGCACCTCGGGATCGGTTCTCCTCAGCAGCCGAGGCCATGGACGCCCTCCCCGGCGGCCCAGGCTACCAAGCCCCTCGTCGCCCGCTCCCGACCGGAGGGCTGGGGCTGGCTGCGCTGCGAGATCCGCCGCTGGTTGGGCGAGAGCGGGAGAAGGCGAGCATGCGCGCTGCCCTCGCGACGGCCTGTGAGACCCAGACGGCAGGCGTGGTGGTGCTCCGTGGGCCCGCCGGCACCGGAAAGACCCGGCTTGCCCAGTGGCTGTCGCGGTACGCCCACCAGCAGCACGGTGCTGCGCTGGTGTTCGCTGCCCACAGCCGCATTCCCGGCCCGCATGACGACCTCCGTCCTGCGCTGCTCCGCGCGCTCCAGTGCAGCGATCTGCCCCGCGAGTCTGCCGATGCACACCTCAACGCCCGGCTCGGGCCGCCCACCGATGCTGCCGCCCGCTCAGAGCGACTCGACCTGCTGTATGGCGGACAGCGCAGCGATCGGGGCGTCCGTCATGCATCGCTCGCCCGCATCCTCGACAACCTTGGCCCAGTCGCGGTCCTCAATGCCGACGATGCCCAGTGGGGCCTGGAGGCGCTGTCTCTTGCGGACTGGATCCTCGGCCGTCGCCTGAGGGCCCTGGTCGTGCTGACGATCCAGGAAGAAGCCCTCCGCACCCTGCCAGAGTCCGCGCAGCGCATCGACGCGCTCCAGGCCCGCGCCGGCTGCACCACCATCAGCCTCTCGCCCTTGCTCGCGACCGACAGTGTCGCGCTCATTGACGGGATGCTCAACCTGGAGCCTGCGCTGCTGGAGGCCGTCTGTACCCGCTCGGAGGGCTACCCGATCTACGCCGTCCAGCTCCTCCGAGACTGGGCCGCGCAGGGGCTCCTTGAGTCTGGGCCGGGCGGACTGCGCCTCACACCGGGCGTCACGGTGCAGATCCCAGCGGACCTGCAGGCCATCTGGGTCGGCTCTGTCCAGCGTGCCCTCGACGGCTGGGCGGCCAGCGATCTCCTCGCCCTGGAGGTCGCCGCAGTCCTCGGCGATCGGGTCGATGTCGTGGAGTGGCTGGCGGTGTGTCGCGCCCGGCGCTGCACCCCGACCCCAGGGCTCGTCGATGCCCTCGTCTGCCGCGCCCTCCTGCACCCCCGCCCCGGCGGCTTCCGGTTCACCCACGGGATGCTGCGCGAGTCTCTGACCCAGCAGGCGGACGGTGCGCGCATCCGTGCCCACCACATCGCCGCTGCCGAGCACCTCAGCGAGACTCCAGAGCGGGCGGCGCTGCACTTCATCCAGGCCGATTCCACCGATCGCGCCCTGGCCCCGCTCCTGGCTGCGGTGCACGATCACCGGACCGAGGGCCACACCCTCCGGTGTCGGCAGCTCCTCGACCGCTATGAGTTGGTTGCGGCCACGCTCCCGCGCTCCGACCGACGCTCCGTCGAGGGCCTCTGCCAGCGGTGTCGTCTGGAGGGAACCCTCGGAGATCCCGATGCTGAGCGCGTCGTGGCCCATGTCTTGCTCGAGCGTGCTCAGGCCAGCGACTTTCCAGACGCCACCTGCCTGGCCTGGCTCTCGCTGAGCAATGCCGACCGCCGCCAGGGCCGAATCCACGCCGCGCTCCAGTCCGCTCAGCGCGCAAAGGCGCTCGCCGAGTCGCTGCGCGATCCAACGCTGGTGGGCGAGTGCGCCTGGGAGATCGGACTGTGCCTGACCAACCGTGGTGATCTCATCAGCGCCCTGGACAGCCTCCAGCATGCTGTCGCATCCGCCCGGAAGGCCAGCGCGCCGCTCCTGCTCGCCGGAACACTCCTGAGCCTCGGCTACACCCACCTCCATCGAGACGAGGTGGCGGAGGCCGAGGCCGTCATCTCAGAGGCGGAGGCGCTGTACCGGACCCACCGCGTGCGGGTCGGTTCGGCAAATTGTGCGAACGCACGCGGCGAGCTGCTGCGCAAGAAGGGCGATCTCATCGGCGCAGCGAGCGCCTATCGGACCGCGCTGGAGGACCACGCCGGCACCGCGCTGGTCCACCTCAACCGCCTCAACCTCGGCATCTGCCTCGACCTCTGCGGCGACCCCGCAGGCGCCCTGGCCATCTACCAGGGAGAGCTTCCGGAGCTGCTGCGCATGGGCTGGGAGAACCTCATCGGCGCGACCCACTGCCTCATCCTCCCAGCAGCCGCCGCGCTGTCAGACTGGGAGACCTTCGACACCCACGCCGCAGCAGCCGAGGAGAGCCTGTGCAACTCAGGGTTCGTCGATCGCGATGTCGAGGAAGCCGCTGACCGGGCCGCAGCGCTCGCCCGGGAGCACGCTCCGGCACGGGCCAACCTCGCCCGCGCAATCGCTGCTCTCCAGCGCTTCCAGCGCCAGCGATAGCTCACTCCCCTGGCGGAACAACCGGCGCAGCCTCCATTGGATAGAGCCACTGCGCGCCGAGGATGCTCGCGGCGTGGGCGCGCCGCTCCAGCAGCAGGCCCAGCTCTTCCTGGAGCCCAGCGGCATCCTCCGCTGCGGCGATCTGCGGGAGGAGCCCCTCGGCCGCCTCCCGGCCGACCACCGGCTGGGTCTGGGGGTGGACTCCTCGGGCATGGCGGTTGACCCAGATGGGATCCACCGTCAGCTCCGCCAGCTCGACCCGCTGCACGTCGTCTCCGTAGTCCTTGCGCACCACCGAGAACCGCAGGATCGCCCCGTCTCGGGTGTTGCCGACGTGGGGATGGTGCAGCCCGTGGCGGTAGTGGTAGCCCTGCCCGGAGATGAAGTTGCCGAGGCTGTAGGCGACAAACGTCATCCGACCATCCGCCGCCTCGTAGACCTCGACGGGCTGGAGGACGTGGGGGTGGTGGCCGATGATGCCGTCGACCCCGCCGTCGAGGATGCGGTGGGCCAGCGTGACGTCCCAGACGTGCGGAGCGTTTCGGTACTCCACGCCCCAGTGGATGCTCAGGAGCACGACCTCTGCACCCGCCGCACGCGCCGCAGCCGCACGCGCGACGACCTCCTTGTGGTCGGTGATCTTGAAGCTGCACCCCTGGCCGTCCCGGGGCTCGTTGTAGGTGTTGTACAGCCGACTGCCAGCGATGAAGCCGATCTTGATGCCGTTGATCTCATAGATCTTCGCCGCCTTGGCCCGCTCACAGTCCATCCCGGCGCCGAGGTAGTCCAGCGGGGCAGACTCCAGCCGCTCGATGGTCTCGACAAAGCCCGCAACGCCCTGATCATAGACGTGGTTGTTGGCAAACGAGACCACATCAAAGCCCGCGTCGGACAGCGCACCGAGCACGGGCTCTGGAGCGTTGAACACCATGCTCCCCGTTGCGCGCACGCTGTCCGGCGCGACCGGAAACTCCATGTTGCCAAACGTCAGGTCCGCGCTGGAGAGCGCACCCTTGACCTCCGAGAACAGCGCCCCGTAGCCATCGAAGTTGGTGCTCTGTCCATCGGGGCCTGTGACCGCAGCGCGCTCCGCTGCGAGCTTGACCGAGCCGTGCATCATGATGTCACCGACCGCAGCGATCTCTGCGCGGGCGACAAGCTGGGGGACGGGCATCATGCGGGCCGCATCAGCGGAGGCAGACTCGAGGGGCATCGGAGCCGCTGGAGGGCGGGCACAGCCCAGCACAAGCAGGGGAATCATGGTCGCTCTCCAGGGGAGGAATGAGGATAGTAATCCGGCACCATGCCCCCTCTAACCAGCAACAGCGTCCGAATCCGCACCCTCCTGGAGGGAGACGCCGTCGCGCAGGCGGTAGAGCTGATGGCGATGCTGGAGCTGACCGGGCTGCGGCTGTCCCGCCTGGACCTGCCCCGCAGCGATCTCTCCGGGGCACCGCTGTCCGGCGCGCTGCTGGACTTCGCGACCCTCACCGGGACGGACCTCTCTGCGGCGGACCTCTCCGGCGCAGACCTGACCGGCGCGGACCTCTCCGCCGCCCGGCTCGTGGGTGCAGACCTCTCCGGCGCAGACCTGACCGGCACGAAGCTGTGGGTGTCCGACCTCACCAACGCGAACCTCTCCGGTACCACCCTCCGAAGGGCCGAGTTCATCGGCACCATCCTCACCGGCGCAGACCTCTCCCGATGCCAGCTGCTCGACACAGCCTTCCGCAGCGCGCGCTACAGCCGCACCTCGACCCGCTGGCCTGTTGGCTTTGACCCACAGCGCCAAGGGCTGGTTCCTGTCGACTGATCCCGCCCCCACTCCCCCGCACAACAGTCTGAGCAGGTACACTCTTCGCCATGTCAGCCCTCTTCCTCAGCCTCGCGATGTCAGCCCTCTCTCATGGAGAACCGAACACAGCAGCGTGCTCGGTGTTTGCCCAGGCCGATGACTGGGAGTGGCCCGAGCAGAGCACCTGTGGGGTGCTGCTCGGACCGCCAGAGACTGAAGAGACTGCAGAGACTGCAGAGGACAGCGAAGCCCCTGTGGCCGACACCTGTCCGATCTCGTGCCGGCTGCTCGATCCACTCCCGCTCGTGAACGACGATGTGATCGACGACGTGATCGGCAATGTGCTCGACGACGTGATCGACGACGCAGCCCCCGAGACCGAGACCGCCGCAGCGCCCTGTGGCCCGGGCATCGACTTCTGCATCGCCCCCCGCGCCAACGCTGCGAGCGAGAAGAATGAGCTTGACCTCAGCCTCTTCCGCAAGCCCAACCAGGAAGAGACCGCGCCGCCCCTCTCCCCGCCGGCACCGTCTCACAAGGCCGGACTCACCCACGTCTTCGATCAGGTCAAGGCGCTCAACAGCTGCCGCACCCAGCTCGCCGCAGCGATCCCCCGACCAGAGAAGCCCCGCAAGAACGAGTTCGAGGGCTCCGACAGCTACGCCGCGCGCCAGCAGTCCTACATCGCATGCCAGAGCGAGCGCGAGACCGAGATCATCTCTCGGCAGTCCCTCATCGAGCCGGTCATCGAGGAGATGGTCTTCTACGCCATCCTCCGCGCCGATGACATCGGCAGCTACGACGCCGACGAGGGCTGCTTCTTCCCCGGCGTCACCGCTCGGGTAGAGCTAGACGACTTCAAGTCCAAGGACGCCGTCTACCTCAACCACTACGCCTCCGAGACCGCTGCCTCCCCGATCAGCGACCCCAAGCGACGCCTCATCCCGCGAGACACCGAGCTGCGGGTCCAGCTCACGTCAGGAACCATCGCCTCGGTCACCCTTGACCCAGACAGCGACCGCACCGTCCTGAAGGTGAGCTCCCACCCGCTCTGCGTCGATGCCGCGACCGGTCGAGAGTACCGAGAGCAGAAAGAGCTCAACGGCTTCTCCGACTTCGGCATCCAGGCCGAGATGACGCTCCAATTCCGGTTCGAGGTCAGCCCAGACCCAGCGAACCCCGCCGACAATGTCGCCTGGCCGATCTGGGAGATCGACGGTGAATTTGTGTACCGCAACGACCCCGCTGGTGCTGTCCTGAGGGTCGAGCCTGGCCGCAAGCTCCCCGTCGACGGTGAGGCCGCAGCGGGCGGGCTCGACTTCAGCGGCAGCGACGATGGCTGCGCGGCGGATCGCTCTGCCGGGGTGTTCCTGGGCATGTTCGGACTGCTCGGGCTCCGGCGTCGTCGCCGCTGAGCCAGCCTCGAGACGCCTCCTGCGATAGAGCGCCCCAATGGCGACCGACCTCTACACCCTGGACATGGCCGCGCTGACTGCGCTGGTCCGCGAGATGAACCAGCCAGCCTTCCGGGCAAAGCAGCTGTGGGGGTGGCTGTATGAGCGCGGGGCACAAGACTTCTCGGAGATGAGCAACCTGCCCCGTGGGTTCCGGGAGCGGCTGTCGGCGGAGTGTCGGCTGGGCTCGCTGTCGACGGTCGTCGAGCAGCGCAGCGAGGACGGCACCATCAAGCGCCTGTACCGACTGCCGGACGGCAAGAGCATCGAGAGCGTCCTGATGTGCTACGCCGACAACCGGCGCACCGCCTGCATCTCCTCGCAGGCCGGCTGTGCGATGGGCTGCACCTTCTGCGCGACGGGACAGATGGGCTTCGCACGCCACCTGACCGCCGATGAGATCTTCGAGCAGGCCCAGCGGTTCTCTGCAGAGCTTCAGAAGAAGGGAGAGCGGCTGAGCAACGTGGTGATGATGGGCATGGGTGAGCCGCTGCACAACTACGATGCGGCCCTAGAGAGCATCCGTCGCCTGATGCGCGATCTGGGCATCGGCGCCCGGCACATCACGATCTCGACGGTGGGGCTGCCGAAGGGAATCCGACGGTTTGCAGCGGAGGGGCTCCAGGTGAAGCTCGCGATCAGCCTGCATGCTGCCACCGATGCGGTGCGGTCGAGCATGCTGCCGGTCAACCGGAAGTACCCGATCTCCGAGCTGCTGGATGCGGTGCGGGAGTACATCGAGGTCAGCGGGCGGCGGGTGACGTTTGAGTGGGCGCTGATCGCTGGAGAGAACGACTCGGTCGCAGAGGCGGCGCGGCTGGGACGGCTGCTGCGGGGGATGAAGTGTCACGTGAACCTGATCCCGCTGAACCCGACGAAGGAATACGGCGGGCGACCAACATCGACGGAGGAGGTCGCGGCGTTCGTGGCGGAGCTGGGACGGCATCGGATCCCAGCGACGGTGAGGGTGCGGCGGGGGATCGACATCGACGCCGGCTGTGGACAGCTCAGCGAGCGCGTCGACGGATGAGCGCAGCCGCCTGAAGCTCTCGGCTGAAGAACCCTCGTAAGGTCTGTTTAGACAAACCATACGGCCCTATCAGCCCCATGAAGGACTTGGCCTGGAGGGAATCTTCAGGCAGATCGAATGGGACGACTCGCACAACGGACGGACCATGATCCCGACACTGCCGGCCCGCTGGTACGACGACCCGACGATCTTCGCGCGGGAGCGCGCGGCCATCTTCGATCAGACCTGGCTGCTCGCCGGACACATCACCACGATCCCTGCACCGACCGGTGCACAGGCGCTGCGGGTCGGGGGGCGCTCGATCCTGTTGGTGCGACGCGCGGACGGGACGCTCGGTGCCTTTCACAACGTGTGCCGACACCGGGCCGCGCCGCTGCTGTGGGAGGGGTCGAGCCAGCGCTGCGCCACGCTCCAGTGTCGCTACCATGGCTGGCGCTATGATCTCGACGGCACGCTCCGCTCGACCTCAGGCTTCGGCGAGGCATTCTCGACCGATGAATGGGGGCTGCTGGAGGTTCACCTCAGGCAGTGGCGCGGGCTCCTGTTCGTCTGCTTTCTCCCCATTCAGACGCCACCGCCGCCGCTTGCCGAGTCCATCTCGGGCCTCCAGACAGTCGCAGCGGAGCTGCCGCTCGAGTCGATGGTCGCCTTCGACACCCGCAGTCACACGCTCCGCTGCAACTGGAAGACCTACGTGGAGAACTACCTGGAGGGCTACCACATCCCCTGGCTGCACCCCACGCTCAGCGCCGAGATCAGCATGCGGGACTACCACGTCACCGTCACCGGGCGCACCGCGCTGCATGTGGTCCCGACCAGAGCCGGCGCCATCAGCCAGGGCATGTGGGCCTGGCAGTGGCCCAACGTCGCGCTGAACGTCTACGGCACCGGGATGAGCATCGAGCGGATGAACCCGGTCAGCCCCGTCGAGATGGAGATCCACTACACATACCTCAGCACCGCAGACAGCACGCCGGCGGAGCGGGAGCAGTCGGTGGCGATGAGCGAGCAGGTCACCGCAGAGGATGTTCAGATCTGTGAGGCGGTCGCCGCCAACCTGTCCGCCGGCATCTACGATACCGGTCGGCTGTCGCCCCGGCACGAGGGCGGCGTCGCAGCGTTTCAGGACTGGGTGCGGCAGGCGCTCGACGCGTAGCCTCAGTCTACGCCAGCCGCGAGCAGTCGGCCGATCTCCGCCAGCTGCGCGCTGCCGCCGCCGAGCCCGAACTCCAGGCGCTTCGACCACAGGAAGTACCGATACAGCGCGTAGTCCCGATCAAAGCCCATGCCGCCGTGGAGGTGCTGCGCGGCGGCCACGACCCGGTGTCCGCCCTCACAGGCCCAGTACCGTGCCAGCGCGACCGAGGCGCCGACGGCGACCCCGGCGGAGAGTCTCCAGGCCGCCTGAAGCAGCGACACGTCCATCGCCTCGACATCCATCCAGGCATCCGCCGCCCGCTGGCTGACCGCCTGGAACGTTCCGATGGGTCGGCCGAACTGCTGGCGCTCGCTGACGTAGTTGGCGGTCATGATGAGCGCCTGCCGGGCGACCCCCAGCGACAGCGCAGCCATGCCGACGTTGGCCCGATCCAGCAGCCACGCCGGGGCCTCCTCCCCGCCGATCACCTCCGCAGCGACGTCCGCCAGCGTCAGGTCGAACAGCGGCTGGCCGTTGGTCGCAGTCTGGGCAGTCGAGGAGACTCCCGGATCGTCTGCGGCAAAGATCACCAGGCGGGTGCCCGAGGGCGTGTCGGCGGTGGCGAGGATGAAGGCGGCCTCGTCGGCGTAGGCGACGGTGCGCTTGACCCCAGAGAGGCGGACCGCACCGGAGACACCGGTGGCGGTGGTCGTCGGCTGGAGCGGGAGGCGGGATCCGGCGTCGGTGAGGGCGGCGGTGAGGATCGTGCGCCCCGCTCCGACCCCGTCGAGGTAGCGGGCCTGCTGCTCGACTGTTCCGAAGCGGACCAGCGGAAGCGCCCCGAGGACCAGCGTCTCCAGGAGCGGAACAGGGGCGACCGTGCGGCCAGCCTGCTCCAGCAAGACCACCAGGGCGTCGATGTCACAGCCCATGCCGCCCATCGACTCCGGCAGCGGCGCAGAGAGCAGCTCCGACTGTGCCAGCGCCCCCCAGGCTGCGCGATGCATCCACGTCCCGGACTTCTCCAGGCCGTCGAGGCTCTCGGAGGTGACCAGTCCGCGGAAGATCTTCTTGCTGAGATCTCCGATCATCTCCTGGAGCTCGTCGCGTGCGAAGTCCATGTCTACCTCCGGGTCCGGGGCATGCGCAGCCCGGCCATGGCGATGATGTCGCGCTGGACCTCGTTGGTGCCGCCGCCAAAGGTCAGCACCAGCATGGCCCGATAGTGTCGCTCGACCTCCCCGCGCAGCGCAGCGCCGGGAGAGCCGGTCTGGAGCGTGCCGGGCTCACCGAGCACCTCCATCAGCAGCTTGTAGGCCTCGACATAGAACTCGCTGCCGAAGACCTTGATGCCGCTGGCTTCCTCCATCGTCAGCCGGCTCTGGCTGAGGTTGTAGGCCTGCCGCCAGTTGAGCAGCTTGAGGACCTCCAGCTTGACGTACAGCCGCGCGAGGCAGGACTGCACCCACGGCTCCTCGATGAGCATGCGGCCATCTCCGACCGGCTCCACAGCGGCCCAGTCGCGGACCTCCTGGAGGTGGCGCAGCACCGGCCCGACCATCATCAGCGCCACCCGCTCGTGGTTGAGCTGGGTGGTGATCATCTTCCAGCCGCCGTTCTCTGGACCGACCCGGTTGCTCACCGGCACCCGGACGTTCTCCAGGTAGACCGCATGGATGTTGCTGTCGCCGAGGTTGCGGATCGGGGTGGTGGACAGGCCGGGGGTGTTCGTGGGCACGACGATCATCGAGATGCCCTTGTGCTTGGGAGCATCGGCGTCAGTGCGCACCGCCAGCCAGATGTAGTCGGCGAAGTCAGCGAGGCTGCAGAAGATCTTCTGCCCGTTGATGACGTAGTCGTCGCCGTCGCGAACCGCCCGGGTCTTCAGGGCGCCGAGATCGGTTCCGGCGTCGGGCTCGGTGTAGCCGATGGCGAAGTGACACTTCCCCGTCAGGATTCGCGGCAGGAACGCCGCCCGCTGCTCCGGAGAGCCGAAGGTCATCAGGGTCGGGCCGACGGTGTTGAGCGTCAGCAGCGGGATGGGAAAGCCCGAGCGGTGGACCTCGTCGAAGAAGATGAATTCCTCGATGCTGGAGAGGCCCTTGCCGCCGTACTCTTCCGGCCAGCCAAGCCCCAGCCAGCCATCGACGCCGAGCTTCTCCATCGCCGCGAAGTACTCCGGCCCGCCGCCCTCCTGGTGGGCCAGCTCGGCCCGCAGCGCGGGGGTGAGCAGCGCGGACATGTAGGTCCGAATGGTCTCGCGGAGCGTGTCCTGCTCCGGTGTGGTCTCGATTCTCATGTCAGAACCTTCTCCAGCAGGGGTTGGTGGACAAGCGGCACCCTCAGTAGCTCAGCCAGCCGCCGTCCACCGAGAGCACCGCGCCGCTGACGTAGCGGCCCTCGTCGCTGGCGAGGAACAGGGCAGCATCGGCCACCGCATCGGGCTTGCCCATGGGCGGGACGGTCGAGAAGTAGTCCCGCATGCGCGCAAAGCCGTCGGGGTTGGGAACGAGCCGGCCAGCCATCGGCGTGGCGATGGCGCCCGGCGCGATGGCGTTGCAGCGGATGCCGCTCGGCCCGTAGAACCAGGCGACGTTTCGGGTCATGCCGACCAGGGCGTGCTTGGAGGCGGTGTAGGCCGCTCCGCCGCGCCCCCCGGCGACGCCCGCAGCAGAGGCGGTGTTGACGATGGCGCCACCACCAGCCGCGATCATCGCTGGGATGGCCGCCCGACAGGCAAAGAACGGCCCGTCGAGGTTGACCCCCATCACCGTGCGCCACAGCGCATCGGTGCAGTCGGCGAGCGGGGTGAGGTTGTCGAGCACCCCGGCGTTGTTGCAGAGGATGTCCAGCCGTCCGTGCGCCGACAGCGCCGCCGCAACCAGCCCCTCAGCGGAGGCACGCTCGGAGATGTCGCAGACCTGCGCGGTGGCGGCACCGCCGCTCTCCACGATGCCGTCGACCACCCGCATCAGGCGTGCCTCGTCGACGTCGCTGGCCAGCACTGCGGCCCCCTCGGCGGCAAACCGCCGGGCCATCGCCTTGCCGATGCCCGAGGCTGCTCCGGTGATGATCGCGATCTTTCCGCTCAGCCGACTCACACCTCACCCACCGCGATGGCGCGGGCGCGCTTGTAGTCGGGCTTGCCGTTTGGATGTCGGGGCACCACGTCGACGACATGGTAGCCCCGAGGGGCCTTGTAGCCCGCGACCCGACCACGGCAGGATGCGTCCACGGAGGACTGCTCGAAGGGATGCTCGGGCCGCATCGAGACGATCGCCTCCACCCGGCTGCCCCAGCGCGCATCGGGAACCCCGACGACCAGGGCATCGAACACCCCGGGGTGCGACTTCAGCGCCTCCTCGACCTCCTCGGGGTAGACCTTCTCGCCGCCGGAGTTGATGCACTGACTGCCGCGACCGAGGAAGATGATGATGCCCTCCTCGTCGACCGTCGCCCGGTCCCCGGCGATGACCCAGCGCACCCCGTCGACCTCCACGAAGGTCTTGGCGGTCTTGACCGGGTCGCTGTAGTAGCCGACCGGAATGTGGCCGCTGGTCGCCAGCCGTCCGATGCGCCCGCTGCCCGGCTGAACCGGAACGAGGTCGTCTCCCAGCACGCAGGTCCGCTCGTTCATGATCCAGCGGGGCTTCGCGTCCTCGCCGTCTCCTTCGTAGAACGCCTCGCCCTGGTGACCAGACTCCGAGGTGCCGAAGTTGTTGAGGATCATGACGTCGGGGAGCTGCTCCAGGAGCTGCGCGCGGACCCCGCTGCTGAGCAGCGCCCCCTGCGATGTGATGACCGCGAGGCAGTCCAGATCGTACTTCCCATCCAGCCTCACCAGCGCATCAACGAGCGGGCGCGCCATGGCATCGCCGACCAGCGACAGCACGTTGACGTCGTTCTCGGAGATGAGCTGGCACATCTTCTCGGCGTCGTAGCTGCGGCCATGGACCATGACGGTGTTGCCGCCGGTGAACATCGCGACCCAGCAGGAGAACATCGACGAGCCATGGATCATCGGCGCTGCCGGCAGGATGATCATGTTGTTGTCGGGATCGATGTTCTCCGCGATCTCTTCGGCAGACTCGACCGGCAGGCCGCCAGGCGCGCCGCCCTGGAGCATGCCGTAGATCAGATCCCGGTGCTGCCACATCACGCCCCGCGGCATCCCGGTGGTGCCCCCGGTGTACATGATGATGATGTCGTCAGCGGAGCGGCTGAGGTCCATGCGCTCCGGGCTGCCCCGCGCGATGACGTCCTCGAAGTTCTCCGACCCATCGAGCCGCGTGCTGCCCTCGCCCACCGCGACCAGCGTCCGCATCGGCTTCGACGCTGCCAGCGCGTCTGCGACCGTCTCCGACAGCTCGCGCTCATAGAGCAGACCGACGAGGTCGGCGTTGTCGAACATGTAGACCAGCTCGTGGGCGACATAGCGGTAGTTGAGGTTGACCGGCACCGCCCGCAGCTTCAGGGCCGCGACCATCGCCTCGACAAACTCGGTGCTGTTGTAGAGCAGCAGCCCGATGTGATCGCCCGCGCCGATGCCCTGCGCATGCCAGACGCTGGCGAGCCGGTTGCTGCGCGCGTCGAGCTGGGCGTAGGTGATGGATCGGTTGCAGACCACCGCAGGGTGGTTCGGGATGACATCGACGATGCTCTCGAAGATGTCCGCGAGGTTGAGCTCCATGGATGCTCCTGAGCGGTCCAGCGGGGGTGAGTCAGCAAAGAGTCAGTGCTTGTCGGCGCTGACCAGCCACATGGCGAAGAACTGAGAGCCGCCGCCGTAGGCATGGCCCAGGGCGAGCCGAGCGCCGTCGACCTGGTGGTCTTCGGCCTGACCACGGACCTGCCGAGCGGCCTCGATGAACCGCAGCAGCCCGGAGGCACCGATGGGGTTGGTGCACATGACGCCGCCAGAGGGGTTGATCGGCATGTCGCCGGTCAGGGCTGTGGCCCCACCATCGACCATCTTCCAGCCCTCACCAGCCCCGGCAAAGCCCAGGTTCTCCAACCACATCGGCTCATACCAGGAGAACGGCACGTAGATCTCAGCGACATCGATCTCGCGGCGGGGATCGGTGACTCCAGCCTGCGAATAGAGCGCACGGGCACAGTCCGCGCCAGCCTGCGGGCTGACCTCATCTCGCCCGGCGAACAGCATCGACTCGCTGCGCATCTCCGCTCCCAGCACCCAGGCCGGTGCGCAGGATCCGACGTCTGCATGCGCCTCGCTGACCAGCACCACCGCCGCAGCACCGTCAGAGCTGGGGCAGGTCTCCAGGTAGCGAACGGGCTCCCAGAGCATCGGCGAGGCGGCGACCATGTCCATGGAGATGTCGGGGATCTTGAGGTGGGCCTTCGGGTTGAGGAGGCCGTTCTTGCGATCCTTGACCGCCACGATGTGGCCGATGTGATCCGGAGCACCAGAGCGGCGGATGTACTCCCGGATGACAGGGGCAAAGTAGCCGCCAGCGCCCGCCATGACCGGAGGAGCGAACGGAAAGCGCTGGGAGAGCGCCCACATGGCGTTGCTCTCAGACTGCTTCTCGTAGGCCACCGCCAGCACCCGCTTGTGGATGCCGGAGCGGATGAGGTTGGTGGCAACCACGCCGGTCGAGCCGCCGACGCTGCCGGCGGTGTGGACCCGAAACATCGGCTTGCCGACCGCACCCAGCGCGCCGGCCAGCGACAGCTCCGGCATCACCACGCCCTCGAACATGTCGGGGGCCTTGCCGAGGACGACGGCGTCGATGTCCGCCCAGTCCAGGCCGGCATCTGCCAGGGCAGCCTCCGCAGCCTCTCGGACAAGCCCCGGCATCGAGACGTCCAGGCGCTTGGCCTCGTGGTTGGTCTGGCCGATGCCGATGACCGCACAGCGCTCAGCCATGATCGGCTCCTACCGCCTCTGAGGCGAGGGCACAGACGAGGTTCTGCTGCATGCAGGGTCCTGAGGTGGCGTGGGCGACGGCGGTGCGTGCAGAGCCGTCCATCAGCCGATGGGCCGCCTCTCCGATGCGGATGAGCCCGCTGACCATCGGGATCTCGTCGACGAGGGCCCCGCCAGAGGGGTTGATGGTGGCGGTCTCCGGCAGCCCGAGGGCCGCGGAGAGGATCGGGATCTGGTGGGCGTAGGCGGCATGCAGCTCGGCGATGTCGACGCTGGGCAGCGTGCGGACGTTCGCGGCTGCGGCAGCACGACGTGAGGACGCAGAGCGGGTGAGATCGCGCATTCCAGGAGCGTGCGGCTCGATGTTGTGGGCGATGCCGTGGATCCAGGCCGGACGAGAGCACAGCCGGCGGGCGGTGTCTCCGGCAGCCAAGACAACCGCAGCGGCACCATCCCCCCAGATCGGTCCCTGAAAGGCCGCACCGACCGCGCCAGCCTGAAGGGCGGCCAGCTCTGAGCCGGTCACGCCAAGCGGCGCAAGGGTGTAGGGGTCGAGCTGGGCGTTGGTGACCGCCTCGATGTCGCACAGCGAGGTCTTGCCGAAGCTGTAGACCAGTGCGGTCTGGATGTGGCCCATCTGGAGATGGACCCAGGCCTCATACAGCGCAAACGCGCCGTCCATCTCGACGTGCGACTCCGCGACCGGTGGCCAGGGGGCGATCCCGTCGAGCGCCATGACAAAGGAGAACGGACGCCCCATCACATAGTCGCAGCTGCCCGAGCAGTAGAACTCGATGTCCTTGCGGCTCAGCCCCGCCTGCTCAAGCGCGCCGCTGACCACCGCCTGGACCAGCTCCGCCTCGCTGCGGGTGTCCTCAGCGGCGGTCGGGGTCCGGCTGTAGCCGATGATCGCGACCTCTCTCATCGGCTCGCCTCCTCAAGCTCGGCAGCGGTGGCATCCGGCTCATCGATGGGCGCAAAGTAGCGGACGCTCTCCAGCGTCGGCGCCGGCGTGTCGTCCCAGACCGCCTCGACCCGCATGCCCATCCGAACCTCCTCCGGACCGCAGCCGCCGACGAGGTGCAGCAGCGGCACGTCCGCGCCATCGAGCACGATGTGTGCGCAGACATAGGGGGGCGTGAGGCGCTGGCCCTCGAACGGGATGTTGACCACGCAGTAGGTGGTCACCGTGCCCTTCTGTGACAGCTCGACGATCTCCTCCATCTTCTCACCGGATGTCGGCGAGGCCCCGCGCGGCGGCACATACACCCGCCCGCTGGTCGGACAGCGCCAGCCGAGGATGCGGCGCTCCAGCAGCGCGGTGAGGAAGACGGAGAGGGTCGGGCTGGCGGTGATGGTGTAGGTGAGCCGGCTGGGAATCTTCACCCGGGTGATCGGCTCGTCGTCCACGGGCTCGGGCCGAGGGGCCTCGAAGTCGGGGTGTCCAGGCGGCACAAAGCAGGCAATGTCCCGGATGGAGCCGGTGCGGACCTCACGCCAGGCCGCACGCACCGTCATGCCCGCAGACATCGCCTCCGGGCTTCCGGCGTCGACGGCATGCAGCAGCGCGGTGTCGGCCCCAGCCAGCGTGATCAGCGCCAGGGCGAACGGGTGGGGCAGCGGGTGAGCCTCGCGAGGCTCGGCGATCCAGGTCCAGGACGACACGGTGCCTTCCTGACTGAGCTCGACCAGTCCAGTGGTCGCTGCCCCGGTCAGCGGATCGTACTCCGCCGGCGGCACAATGACCCGACCGTCTGCTGCGCGCGCGCCCAGGATCTGACCAGAGCGAAGCGCAGTGAAGAAGCCGGACAGGACCGGCCCCAGGCTGCGCTTGTATGCATAGGTCAGCTCGAACGGGGCGGTGAAGTGTGCGGTACCGCCAGCCAAGAATCAGCCCTTCCGGGGGGGAAGGAACTTCTGCATCTTCATCGCGGCCGGGATCGAGCCGGTGACCTTCATCTTGCGGGTCAGGACCGCCATCCGGCCGTTGGCCTTGCCGTTGATGATCTTGAGGTAGAGGGGCGCAGGAACCTCGTAGGTGACCGAGGGGCTGTCGTGGACCCCCTCGCTGACCGAGAAGCCATCGTCCTTGACGTCGACGTACCACTCACCGCCACCATCACCGCTGATCTTGAACTGGTAGGTCGCGGTGACGCCCTTGAGATGCTTCTCGACGATGTGGTTGCTGAGGTTTCCAAAGAAGTCGTTGAGGGACGCAATCTCACCAGCCATTGGACGGCTCCTGTAGATGTAGAACTTGTTCTAGCCCCGTCAGCATGCGGGGAAGCAAACCGGAAGTCAAGTGGGGTACAGTGGCCCGGCTAGAACGCGTTTCACAGGAGCATAGTATGGGCGGATCATTCTGGGAACATGCAGCGGAGGCACCAGAGCGGGTTGCCCTGGTGGCGCCGGACGGAGCAGCATGGAGCGCGGCGGCGCTGCGGGAGGCTTCCGGGCGATTCGCGGCAGGGCTGCGGTCGATCGGCTGCCAGGCTGGAGACGTGGTCGCGTTCGTGATGCACAACACCGCCGAGGTCCTCGCGCTGTCTCTGGCGACCGCAGAGGCTGGGGTCTACCTCGTGCCCGTCAACTGGCACCTCACCGCTGCTGAGATCGGCTACATCCTCGCCGACTCCGATGCAAAGGCCGTGTTCTGTACCGCCCAGACCGCCCAGAGCGTCGCCGAGGCCGCCGATGCGGCAGGACTGTCCAGGCGCTACTGCACGACGGCCGTCGCGGGCTTCTCCCTGCTCAGTGAATTCGGTGCCGACGCCCCGCCGATCGGCGACCGATGCGCGGGCGGCGTGATGAGCTACACCTCCGGCACCACCGGCCAGCCCAAGGGCGTTCGTCGCCCGCTGCCGCCCTACCCCCCAGAGCCGGTCGCCGCTGGACACGCTGGCTTCCTGGCAGGATTTGGCCTCAAGCCCGGCGGAGTTCACCTCGTCGTGAGTCCGCTGTATCACACCGCCGTCCTCTACTATGCGACCAACACCCTGCACCTCGGCCAGACCATCGTGCTGATGGACCGCTGGACTCCTGAGGGCACCCTGGAGCGCATCGAGACGTACCGGGTGACCAACTCCCACATGGTCCCGACCCAGTTTGTGCGCATGCTCAAGGAGCGCCCGTCGCTGAGAGAGTACGACGTCAGCTCCCTCGTCCGCGTCATCCACGGCGCGGCGCCCTGCTCCAAGGCGGTCAAGCGGCAGATGCTTGAGTGGTGGGGTGAGGTGATCTTCGAGTACTACGCCGCGACCGAGGGGGGCGGAACCATCGTCTCTCCCCAGGAGTGGCTGGAGCGCCCGGGCACCGTCGGTAAGCCCTGGGATGGCGCGGAGATCCGCATCTACAACGACGAGGGCACCCTGCTGGCTCCCGATGAGATCGGCACCGTGTTCATCAAGATGGCCCAGGGCTTCACCTACCACAAGGACCCCACCAAGACCGGGCGCGCCTGGAACCCCGACGGCTTCTTTACCGTCGGAGATGCCGGCTACCTCGATGCAGATGGCTACCTCTACCTCTGCGACCGCAAGGCCGACATGATCATCTCCGGCGGGGTCAACATCTACCCTGCGGAGATCGAGGGGGTGCTCATCACCCACCCGGCGGTCATGGACGTCGCGGTGTTCGGCATCCCCGACGCCGACTGGGGCGAGCAGGTCAAGGCGGTCGTCGAGACCCGCGCAGCGGTCTCTGAGGACGCGCTCATCGCCTTCGCGCTGGAGACACTGGCGAAGTACAAGTGCCCACGCAGCATCGACTTCGTGGACACCCTGCCCAGAGACCCCAATGGAAAGCTTGCAAAGCGCACGCTGCGGGATCCGTACTGGGCGGGAACGGGTCGGAGCATCTGACGGTCCGGCTCAGAACCAGACGAGCCCGGCGGGGATCAGGCTTCTTCTCGGCGACGCCCGATCAGCCCGACCAGCGAGAGCAGCAGCCCGCCGGTCACGCCAGAGACTGCGGAGCACC
>JAQXDW010000051.1 GCA_029251165.1 Myxococcota bacterium
AACTGCGCGGGGTCATCGTTCCAGGGGACGGCCGGCCCTTCCTTGATCGCCCTGCGCACGAGAGCGAGGGCCGACGCCACGTCATCGACGCTCACCTGAAGCTGCGGGTAGTTCGGGTAGGGAGCAAACTGCAAAGGGGACCTCCTACGGGAAGTACAGAGGCGTATAGTATCAGACGATGTCCACGTTGCGCTTCTGCCCCCATGGCGGCACCACCGTCTCTGGCAACCTCCTGGTCCCCACGGATCCAGCCGACTATCGCCACCGCCGGGTGCCGATCTTCCTCGGCTGCAATCACCTCGTCTGCTCCGAATGCGGGCAGGAAGTAAGGCAAGCTCCGAACCTGCGGGTGCAGGGGCTGCACAGCAACCTGCCTGACCTCAACGCATCGGACGACTGGGCAAGCCTGACCTGCACATTCTTAGAGCACGATGTTCGGTTGTACGCATGCGCGTGCCGTGGATGGCTCGAGACCCACATGCTCCTGATGGAGCCTCCAGACCTCGACCCTGAGGAAGGCCCCGAGTTGCCCTGGCGCTGCAAAGGGAACCCCCTCCCTTCGCTTCCTGCCATGTTCGATGGGTCGGACCTCTCGGATGACGCCTCGCTCCTTGTGCTCGTAGACGCAGCGATGAATGGCACTGTGCCAAGCAAGGCTCCAGCGCCGGCCAGCTTCGTCCCCAGCATCTGGCTCAGTCGGCTCTATGGGTATCTCCAGGGGACACCTGCGGCGGAGGGGATGCTCAACATCATGCAAGCCGCTGTGGAGAGCGGGCATCCGACGAGGGTGGGGACTGCGCTGAGGTTCTACGCTCGGTTCCCCCGAGCCGCAGGCTTCATATCCGTCTTGAAGCTCGCGGAAGAAGTGGGTCTGGGAGCGCAGTACCCCTCCGCCTTTGGAGAGAAGACCATCGAACGACAGGTTGGGGATGCTGTGTTCAGCCGTGCGACCTCTAACGAAGGGGATCCCCTGGATGCCAAAGCACTCGCAATGACCCTCGCGGGGCTCTCAGAACCTGGGGTCACTGTCGCAACAGAGATCGTGCGCGAGCTGGTGCGAGACCATCCCGAGTGGGCTGCGCGCAACGCGGTTGCGATCGTCACCGCAGACCCATCGCGTCTCGGATCACTGATGTACGGGCTCAAGGATGCGGATGAGCCCGCCGACGAAGTGGTGGCTGGGCTCTCCCTCGCAGCTGATCCCGCCGTGGACTCCGAGGCTCTGCTCGGTGGTTCGTACTGGCGTTGACGGCCATTGGCCAAAGCCATCTTGGAACTGATGGGAATTTCAGGCGCCTTTTTATGATCTCCCGCCTACCCCCGTTGCTCGAAGCTCTCCGTGCGCGCTCTTCGTGAGGCCGTGAGCGTAGCGAAAGAACCAGGCAGCTTCGGGCGCACCACCGGTGGTCGCCAACTCCAGTGAGGCTCGACCTTCTTCATGAAGGGTCGTGTCGGTTGACTCGAGAGCCATCTGCCCGAGGACTGTCAGGGCGTGATCGCGTGCCTCCCCCGGCTCAGATGCCAGGGCCAGAGCGATCTCAGCCCGAAGCTCTGCGGGGTCGAGTTCCAGAGCCCTAGAGGTCCTCGCCGATGAGGCCCGCTTCCTTCAGCTCGGCGACCACCATCGCCTCGTGCTCCGGGGCCTCGTTGCCGATCCAGATGTAGATCGCCAAGGCGTTTGTGTCAGAGGCGCGGGCGATGTCCATCCGGTATGTCATCACCCAATCGAGATCGACGTCCGCCAACGTGGGCAGGGTCGCGCCCGCGAGGTGCGGTCGTAGACTCGCTTGACGGAGGAACTCCAGGGCGGCTGGCTCGGGGGCTCGTCCGGCCTGTCGATCAAAGCGGTAGCGAGAGCCGAGGACGCGGAGAAGGGTGAATTCGAGAGACTCGTTCTCGCGTGAGTCTGGACCGTGCACGTCTTGAAAGAGCTCGGGGCTGTCAACCGCCGCCGCCATCAGGGCTTCACTGCCAGGAGCGAAGGGCTGCTGTAGGAAGAAGATCAGAGCTTCGGCGCGGACCTCCGTCTCGCTGTCCGTCAGGGCCACGCCGACGGCTTCGCTGACCCGTGACTGAATGGGGTTGCCCTCGAGGCGTCCGTAGAGGCGCAGGAGCCAGACGGCACCGTGCTCCTCCCAGGGCGTCTCGTAGGACTGCGGGGTGAGCCCGCGCAGTGCGTCCTCCACCAGAGCTTCGATGGCGGTCGCACCTTCGATCAGCAAGCCGTTGACAACGCCAAACCCGGTGGTCGCGGGATGCCCGCCGCACGTCCACGGAAGAGGGGTGAGGTCCTCCCGGGCGTTGTGGGTCTCGATCAGTGTATGCGACAGGATGGAGGAGTGGATGCATCGGCAGCCGTAGAAGCGCTGCGGAGGCTCCACGGACCGAAGGCCCTTCGCGCGCCCCCACGACTTCTTGTCGTAGAGCGAGGCGACGTCCAGGGTGTCCGTCGGCTCACGATGGTCCACGTGGCGCACGACCTCTCCGCACCGCGTGCACACGAGGTGGCTGCACGGCACGAGATCGAGCCGCCCCGCTCCGTAGAAGTCTCGCTGGTCGTCGGCGAACACGAGCGATGTGTTCGCGAGAAGGCCATCCCCCTGGCAGTGGTTCCAGGCCGCACGTGGTGCTGCTGCGGGTCCCCCCGAGGCGAGCGCCTCCTCGATGGCGGCGCCTTCGGCCTCGTAGAGCGCCGGCTCGGCCTGCTGGACCTTAGCGAGGAACGCGTCGCGGACCTCCCCGGGCGCATCGGCAAAGTCCCGTGCGAGGTCGAGGGTCAGGCCGGGGATAAGGCCCGAGAACGAGGCGACAGAACGCACTTCGGACAGATCGAACGATGAGGAGCCGGCCCACTGCCGCACGATGTCGTGGATGGCGGGGTGCAGGCTTAGTCGGTTCATGCACAGAAAGACGGCGGTGTGGAAGCGGCCGTGCCGGGCGAGCAGCGCGAAGAACCGGGTCTCTTCGTCGGGCAGCTTCGTCGCGACGCCGGACTGGACCCAGTCCAGAGTCCGCGCGCTCAGCTCGGTTTGACCGCCCCAGAATTGGGTAGCGGGGAGTCCAGCGTCCACGCGGTCGAGCACTGTCCGCAGGAACGTCTCGTCCCCGTCTGAGCCGACGAGCCGGACGGCATGCTCAAACGCATCGCCTGACTCGCTGTCGGCGACGACCCGTTGAGATGCCGCATGAATCGCCGCGGTGACCCGCCCACTGTCGTCTCCGTGCATCCAGCGCTCGAAGTACTGGGACGGGTGGCTCCAAGCGGCCTCCTGGAGCAAGTGCAGATCCCCACGGCGGGCGATCTCGCTCGCCAGCGAGCCAGCGTCTGGGTAGTCCACGTCATCGATCGTGATCGGGAAGGGAGACGGCATCGACGGATGCTAACAGGAGCGTAGAGATGCGGGCGACGAGGGCCCGCTACTTGCCCTTCTTGTCGGGGATCGGTCCGAGCTTCGCCAGCTCTCCGCTACTGAGCGGAGAGAGGGGGGCGTAGATGCCGTCGGTGTACGGAACACCGTTGGCCCGGGCGGACACCGCAATCTCGTGGAAGCTGTGCGCCTTGATCGGGATGAGGTACCCGAACGCAGCCAGCCTCATGTCGGCCTTCGGCGTTCCGGGCTTCAGCAGCTTGTGGTTCTGCATCATCCGGTTCGTCGTGCCCGATATGCCTCCCGCAAGGCGAATGTTGAGCTTGCGCGCCTCCTGAACCCAGAGGCTCTCCTCGTTCTGGTCCCAGACCTTGGCGCCCTCGACCCACGGAAGGTAGTCCGTGGTGATGCCCTTCATCAGCTTCTCACGCTTGTTCAGCGTGATCTGGTTTGTATGAGGGCAGCATTAGACCGGCTTGAAAAGCGCGAGCAGAGCCCTTGCAGAGCGGGATGCCATTTTCCTACCCGACAACCCCCACCAGTACGGCATCGGACCGGGTGCGGAGGGGAAAAAACCGGCTTGTTTGCCCTACCCGCTGGCGGTGACTTCTCCGCCCTCGAAGAGGGTGCTGAGACCGTCTTTGGTGATGAATCGTTTGAGGCAACGGTCACCCACTACCTGGAGCAGGGAGCGGACTGCTATATCTGGGGGCACGACACCAGCTACTACGACGGTTTGGGGTGTCAGGGCCGATGAGGTTGCTGTCGATCCATGAAGAAATCAAAGCGCACATCCATTCTCGAGGAGGCACCATCATGGCTTGTGGGGGTTCTTGAGCGGTGTCGGGGCTGGTCCGCGACCGGCACAGCGGATGTACGGGCCGAGGTTCGGTCCTGTCTTCTACGGCTGCAGCAAGATCCAGAAGCATTGAAGTGTGTGCGGGCGCTGGGGGTGGACGACCTGCTGCCGGATTTTGATCGATTGATCAGCCTGGATCTCCTCGACTCAAAGAGTGTCTCTGGTCCGGTTCCCCTCTTTGCGCTGGCCAATCGGCTGGCCCAGCAGATCGACTCGTCCTTCCCTGTTCTCTCCAAAGAAGCCTTGGTGACCCGCCGGCGGGGCAGGGCGTACGCATGAGTGATCAAGTTC
>JAQXDW010000134.1 GCA_029251165.1 Myxococcota bacterium
GACACCGACTGCGACGACTCCGACGCCGACGTCAACCCCGACGCCGACGAGGTCTGCAACGAGATCGACGACGACTGCGACGGCGACATCGACACCGACGACGCCGATCTCGACGCCTCGACAGGAGAGACCTACTACGCCGACGACGACGGCGATGGCTTCGGCGATCCCGACGACACCACCGAGGCCTGCTCCGAGCCCAGCGGCTACACCGACGACGACAACGACTGCGACGACACCACCTCCAGCACCAATCCCGACGCCACGGAGATCTGTGACGGTGAGGACAACGACTGCGATGGCGTGGAAGACAACGGCGTCCTGGGCACCGGCACGGCCTGTCCGGCAGAGGACTGCACGGAGATCCTCGCGGACGACAGCACTGCTGCCGACGGCGACTACGAGCTTAATGCCGGCACCTACACCTGCGACATGACCACAGACGGTGGCGGCTGGACGCTGGTGGGTGAGGCTGTGAGCGTCTACGGCACCGGCTACGACACCACCTACTACAACTCCGAAGGGTTCACCTGGACCGAGACACTGTTCGCCTACAACAGCGGCAGCGTACACGCCCACTGCACCTACCCATCCAGCATGACTGGCTGCAACAACCTCGGCTTCCAGTTCGCCAGCGAGAGCTGGGGTGTTGCGCTGAACTGGGGCAGCAGCATCTGCGGGATGTCGACCACCGACTACACCGGCGACACCAGCTACATCGGCGGGTATGACTTCACGATCGCCCGCTCAGAGTCGACCAATACCATGCGGCTGGGCACCCTGGAGGGGATCTCGTCCTGCACGACCAGCGACAACCCTGGGACCGCCTATGTTGACATCCTGGTGAGGCACTGATGCGTGCGATCGAGCACCTCATCCTCCGGGGCTGGCTGCGGCTGGGCGCGCCCCGCCTGGTCAACCACCCCGAGGCCCCCCTCGACGACATCCTCCCCGATGCCCTCGCCCGCCTCGCCCCCGCCTATGGCGGCGAGGCTGTGCTGGTGGATGCCCTGAGCGGTGCGCTCCGGCGCGCTGCGACCATCGCGCTGGCAGAGGCAAACGTCTACAGCGATCCGATGGCGCTGTTTCACGCTCAAGAGGCACTGCTCGCAGCCAATGTGCCGTTCTCCGAGCTGGTGTCGAGCACCGCGTCGGTTGACCTGCGGCGAGCCCTGGCGATGACCCTCAACACCGTCGAGGCGATCACCGGGATGGGTGAGCCGCTGGTGGATGACACCCTGCGGGTGTTCGGGCGCGAGGTCCGAGAGGTTCTGCCCCGAGATGGTCCGCTGGCGTATGAGCCGGTCATCGCGCTGCTCACCGACTGGACCCCCCGCCTTACGCCGGCCGCGCGCTCTGCTGCGGAGCGCGACCAGGGCAGCGCACACAGCATGCTCGGTCACCGGGATCAGGCACGCCGCCTGTTCGAGGAGGCCGGAGATCAAGCACGGGTGCTCCTGGAGGAAGCCGACGGTGCCCTGGAGTCTCGTCAGTGGGAGCTGGGCGGAATCCTCGCCGGGCTGTGCGCGGAGGCTGCAGAGCTGACCCACGATCATGCACTCGCTGCGGCCGCCTGGCGAAGGCGCTCCAGCGCTGCCGAGCAGCAGGGAGACTACCGCTCCGCAGAGGTCCACCTGCGCAGCTCTCAACGGGCCGCCCGTCGCGCGCGTGACTCCCGTGCAGAGGCTGTCGCGCTGGAGGAGCTGTCGCGCCTGGCGGCCGATCAGCACCGACTCGACGACGCCGTGGCCTTGCTGGGGCTGGTCTGGCGACTTCAGCGAGCAGACAAGAACGCTGCCGGACAAGGCCGAGCACTGCGACTGGCCGGCCGGCTCCTCGCCGAGGGGGGCAGCCCCGGTCCAGGGCTGGTGATGCTGCTGGAGGCGCTGGAGCTGGCGGAGGTCCACGACCCCCACGTCGCCCATGGACTCAAGCAGTACATCGTCGGCTTCCAGTACACCCTCAACGATCAAGAGTTCGCGGCCATCGAGCCGCTGTTTGAGCGTCCCCGAGAGCCGCAGATCTGGCAGGCCTTCGCGGCCGCCCGATGCCGCGCCCCGGACATCTTGGGCTGAGCTCGTGCTTGAGCGGGGATCGGCGCACCAGCCCTCCGCTGCCGCCTGACGACCTCGTAGGGCACTGCCTTCTCCTTCGATTGGGGGCAGACATCGTTCAGCATGGAGGGGTCTTCGCCAGCAGGATCCAGCGGCAGCGGGCCTGCCAATTCATCCGATGCAGCCGCCACGCTCAGTCCGTGAGCAGGCCCTTCTTCCGGGAGGGTAAGAGAATCCAGAACGTGGTCCCCTCGCCCATCACCGAGTCCACACCGATCCGTCCGCCCATCGACTCGACGAGATGCCGCACGATGGACAGCCCGAGTCCGGTCCCGCCCATGTCTCTAGAGCGCCCCGGATCGACGCGGTAGAAGCGCTCGAACAGCCTGCCGAGGTGCTTGCTGTCGATGCCAGGACCGTTGTCGCTGACTTCCAGCCGAACCCAGTCGTGCGCCTGGACTGCGCGCAGGACGATCCGAGAGCCTGGAGGGCAGTACTTCACGGCGTTGTCCAGCAGGTTGGTGAGCACCTGCTCCAGGGCCGGCAGGTCGCAGCGAGCCCGAAGGCGGGGAGACACCTCGATGACAATCTGCTGCTCGCGAGCCTCGACCTTGTGCTGAACCTGAGCGAGCGCCTGGGCAGCGGCCGGTGCGAGACTGTAGCTGGCGGTGGAGAGCTGGTAGCGGCCAGCCTCGAGCTGAGAGAGGTCGAGGAGATCGGTCAGCAGCCGCGAGAGCCGCTCGGCGTTGCGGTAGATGCCGTCGACGAAGCGCGGGCCGTGGACCGGGTCCAAGATCGCTCCCCCCAGCAGGGTCTCGGCGTTGAGGCGAACGATCGCCACCGGGGTTCGGAGCTCATGAGAGACATTGGCAACAAAGTCTCGCCGGATGCGCTCGAGTCGCCGCAGGTTGGTGACATCTCGACAGACGAGCAAGCAGCCACCGCCTTGATGCTGGGGGGTGGCGGTGATGAGGATCTGGCGGTCATTGCCCGGGCTGGCCGGCAGCGTGAACTCCGCACTCTTGGACTCCGCTCCGCTGACCTCACCGATGAAGGCTGCCAGCTTGTCATCAGGGAGAAGGTCGGTAAACACAAGATCGTGGGGAGGCTCAATGAAGGAGAACAGGCTGACTGCTGCAGGGTTGACCAGGGTGATGCGCTGGTCTGCATCCAGTGCAATGACCGCCTCACCCAGCCCCTCCAGTACGGAGCCGAGTCGATCACGCTCGACCGCAAGATCCCGAACCGTGCCTTCCAGCGAGGCCGCGAGCTGATTGAACGCACCGACCAGTGCGCCAAGATCACGGCGTCCGCTCAGGACCAGCCGACCGCTGCCGCTCTCCACGGTGCGCTGTGCTTGGGCGATCAGCACCTGGACGTCACGCGAGACCCAGCGCCGCGCGAGGATGCTCATCGTCGCCGCGAAGCCGACACCGAGCAGCAAGCTGAGCAGCAGCAGGCCACGGAGATCTTGCTTCAGGGCCGTCAGCTCCAAGCGATCGACCGCCACCCGAACCACACCGCCGTCAGACGCCGGCACCGCGACGTAGAGCATCTCCTGCTGGAGAGTGTCGCTGAAGCGCCGGGCGATGCCGACTCCCATCGTGTACGCCTCGATGACCTCTGGACGTGTCCTGTGGTTGTCCATGAGTGCAACCTCAGCGGCAGAGCGCGCAGAGTCACCGGCAACCTCGCCGCTGGTATCGATGAGGGTCACGCGGCCATTGAGGGCTGCACCCATCGCGTCTGCCAGTGCGCTCGGGGCCGCAGTCGAGGCGGACATTGAGGCCTCGACTGCCTGAGCCTTCTCCAGCAGCTCCTCAGCGAGACGGTCATCGACCCAGACCTCCAGGCGCGCCTCCAGCAAGACGAGCCCCAGCAATCCCAGTCCACCCATGAGCAGAATCGACAGCAGGAACATCCGTCCCTGCGCGCTGATACGCGCCATGCCTCAGCCCTGCGTGGTGCTGAAGCGGTAGCCGACACCCCGAATCGTCTCGATGTAATTCGCGGCCGCTCCCAGCTTCTGCCGTAGCCGCTGGACGTGCTTGTCGACGGTGCGGGTAGTCACGCCCGGGTCCATGTTCCAGACATCTTCCAGCAGGGTGTCACGGGTCTGGACCCTGCCCTTTCGGCTGAGGAGGGTATGGAGGAGGCGGAATTCAAGCGCGGTCAGCGCCAGCTCTTCTTCACCAAGCCAAGCCTGGTGGGCGGCCTCATCGAGCTGAAGCTCTTGGAAGCGAATGCGCTCTCGGGCAACCTCGCTCTTCTGGCGTCGACGGAGGACGGCCCGGATGCGGAGGAGGAGCTCCCGGACAGAGAACGGCTTGACCACGTAGTCATCGGCTCCCACCTCGAAGCCGACCACCCGGTCGATCTCCTCTCCCTTCGCCGTCACCATGATCACCGCGATCTCTCGAGTCGATGCCGTGCTGCGGAGGCGACGGCAGACCTCAGTTCCGGCCATGTCAGGCAGCATCAGGTCCAGCAGCACCAGATCCGGACGCGGCTCACGGTTCGCACCCTCCAGCGCCTCCGTGCCGTTTGCTGCAAGTCGAGTGGTGTAGCCCTCGCGCTGGAGGTTGTATGAGAGCGTGGCGGCGATGTCACGCTCGTCTTCGACGATGAGAACCAGGGCAGACATGGGACTCCGATAATTCGGCTTGCAGGGACCAACAGGCCGGAGGAGGTCATATCACCCCTCTGCGACAGGGCTGTGACGTTTCGCCCCCAATCCCGCTCCAGTGGAGCAGTGATCTGGAATCAGGGGTGTCCAACCGGGTCGTGGGGGTCTATACAGATCATTATGGTCCCTGCCGCTTCCCGACGGTCGATCCCTGCCGCCCTTCGTCCGCATGAGGTCACCGAGGTGCTCGCCCAGCAGCACGCGCGTCGCGGGCAGGCGGTCGGGTTCTGGCTGGCGCTGATGCCGATGATCTGGGGGGTCTGGCAGCTCACCAGCCTCGCGGTCACCTCAACCCTAAACACCTTCCTGCTGACCATCCTCGGTGCCATGGCGCTGATGTTTGGGCGCATGTGGGTGTGGCATGGTCAGCGCCATGAGCGACGGCGCATCCGCCAGGTGATCACCCGCTGGAGACGGCTCCCCGCAGATCCCCGCTGGAATGCAGCCATGGTGCTGCTCGAACGCATCGCGATGCTCGCCGAGAACAACCCCGGCCTTCAAGAGACGGCCCGGCGCACGGTGACGGTCTTGTTTACCCTCTATGAAGACGTCGTCCGCCTCAAGGCCACGCTGCCGGCAGACCGGCTGCTGGACGGAGAGGGTGAACCCAGCGAACGATACTACAGGCTGGTCGCAATCATCCGCCAGCGTGAGGCGCAGATCGAGACGCTGCTGGGCGGGATGCGAGATCTTCACATCGAGCTCAATGAGCAGCTCGGTACGCTGCTCGCAGAGCAGCCTGGAACGGTCCATGATCGACTGCAAGAGCTGATGGACCGCATGGAGGCGGAGCGCGAGATCACCCGCGCGGTGGGACTCCGCGGGGTGCAGGTGACGTCGATGCTCTGAGCGCCGCTCAGAAGAGACTCACCGGGTCAGCGGCTTGTACTTGATGCGCGTCGGCTGGTCGGCATCAACGCCCAGTCGGCGGCGACGGTCCCGCTCGTACTCCGACCACCCGCCCTCATACCAGAACGTCTGAGAGTTACCCTCAAACGCAAGGATGTGCGTACACACTCGGTCAAGAAACCAGCGGTCGTGGCTGATGATCACAGCACAGCCGGCGAACCGCAGCAGGGCCTCCTCGAGCGCACGGAGAGTGGCGACGTCGAGGTCGTTGCTGGGCTCATCGAGCAGGAGGAGGTTGCCGCCGCTCTGGAGGAGCATCGCGAGATGGACCCGGTTGCGCTCACCACCAGACAGGGTGCCGACCGGCTGGTTCTGGAGGCTTCCGCGGAAGCCAAACGCCGAGACATACGCCCGAGAGTTCATCTCGACGTTGCCCACCACCATCAGGTCATGGCCGCCGGTGATGTTCTCCCAGACCGAGCGCTCGTCCTTGAGGTCGTCCCGGAACTGATCGACATATGCCAGCTTCACGCTCTCGCCGACCCGAAGCTCGCCGCCGTCGGGCTGCTCCTCACCGACGATCATCTTGAACAGCGTGGTCTTGCCCGCGCCGTTGGCACCGACGATGCCCACGATGCCGCCGCGCGGCAGGTCGAAGGTGAGGTCTTCCATGAGGAGCTGGTCACCGAAGCCCTTGGCGACGCCACGCGCGGAGACGACCAGATCGCCCAGGCGAGGACCATGGGGAATCCCAATCTCCAGGCGACGACGCTCTTCAGGAGCATCCATGCCGGAGAGCAGGTTGTCGTACTGCTTGAGGCGCGCCTTGGTGAGGTTGCGCTTGGCACCCTTGCCGTGGCGGATCCATTCCAGCTCGCTGGCGAGGGCGCGCTGCTTGCTCTTCGCCTGGTTGGCGGACTTGAGGCGCGCCTCCTTCTGCTCGAGCCAGGAGCTGTAGTTGCCCTCCCAGGGAACACCCTGACCGTTCTCCAGCTCCAAGATCCACTTCGAGACGTTGTCGAGGAAGTAGCGATCGTGGGTGATGAACACCACGGTGCCGGTGTAGTCCTGGAGATGACGCTCCAGCCAGGCCACACTCTCGGCGTCAAGGTGGTTGGTGGGCTCGTCGAGCAGGAGCAGCTCGGGGCGGCTGAGCAGGAGGCGACACAGCGCAACCCGGCGGCGCTCACCACCAGAGAGGGTGGAGACATCTGCATCGCCCGGCGGCACTCGGAGAGCGTCCATGGCAATCTCGATCTTGCGGTCGAGATCCCAGAGATCACCCGCGTCGATCTCGTCCTGGAGGACGCCCTGACGCTCGATGAGCGCGTTCATCTCGTCGTCGGTCATCTCCTCGCCAAACTTCGCGCAGACGACCTCAAATTCCTCCAGGATCCCACGCTGACGGGCGACTCCCAGCTCGACGTTTCCGAGGACATTGAGACTTGCGTCGAGCTGTGGCTCCTGCCGCAGGTAGCCCGCGCGGGCGTCCGGATCCCGCCAGACAGTCCCCTCGATGTCGGTGTCGACACCCGCCATGATGCGCAGCAGGGTCGTCTTACCCGAGCCATTGGCACCAATGATGCCGATCTTCGCGCCAGGATAGAAGGAGAGCCAGATGTTCTGGAGCAGCTCCCGGCCGGTTCCCAGCCGCTTGGTCAGCCCCTGCATCTGGTAGATGTACTGTCTCGCCATGATTGCCCATCCTTGTTGGACGGGCTCTTAACGCTACCTCAGACAGTCGGCCCGACCTTCGCCATAGCGAGCTTTGTAGGGCACGTACAGCATATGTGAGCCTTGCATGCTGACTTCCTGACAGGCTGCGTAGGTCTCATCATGGGTGACCTTGTCGCACAGTCCGGTCGTCAGACTGCAGACGCGGTTGTAGGCCGCGCCATCATCCCGCTCATCGGCGGAGTGCAGCGAAGTCAGGAGCCCATCCGGCGCTCCCTTCTCCCACATTCCACGGCCCTTCTTGATCGCAGTGGCTTGATGGTCGAGGTCTTCAGCAGGAGCCGGGCCATCGATCGAGAAGGCATGCGCATAGCCCTGCAAGAGCAGGTGAGCGCGCAGCTCTGGGCAGTCGACGAGCTTGCGCCCATACCCGCCACCAGACTCGGTGTCCGTGCAGGTCCAGACCCTCGATCCTGCAACCTCTCCGCTGAACGTTGCCAGCGCATACAGCTCAACGCCGAGCCAGTCTCCCCAGCGATGCACCGGGCCATAGGATTCCAGTGTGTTGAAGCCCTTCAGGCGCGCCTTCTGCTTCTCGCCAGCGGCATCGTACCAGGAGAAGGTGTCGCCGTCGTCCCAGCGGACATCAAGGCGAACACCATCGAGGAGAACCTGTGCAGAGTCACCCTCCGGTGCAGGAGGGAGCGTCTTGGGACCACAGGCGAGCAGCATCGAGAGAGAGATCATGTCTCGAATACAAGCGCGGACGCCAACCAGAAGCAAGCGCTCATGGACTGCTTGGACCGAGAATCAACAGTTGAGGGCGTTCTTCATCCCGCGGCCAGCACGAAAGACTGGAATTCGACGAGAAGGAATTGCGATCTCGACACCGGTCTTGGGGTTCTGGCCAGTGAAGGCGCGTCGCTGAGAGACGGTGAAGGTCCCGAAGTCCGAGATGGTCACCCGACCACCATCGACCAGCTCTTCACGGATGGCCTCAGTGAGGATGTTGATGAAGTGGGATGCCCGAATCTTCGGGATCTCTGCTTTGTCAGAAAGGATCTCGGCGAGGTCTGCTTTGTTCATTTTGAACTCCAGTGTTGACGGACAGTATTGAATCATGTCTAATTTGCACTTTTTTTATTATGCAGGCCGCATAAACACGCGCATCCAGATCATAGACTCAGCGAATTAATAAACCATTATTGTCGTTAAGAGGACCAGTTTTTGCATCAAGCTAACGTTCAGTAAAAGTAAAAATTATACAAATAACAATTTTAATAAGAAATCTCGACCACAAAAGAGCTCGACCACAAAAGAGCTTCCTGAACGCAGAAAAGCTGCCAGTCATCCCGCAGTGGTCGGGAAGACTGGCAGCTTTGAGAGAGCACTGCTCACGATCTGGGATGCCTGGCGGAAGCTCAGCGGTCAGCCCAATGGGGCGTCAGCGCCTGGCCCCCAGTGACGAGGCTACTCGTCAGCTGCGGCGATCGCCCTGGTGTACTCTTTGATCTTTGCGATGGCTTCGTCTTTATCGGTATAGCCGGTGATCCAGTGATCACTGTTGTCATCGATCCGCAGCATGATGCCGTAGATAATCTTACCGTCGATGTTCTTGCTCTCGATGGTGATGTACTTGAGCGACTCGGGATTGACGGCTGCGCCGTGAGAGAGCTTAACGAGGGGCATGGCTGCTCCTTATCGGTGAGTTGAAGAGAAAAAGGGAAGCAAGAGCGGATCTACCAGTCGTCGTCGTCCCAGTCGTCGTCATCATCATCGTCCGCGTCGGCAGCATCCGCGTCGGCGTCGGCAGCATCCTCATCCGCGTCGGCAGCATCCTCGTCGTCGAAGTCATCATCCTCATCCATCTCTTCATCATTCGCGGCTGCGTTGATGAGGTCGACACACTTGTCGGCTAGCGCAAGCGCTTCCTCTTCATTGTCCATGGAATCAATGAGCAGCTCAGCATCATCGTCAAGCTTGACGGAGACCAGAAAGCTGATCTTTCCATAGACCTCGTTGCGAATGATGTGCACCAGCTTGATGGTGTCCGGATTGTTGATGCATCGTCCTGTTGGTAGAAAAACTACAGCCATCGCCTTGTCTCCTTTCTTAGGGTTTCCTCGGCGGAGTATTCCAACTCCATTATGACACCCGCCATGGTTCTACCAGTGGCATGCCGCATCGACCCGCCAAGAATTCGAGGTAGAGTCATAAAAGGTAAGGGGTGCACAAGTGACAGAGTTTTCATCGCTTCGCGGAGTCCGAGTCGCTCTGGTCTATCCCCCCTATGGGCCGGTCCGAAACGAGCCGGGCATCAAGACCGTAAAGGAAAATTACGGGATATTCCCCTCGCTCTCTTTGCTATACGTCGCGGGAATCCTCCAGCAGGCGGGCTGTGATGTCATCTTCATCGACGCCCACGCCGAAGGACTGACCCTGGAGGAGACGGTTGCTCGGCTCAGCCGGTTCGGGCCAGACTTCATCGGCTATACCCTGACGACCTACCTCTTCTTTCAGTCAATGGACTGGATTAAGGCGATCCGCAAGCACGTCGACGCTCCCACGATCGTCGGCGGTGTGCACCTGTCGATCTATGCCAGAGAGACCCTTGCCTACCCCGACATCGACTACGCGGTGACCGGAGAAGCCGAGAACGCCCTGCCAGAGCTTCTTGAGGCCATCATCCGCCATCGGGACCTCTCCACCGTGCGGGGTATCGCGTACTGTCAGCCGGATGGCCGGGTCGTGGTCACTCCGAGGGCCGCCGATCCAGACATCAACGCCACCCCGTTCCCAGCGCGGAACCTGATCGACAATTCGAAGTACTTCTCATTCATCTCGAAGTACAAGAATTTCACCTGCTTTATCACCTCACGAGGCTGCCCCTACAAGTGCATCTTCTGTGAGCAGGGCAGCAAGGCGTTTCGGCCCCGCTCTCCGAAGAATGTCGTCGACGAGCTGGAGGTCTGCGTAAAGGAGCACGGGATCCGAGAGCTGGACTTCTTCGACAGCTCTTTCACCATCCGCAAGCAGCGGGTCATCGACATCTGTGAAGAGATCAACCGACGCAAGCTCGACATCGTCTGGGCTGCGCGCACGCGGGTCGACTGCATCACTGATGACGTCCTCAAGTCGATGCGCAGCGCGGGCTGCAGCCGGATCTACTACGGAATCGAGAGCGGAAACCGCGAGATCCTCCACACCCTCAAGAAGTCGACCAGCCTGGAGATGTACCGCGACGTCATCGCAAGGACCCGCGCCCAGGGCATCCACACCTTCGGCTACTTCATGCTCGGCAACCCCTACGAGGATGAAGCCACCATCCGGCAGACCATCCGGCTCGCCCTGAAGCTCGATCTCGACTACGCGCAGTTCTCGAAGGTCACCCCGATGCCGGCGACCGAGATGTACACGCTGCTGCTCAAGCAGCATGGACGGGACTACTGGCGAGAGCACATCGAGTTGGGCACCGACGAGAACATCCCTCGCCCGCACTGCGACATGACCGATGCCGAGATTCAGCGCTGGACCCGTCTGGCCTACCTCCGGTTCTACTACCGCCCCCGGTACATCGCGCGTGCCCTGTCGCGGATGAAGAGCCTCGATGAGCTGAGCCGCAGCATGAAGACCGCCTGGCAGATGATCGCGAACGTACCCGGCGGCGGAGATGATGCAGGAATGGAAGTCGTCGCATAGTTCGGTCGGTTAGGTCTGCGGAATGAACGTCCTTGGAATTGCAGACAACCACGATGCCGGTGCTGCCCTGGTGGTTGATGGGGTGCTTGTCGCCGCCGTCAATCAGGAGCGCGTCGATCGGGTCAAGAACTCTGGTGCCTTCCCTTGGGGGGCCATCGATGTGGTACTGGAGGCGGGAGGACTTCGGGAGCGAGAGGTCGACCGAGTCGTCGTAGGTACTGGGTTTACGCCCTCCAGTGTGCTCCGGGCATTTCCAGAGAAGCACCAGAGCGCCAAGAGCGGCGGACAGTTCTCTCCGCTGCTGCACGCCTACATCCTCTACCAGTCCGCTCTGAGAAACACCGGTCTGTACACCATCGAGGTCGACGCCAGCAAGAGCATCCTGGAGGGCAGACTCGCAGCGCGTCCGTTTGGAGACATTGACCTGGAGATGATGGATCACCATCGGGCACATGCATTCGGTGCCTACTGCACCCAGCACCGGGAGAATTGCCTGGTGCTGACGCTGGATGCCATGGGTGATGGCACCACCGCCACCGCAAGCCGGGGCCACAACGGACAGCTCGACAGCCTCTGGCGTCAGTCTGGAACGGCTGCGATCAGCACCTTCTACAGCCGCATCACCGAGCTGCTCGGCTTCACCGCCAACCGCCATGAGGGCAAGATCACCGGCCTGGCAGCCTATGTGGAGCCACCAGAAGCGCTCGTCAGCCACTTCCGGCAGCGGATCCGTTTCGCGAAGGGGCGGTTTGCGCGCATGCCCCGACGCAGGCCAGAGACGCCGGACTCACCGTTCTGGGCAGAGGTCCGTCGGTGGTCCAGAGAAGAGGTCGCTGCTGCCGCTCAGCGCGTCCTCGAAGAAGCCGCAGTGGCCTTTGTCATCCACTGGGTCGAGCGAACCGGGATGGGACACCTCGCGCTGGCCGGCGGCGTGTTCGCCAACGTCAAGGTCAACCAGCGCATCTCAGAGTTGTCCTGCGTGGAGAGCATCTGGGTCATGCCCCACATGGGCGACGGTGGTCTGGCAGTCGGTGCAGCAATGGGAACCAGCGGCGCTGCCCCGGCGGCGCTGGATCATGCCTACCTCGGCCCGCAGCTCGCGGACTTCGACGTCTACCGTGCCCTCGGAAACGCCGAGCTGCCCCGGTACCGGGGGGAGGACGTCGGCGGGGTCATCGAAGCCGTGGCGCAGAAGCTCGCAGCCGGAGGCGTGATCGCCCGCTGCAGCGGACCGATGGAGTGGGGGCCTCGAGCACTGGGCAACCGCTCCATCTTCGCCACGCCGGCAGACGCCACGATCAATCAGACCCTCAATGATCGCCTCAAGCGTACGGAATTTATGCCGTTTGCGCCGATTGTGCGGATGGAGGATGCCGAGCAGTGGTTCACTGGCGTGGAGAAGGCTCCAGAGGCCGCTCGGTTCATGACGGTCAGCTTCCCGACCACACCTGAATTCAAGCAGCGCTGCCCAGCAGCCGTGCATGTTGATGGGACCGCTCGCCCACAGATCCTGGACCGGGAGGACAACCCTGAGGTCCACGATCTCCTGACCCGAATCGGTGAACTCACCGGCACTCCAGTCCTGATCAACACCTCCTTCAACATGCATGAAGAGCCGATTGTGTCGACTCCCAATGATGCCATTCGGGCATGGCAGGAGTCCTCTTTAGATGCGCTGTGGTTGGGAGGATGCTTCGTCTCAAGAGATGATTGACATCTGTCAGTATCCGTGCATACTGCCATATCTTCTCATTCCTGACACGGACTTGAATGAAACCGGCGCTGTTAGCTTCACCCGGTCACAAAAATTCGCTCATCTTCTGGGTGGATGAGCAAATGCATGTCCAGCATGCAAACGACACCGCACTGTCAATGTTGGGAATGGAGAGTGCCGACGTAATCGGCAAGCCAATGGCCACGCTGCTGGTGGCAGGAAGCCGGAAGCGGCTGGAGCAGGCCCGCGAAGGACAGCGTCTGCTGATGGAGCTGTGCCGCGCTGATGGACAGCGACTCTGGGTCGCCTACTCCGTACAGCCTGGGTCCAGAGAGCTCAATACTCTGAGCACTCACACCGCAACCCCGCTCGAGTCACCCGATCTGGGTGAGCTGCTGAATGAGCGTATTCAAGCAGAGCGACGGAACATCCACGATGAGCTGTTCGGCTCCATCAGCCACAACGTCAACAACCTGCTCACCACCATCCTCTCGCCCGCGCAGCTTCTCCTCAAGAACACACACGATCCTCAAGTTCGAGAAGAAGTCTCCGAGATCCTACAGGCCACTCAGCGAGCACGAACCCTGCTCCGAGACATGTACCGGTCGGTTCGGTGTAAGCCAGAGCCACTGGAGCCGCTGTCGCTCGCTTCGCTGCTCTCGGATGTCACCGTCAATCCGATGGTCAGGGGAGTCCAGGTTCAGCTCACGCTCCCGTTGCTCCCGCCCGTTCTCGGTGTCTCGGAGGGACTGAAGACGATCCTGTTCGCGCTGCTGAGCAATGCCGCTGAGGCCGGCGCGAAGACGGTCAACATCACAGCGCACCATAAGAATGACCGTGTCGAGTTGTTGGTCGCAGACGACGGCAGCGGCATCGATGCCGCCCTGCTCGCTCGGCTGTTCGAGCCGTTCTCGACCACCAAGTCCCGGGTCGGTGCCGGCTTGAGTCTTGCCACCAGCCGGAGCCGGCTGATGGGATGGGGAGGAGGGCTCTCAGCCAGCAGCACACCAGCCGGCGCCACCTTCACCCTCAACCTCCAGACAGCACCAGCGTCACTCTCCATCCCGGTACGGGCGCAGAACAAGCCACAGAGGCGGGTGCTGCTGGTGGAAGACGAGCCGATCGTCGCGAGCACCCTCAAGCGCGTCTTTAGCCTCTGCAGCGTCGACATTGCCTCGACTGTCAACCAGGCATTCCAGTTGTTCTCCCCTGGAAAATACGATGTCATCCTCATCTCGCTCGCGCTTTCAGAGATGCCAGGCAACAAGCTGGCAACCTACCTGCGTGATCAGGACTCCAAGGTCTCAATGCTGATGCTGACCGGCTGGAGAATCAGCATCGATGACCCCAGGATGCGCCCCTTTGAGGATCGGATTCAGAAGCCGATCGGCAACCTCGTTCGGGTCCGACAGAAGCTCAGCGAGGCCATCCAGCGCACACGAGAACGACGCAGCCAATAGGGTCAGCCGAGATCTTGCGCTCAAAAGCGGCAAGCATTGGAGATCAGGGCGATCTTTGTGTCTTGATAAAAAACTCTTCTCATGTCAAGACTTTAGCTTCATGGGATGTTTATTATCTTGATGTAGATCCCTGATTTAGCTACAAAAATCTGGTCCGCCGGATCTGCTGATCCTCCCTTCCCTGCCCCTGTCCCGGCCGACCCTTGACCAAACCCACCGGAATCGCTCTCCCTGCCGCCAGTCCCACCCTTCGGGGCGGTCGTCCTCGCCCAGCTGGCAAGCTCTCTCTTACATCCCCTCCCGCGCCGGTCGCGAAGCCCTTCTTGAAGTGGGCCGGCGGCAAGCGTCGTGTGCTGCCGATGCTTCTGGACAAAGCGCCCTCAGAATGGGACGGCTACCACGAGCCATTCATCGGCGGCGGCGCGCTCTTCTTCGCGCTGGCCTCCCGCAACTGCCTTCGTGGTCGCACCGTGCTCTCCGACATGAATTCACGCCTCATCCGCAGCTACCTCATGGTTCGGGATCAGGTCGAGCCGCTCATCGGACGGCTCAAGGAACACGAGGCCCTGCACAGCAAGGACCACTACTACGCGACGCGCGCCCGAGACATCGACAGCGACAACGATATCGAGGTCGCTGCCTGGATGATCTACCTGAACAAGACCGGGTTCAACGGTCTGTATCGGGTCAACAAGAAGGGCGGATTCAACGTCCCGATGGGGCGCTACAAGAACCCGAACATCTGCGACGAGAAGAACCTGCGGGCTTGCAACAGCATCCTCCAGGGCGTCGAGATCTACCACCAGGGCTTCGACGGTGTGCTGGAGCGTGCCGGCAAGGGTGACTTCGTCTACTTCGACCCGCCCTACGTGCCGGTCTCTGCGACCGCCAGCTTCACGGCCTACACCTCCGACGGCTTCACACTCGCCGACCAGGAGCGCCTCCGCGACACCGCCAGCGCCCTGAAGGAGCGTGGGGTCTCCGTGATGCTCTCCAACGCCGATCACCCCCGAGTCCGTAAGCTGTACACCCCTGGATTCCGTAAGCACACCATCCAGGTTGGCCGCGCCATCAACAGCGCCGCAAGCCGCCGAGGCAGCGTCGCGGAGCTAATTATCCGTTAGCGACCGGTGGGGGTCATGCCCGGGCTCCTGCGATCCGTCTGCCTGTGTGGATAAGCAACATACACAGTGCCCGATGGATTGCAGCATCGCGCATTTTCCATGGGGTTCTGCGCAGCACGCGCAGACGGAAGCAGCCATCGGGCGCTGTTGTATGGGCTTCTCGGACTGATGACGGCCCGCCCAGGGTCTACCCGCGGTTGCGCAGGGTCATCGCAAGGGTGAGCAGAAACAGCGGCAGCGCGGCAGCGTAGAACACCACGGAGAGCACTGGAATCCCGAAGATCCGACCGGCCTCCCAGAACAGGCACACCGAGCCGCAGATCGCACCGGTGATCGCATACATCGAGAGGATCATCCGGTTCTGTCTGCGGTCGTGAGCATCCTGAACCGAGCGGGGCTGCTCCAGCATCACGTTGAACTTCAGCCGCTGCCGATCGATGTCATCGAGGAGCTGAGTGAGCGTGATCGGCAGCCGCCGGGCCAGCGATGACATCGAGAGCATCGTGTAGCTGCCCTCGTCCTCCAGGCGCTCTCGTCCCCACCGATCGGCGAGCAACTGCTGGACAAATGGCTGCGCGGCGCCGATGGGATCGACCTCCGGCAGCAGCGCCTTTGCCAGCCCCTCAGTGGTGAGGATGGCCTTGAAGAACATCGTAAATTCAGGCGGAGCGTGGACCGAGTGCCGAATCGAGGCCCGGGTGAGATCCATCAGGTAGGCCCCGATGTGCATCTCCGCGATCGAGCCACCCGACCAGTGGCGCTCGACCACCTCTACCGCGTCCCGCTCAAATGCAGCATAGTCGACCCGGCTCTCCTTGATTGCGATGTCGAAGTACAGCCGAGAGATCGTGCGGTAGTCCCCACGGTCCAGGGCGAAGATGAGGGCAGCGATGTTGTCCTTCATCTCGCCCGTCAGCCGGCCGACCATTCCGCAGTCGATCACCCCGATCCGGCCATCGGCCAGCACCAGAACGTTGCCGGGGTGCAGATCGCCGTGGAAGAAGCCATGGTCAAACAGCATGGCGTAGGCAATGTCGAGGTAGCGGCGTCCGACGATGTCCATATCGAACCCCGCAGACCGCGCCGATCGGATGGGCACGCCGTCGAGGAACTCCATGCACAGCACCCGCTCGGTGGACAGCTCCCGTACGGGCTCAGGAAAGATCACCTCGTCGCTGTCCGCGAAGCTGCGACGGAACCGATTGAGATTCCGAATCTCAGCGTTAAAGTTTAGCTCTGCAAGGATCGACTTCTGAAACTCTTCGAGGATCCCTTTGGGGTCGAACATCGCGACCTCTGGGAACTCAGCCATCGCCTGGCTCGCCAGCAGCCGCAGCACCCCGAGGTCTGCTCGGATCCGGGGGCCGATACCGGGTCGCTGAACCTTGAGGACCACCTCACGGCCATCGTGGAGCTGCGCACGGTGGACCTGAGCGATGCTCGCAGTCGCGAGCGGAACCTCCTCAAAACTGGCAAACCGCCCGCGCCAGTCTGCGCCCAGCTCGCGAGACATCTGGGCGTCGATGTCGCTGAAGGGCAGCGGAGTGACGTTGTCTTGGAGGGACTGCAGGGCATCAATGTAGGCCGCTGGGATGACATCAGCGCGGGTCGACAGCACCTGCCCGAGCTTAATAAATGTTGGGCCAAGCTCTTGAATTGCCGCGACCGTCCGATCAGGAGTCGACTCGAAGCGCCGGCTGACCTTTACCCCCGGCAGCTCCACTCCTGACACCAGCATGCCGAGGCCGTGCCGAGCGAGCACCAGCGAGACCTGCCGCACCCGGCCCATGTTCTGAACGGTTCGGGCCAAGGTGCCGGTGGTCTTCACGACCGGTCGAACGAACTGCATCTGTGCTGTCCTTCTCGCGAGTTCGGTGGAGCCTAACCCTCTGGAAGCGCCCAGAAGCTTGCGAAGCCACGCCACAGCTCTCCAGTCAGGCGTGGTCCGCCGTCGAGGTCAGCGCGCGCGCGGAGGTAGGAGTTGACCGCGGAATCTTCAGGGCGAAGGAGGTTCATCTTGATTCGACTCACCGTGCCGCTGCCGAGGTGAATGAGGGTGATGGTGCCATCATCAGCCACCGCCTCGACCACCGCAACATGGGTCAGCTCGTCGTCTCGCTGGCCGTTTCTGTTGCGGTCGTAGGAGTTGTCGAAGAACGCGATGTCGCCGGGGCGGGGAAGCGTGTCGGTGTGCAGCACTCCGCCGTCCACAGCCTCTGCATAGAGCCCCTTGCTGGAGCCAGACAGGGTCTGCCCGCCAGCAGCATACGCCGCACAGACCATGCCCGAGCAGTCGTAGCGATAGCGCTCCGAGGCCACCACCAGATCGCGCTTCCCGATGAGCGTCACGGCCCCATCAGCGATGGACTGCCCGTCGCCGGAGCGGCGGGGTGGGCTGCTGAGGAGCGCGGGTGGTTCAGGGGACGAGGCCTCCGTCGAGCCGCGATCGTACTGAGCGGCATCTCCGCCCAGCGCACTGAGGCTGCCCGGTGTGCGGATGCCCCGGCGGCTGCAGCCGACGAGCAGACCCGCAAGAAGAAGCGCGCTCATCGACCAATCTTGAGCCCGACGCCGAGCCCTTTCTGCGCCCCGAAGGCTGTGACGGTGTGGCGGTAGCTCAGCGAGAGCCGGGCCGGATCGACGCTGACTCCAGCACCGACGGAGTAGGTAAACTCATCGCCGAGGCCTGGAAGCGACTGGCTGCTCCAGTCCACGCTGGGCCGCTCGGAGGAGATGAACCACGCCGGCTCGACGCCAGCGCTGACCGACACGACACCCAGCCCTGTCGAGGCCATCAGCGGCCAGCCCAGCCCGAGAGTCGGGGCGAGGGTGGTCGCGCCGAACTGGTACTCGTTCCAGAAGACATCCGGGCCGGTCTGGAGCATCAGCGCGGACCAGGACGGGCCGATGAAATTGCCGACGTGGATGTCGGTGCCGCTGACCCCTGAGCCAAAGACTTTCGACCCCTGCGCCCGTGCCTGCCCTTGAATGATCGGAGCGCGGGATGCGTTCTGCCAGTAGTACATGCCGCCGACAGCTCCGACGCTGAGCGCAGTGCTGGTTCCGCCACTAGAGCCGGCCCAGGCACTCACACCGCCCTGGGGCCGAAGGTAGCGCTCGGTGCCCCAGCGCTGGTCCCCTGCCGTCGCGCTGAGCACGAGCATCAGTGTCAGCATCACTCCCCTCCATCTGCTGACCATACCTTCACCGATCCAGAAGTGCATCTGACGGTTACGTGCGGCGGATGTCAGTGGATTCCGGCCCCTACCACCTGCGTTGCTGCCTCGGTGTCGGCGGGCAGGGACAGGTCTGGCGTGCCCAGGGACCGAACGGCGAGACCGTCGCCGTGAAGCTGGCATCAGGCTCTCGCGACCGCGCCGACTTGCTGGCGGTCGCGATGCTGCTGGAGCGCCTGGAGCATCCCGGTATCGTCCGCAGGCTCGACCACGATCCGGACGGGCGATGGCTGGCGATGGCGCTGATCGAGGGCCGGCCGCTTCACCGCTGGGCAGAAGGACGCGCGCTCGCGGAGCGGCTCAGTGTGCTCGCCCGCATCGTCGAGGCGATGGCCTTCCTGCACGGTGCCGGAGCCACTCACGGTGACCTCAAGCCAGACAACGTGCTCGTCGACGACACCGGCAAGCCGACCTTGATCGACCTGAGCCCAACCATCGGCGGTGGCTCCCTGGGCTATGCCGCCCCCGAGCAGCTGCTCGGGGAGGACGTCGGCGCGCCCGCAGACGTCTATGCCATCGGCGGCCTCGGCTACCGACTGCTCACCGATCAGGCACCGTTCACTGCCAGCGACCCGGCAGCCTTGCTGTGGCTGCCGGTCAACGCTCTCCCCCTGCCGCCCTCCGCCATCGTCCCCAGCATCCCCGCAGACCTGGAGGAGCTGGTGATGTCTTGCCTCGCGCGCACGCCGTCTGCTCGGCCAGCAGACCTCCACCGCCTCGCCGCCGATCTGGCGGACACCCTCAGCAGCCCGCTCGCACAGCCAGTCTTCGGCATGCACGCCGCCCGTCGACAGCTCCGACGACACCTCGTCGAGGCGATGGGGGGCGGCAGCCCGATGATCACCGTCTGCGGCAAGCCCCGCTCGGGACGAAGCACCCTCATCGAGGAGCTCCTCGATGCGGCTGAGCGAGAGGGACTGGCTGTCCACCGCCCACCCCATGCTGCGCCCCCAGGAGTGCTCGTGCAGCTCGCAGCGACCCCGTTTGCCCTGCGGCTGGAGGAGGACGATGTCCACACCCACGCGCTGCGGGCTGCCATCCAGTCCAGGCAACTCCCAGGCATCACGCTCCTGCGTGCCGAGAGTCCCCCACCGGCGTCCTCCCGGAGCGTCTGCGTGCGCCCTGCTCGGCTCTCGGAAGCGGACCTCGCCAAGATGTTGTCGAGCGCCGGCCTGCTCCAGAGCAGCGCCCCTGACATCCACCGCATGACGCGCGGCCACCCTGGGGTTGTGCGTGACGACATCCGCCACCGCGGACTCCCCAGCGATCTCACGACAGCACAGCGGTCTCTGCTCGCCGCCGTCAGCACCGAGCCCCGCTCACTGTACGTGCTCGCCAGGTGCCTGGGGCTCTCCGAGCATGACCTGCTGGACCTCGCCGAGCCGCTGCTCGAGCGCGGTCTCCTCGAAGCACGCGACGGCGGCGCGGCCCTGCTAGCCGTCCTCCCACGCTCGCTGCAGCAGTGAGTCCTACTGGGCGTCGAGGAAGTCGCCAAGCGACTGGTTGACCCGCTCCAGGTTCGGCGTGATCAGCATGACGATAAACTTCTCAATTTGCGGGGCGAGGCGGCTGGCAACCAGGCGTGGAATTCCTGGAAACTTCGGGTTGATCTGGAGGTCTCCGGTCAGCACGACCCGGGTGTGCTCGCCGTCAGCGTAGAACGAATTGCGGCCTGAGCAGACGACGTTGTCGGGAAATGCTGGAATCTGAAGGGTCCAGTCGCACACCATCTTCTCGTCGCTCCACTCAGCGTAGTCGTTCCAGCGAAGCATCTCCGGCTTGAGGAAGCTCTTCACCATCCGCGGGATCTCCCGATCCGCGATCCAGAGGTTGTGCAGCCTCACCCCATGGTCGGTCTGCTCGCGAGACTCCACCCGGATCTCCTTGATGTCGGGGATGTAGGGAACGACCTCAGGCAGACGGTCTCGGTATGCGGTGTAGACGGTCGACCGGGGATGGCGGATCTGGCTCTCAGACTTGATCTTCATCGGTGCTCTCCGTGTGCTCCGCGCCCGCTGTCATCGCGTGCGGCGGGATTGTCAGTGTAGCTGTGGAGGACGGCGGAGCGGCATCTGCACCTCCTCGATGCCACATGCCCCACAGAGAGCCCCACCATGCCAGCACCCTGAGCACCAACGCGATAGCCGCATCCTGTCTCATCGTCCCCTGGGAAGCACGCATTAATGCAGGCACATCGAATCTCCCCCGAGCAGCGCGACGAGGTCCTGCGGTTCCTCCGCCCAGCCCTTGACACCAACCTCTTCCTCGTCGACATCCTCACCAGACGTCCCCCGAGCGCCACCCTCAGCGAGACCTGGTTCGGCATCGGAGCCCCCCTGCTCGCGGTCGCGGTGGTCATCGGACGCGCGGAGCCTGGAGCACCGGCCCGCCTGGTGGTCCCGTTCGGAGACGCTGCGGCCTGTGAGGGCATCGGTGCATGCATCCGCCAAGACGGACCGGTCAGCATGCTCATCGGCCCTCGCGCAGCCTGCGATGGGATCTGGAAGGGCCTCGGTCAGACCGCCCCGAAGACCTTCTTCGACCAGCGACTCTACCGCTGCACCGAGATCGCGGCGGGGCACCGACTGCCGATTCGACTCGCCACGATCGAGGATGCCGAGCGCATCGCCCCCCTGTCTGCGGCGATGATGGTGGAAGATCTTGGCGAGGATCCGCGCGCTCCCGATCCGGCGGCGTACCTGGAGAGCGTTCGCAGCCGATGTGCGAGAAGCCGGACCCTTCTCAGCATGCAAGAGCGTTCGATCTGCTTCCTGCTGAACATCGGCACCTTCTGTGATGACGGCGTGCAGGTTGGCGGGACCTATGTGCCGCCGGACTTTCGCGGGCAGGGCATCGCGACGGCAGGAATGCGTGCCTCGACAGCGACGCTGCTGTCGCTGACCCGCAGCGTCACCCTGCACGTTAACGAGGCCAACCTTCCCGCAGTACGCTGCTATGAGCGCTCCGGGTTTGTCCCTGCGTCACCCTTCCGATTGATTATCCAATGAAGGTGTCGGCTCGGCTGGTTATATCCGCAGACGCTGGTGGAGGTCCGAGCGATGGCTAAAAAGAAGCGCTCCAAACGACAGAGCATTCGCAACTCCGACTTCTTCAACGAGCCGCTGTATGGCATGGACTTGAATTTCAAGTCCGATGACGCGCGCACAGCTGGCCCCACAGAGAGCGACGAAGTCGACCAGCACGGTGAAGAGGACCTCTCAGAGGTGCTCGCCCGGGCGCTGAAGCACTCCGGGCGAGAGGAGCGGGAGACCCACGGCTTCCACACCTACCCCGCCGGTATGCACCCCGACTGCGCCGCTGACATCATCGCAGCCTGCCCGGGTGCAGTCCACGATCCGTTCTGTGGCGGCGGCACGGTCCTCGTCGAGGGAATCCTCGCCAATCGACCGACCTCCGGCACCGACATCGCACCGATCGCGCTCCTGGTCGCAGCGACCCGGACCGCCCCCATGAGCATGGCGACCCCGCTGCGCGCAGCGGCTCGGCGGGTGACGGAGTATGCCAAGCAGCCCATCGAGGTCGCGGTTCCCGAGGAGGTCGTCAGCTGGTATGAGCCGCACGTCGCCCAGGAGCTCGGTCGCCTCCGAGACGGCATCCTCAAAGAAGATCCCGCCGTCCATTCACTTCTGCGGACCGTCTTCTCGTCGATCCTCATCAAGACGAGCTTCCGAGACAGCGACACCTCCAGCCGCCGCACCCCCACACAGCGGCCGCCCGGTACCACCCTGACCCTCTTCCACAAGAAGGCGCGGCTGCTCGGACGGGCGCTGGAGTGCATGCCGCAGGACCTCCCTGAGGCCACGCTGAAGTACGGCGACGCTCGGGTCAAGACCGCACCCAGCATGGTCGACCTCATCCTCACCAGCCCGCCATATCCGGGCGTCTACGACTACCTCCCGATGCAGCAGCTCCGCTATGCCTGGCTCGGCCTGAACCCCGGCAGGGGCTACATCAAGGAGATCGGCAGCCGGCGTGCCTTCCGGGCGAAGGAGCGTGGAGAAGCCTTGAAGACCTGGCAGGCAGACACGACGAGCTGGGTCGCCACACAGGCCGGCACGCTCAACCCGAATGGGCGCATGGCGATCGTGGTCGGAGATGGTCTGGTCGCGGGCCGGGTGGTCGACACCCTCTACCCGACCATCGAGGCCATGGAGGCTGCCGGGCTGACCATCATTGCCCGCGTCAGCACCGATCGCCCAGACCATGCCCGGAACACCACTCGCACTGAGCACATCATCATGGGCGAGCGGCAGGGCTGAGTCATGGGCGAGCGGCAGGGCTGAGGATGCCGTCTTCGCAGCGGAAGAGTCGGCCGGTGATGGCGTGGGGAAGCTGGTTGGCCAGCGGACCGATCTCCGCATGAAGCGAGGCGGCCCGCGCGGCATCTTCGACCACCCAGAGCTGATCTCGGCTCAGGGGAAGCGCGAGCATCGGAGTAGAGAACCAGCGGGACAAGATGAGCAGCCGGGCGGCATCGAGGCCGTCTCCAGTGGCAAATCGAAAGATCCCCTCTCCCATCGGCTCCGGGCTGACCCCAGCGCTCCAGGCGATGAGGTTCTCCAGCGCGCGTGCGCGGGCCGTGGCCACAGACAGCCGCCACCGCACAAAGTCCATGGTGCGCACGAACCGCACCACCTCGCCGCGATCCTCAACAAGCGTCAGCCACAGCGCACCGTCCGCGACCGGCGCGAACCAGGGCGCTGAGAGGCTCTGTGCGTCGCCGGGAGCGCACAGCCGGGGCAGCAGCTCTCCCTCGCCCGCTCCCGAGAGACCGACCATCGTCAGGCGCACGAACCGATCCAGCGCAGCGTCGTGCTGGGGCTGCGGGAGCGCAGCGAGGGTGCGGCGGAGGTTGAGGAGCGACAGGGTGGCAGTCCGCGCGCCGAGCGCAGCGGTGAGGTCATGGTCTGTGATCGCAGTGACCTGGAGACCAGCAGCGGTCAGCCGGGCGACGAGCGGTGTGGTGACGTCGCCCGTGGGCGCATCCCTCAACTGCAGTCCCCGGTTGCGTATTCGGGATCGCAGCCCTGCCCCACGATCCGGCGGGAGAGCTCCAGAGAGCCGTCCTCCCCTTCGACCATCACGACCACCCAGCCGTTGTAGCCGCCGAGCTCGTCAGGCTGAAAAGAGATGTTGATCGGCAGCGAGTCGCCCGGCTGGAGCATTCCAGGGACCGGGATGCCGCTTGGCAGCGAGAACGCCAGCGGAGTGTCTTCGTGGAAGTCGATGCTCAGGAGGACCAGCTCCTCGTCTCCGCTGGAGTACAAGGTGAGGGTCTCGGTGCTGCCGCTGCCGGTCAGCGAGGTCCCGCCGAAGGTCAGGTCACCGACAGGCTCCACCTCAAGCACCGGTCCGATCAGCGCCGATCCGAGAGAGTCCAGACCAACCTCATCGCATCCGGTCAGCAATACAGCAGCGGTCAGGGCTCGAACCATCACTCAGTCTCCACGCGGTAGCACATCAACAAGGGGAGCAAATTCTGTACCAAAGAGAAGCAAAGTCAAGTCCGTCGGCGTGTGGGATCTGGATGTCTCACCCGGGACATTCTCACCCCGGCACCGAGATCCCGGCTCGTTCTACCTGTGAGTAGGGACCAACAGCGGACGTCCTGAGCGCACGAGACGACCAGAATCAAGCTCCCAGAAGCGGGTATGCTCAAAACCTATCCGGAGGTCGTGATTGTCGGGCATCGAATCTCCCACCAACCGTCAGATCATCGATGCCCTCCAGCGTCGATGCGCCGAGCGGCTCCGCCCCCTCTCGGATGAGGCAGTGTTCACCTACATTGCGGACGCCGTCTACATGGAGCGACGACGCCTCCAGACCGACCGCGATGACGCCACCCCGGAGTACGAGCAGCGCCTGAAGGCCGCCGCGCGAGCCAGCCAGCAGGGGCGGGCAGCGCAGGAGCGTGCGCTGCTGGATCTGGTCGGAGTGTATGCCGCAGAGATCCACAATCGCTTCTCGGAGAAGACCTACTCCTTCGCAACCCGGGTCCTGCCCGGCGCGCTGACCCGGCTCCTCACCGCCGCTCAGCCCACCCAGCTCCTCGGCGCAGACTTCGATCCGACCAGCCGGATCGTGGTGCAGGGCCCGGTGGACACCCTCAAGGAGCTGGCAAAGACCCACACCCTCGTCCTCACGCCCACGCACCTCTCCAACCTCGACAGCCCGCTCATCGGCTACGCGCTGCACAAGGTGGGGCTGCCGCCGTGCATCTACGGGGCAGGGCTCAACCTGTTCACCAACCCAGCGATGTCGTTCTTCATGAGCCGGCTGGGGGCCTACACCGTCGACCGGCGCAAGAAGCTGCGGCTGTACAAGGATGTGCTGAAGGACTACTCGGTCGAGTCCATCGGTCGGGGCGCACACTCGCTGTTCTTTCCCGGCGGAACCCGATCCCGTGCCGGCACCCTGGAGACCGACCTCAAGAAGGGACTGCTGGGAACGGCGATCACCGCCTGGCAAGATGGCCTGGAGAGCCGACGGGCCAGCCCGGAGATCCTGGTGGTGCCCTGCACCCTGTCCTTCGCCTTGGTCCTGGAGGCCGAGACCCTCATCGAGGATGCCCTCGCGGCAGCCGGAAAGGCCCGCTACATCATCTCCGACGACGAATTCAGCGAGGCCCGCACTGTGGCGAGCTTCGCGCGGCGGGTGCTCAACCTCGACGCCTCAACCTACGTCCGATTCGGCGCCCCCCTCGATCTGCTCGGCAACCCTGTTGATGCCGAGGGCCACTCGCTTGATCCCGCTGGAGAGCGCATCGATCGGCGTGCCTACATCACCGACCGCGCCGGCACGGTCATCCGAGATGCGCAGCGAGATCGGGTCTACACAGACCGCCTCTCCCGGCAGATCTCAGCGGCCTACTTCCGCGACAACATCGCCCTGCCTACGCACATCGCAGGGTTCGTCGCCTGGAAACTTCTCTCCTCAAGCCACCCGAGGCTGGATGTCTACCATCGGGTGTTGCTGGGGCGAGAAGACTGCTGGCTGACCCGTGCAGCGATGCTGCGGGGGATCGAGCAGGTGCTCAGCGGCATCCAGCGGCTTCAGCAAGCGAATCGCATCCAGTCTGCGCTGCCTGGCGGTGCTGAGGCGGTGCTGACGGAAGCCCTGGCGCGCTTCCGGGGATACCACAAGATTCCGGCGCTCTCTGCGTCGGGTGATCGCATCCAGGTCGGTCCGAAGCTGGCGCTGTACTACAGCAACCGGCTCGTCGGCTATGGACTTGAGGAGGAGCTGTCGTGAACGTTGCGGTTCTTGGAAGCGGCGCCTGGGGCAAAGCCCTGGCCACCCTGGTCGCAGAGGCGGGCCACCGTCCCCACATCGGCTATCGAGGAAAGCCGCCGGGCGGCTTTCGCGGAAGCCCCAACCTCGCAGGTCTGACCCGCGATGCCGACCTCGTCCTCATCGCCGTTCCGCCGGCTGCGGTGCGAGAGGTGGTGCGATCCAGCAAGCCCAATCCCCGCTCTCAGGTGGTCATCGCCGCGCGCGGGCTGGACATTCACACCGGAACCTGGCTGACCGACATCGTCACCGAAGAGAGCGCCTGCCTCCAGGTCGGCGCGCTCGCTGGACCAGCACTGGCCGCAGAGGTCATGCGTCGTCAGCCCTCTGCCCAGGTCATCGCCAGTGCCTATGACGCGGTCTGCCAGACCACGCAGCGGGCCCTGCACTCCTCGATCTGTCGGGTCTACACCTCCTCCGACCTCCGCGGCGTCGAGCTGGCCGGGGCGATGGTCGGGGTGCTGACGGTCGCGATGGGCATCTCGGACTCGATGAAGCAGGGGATCGGCGTGCGCGGGGTCATCGTGACCCGAGGACTCGCGGAGGCTTCTCGACTGGGAGCGTCTCTGGGCGCGGAGGATCGGACCTTCGCTGGACTCGCCGGCGTCGGCGATCTCATCGCCGCAGGAAGCCATCCCGATAACCCCGGCTACGCAGCCGGAAAGGCCATCGGCTCCGGTCGACCGGCTCCGGCAGGGCTCGCCGATGAGGTCGGCGCGGTGCTCCGGCTCGCCGCCCGTTGCGGGGTCGAGATGCCGCTGACCACAGCGCTGGCGGCGATCTTTTCTGGGAAGCTCAAGCCCAGGCTCGCCATCGACATGCTGATGCGCCGGGAAGCCACCCGGGAGTAGCCCGCTGGCTCGGGGTGCCTCCGCACGCGGAGCAGCCTCGAAGCCACGGCCCGCCCTGCCCCGAGCCTAAAACGTCCGAAACACGCCAGGGACATCAAGGTCCACCGAGATCATCAGCTCGAGCTCGTCGGAAAACAGGGCGACACTCCGAACTCCGATGCCCGAGAAGCCGAGCCGACCGCCGACACCGGGGACGAGCTGGCCGGGGCTCTGGCTGACATAGACGCTGCCGTCGGAGAGGGTCACCTGCTCGACCGCGCTGAGCACATAGCCACCGCCGATGACATCGATGGTGGTGCTCCACAGACCGCGACCGAGGCGCCCCCGCAGCCCCGCGGTCAGCTCTCCGCCGAGGTAGCGGGCGGAGCCGACGGCGGCTGCACGGCTTCGCGCATCGAAGGGCAGGCCGATGCCACCAGAGATGACAACGCGATCCCGGATGAGGGCTGCGGCGAGCAGCTCGTAGCTGCTGGCACCGTCGAGGCTCTGGAGGGTCGTCAGCGAGGAGCCGAGATACCACTGCCCGCCGAGCCAGGACATCGGAGTCTGGTCGAGAACAAGCGAGGAGAGCAGGCTGGAGCGGGCGAGGAACGCGATGTTGTCGCCAGAGAGCTTGCGGCTGGCGATGCCGATGATCCGGCCTTGCTCGTCGACCACCGGACCGCCAGAGTTGCCCGGATTGAGGGCGGCGTCGGTCTGGATGAGTCGGGGACCGACCGCGCTGACGATTCCCTCGGTCACGCTCCACCACAGCACCCCGCTCATCGACGGATCCCGCAGGGCGGTGGGAGCATAGGGATGGCCGAGGCCGTAGACCGTCTCGCCGAGGGCGGGGCGCTCCGCACGCACCGGCAGGGGCGCGATGACCCCCGCGAGATCTGGCACCCTCAGCAGGGCGAGGTCTTCGTCAGGCAGGGCGGCGATGGTCTCGCCGATGTACTCCTGCCCGTCGCGGGTGCTGACGCGGCTCTTCCGGCCCATCGCGATGCAGTGGTACGCCGTGGCAACGGTGCCGACATCATCGATGACCACACCAGAGCACCACGCCGGGCCGGTGACCAGCATCACCACGCTGTCCAGCCAGCGCTCGATGTCAACCTCCGGCTCCTCGGCAGCCGCCACTCCTGTCAGATAGACCCACAGCATGAGGATGGCTAACCGATTAGTACGGATCCCTTGAGCATCGTGAGGGAACAATGCACGCTGTCTGGATCTTGAGCGGACTCATCGGCTGCGGAGAGGAAGATCTCAAGCCCGACCCATCGCCCGTCGCAGAGCCGATGGAAGAGTCCACGCTCCCCCCAGAGGTCACACCGCAGGCCATCCCAGAAGTCCGTCCGGGCACCGCCGCGGCCGCAGAACCCACGGCTCCGTCGGGTCGAATCGCCGCTCGGCACATCCTGGTGGCCTGGCAGGGCACCGTCGGCGCGGAGAGCACGCTGCGTCGGACCCGCGTCGAGGCGAAGGCCCGCGCCGAGCGCCTGCTCGCTCGCCTCCACAGCGGAGAGGACTTCGCGGCCCTGGCAATGGAGGCGTCGGATGGTCCCAGCCGGGTGCTCGGCGGCGACCTCGGACCGTTCGAGGCAGACGCCATGGATCCCGCATTCTCTGCGGCGGCGTTCGCCCTGGACGTCGATCAGCTCAGCGCGCTGGTCGAGAGCCCGTTTGGCTTCCACATCATCCAGCGTGTGGACTTAGAAGAGGTCCACGTCGCCCACGTGCTCGTGCAATGGACCGGGGTGTCCCGAAGCACAGTCGAGCGCACCCAGGAGGAAGCCCGCGCGCGCGCCGAGGAGGCACGCAGCCGCCTGCTGGCCGGAGAGCCAATCGGCGCCGTGGCCGGAGCGCTCTCCGATGGCCCCACGGGAGCCCGAGGCGGCGATCTGGGGCGGTTCCAGCGCGGCCAGATGGTGCCCGCCTTCGACGAGGCAGCCTTCGGGCTTGAGGCCGGCGGCACCTCTGAGATCGTGGAGAGCCCGCTGGGCTACCACGTCATCGTGCGGATCGAGTAGGGCGCGCTACAGCGCAGCCTGGACCGTCGAGCGCACCGTGGCATCCTCTGCCGGCGTGATCTCCTCGACCGCAACCCGCATGTCTCGACCGATCAGCATGACCAGCGGAAACGAGGCTCCCGGAGGAATGACCTCATCGGTGTAGGTGCCATCGTCGGAGAGCACCGGCGCAGTGATCGCGTGGTCACCGGCCCACTGGGTGAGGTCCTTGACGTCTGGAACGTTGCTGTAGACATCCTGCGAGAGCACCGTGAGGTACATGAAGCCTTCCGACTCAAATTCCTCCCAGGTCTCGTCGACACCGTCGGCCAGCACCGCACAGGGAGCGCACCACATGGTCGAGAAGTCCAAGACGACCAGGTCCCCATAGAACTGCCACAGCGACAGCTCATCGCCGTACTGATCGATCACCCGCATGTCGGGGACGATCTGCCCCTCGTCGAAGCCTTCTCCGGTGAGGCATGACGGCGGGGTGGACTGATGCCAGGAATTCTCTGGCGCCTCCCAGGTACAGTCGGTGGTGTCGACACCGCTGTCAGCACCGGCCACATCCGGGCTCTCCAGGACAGGCGTGCAGCCCATGGCGAAGAGGATCACCAGCATCTCAACCTCCATTCCTGGAGACTATCCGGTTTCTCCATCAATCGCGTTGGGTTGAGATCCCTTCGATTTCATGCAATCTCCATCATCACCGGGATAAAGGTCGTGCCATGCCAACCCGAGAGCACATCCTTGAGACCTTCCACAGCTACGGCGCTCCCCGCGAGCGCTGGCTGATCGGTGGGGAGTTTGAGCGCATCCTCCTGCGTCCCGATGGTTCCTCCATCGGCTACAACGAACCCCACGGCATCCGGTGGCTGCTGGAAGAGATGGCCGCCGAGGGCTGGGCACCGCAGCGCGAAGAGGGCAACCTCATCGCGCTGCTCAAGGACGGCGCGAGCATCACCCTGGAGCCCGGCGGGCAGTTCGAGCTGTCTGGTGCACCGTTCGCCACACTCGCAGAGCTGAAGGCAGAGATCGAAGAGAACCGGGACACGATCCTCCGGCTCTCTCAGGGCAAGCCCGTCGTGCCAGTCGCGATCGGCCTCACGCCGTTCACCGCCATTGATCAGATCTCCTGGATGCCCAAGGGTCGCTACACCATCATGCAGGAGTACCTGCCGGGCAGCCTGGCCCACTACATGATGAAGGGCACCGCCTCGGTCCAGTGCAACTACGACTACACCGACGAGGCGGACTGTGCCGCGAAGGTGAAGCTGGCCGCTGGGCTCGCCCCGCTGACCACCGCGCTGTTCGCAAACTCTCCGATCTACAACGGCGAACCGACGGGCTGGATGAGCTACCGCGGGCACATCTGGACGAAGACCGACCCCGACCGCACGGGCTTCCCGCCGGGCCTCCGCGACGACTACACCCACGAGCGCTGGGTCGACTACCTCCTGGCCGTCCCGATGATGTTCTACAAGCGCGGCAAGCAGTGGCTTCCCGCGAACGGACGCCCATTCTCGGAGTACATGACGCGCGGCTTCGACGGACACTTCCCCACAATGGACGACTGGAACCTCCACATGACCAGCGTCTTCCCCGAGGTCCGCACCAAGCAGACCATCGAGGTCCGTGGGGCCGACTGCGTCTCGCTGCCGATGTCGGTGGCGTTCTGTGCGCTGTTCACCGGGCTGCTCTATGGCCGCTCCGCCCTCTCCGATGCGCTGACCCTCTCCGAAGATCTCTCCGCGCAGGGAACCCGAGAGGCGCGCCTGGAGGCGGCCTGCCGCGAGGGGCTCCAGGCCACGGTCGGTGGCCGCACGCTCGCGGCCTGGTCTGCCGAGCTGCTCGAGCTCGCTGCCGCCGGACTCGCCGAGCATGATCCCGCCGGAGCTCCGCTCCTTGATCCGCTCCGTCAGCAGGTCGACACCGGACGCAGTCCAGCCGCCGATCTCCTCGAAGCCTTCACCCAGGCCCCCTCACCGGCAGCCCTCGTCGAGCACCTCCGGTACTGAGCAGCCCCCCACCACAGCCCTCAAAACAGTCTTTCTATGTTCTCTTATGAAGGGCATCCGCAACGATACGTCGCCCCCTCTGCGGATCGCATCGGCTGGCTGCGCTACGCTGGATGGTACGAAGTGAGGGTGTACTGATGCGGATGATGGTCGCTGGGATGGGTGAGTCTTCCGCCCGCCGGCTTCACGAGATGGCGGGGACCTTGATCGAGCCGGATCGGATCGTAAAGGGACTCAAGGCTGCCGAGTCGGAGATCACACGGGACGCCCCCGATCTCCTCGCGGTCTATCTGGGACGAAGCCCGGGCAAGCGACTGGCGGGCATCCGCCGACTGCTCGCCCTGTTCCCTGCCCTCCAGGTCGTCGCCCTGGTCGACACCGAGCACCCCGAGCTGGTCAAGATGATCTCTGCGGCGGGGTGCATGGACATGGTCGTCCTGGCCGACTGCCCCAGTGATCTTCAGCGGGCACTCCGGGCACTCCAAGAGCGAGACGTCACCGACGCCGTCGATGGTGAGGCCATCGCCCTGCTGGGCGCCAAGGGCGGCGTGGGCACAACCACCATCGCCTGCAACCTCGCCGACGCCATCGTCACCCAGGCCCCAGAGAAGCGGGTCGCGCTGGTCGACCTCAACTTCTACATGGGCGATGTCGCCTTGCTGCTCGACATCACGCCCCAGCCGACCACCCTCACCTTCCTCAGCCGGGCCGCCCAGGCAGACGCCAAGACCTGGACCGAGTCACCGCCGCTGCACCGCCGAAACTTTCGGGTGTTCGGGCTCGACGGCGATCTGGAGTCTGCCGCGCCGGTCACCGCAGAGCAGGTCGTCTTTCTCATCGAGCGGCTGCGGGTCTGGTACGACTTCGTGATCCTCGACTGCGGCTCAGACATCTCCGAGGCCTCGCTCGCCGCCTGCACCACCGCGGACCGACGGCTCCTGGTGGTCACCGAGCAGCTCTCCGCCCGCCTCGGCGCCCGCCGACGGGTCCAGGCGCTGCGGATACTCGATCCCCAGCGCCGCTCCACCCAGGCCATCATCAACCGCTGCCACGACACCTCTCCCGAGCAGCTCCAGCGCATGGAGCAGTCGGTCGGCGTGACCATCGCCGCGACCCTCACCAACGCCTGGCGCGAGGTCACCACAGCCCTGGAGCGTGGCCGAACCCTCATTGAAGACGCCCCCCGGGCAGACATCACCGCAGACTTCGGTCGACTCGCGGAGTCCTTCGTCGGTGTTGGTCATCAAGAGGACCGACGCAAGAAAGCCTTCTTCGACTTCTTCAGATAGCCGCGCTTCGCGACACAGTCGGATCCTGAGCGGTGATAGTGGAGACGGGCTAAGACTGCACACCATGGCCATCCACCACACTGCTGTCATTGCTCCGGGCGCTGTCGTCGCCGAGGACGTCGAGGTCGGCCCATACGCCGTCGTCGGTCCGAACGTCACCCTCGCCGCCGGGGTTCAGCTTGGTGCCCACGTGGTCATCAGCGGCCACACCAGCCTGGGGGAACACACCCGGGTCTTTCCCCATGCGGTCCTCGGCGAGGAGCCACAGGACAAGAAGTACAGCGGCGAGCCGACCCGGCTGGAGATCGGCAGCCACAACATCTTTCGTGAGTTCGCGACCGCCAACCGAGGCACCGAGGGCGGCGGCGGGGTCACCAGCATCGGCGACCACAACCTGTTCATGGCCTACTCCCACGTCGCCCACGACTGCCAGATCGGCAACCACTGCGTCCTGGCAAACTGTGCCTCCCTCGCCGGACACGTCACCGTCCAGGACAACGCCATCCTCGCCGGCCTCACCGCGGTCCACCAGCACAGCCGCATCGGCCGGTTTGCGATGCTCGCGGGCGGCGCGAAGGTCGCTCAGGACGTCCCGCCGTTTGCCATTGCTCAGGGCGATCGCGCCCGACTGTTTGGCCTGAACATCGTCGGGCTGCGTCGCGGCGGGTTCGCGAGAGAGAGCATGCACTCGCTGCGCAGCGCCTACCGCGACCTCTTCCAGCAGGGCATTCCGCTGCGGGTGGCGCTCGTCCAGGTCAGCGAGGCGTACGCCGACATCCCGGAGGTCCAAGAGCTGGTCTCGTTCATCGAGGGCAGCCGCCGGGGGATCTGCCGCTCCGCTGCCGCAGACCCGGCGCCAGGAGAGTAGCCCCTCATGTTTGGCGCACTGCTCGGGCACGGCCACATGGGTCGAATCCACGCGCAAAAGCTCCGCCAGCACCAGGAAGCCGGCACGATCGATGGCTTCGCAGTCGTCGATCCACCGCAGGGACTGGTGCCGGACCTCCCCAGGGCGCTCGACTTCGCGATCATCGCTGCTCCGACGAGCGCACACGCCGCCCTCGCGCTGCCGCTGCTGGCTGCCGGGGTGCCCTGCCTCATCGAGAAGCCGCTGGCGGCTACCCTGGAAGACGCCACCGCGCTGGCGGCCTTTCCCCACCTCTCCGTCGGCCACGTCGAGCGGTTCAACCCCGCGCTTCCCCGCGGGGTGAGGCCCCAGTTCTTCGAGGCCCAGCGCCTCTCTCCGTTCTCTGCGCGCGGGACCGACGTCGACGTCATCGCCGATCTCATGATCCATGACATCGACCTCGCTCTGTCCATGCTCGGAGACGACATCCGCGACGTCCGGGCGATCGGGGTCGGGGTGCTGACCGGCAGCGCCGACATCGTCAACGCCCGCATCGAGATCGGAGACGCCGTCGCCAGCCTGTCCGCCTCGCGTGTCTCCGCTGCTCCGGTCCGCACCCTGCGGCTCGTCGAGCCCGGACTCTACTGGAGCGCCGACCTCCGCACCCGGCGCCTCACCCGCGTCCGCTGGGGCGAGGGCGCGCTGACCCCAGAGCCGGTCGAGGTCCCACCGCAGGATCCGATCTTTGCGGAGCAGGCGGCGTTCTTTGCCGCCGTCCGTGGCGAGTCGCCCTACGTCTGCACCGGCGCAGAGGCCCTCGCTGCGCTGACGCTCGCCGAGCAGATCCGGGCCGCGCTGTAGCCGCCCTCAGTCCGCTACTGCACCGTGCCGCACTGAATCCCGCCCATCAGCACGCTGACCTCAGCATCGACCGTGGCGCCGTCTGAGAGCCCGCGCCACTTCGACTCGGAGAAGTCGCAGGTGTGATCCTCGCCGTCGCCCGTGAGCGTGACGGTGTAGGTCTCGTTGCGGGTGCCCTCGCGCTGACATCCCTTTCGGGCACTCGTGCAGGTCTTCGCGTTCGCATCCGGCCAGGTCGGGCTGAGATCCTGACCCGAGGCCCGCGCGACCCGCGCCTCCGTCCACTTGTCGATGGTGTAGGTGCACCACTCATCGTAGACCGGCTCCTCCCGGTACCGGGTGGTGCACTCCTCCTCCTGTCGGAAGGTGCCGTCGCCGTTGTCGACGTTTGCGGTTTGACAATCCTGTCCGTCCGCGACCCGCTCCGTGCTGCGCTCCTTGCGGGACTCGCGCACGTCATGCGCCTTCGAGGGCATGTCATCGCACCAATCCGACGCGGAGACCTCGGCATACTCCTCGACCTGAATGGTGCGCTCCCAGGAGTGACCGGAGACGGTGAAGCTCGAGGACTGTGTCCAGAGGGTGGAGACCGCGCAGAACAAGGCCAGCGCACCGAAGAGAACGATCACGCAGCAGCCGAGAAACTTCCCCTTGCCGGACTTCTTCGGTGGCTCCTCCGCAGCGGCAGCGGCAGCGGCAGCCTCCTCAGCCTTAGAGTCGCGGTCATGGGCGAGCTCGACGGTGCTGGTGCCGTCCTTGGAGGATCCGCAATTCCCACAGAAGGCAGAGGCATTGGAGTTCGGGGTCTCGCAATTCCCGCACTCCCAGTCCGCGCCGAAGAAGACGTGGTCTTGAACCGCGACCTTCTCCTCCTCTGGAGGGAAGTACCGAGCGGCAGGATCCTGCGCAGCGCCGCACTGAGGGCAGTGGCGATGCGTCTTGCCCAGCAGCTTGTTGGCTCCGCAGAACTCACAGTTCCACAACATCTCGTAGACCGGCGTGCGCATGCGCTGGCCGCCTTCACCACTCTGGCTATCATCGGACACAGCATCCTCCTGGGGCTCGTAGGCAAATGCTACACCGAGCGGAGCCTGAGGCTACTCGCTGAACGTCTCTCGGAACAAGGCCGCGATCGCGGTGGCGGCATCTGCAGAGCAGTACGCCTCCATGCTCGCACCCTTCAGGCGAGTGTTGTCGATGCGAAAGTCCAGGCGGCCCTCGTCGGGGAAGCCTCGGAGATCGTAGGTCGTCCGGGAGCTCTTGAGCTCCTCGCCATCGAGTCCCTCCTTGAAGGAGAGGACCTGGGTTCGTCGGACATCGAGCATGCCGCCCCCCTGCCAAGAGTGGGTCAGGGTTCGCTCGACCGCGAGTCCACGACCACGCTCGATCTTGTTGATCTGCTGCCACTCCACCGCCTCGTCCTCTCCCGCACAGATCTTGAGCGCCTCAGCGAGAAACGCCTCAGCAGCCTCCGGGGCAATATTGGTCTTGCGGATCAGGCTGACGGTCTCGATGCAAAGGGACATGGCTGGCTCCAGGGGATTGCTAAGGCGCTCAGCATATCCTGTTCCGATTGCGGTCATCTGAAGTGCAGCCTCCAGGGTATCGGCGCTGCCGTCCTGCTCCGTCTGCTCTGCGCGGCCTCATGGCCATGGTCAGGCGTCAGCCGGAGGCCAGGGGCTCCTCGACGGGGCACTGCATGCCGCGCCGAGCGATGCGGTGGCCTCAGATCGTACCGGGGCTGCGCTGAGCACGCCTCAGTCTGGAGGCCGATACGCAATGATGTTGGCCCGAATAGAGCCGAAGTTTGTCTTCACCACGAACCGGACCGGGATCCGGCGGGCATCGTCCGTGACGTACATCAAGAACCGACCCTCCTGCTCCCAGTCCCCGGTGTGGAGGGTGCGCAGGGAGATGATCTGTACGTCTACTGGACCCAGCGGAGTCTCCTCAATGTGCTCCTGGCCGATCACCTCGAGCTGAAGCGGCCAGGCTTCCTTTCCGGAGAACACCGGGTAGGTCCATGGGCCATCACCAGACAGGGTGCGCATGGCATAGATCGCAGAGACGGGATCCTCGACCCCGGCGACCCCTGGGTAGGTGCGATCCCACGCCCTCCAGCCATCGCCATCTTTCTGGCGGCGCGCCACCGCGATCTCATCCGCCGCGATCCGCATGTCCTGGTCCTGCACAAAGCGCCCCTCCCGAAACCGGGTCTCGTAGCGGGAGGAGCCTTGTCCAGGAGTCCAGGTGCTTCGTACGAAGTCATCGATGGGATAGATCCTGGAATACCATCCCGCAGAGCGGGCATATGCCTCGATGTGTATCGCGCCGTTCTCTCCGGGAAGGACCTCGCACCATGCCTGACCGCCGGTCACTCCGGCGAACTGAATGTCCCACCGGATGACCTCTCCCACCAGGGAGTCGGCGAGGGCTGCGGTGATGAGGAAGAGGGGCGTCATGGTGTGCGGATCGTCGCCTCCAATTCTCCAGCGAAGACGCCGCGCGTCAAGCCGCGCTGTCCCGCCTGCGGGCAACGCCTCCCCCGACAGCAGCCCTGGTGACCGCTCGGCACCTCAGTACACCGGCCCCAGGATGATCCGCGGATCGGGGTGGCGGGCCAGGGCGGCCTCGCGCTCCGTGGGATCGACGGCACCAGGCATGTCGTGGGTGTCCGGTCGGACCCGAGAGAGCTGAAGGTGGAGGTGCGGGGGCCAGCCGCCGTTCTCCGACTCTCCCCCAAGCCAGCCGAGCACCGTGCCGCGCGTGAAGGCATCCCCAGGCTGCCAGCGGGCGATGGAGTGTGCGGAGAGGTGGCCGTGCAGGACAAACAGGGGCGCACCGTCGAGGACATGCTCGGTGACGATGACGTGGCCATAGTCGCCAGGAGCAGCGTTGTAGCCACGGTGCAGGATGACGCCGGCGTCGAAGGCATGCACCGCGACCCCGACGGGGCCGCCGAGGTCCAGCCCGACGTGGAGGGTGCGCTTGGCGCTGAACAGCGCCTGGGTGTACATCGCCGGCCGCTGCTCGTCGTATCGACCGATGGCCCAGGGTGTGGACGGGGCTGGAAGTGTGGGGCCAGAGAGGTCGAGAACCTCGACCTCCGGTGGCAGCACGACGACGGGATGAAAGCGCATGGACAGCCTCAGCAGGAAGGCGGTCTTACTCCCCGCCCATCTCCGAGTCCACCTCGGGAGCCGCAGCCCGGAGAATCCGGAGGTTGGGGAGGGCCGGGATGGCGACCCCGCCGATGCTGCGCTCGGGCTGGGTGGGATCGGGTCGAACGACCCCATCTGCGGGCTGACCGGAGGCATCAGCCCACGGCGTCGACGCCAGCGCCTCGGGGGCCGCCTCGATCGGCGCGGTGGCGTCCTCGATGGGGCCCTCCACGACAGGCTCCGCCGCAAACGTCGCCTCCACCGGGGCCGCCGTGACCATGACGACCTCTGGAGCCGACACCACCACCTCCACCGGAAGCTCCGCGACAGGCTGCGACGCACGCGCAGGGATCGCTGCCACCTCGACAGGCAAGACGAGCGCCTGCTCGACCGCCGGCGCCGCCAGTGCTGGGGCCTCCATCGGCGGCGCAGGCGTCGCCGAGGCTCGCGAGAAGCGGGTGATTCGCTCACAGGGGATGAGCACGATGCTGCCCACAAGGTCCCCCTCAGTGATCGACATCTGGCACTCTCCGCCGTAGTTGTAGACGACCATCCGGCCCTCGATGACGGCGCCGTTGTCGAGCGTGAATGAGTCTGCCTGTGCGGTCAGAGCTGTGAGCATCCAGAGCATGTGTCCTCTCCCTCCCCATGCTGAGACGGTCTCCGTCTCGAGTCATTCAATAGGCTTAGACCCCAGGGGACAGAAAAAGCGTCACCGGTCGGTCTTCTCGCGGGCAAAAAGAAGCCCTCAGCGCCACCGATCGTGCAGCCACAGCCACGACCACGGCCGCCTCCGGATTCGCTCCTCATAGAACCGCTGGCTCTCCGCAGTCAGTGCGGTGATCGCCGCTCCCCGCTTCTCTGGCACCGTCACCGACAGCCGCTCCAGCTGCACGATGTGCTTCCGCCCCTCGCGCCACTGGTAGATCCCAAGCAGCGGCGCCCCGGTCTGCCATGCCATCGCGCCGAAGCCCGGTGAGGTCTTCGCGGGTCGGTCGAAGAACGGCACCGCACGGCCGCTGTTGAGGCGCTGATCCTGGACGAGCAGCACCAGACGGCCCGACCTCAGCGCGTCATAGGCCCGACGCGGGGAGTCCTGTGCGGTGAGCAGCTCCAGATCGGTCGCTTGCGAACGGAGCCGGGCAAGCAGCCAGGCCGCCAGCGGACTGGAGGGCACCTTGATGAAGGCCGTCACCGGCACCTGACAGGCGAGGGAGACCAGCATGATGTCCCAGGCCGCGAAGTGACCGGCGAGACAGAGCCCGCCGCCAGCAGCAAGCTCCAGGTTACGCACCTCAGCACGCTTCCCCAGCGCTAGCTCCAGGTACTGGACCGCAAGCTCTCCGACGCTCCGGCGCAGCTCGCCGGGATCGCGCTCGGGAAAGCAGCGGCGGTAGCTGTCCACCGCCAGCCGCTTGCGGATCGGCAGCACCGTCCACCAGATCCAGCCCAGCAGCCAGGCGATCATGCGCCCTCCAGGGCCGCGATGGCGGCGAGCAGGGGCTCCGCACCAGTGACCTCCAGCGCCATCTTCAGCGCCCAGACATCTGCGGTCTGCGGCAGCCGGGCGGCGTCCTTCTCGGTGACCACCGCGCCAGGCGGGAGCGTGCCGAGCGGGGCATGGTCCGCCAGCACTGTCAGCTGCTCCACGCTGCAGCCGATGGAGAGCAGGGCGCAGACAAAGCCCTCAGGTCGGGCAATGCCGGTGACCACATGACAGGGACCAGAGCGCGCAGAGAGGGGCAAGACCGTGCCCGCCCGGATCCAGCCGACCGGGCGATAGCGCGCAGAGACGGTGGGCAGCGAGATCGGGTGGGGCAAGGCATGATCGGCGTGGCTGTGCCAGACCACGTGCGCACGGCTCAGCGCAGACCAGGGCTCTCGGCGGCTGCCCATGGGGATGAGGCCGCCGCTGTCGGGATAGCGCCCGTCGATGCAGACGATGTCGAGATCCCGGTGCAGACGCCGATGCTGGAAGCCGTCGTCGAGCACGATCAGCCGCGCGCCCCGCCTTACCGCCTCCTGTGCACCCGCGACCCGATCGGGTGCCGAGATCACGGGGATTCCCCGCCGCCGGAGCATCTCCAGCTCGTCGCCGAGGTCGCCATCCGTTCGCACCCCGCTGCCGCCGCCGCGACGATAGCCCCGAGCGACCACCCAGGCCCCCGGCAGGCGCTCCGCCAGCCACGCCACTGCTGGCGTCTTGCCCGCGCCGCCGGCCACCAGCGAGCCGACCGAGATCACCGGCACGCCCACCGACCGGGGTGCGGCCGCATACGCCGGCAGCCGACGCCCGATGCAGACCCACAGCGGGCGCAGCGGACGCAGCAGCGGGCGGGTGGGCCGCTCCGGGGGAGCAGACCGTGGGGGCAGCCGCGCGACCGCACGGCGTGCGCCGTCATGGACCGTGCGGGGCTGCCGCCCACAGGTCAGCGCCTCGGACAGCGCCGCGGCGAGGTCATCCCCGGCCTCAATGACCACCCCCGTCGCCCAGGCCGCAGGGCTGGCCCAGGCGTGCGGACCGCGAACCACCGGCAGCCCGACGGCGAGCGCCTCTGCAGGAGAGTGGCCGCCGATGTCCGCATCAAACGTGCCGCCGATGAGCGCAGCGTCCGCCTCCGACAGCAGCCCCGCGAGCTCTCCGACGGTGTCCAGCAGCAGGATCGGGCGGGTGAGGTCCATGCCGGTGCTGCGACGAGACCAGGCGTGCCCGGCATCCTCCAGGAGCGCAGCCACCGCGTCGAGGCGCTTGAGGTGCCGCGGGGCGATGACCAGCATCGGTCGCGGCACGGGCAGCTGCTCCCAGGCCGCCAGGACGCGTGCCTCATCACCTGGACGCGTGCTCGCCGCGACGAGCGCAGGACGGGGCAGGGCAAACGGCGCAGGAGGCGGTGGTGCGGAGAGCTTGAGGTCGCCGGTCTGGGACTGCGGGATGACCGTGACCCCCGCCATCAGCCACCGCCACAGCGGCCCGAGCCGCTTCCAGCGATCGGTGCCCCGTCCAGGCCGGGCGTTGACCACGACCACCGGGATTCCCCGCACCCGACACGCCGCAAGCCAGCCGGGCCACAGCGCCGACTCCACCAGGATCAGCCGTCCAGGGCGGGCGGCATCCAGCCACCGCGAGAGCACAAGCGGCAGGTCGAGGGGAGCGGGGAAGGCGCCGGACACAGGCGTCCGCCAGGAGGAGGAGGTCCGCCATACCTCCCCCGGCAGCAGCGCCGCGATGGCGAGCGCCGCCCGATGCTCCCCGGCGCTCGCACCGTGCAACCACGTCCAGCCCGGCTCTGGACGCGGGACATTGACGATGTGCCGACGCGCGCGCGGATGCAGCAGGAGCAGCGGCAGCGCCACCAGCCCGACAGCACGCCAGAGCAGTAGGAACAGGCGCCCGATCACCCCGAGGCATCCAGCAGCGGGGCTTCCCAGCGGGCCACGCGGATGTCGAGGCGCCCCCGATCGCTGACCGTGACCCCTTCCCCGCGCAGCAGCTGTGCCTGGAGCAGCCCCCGAGATGGATCTCCCTGCATCGCGATCGTTCCATTGGAGCGAGTCACCCGCCACCAGGGGACGTCCCGGCCAGGCTCCAGCGCGGCGAGGGCATAGCCGACCTGTCGGGCCGCCCGTGGACGACCGAGCAGCACCCCGACGTCCCGATACCCGAGCACACAGCCCGACGGAATGCAACAGACGACGGCATACACCCCAGCCCGCCAGCCGTCATCGAGCAAGATCTGTCGGGCCTGTCGCAGCACTTCAGTCATGCCTGAGAAGATATCGTCTGCGGAGCATGCCTGGGCTACGGCTGTGTCCATGTTGTTTTGGTTGAAAGCCTCCCGCCCCGGTCTGTGGTTTCCCACCCTCTGGCTCTACAGCCTGCCGCTGGGCAGACAAGACCTGCTGGACAGCCCCGCGTTCTGGGTCGGGCTGGTGTTTGTCAGCTTTCCGCTCAACCTGCTGACCTATGGCTGGAACGACCTCGTCGATGTCGAGACCGACGCCAACAACCCGCGCAAGGACAGCTGGCTGTTCGGCGCCCGGGGAACCCCAGCGCAGCTCGCTCGGCTGCCGTGGGCAATGGCAGCATTCACGGTCCTCGGCTTCGCCCCCGTGGTCGTCCTCGGCGGGCTCCGAATGCTGCCGCTGATCGCCGCGATCATCGGGGTCATTGCATTGTACAACCTACCCACTCGGGGACTGCGGAGCCGGCCGCCGCTGGAGCTGCTGTGCCAAGCCGGCTACCTGCTGGTCGTCCCGATGAGCGCATGGCTCAACGATGCTCCGATGCCGGCATGGCAGACCTGGGTGTACCTCTGCCTGTTCTGCGTGCAGTCTCAGCTCATCGGCGAGGTCATGGACATCGATCCCGATCGGACTGCCGGGCGACGCACCACCGGCACCGTCCTCGGGCACCAGCGCACCAAGGCGCTCATCATCGCGATCGTTGGTGCTGAGGTGGCCCTGCTGGTGGTGGTCTACGGAGACCTCATCTTCGCCGGGCTGCTCTCGCTGTTCCTCGTCTGGCTGATCCTCGACATCACCGTGCTGTTCGGCAGCCGCCGCTACACCCTCAACGAGATGCGGCTGTTCGGTGTGGGCAGCAACGTCGTGGCGCTCGGGAGCATGGTCTACGTCTGGTGGTCCGGCTGCCTGCTCATCTGAGCCCGGCTCGCGAGCGCCACGACGCTGCTGGCCCGACCGCGCTGAGCCCGGGCAACAGGCCGCCCGAAATCACACCATAAAACGACCATACCCAGCCTTAACCCTTGCGTTACGATGATTCTGCCGCAACAGTCGGGCTTCCTCTGCGGACAGCAGAGGGTCGGGATCCTCAATGGGAGCAGTGAGCATGTCGGGCAGCTCCTCAATGTCGACCCCCCAGATCTTGCGACGAATGCCCAGCATGAGATCCCGACCGATGACGCCGACGAACCACAGCGGGGCGAGCAGCGGAAGGGAAAGCAGCAGTCCGCCGAGAAACACAAGGTTGGCGAAGATGAATGAGCCGACCACCGAGCCGTCTCTGGCGATGATGAAGTAGGGCCCGCCGACGCACAAGAGCGAGACAAGGTAGAGGCCGGTGAGGATGCGGGGCAACCGTCGGCGCCACTGCAGTCGGCGCATCAACTTGTAGTGTTCGTGATCCTCGGGGTCCGCCATGGAGAGCTGGCGGGAGTATGGATGGCGCTCACAGTCTCCAGACATGGTGGTGTCGCGGAGGCACTGCTCACAGTAGGTCCGGGGGGGTACAGGCATGCCACATTGTGACATCACCAATGCATGGGTGTTCGAAGAATTTGAGCGTCTTTTTATGGCCTCAAGAGAACGCAGGACGACTCGACCACATCGTGGGTCACCCTGTGGAAAACTCTATGGAGACAATGAACAGAACGCTCAGCTCTGTTTGTTGGTCAACAGTAACCATCATGCTCAACATTAAGTCTCAAACAGCACCACTGAATGCTGATAAATTGGATCGAGACGCAACGTTAACCGATCAGATTCAATTGTCGAATCAGTGTGCCACATGCAGCGTTCATGCACCCGCCGCTACCCCTGCCCGCGCACCAGCCGCGCGTACGCTCCGCCTTGCTCCACAAGCGCCTCGTGTCGGCCTCGCTCGACGACCACACCATGGCTCAAAACTATGATCTCGTCGGCGTGTCGAATGGTCGAGAGGCGGTGGGCGATGGCGAGCACAGTGCGGTGCTGAGAGAGGCGGTCGAGGGCCTCCTGGACGAGGCGCTCGCTGGCTGTATCGAGCGCACTGGTGGCCTCGTCGAGGACCAGCAGCGGGGCATTGCGCAGAAACGCACGGGCAATGCAGATCCGCTGACGCTGCCCGCCGGACAGCCGCATGCCCAGCTCATCGAGGCGGGTGTCGTAGCCATGGGGCAGCGCAGAGATAAAGTCGTGTGCGTGCGCCATCTTCGCGGCGGCTCTGATCTCTGCCTCGTCTGCATCACGCCCAAACCCGATGTTGTCTCGCACGGTGTCGTTGAACAGGAACCCCTCCTGCGACACCAGCGCGATGTGACTCCGCAGAGAGTGAAGGGTGAAAGAACGGATATCCTGACCATTGATCAAGATTCGGCCCACCGTTGGATCATAGAACCGGGGGATGAGGTTGGCGGCGCTGCTCTTGCCTGAGCCCGAGGCGCCGACCAGCGCGACGGTCTTGCCCGGCGGGATGTCGAGCTGCAGGTCAGTGAGGACCGGGCCGTCGCCATAGTCGAAGCTCACGCCCTCAAACGTCAGGTGGATGCGGTCAGCACGGAGCTCCTCGCGGCCCTCATCGGGGACCGACGGCGTGCGGTCGAGGGCGGCGAACACCACCTCCGAGCCGGCCAGCGCCCGCTGGGTGAGGGACTGGATCTCTGCGAGCCCCTTGAGGGGGGTGTTGAGCTGGGACATCGCGAACAGGAACGCGACCAGCTCACCGGGCTGGATCTGGCCGGTGAACACCTGCTGGCCGCCGTACCACAGCGCCGCACCGACCCCGACCGAGGCGATCATCTCGATGACCGGCCCCGGCAGGAGCAGCGCAGCGAAGGCGTCCATCTTCTGGCGTCGATACCGCTCGTTCTCCTCGGCAAACACCAGCTGCCGGTGGACCTCGCCGTTGTGAGACTGCACCACCCGGACGCCGGAGAGGGTCTCGGCAGCCGAGCCGGTCAGGGAGGCCATGTTGTCGAGCGCCCCTCGGGAGGTCTTGCGCAGCCGCTTGCCGAACCGATCGATGGGCAGGACGACCAGCGGCAGAGCGACCATGCCGATGAGGGCGAGCTTTGCGTTGAGGTAGAAGGCCGCAGAGACAAGCACGATGAGGGTCAGCGGCTTCTGGACTGCGGTGACGATGCCGCTGACGCCGTAGTGAATGTTGGTGACATCGTTGGAGAGCCGAGCGAGGAGCTCGCCGACTGGCTGGGTCTGGTGCCAGGCGATGTCCTGGCTCAGGTAGCAGGCAAACAGCTCCTCGCGCAGGGTGGTGACCACCTTCCAAGCGATGTAGCGGGTCAGCATCCCGCGCCCGAACGTCAGCACTCCGTTGAGCGCGAACAGCCCAACCAGCGCCCACGGCACCATCGCCAGCCGCGCCTGGTCCTTTGCGATGAGGACGTCATCGAGCACGCCCTCGATGAGAAACACCAGCACCCCGGGGATCGCCGAGTGGATCACGATCATGCCGATCGCTGCCGCGAGCTGGAGCTTGTACGGGGCAAAATACCCCAGCAGGCGCCGGGTGTTGGGGCTCATTCCCCCAGCCACTCTGAGACGACCTCTGCGCTGTGCTCTCCCAGCCGTGGCGCCCTCCGCTCGCTGGCCCGAGGAGCACCAGAGAGGATGAACGGCAGCGGCACTGTGCGGACCGGTCGTCCCCCCTCGGGGTGGTCATGGGTGACCAGCGGAGCGCCCTCCAGGGCCTCCGCGACGGTGTGAATCGGCCCGGCAGGAACTCCAGCAGCAGAGAACGCCGCCAGCCACTCCGCCCGGCTCCGCTCCAGCAGCGCAGCCTCCAGGATCGCAGCAAGTGCAGCGCGGTTGCCGACCCGAGCAGGGTTGGTGGCGAACCGGGGATCGTCAGCCAGTGCGGGGTGAGAGAGCACTCGGCAGAGTCCGGTGAACTGCGTGTCGTTGGCGACCGCGATGTTGAGGTAGCCGTCGGCGACCGCGAAGGTGGCGTAGGGATACAGCGAGGCGTGGGCATTTCCGGTGCGGGCCGGCTGGATCCCCGCGTTGAGCCAGTTGCTGGCTCGATACACCAGCATCGCCCGCTGCCCGTCGAGCATCGGAACGTCGATCGTCGCGCCCTCTCCGGTGCGCTCCCGGCGCAGCATCGCGGCGAGGATCGCAGAGATGGCCGACTGACCAGCGACGAGATCGGCGATGGAGGTCGCGACCTTGTACGGCGCCCCCTCTGGCGGACCGATGAGGGAGACGATGCCACCCATCCCCTGAATTACAAGGTCATAGGCGGGTCGGGGGTCATCCTGTCCGAAGCCCGAGATCGAGCAGTAGATCAGCTCCGGCTTCTCCGCACGCAGCGCTGCTGCGCCGAGCCCCAGCCGACCGGCGACACCGGGGCGAAAGTTCTCCAGCACGATGTCCGCTGCCAGGGCCAGCTTCCGAGCGGTGGCGTTGTCTGCTGGATCCTTGAGGTCCAGGGTGATCGAGCGCTTGCCACGGTTGGTCGAGAGGTAGTAGGCGCTGACCCCGTCGACGTACGGCGGCCCGAAGCTGCGGGTCTCGTCAGGGCGCTGCGGATGCTCGACCTTCACGACGTCCGCCCCGAGGTCCGCGAGGCTCATCGAGGCAAACGGTCCAGAGAGGACCCGGGACAGATCCAGGACGCGCACGCCCTGAAGGGGTCTGGTCATTGCGCTCTCCTCCAGTCAGAGCACTGGATATAGCCTCTACCCGATGCAAACCACCCACTCCCTCCACTTCGCTGACGCCCGAAAGCAGCCTCTCGCCCCCCCGGAGAGCGTCGCGCTGGTGGTCACCTCCCCGCCCTACCCGATGATCGCGATGTGGGATGCGGCGTTCGGAGCGATGAGCCCGACAGCGAAGCGAGCGCTGCGCCAGGGAGACGGCGCGCGCGCCTTTGAGGCCATGCACCGCCAGCTGGACCGGGTCTGGAGAGGCTGCTTCGAGGCACTCATTCCCGGCGGCTTCCTGTGCATCAACATCGGCGACGCCACCCGCACCCTCAGCGGGCAGTTCGCCCTGTATGCCAACCACGCCCGCATCTCTGCGGCCCTCACCGCGCTCGGTCTCACCACCCTGCCCGACATCCTCTGGCGCAAGCCGACCAACGCTCCCAACAAGTTCATGGGCTCCGGGATGCTACCGGGCGGCGCGTATGTCACCTATGAGCACGAGTACATCCTCATCGCACGGAAGGGCGGGAGGCGGGTGTTCTCGACAGCGGCCCGACAGACACGGCGGGAGAGTGCGTACTTCTGGGAGGAGCGCAACCGCTGGTTCTCAGACCTCTGGACCGACCTGCGCGGCGTCAACCAGTCGCTCAGCCGTGCCGAGCGGGAGCGCTCTGGCGCCTTTCCCCTCACCCTTCCCCACCGGCTGATCTGCATGTACTCGCTGTACGGCGAGACGGTGCTCGATCCCTTCGTCGGAACCGGCACGACCCTCGCCGCAGCCGTTGCTGCCGGTCGGAGCAGCATCGGCGTGGAGCGAGATCCCTCGCTGGCGGACGCGGTGGAGGCCTCGCTGGCAAACGCGGTCGGCATCGGCCAGGCCAAGATCGCCGCACGACTGGCAGCGCACCGGACGTTTGTCAGCGCGCGCATCGCACGCGGCAAGGCGCTGGCCCATCACAACGAGACCCACAATGTCGCCGTCGTCACCGCTCAGGAGAAGCAGCTCCAGCTGCGCGCACCGGTGAGCCTCACGCGCACCGGCAAGGCACTCCGCTGGCACGCCGCGCACGCGGTGATTTAGGCCACCAGCCGAAACACCATCACACCCAGCAGCCCCCACCAGATCACCATCGCCGCGCCGAGCTTGACGACAATGCCGATCACCCGCCCCACGGTCGCAGCCAGCGCCGGACCGAGGGCTTCGCGGGTCTCTCGGGCTTCTGGACCGGTCATCTCTCCGATCAGCGCGCCGCAGAAGGTGCCGAGCAGGGCACCGACGATGGTGCCGATGAGCGGGAGGAGCCCGGTCCCGATCAGGCCGCCGAACATGCCACCGAAGAAGGCCCCGATCATGCCCCGCTTGGTGCCGCCGCCGAGCTTCGTGCCGACCGCACCGGTGGCGAGCTCAAAGAGCTCACTGAGGACGAGGAGCAGGCCACTGAGGGCCAGCGGGATCCAGCCGAATGTTACCACTCCCTCTCCAGCCCAGAGGTGATCCAGCAGCTCGATTGCGACCCCAATGGCCAGCAAGAGCCAGGCGCCGGGCAGTCCAATGAGAACCAATCCGGTGCAGATGAATCCGAGCACCCCAAAGATAATCGCTGTGGTCACTGACACCTCAATGCAGCTGCTACGCACACTGCACCCGCTTTATGGCACAACGCCCGAAAAGTCTGACGGTCTTCTTCTCGCGAAACCAGCCCGACGCGCGCGTCGTACAGACCGGTCATGGCTTGTGCTGGTGCGCCGCCTCAACGAAGCGCGGCCGACGCAGGATGTGGTCGCACAAGGTCATCGCCACCGCAGCCTCCACGATCGGCACTGCGCGAGCGACGACGCAGGGGTCGTGCCGACCACGGGGCTGGATGAGGGCCGCCTCGCCGGAGGTGGTCACGGTCTGCTGGGCAGTGAAGATCGTCGCGACGGGCTTGAACGCGACCGAGATCAGCACCGGCATGCCGTTGGAGATGCCGCCCTGGATGCCGCCCGAGTGGTTGGTGCTGGTCTGTGGGCCGTCCGCTCCAGAGATGAACGGATCGTTGTGCTGGCTGCCGCGCATGGCTGCTGCCGCAAACCCGGTCCCCGATGAGAACCCCTTCGCCGCCGGAATGGACATGCACGCCTTGGCGAGATCGGCCTCCAGCTTGTCGAACACTGGCGCGCCGAGCCCCGCCGGTACACCCCGGGCCACGCAGCGCACGATGCCGCCGACGGTGTCCTTCTCCCTGCGCACGTCCTCGATGAGGGTGACCATCTCCGCCGACCGGACCGGGTCTGGACAGCGGACCTCGCTGGCCTCGACGGCGTCACGCTGCACGGTGTCTGCGCTGACATCAGCGACGATTCCGCCGACCTGCTCGACCCAGCCGACGATCTCAATTCCAGCCAGCGCGGCGAGGACCTGGCGCGCGATCGCACCTGCGGCGACCCGGACAGCCGTCTCTCGAGCGCTGGCCCGCCCGCCGCCGCGCCAGTCTCGCCGCCCGTAGCGGGCCTCGTAGGTGTAGTCAGCATGAGAGGGCCGGTAGCGATCGGCGAACGGCGCGTAGGCGCGGGGGTCTGCGTCCTTGTTGCGGATGAGCAGCCCGATGGCGGTGCCGAGGGTCTTTCCCTCAAACACCCCGCTGAGGATCTCCACCTCATCTCGCTCCTTGCGGGGCGAAGACAGGCGACCGCCCGGCCGACGGCGGACCAGCTCCGCCTGGATGGCATCGAGATCGAGCGCGATGCCCGGCGGACAGCCCTCGACGATCCCGCCGATCGCAGCGCCGTGGCTCTCGCCGAAGGTCGTCACCCGGAACAGGCGGCCGATCGCTGATCCCATGTTGCTCCTCCCTGCACACCCAGTGGTCTATCGGCACCCAGCGGATTCCGCGCCTCAATCACACCCACAGCCATCGCAGAGTCCATCGCAGGGGGCTGGCGAAGAGCGGGCGCGAGTGGTGTCGAGGCGGTTGCGGATTGCTGTCGTTCCGTGCCCCCTGAGAGCGGCAGGCACACAACCATGCGGTCGTCAATGCAGGCAGAACGCACTGAAATCAGAGCGAATTCATGGAGTCAAAAACCAGAACTTTCCCAAACACCGGCGCCGCGGACGAGGCATGCCGATAATGGGGTCATCCGTCTCATCGGAGGTCTGTACCATGACCCTCATGAACCTGCTCAGTACCTGGTGGCCAGCCTCAGCAGAGGTCCTGATGACCCTCTCTGGGATCGAGTTCACGATCGGCGGGCTGGCTCTGATCGGCATCATGGCCCCGCTCGCCCTGCTGTCGCGCAAGCCAATGGGCCGCCTCGCGATCCGGATCGCGCGGAAGCGTGGCCTCGACGACGAGCGTCTGCTCGCCTTCATCGGCGATCTCACAGGCGTCATCGTGGTCCTGGTGATGATGGGTGCAGCGCTGGATCTCGGTCAGGTGATCACGTTTCGGCAGTTCACCGATGCCATCTTCCGGCTGCTGAACTTCAGCCTGTTTCAGATCGCCAACACACCGATCAGCCTCACCACCATCGCGACCGTGGCGGTGGTGATGGTCGTCGCCTCCTGGCTGTCTCGGGCCATCCAGAGCGCCGTGCGAAAGACGACGGTGCTGCGGCTGGGCGACAAGGTCAACTCAGCGACCCTCAAGGCCATCGAGCGCCTCATCCACTACCTCGTCCTCATGCTCGGCCTCGGCGTCGGGCTGCAGACCGCAGGAGTCAACCTCTCCGCGCTGTTCGCAGCCGGCGCCGTGTTTGCGGTCGGGATCGGGTTTGCGATGCAGAACATTGCCCAGAACTTCGTCTCGGGGGTGATCGTGCTGGCGGAGCAGGTCATCCGTCCCGGAGACATCCTGGAGGTCGATGGACACGTCGTCCGGGTCGAGGAGATGGGCATCCGCTCGACAGTGGTGCGCACCCTCAACGAGGAGTTCCTCATCCTCCCCAACTCTCACCTCGCCCAGAACACCGTAAAGAACTTCTCGCTGAAGAAGGGCACCCTGCGGATTCGGGTGACGGTCGGGGTGGCGTATGAGTCCGACATGAAGCAGGTCGAGGCGGTCCTCCTGGCTGCGGCGGAGACGATCGGGGATCAGGCAGACTCGCCCTCACCACGGGTCCTCCTCGACGCCTTTGGAGACTCCAGCGTGAATTACGAGGTCTCCATCTGGATCAAGACGCCGTGGGACCTCCGGACCCGTGCCTCGGAGCTTCGGCAGGCGATCTGGTGGCACTTCAAGGCCGCCGACATCACCATCTCGTTCCCCCAGCTCGATGTCCACCTCGGCGCCCCCACGGGCGAGGCCCTGCGGCTCATCAAGCCAGAGCAGTAGGCCCCCTCACTCCGCTCGCCAGACCTCGACCACGTTCCACCGGGCGACCGGACGATCGGAGAGCGGGTCGGTGGTGGGGGCGTAGGCGGAGACGGTTCCGATCTGATCGAAGCGATAGCCGACCGCATCCAGATCGGGGATCTCCCGCGAGCCACGACGGACCCGAACGAACAGGGCATGATCCGCCAGCTCGACCGGCCAGAGGTCATACTGGTCGGGGCGCGCAGCACCCGGCAGCGCATGGGCGGGGATGCCGCTGTAGAAGTGAATCAGCGCCGCTTCCTGGTAGCGCTCCGTGTAGACCGCCTCGATTCCCCACGCTGCCACCGAGTCCGCCAGGATCTCTCCGCCGATGAGACGGTGCATCGGATCGTTGGGCAGATCGATGATCGGATGGACGGCGTGCAGCATGACCATGACGGAGAGGGTCAGGCTGATCCCGCTGCCCATCCACAGCGCACGCTTCCAGCGCCCGACACGGCGAGAGATGCCAATGATCGGGCCGATGAACGCCGGAGCCGCCCAATTCGCTTCGCCGCCAGCCCACATGCCGACCACCAGGACCGGCAGCGAGGTCCACCAGCAGACCCGCTCGACCGCATCCCCCCGCCAGCCCACGACCCACCAGGCTGCAGCCACGAAGAACACCACCGGTCCCGCCAGCCCGATCTGTGCCCCGAGGAAGTCGAGGCGCCGGGCTTCTTCAGCGACGTGGTTGAGCTGAAAGGACCACGAGACAAGGTCGTGGCTGTGGTTCCACAGGGCGTTGGGCAGGTAGACGACGAAGGCGATCGCGCCCGCAAGCCAGGGCCCACGGGTCTGGAGGCAGGCTGGCCGGGCCGCGACCACCAGCGGCAGCAGCAGCACCCCGGTGTACTTCGAG
>JAQXDW010000108.1 GCA_029251165.1 Myxococcota bacterium
CGGGTTGAACGACGGGGGCTCGCCGAGGTACAGGGTCAGCCGACGCGTGCCGTTGGGCAGGGCCACGATCTCGGGGGGGACGACATCCGCGTCGAGACCCGGGCCAGTCGCCGAAGACAGGGCGGCCTGGCCCTTCATCCACACGACGGCCTCCGCCACGCTCGCGGTTGCGCCGGACGAAAGCAGGGCGTGCCAGCCCGCGCCGGAGCCGAGGCTCACGACCACGTCTGCGGAGACGAGGCTCCGGTCCTGCCGGTCGCCGTGAAACACGAACTGGAAACCAGAGAACGCGGGCCGGTCGTCGAACGTAATGGCACCGACAACTCGCCCTTGGACCTCGACCACGCCTCGATACCGCGCAGTGGGGGTCAAGGCCGGACCCGGCGGCTCAGCGGCGAGGACGGGGGACTTGGCGGACGAGGAGGGGGGCTTCTCGGACATCGAATTCTCGACGGCGGGGGTCGCGGTGACAGAGACCGAAGACGCCATCGGCGCGACGGTGCAAGCGACGGTGAGCAGGGCGGCGGCAAAGACGAAGAAGTGGCTCATATCGGCGCTCCTCAGGTCGCATCTACGACCCATGCGTCCATCAGCCATGGGGTAGTCCCGGGAGATGGATTCGGGGTCTTCGGCCCGCACTGCGACCTCCGCGGGGATAGCCAACATTAGCGTCCTTTCAGAAGTACAGCACCATTGATTTGGTGCATTCCCGATTGGCGCGAGTTGAGAATTCGATCACAACTGCGACAATTCCCTATCGCCAACTTCACTCAAACACCCCAAAGTCCACACCTTCTCAAGAGTGAATCCATCTTCTATGGATTCACGATGGGCCAGTCACACATCAAAGCCCGCTGCCACCAGCCACTGGGTGGCTGGAGCTGCCAATGTTTTTCCGCCGGCGTCTTTTGATCAATGGCATTCAAACGTACTTCTTCTTTCGAGAAATCAACAACGAAGCTTCCGCTAAAGTACGGGATATGACTGTCATTTGAATAGAGACAAGCCTTGTCTTTGATTCGAGGCATTCGCCGTTCCGTGTGCGATGCCGCTCTCAGTTTTAGACCAAATCCCCACTCATCGACCAGCTCTGGACTGAGGAGTTCGCGCAAGAGCGACTCATGGCGATCGGTCATCGGGCATGGCACCAAGGGTTCGGACTGGTGCCCCCCCGCAGTCAACCACTTGATGAGATTCCGATACAGGCTCTTTCCACCCTTCATTCGCTTGGGAAGGCTCAGGTCGTCGAAGGGTGTCTGCCTCAAGCCCTGTTCGTCGAGTACAACTGAGAGTTTCTCGCTGGCCGCGTCCAAGGCCTGATGACAGTCTGCGATGACTCGCGTGGGTATGGCTTGGGGTGCCTCTTGGACCTGGAGCGCAAGCTCTTTTTGGTGACTGCGGGCACCATCAAAAACATCAAAGGCCATTCGCAGCCGATGAAACGCATCTTTGTCAAGTTGAACCAGGCGAAGGCGTTTGCGAACCGCATATTCCGAGTCGTCATCCTCTGCCTTGCGAAGCGCGACGGAAAGCGTCATGGACTGCAGACGTCGATCCACAAGATTCAGTCTATCTTCATCCCCAGATGCGCACAGCAAAGCAAAGCGGTCGGGTTTTTCCCAGAGCAAGGATGGAACCCCGTCCGCATGCAGTCCCACATGGTGGCATCGGTGAACGCTTAAGAAGCCAGCGAGGTTGAAAAAGGCCACCAACCATGATCTTCAAGGATTGCTACATCCACCTGGAGATCACCGTCATGGCCCTGGCCCCAGAAGATATCCCGCTGCCGCATGTGCTGGCCGGCGACTGGACTCGCGAGAACCTCACCACGCTGGCTCGGCAGCTCGGCGTCATCCAACGGGCTCGGAAGAAGGATGTCTGGCTCCTCCTCTGGACTCTCCTCCTCGGATTCTCAACCGGCTCCAAGCGCACTCTCGTCGGGCTCTGGGAGACATACAACCAATACGCCGACCGGCCCGTCGCCTCATCATCCTTTCAAGGATGGCTATCGGCAAGCCTCGCCACCTTTCTCAAGCACCTCTGCGGACAGCTCATCAAAGAGAACACGCCCAGTCTCACGCTCCATGGGCACCTCCTCGAACGATTCACCGAGCTGATCGCCATCGACAGCACCGTCATCAACCTCCATCGATTTCTCCGAGAACACTACAAAGCCACCGCAAAGACCGGGGCTGCCGCAAAACTCCACGCCGCCATCAACATCCTCGATGCCAACCTCAAGAGCCTCAAGCTCACCGGTCAGCGCGTCGGTGATGGCACGCCCTGGAAGCGCCTGGGACCCTGGGTTGCCGGTCGGCTGCTCCTCATTGACCTGGGATACTACGACTTCAACCTGTTCTCTCGAATCGATGACAATGGCGGCTTCTTTGTGAGCCGGGTGAAGCGGACGGCGAATCCGCTCATCGTGAAGAATCTTCGGCCTTGCCGGGGACGCAGCATCGAGGTGGTCGGTCGACATCTCCAGGATGTCCTCGGCGACCTTCAGCGGGATGTGGTCGATGTCGTGGTAGCACTGGAGGTGAAGAAGCGGAAGTACAAGGGCAAACGGCGCAAAGAACTGCGCCGATTCCGGATGGTGGGCCTGAAGCGTCCAGATGGAGGGTACTTCCTATATTTCACGAACCTCCCATCAGAGGAGATCCCGGCCGACGATCTGGCCTCGATCTACACCCTCCGCTGGCAGGTGGAGCTGTTCTTTGCTTCGTTGAAGGGTCAGGGACGACTTGACCAACTTCCGAGCTCGAAGAAGGCGGTGGTGGAAGTGCTGATCTGGAGCAGTGTGTTGTCCGACCTCTGTTCTCGCCGATTGTATCGATGGCTTCGGACTCTTGTGCCCCAAGATCGACACCTTCCACCCCGCCGATTCTCCAAAGTGTTCAGTCGGGTGATGGCCGATGTACTGGATGCAGTCTTGGAGCCCGAAGGCCAGCGAGGCCAGAGATTGCTTCGACGACTCCTTCGGACCGCACCCGATCCAAACCGACATCGACCCGATCGATCTCTTCAGGCCATCCCGAAACCAGCCCATGAGGCGGAGGTCGTTGACCTCCTACAACATCGCTCAACACAGGGTGTTCAGGGGAAGGCCGCCGCTTAACCGTTCACCGATGCTCTGCAAGGGCTCTGCTCGCGCTTTTCAAGGCAGTCTAATGCTGTCCGCATCCTGGCCTGAAGCTGCGGCCTTCCCAGGAGAGTCTGCGTCGCCTCCGCATGCGTGCGCGTCGGCTTTATGAGCGAGAAGGGGACCTTGTTGCCCTTCGACGATCTTGGCGGCCAAGCAGCACGAGAGCGCAACGAACACCATCCTGTCGACGGGCACCAGCCGCTGATCCGATCTGCGCGCAGCGACCGCGGTGCGGCGGGCGATCTCCACTGCAAGGCCCTGCGCGCAGGGCGGTTGTCCACCTCCCCGCATCACGTGGGCTGCCGTCAGCGACGCAGCTGGGCCACGGCATCCCGCGTGAGCTCGGCGGGATCTTCCGCGAGCTCGTCGAGCTCCGATGCCCAGCGCTCGACATCTGTCGCCTCCCGCATGGCGTAGAGGACGGTCCGGACCACCGACGGCTCCTCATGCCGCAGCAGCTGCGAGACCACCTGGACGTCGTGCGCCTCGGACCAGATCACCAGGGCCTTCGCCACCGCGTCGATCGCCCGTCGGTCCAGCTGGGCGACGAGACGTGGAACGGCAGACCGAATGTCGCCTCCACCACGCAGCAGGGTGAGGATCAGGCTCCCGAAGCTCCACGGATCGACGTCGAGCATGTCCACCATGCCGTCCAGCGCACGCTGTAGCGACGCGCCGTGCCCCGCCGCCGTCTGCAGCATCCACTGCGCCTCGTGGGCGGTCCGCTGTCTCCAAGCCACATCTCGCGCGATGTCGGACCGTATCGCGTCCCCCAAGACCGACACACCCAGATTGCGCGAGGCCGGCGACAAGGCTGCCATGTTCTTGCGCCACCACGTGCATGCGCGCGCTGCCTCCGGCCCCATCAGCACCGGCGAGACCGCGCGTGCCACCGCATCGGACGGGGGCAGACGCCCGGCGAGGGCAATCGCAT
>JAQXDW010000109.1 GCA_029251165.1 Myxococcota bacterium
GGCATCGGGCTCGTCAACAGCATCCGCTTTGAATGCGTTGGAGCAGCCCGCCACAAGCAGGGCCACCAGCACAGCTCTGGTCATCATGGTTGCTCCCTGTTTTGAACGCAGCAGGACCCACACTAACCACATTGTACCGGGCTTGTTCGGGAAGAGCGGGAACCAATCGACGACCTGAGGGCTGCCCCGGCTTTCCTGACACCTGGACGTCAGAGAAGACACCGGCGAGGGCGGTCCATCCTGGAGCGATGTCGCTGCATCTTTCGGCCCGCTCTTCTGGAGGGGCAGCGTGAGTCTTGCAGACGTGATTCTGCGCCTGAGGTTCATGATGAGGGAATGAATGAGCCGGCTCCGGTACTAATGGGGGGACCTGCGATGACGTCAGCAGTCTCGGTGACTCTCCGAGGTGGCTGCTCGGTCCACACCTGAGGCAATTGACGCGCTGTCGACCAGCGCAGTGAGTCGCTGGGGAGCGTGGTCCTGCTGCTGGGGTGCGCACCGGATCTGGAGCACGACAATCAAACCTCTTCACCGTGACCCCCTCGCTCGAGGCGCCGAGCATGCGCTCACTGCGCCTGCTGATGCGGCCGCTGAGGTGCTGTGTGCGCAGCGAGAACGGTGCACCCTCCTGGCATCGGTGCGCTTCAATTGTGTTCGTGGATCCATCCATACCATTGCAGCTCTGGTGGTCTTCCCGCTGGTGGAGCGGTAGCCCTGGGGCGCTGGTATCTGTATGAACAATGAATCCAATGACTGTGCGGGAGAGCAGAAATGATCGGAGCCATGCTCGCTGGGGTGCTCATCGCATCACCGGCATCTGCGGATGACGAAGCAAAGGAAGCGGCGAGCAGCCGCCTGAACAGCGTGGTGGGGAGCTGCTTTGCCAGCTCCGGCTCCATCGGCGGCGGACGGGTCGAGCTGGATGCTCAGGCCTTCGACGGCGAGCTGGTCTCGTTGATGTTCACCTCTGAGCTTGGCAACACCGAGTTTTCCGACTGCCTCTGCCGTCGGGCTGTCGGGGCGCTGGGGATCTGGTCGAGCCAGGTGGAGGGCGGCGGGCTGCTGTCGCTGCCGTTTGTCCTCGGCAGCGTGGTGTCTACCGACCCTGAGCAGAGGGAGTGCTACCTGGAGCTTGCCGCACCCGAAGAGGTCAAGGAGGAGGCCATTCTTCCCGCAGGTCAGCTGACGCTCTCGAAGCTCAAGGCAAACGGATTCCTGACGGATGAGGTGGTCTCTGCGACCCTCGCCTCGGCCCATGACCCCTTAGAGCGATGCTATCGGGCAGACCTGATCCGCTGGCCGGAGTACGCAGACAGCGCGAAGCTGGAGATGTATGTTGCCGCAGATGGCTCCGTCAGCGTCGCCCGGATCGATGGCCTGACGTACAACTCGATCTCCAACTGCCAGATCCAGCACCTCCTCCAGATGAGCTGGCCGACCGCCGAAGACGGCACCACGATCACCGCGAAGCTCGCGTACACCGTCGGAGAGTGAGATGCTGCTGCTGATCCTGGGGTGCGCCCCGAAGCTGACGTCACCGGACACGGTCGCGCCAGCTCCGGTGCCGGCTGCTGAAGCGGCCGATCTCAATGCGGATGCCACCGCCGGCATCACCAGTCCGATCCTCGCGCAGCTACTCCATGATCACTGGGAGGACACCCTCTCTCGCTCGCCGGTCTGGGCCACTCAGCTCGGCGAGCACCGGTTCGATGATCGCATCTCCGATGACTCCTTGGCGGGTCAGGCTGCCGCGCGCGCGGCACGCGATGCCTTCCTCGTCCGCGCACAGGCGCTGGAGAAGCCGGCTGATCCGGTCGATCAGCAGTCGCTGGGGCTGTTCACGTTCTCCTTAGAGCAGGCCGCCGCCCAGGATGTCTGCGACAGCGCGCTGTGGAGCCTCTCTGCGCGCAGCAACGCCCTGGTCCGCTGGAGCCACCTCCCAGAGGCTCACCCCGTCTCGACTGCACAGGATGGCCGGAACCTCCTGGCCCGCTACCGCGCCATTCCCGGCGCGATCTCCGCAGACATTGAGCGGCTCCGTGCTGGCCTTGAGGCCGGCAAGGTTGCCAATGCCACCTCTGTCGCCAAGGTGCTGGAGCAGCTCGCCGCCCAGCTCGAGCAGCCCGCAGAGGACTGGCCGCTGCATGCTCCGATCACCACCGAGCATGCGGACTGGAGTCAGGAAGAGCTGGCGCGCTATCGGACTGGCATGGCGCGGGGGCTCGCTGACATCGTTACCGCGATGCAGGGCTACCGTGACTTCATCGAGGCGGAGATCCTCTCAGCAGCGCAGCAGCGCGAGGCAGAAGGGCTCACGGGCATGCCCGATGGCGATGTCTGCTACGACGCGCTCGTCAAGAATTACACCACCCTGCCGCTGACCCCGAACCAGATCCACCAGATCGGCCTCGACGCGCTCACGTCGATTCATGCAGAGTTTCGCGAGACCGGTTCCCGTGCGCTGGGAACCGATGACCTCACAGAGATCTTCACTCGCCTTCGGACCGATCCGGCGCTGTACTTCACCACTGAGCAAGAAGTCGAGGACAAGGCTGCGGCGGCCCTCGCGGCAGCGACAGCGGCGATGCCGTCCGCTTTTGGGCGTCTCCCAGCGGCGGAGTGCGTGATCCGGCGGATCCCTGAGCACGAGGCCCCGTTCACGACCATCGCTTACTACCGACAGTCCAGCCCTGACGGCAGCAAGCCCGGCGAGTACTTCGTCAACACCCACGCTCCCCATACCCGTCCCCGCCACGAGGCGGAGGTGCTTGCCTACCACGAGGCGATCCCGGGGCATCACCTCCAGATCGCCATCAGCCAGGAACTTCCTGCGCTGCCGGCTTTTCGCCGCTATGAGGGACAGACTGCGTTCGTGGAGGGCTGGGCACTCTACACGGAGCGACTGGCCGACGAGATGGGCTTGTACACCGCTGACCTTGATCGACTCGGCATGCTGTCATTTGATGCGTGGCGTGCGAGTCGGCTGGTTGTCGACACCGGGGTCCATCACCTCGGCTGGAGCCGTCAGGAGGCCGAGGACTTCCTGCGCGAGAACACCCCGCTGGCAGACAACAACATCGTCAACGAGGTCGACCGCTACATCTCCTGGCCCGGTCAGGCGCTCGCCTACAAGATCGGCCAGCTGCACATCCGAAAGCTTCGCACCAGCGCCGAGACTGCGCTGGGCGAGGACTTCTCCCTGTCTGAATTCCACGACGTCGTGCTCGGGTCAGGTGCGATCCCGCTGCCGCTGCTGGAGAACCTCGTCCGCGCCTGGATCAACGAAGAGCAGTCCGGCGGGTAGCCGATCGGGTAGGTTTGCCCACAGGGAGGGGGCATGTTGCGATTCGTTCTCGTTGTCGGGCTGAGCGTGGGCTGTCGGAGCAAGGGAGATGTCGAAGCCGGCACGCTCCAGACGGACACCGGCGAGGCGTGCGAGCCGCAGACCTGGTACCTCGACGGGGACGGCGATGGCTATGGCGGTCCCGAGGTGGTCATGGCATGCGATCAGCCCAGCGGAACCACCACCAGCAGCCGCGACTGCGACGACACCGACGCCACGGTCCACCCTGACGCCGAGGAGATCTGCGACGGCATCGACAACAACTGCGACGGCTTGACCGACAACGCTCTGAGCACCGGAGACCTCTGCCCGCTGGAGGCCGCGGCCATCGTGCTGACCGGCGAGAACCCGGGTGATCGGGCCGGCTACGTGGTCGCGAGCGCAGGAGACGTCAACAGCGACGGCTACGACGACATCTTGATCGGTGCACCAGGCAGCGATGCCGGTGGAGAGGATGCCGGAGCCAGCTACCTCCTCAGCGGACCGATCACCGCGTCCCGGAGCCTCGCCGCTGCAGAGCGTCGGTTCGTTGGTCTGGCTGACCGCGACGGCGCTGGGGTCGCGCTGGATGGCGGCGAGGACTTCGACGGCGATGGCATCGCAGACATCGCCATCGGCGCGCACTGGGAGGGCTCTGCGGCCTACCAGGCTGGCGCGGTCTACCTGTTCACGGGGCTGCCGCCTGAGGGAGACGTGCTGCTGAGCGATGCCGATGCGATCCTGCTGGGGGAGAGCGAGGATGACTGGGCGGGCGAGCGTGTCTCCCTGGTCCCGGATGCCAGCGGAGACGGGCTGGCGGATCTCCTCATCTCTGCCGATCGGTCCGACATCAGCGGCCAGGAGTCCGGCATCGTGTACCTCATCAGCGGTCCGATCAGCGGCGAGCAGTCACTGGGAGAGGCCGCCGCGCGGTTCCTGGGCGGCAGCGAAGGAGACCGCGCCGGAAGCAGCAGCGCGGGCATCGGTGATCTTGACGGCGACGGAATCAGCGAGCTGGGCATCGGTGCATGGGCGATGGATGAGCAGGCTGGGCGGGTCTATGTCGTCTACGGCGGCGACCTCCACGGCGATCGGATGCTGAGCGATGCCGATGCCTGGTTTCTCGCCGAGAGCGCCGGAGACAGTGCTGGGCGGATGATCAGCAGCGCCGGTGACATCAGCGGTGACGGTCTCGACGATCTCTTGATCGGCGCGCCGTACCACAGCGACAGCGCTGATGATGCCGGAGCGGTCTACGTCTTCTTCTCTGCGCCACAGGGAGAGGTTCAGCTCGCCGATGCCGACGTCACGATCCACGGCGATCAGCTCGGGGACACCCTCGGCGGTCATGGGGGGACCGGAGTCGGAGATCTCGACGGCGACGGCGCTGAGGACCTCATGCTCGGCGTCAACAACGACGATCAGGGCGGCGACAACGCGGGAGCGGTTCACCTGATCGCGGGTCCGCTGGCGGAGGGGGTGACCGCCTCGGTTGGAGAGCTGTCCGAGGCCAGCTGGCTGGGAAGCTCGGCCTATGAGGAAGCGGGTGTGTCTGTTGCTGGGGCAAGAGACACCAACAGCGATGGTCTCCTGGACACGCTGATCGGCGGCCCAGAGACCTTTGGAGAGGACGAGGGAGTGACGTACCTCATCCTCGGTGCGCGCTGAGAGCTGGTCTTAGAAGAGGCCCAGCAGGCGGCCAGCGATGCCAGCAAGCACAAGGGTTCCGGCGAATGCTACGACCCAGATCTTGAACAGCCGGGAGTCGGAGACCGGCTCATCGAGCTGAGGCACGACCACTGGAGGCGGTGTGGCTGTGGCTGCCGTCGGTAGTTGGTCGACGGTCTCCGCAGCGTCTTCTTCCACGTCTACAGCGTCTTCCTCCACCTCTACAGCGACAGCGTCTTGCGCTGCCTCCGTGCCGCTGTCGTCTGACTCGTCTGGCTCCGCAGCGTCCTTGTCTGGCTCCGCAGCGTCCTTGTCTGGCTCCGCAGCGTCCTTGTCTGGCTCCGCAGCGTTCGCTTCCACGTCTACAGCGTCTTTGTCTTCGTCTGGCTCCGCAGCGTTCGCTTCCACCTCAACAGCGTCTTTGTCTTCGTCTGGCTCCGCAGCGTTCGCTTCCACGTCTGGCTCCGCAGCGTTCGCTTCCACCTCAACAGCGTCGTGGTCCGCCTTCGCCTCAACAGCGTCGTGGTCCGCTTCCTCATCCACCTGCGCTGCTGGCGTCTCATCCTCCACGGCGCTGACTGAGATTGCGGTGACGGCGTCTGTGATGAGGCCGGTCTCCTCATCGGAGCGTGTCGCGGTGAAGTCCGTGTCCTCCGCAGTGTCTGTGGTGGACGCGCCGAGGTTGTCCTCTGGATCGTAGCTGGCCCGGACGACCTCTTGGATGTTGGCGATGTGTTCGATGTCCGCGACCGCGATGGCCGACAGCTGCTCGTGGTCTGGTGCAGGGGACTCGTCGTCATCGACGAGCAGCGCAGCCATCTCAGAGGTCATCGAGCTGCCGCCGTCGTGGAGCGGGTGCAGCGCCATATCTGCCCGCTCGGTGTGGCCGGTGATCATGTCGACGACGTCTTCGTCGAGATCGGTGATGTCTTCCAGTGCCTCGGCGCCGAGATCGATAAACTCAAAGCGCTCTCCGCTGGCGTAGGGAGCCAGCGCGGTGATGAGGGTGTCCATGGACTCAAAGCGGTCCTCGGGCCGCTTGGCGAGGCAGCGTTGGATGATGCTCTCGAGCTCGTCATCTCCGACCAGCCTGGGATCCTTGCTCTTGAGAGCCGGGATGGGCTGCTTGAGGTGGTTGGTCATGATCGTCCGGGCGTCCTTGCCCCGGTAGGGGTATCGACCCGTGATCGAGCAGTACAGCAGGACCCCGATGGCGTAGATGTCCGCCCGATGGTCGAAGAACGCGCCCGTGATCTGCTCCGGTGACATGAAGTGCGGCGAGCCGAGGATCACCCCTTCCTGGGTGATGCCTGGATCGGCTTCCATGAGCTTTACGATGCCAAAGTCGACAACCTTGACCTCCTCCAGACCAGTGGTGTCCGTGCGCACGAGGATGTTGGCGTTCTTGACGTCGCGGTGGATGACCCCGCGCTGGTGAGCGTAGCGCAGGGCACTACAGACCTGGCTGATCAGCTCCAGTCGACGAGCGGCATCGATGGGACGGCCTCGCAGAATCTGGGAGAACCGGACACCCTCGATGTGCTCCATCGCGATGTAGTAGCAGCCTGGGGAGACGCGTCCGTAGTCGTAGACGATGACGATGTTGGGGTGATTGAGTGCGGCGAGGGTCTTGGCTTCCAGCAGGAAGCGCTCCCGAAACGGCTCGCTGCCCTCGCGGGTCGCCGGTGCCGTGAGGATCTTGAGGGCCACGCTTCGCTGCAGCGGCTCCTGGCTGGCCTTCCACACGCTCGCCTGACCACCGCGCGCGATCAGCTCTACGATCCGATACCGGCCATCAATGAGGTCACCGACAGCAACCGGATCGGCGTCCTCCGGCTCGACCGTTCCAGAATCAGAGGCCAACCCATTCCTCCAGGTCTTGGGTGTTCAAGTGCGAACGCGACCGTCAAACCATACCTGAAGCGGTCAGGTGGCGAACAACCACGCTGGCTGCGGTCATGCCAAAGCTGCCGGTGACGAACCCCGCGGTGCCCCAGATGACGTTGCGATCATCGCAGGTGTGGTGATCGTTGTCGCTGGGACAGACGCACTGGAACTCGCCGTTCTTGTCGTAGGTGAGGGGCTCGGGCGCTCGGAGGTGCTCGGTGGAGAAGACCGACGGGATTCCCCATGGACCCTTGGCGGGGAAGTCGTACTTCCGGCGCAGGATCTTTCGGACAGACTGGGCGAGGGGATCCACGCGGGTTGCGGCGAGATCGGCAACCTCGATGGCGGTGGGATCCCAGCGGCCCGAGGCTCCCGTCGAGCAGACCACAGGGATGCCCTGCGCACGGCAGGTGGCCAGGAGGTGACACTTTGCGGTGACATTGTCGATGGCGTCGACGACAAAGTCTGGTCGCCGACGCCCCCCGAGGAGCTGATCAGAGATGCGCTCTTCGTAAAAGAGCGGGATGGCCTTGATGTTTGCCTGGGGGTTGATCAGGCGCAGACGCTGCGCGAGCACGGAAGCCTTGGGCTTTCCGATGTTGCCACGCATTGCCTGGAGCTGGCGGTTGGCGTTGGTGACGCAGACGAGGTCGAAGTCCACCAGCGACAGGTGGCCCACGCCGCTGCGCGTCAGCGCCTCGGCAGCAAAGCTGCCCACTCCTCCCAGCCCAATGACCATGACATGAGAGTGAAACAGGCGCTCCATGGCGGGCTCTCCGACCAGGCGTGCGAGCCGGTCGAAGCGTCGGTGGAGTCGGTAGCGATCCTCAATGGGGGTATCCATACCGGCAAGCGTATCTCGCCCCGCCTACAGCCCCCACTGCCGTCGAAGCTCTCGGGCCACCTTCCGAGAGACTGGCACCGCTTCCCCGGCGTCTGTGTGTGCGAGGTAGCCGCCGGTCGCGAGGGTCTCCATGCGCAGCACCCGGCGCATGTTCACCAGCGCCTGCCGATGAACCCGCAGGAAGTGCTGGGATGGCAGGCGCTCTTCGAGCTCAGATAGCCGCAGGTCGGTGAAGAAGCGACCCCGATCGGTCGCCAGGATCACGCTCTCGCCCTCGATGAGCACGGCACGGATCTCAGCCGGATTCAGCAGCAGCACTCCGCTCCGGGTCGCCAGCGGCAGCCGGGAGTCTGGTTGCGGCACGGACGGAGGGGGCGCGAGCCGGACCCGGTCGAGCGCCGTCTTCAGGCGGCGGGCCTCCACGGGCTTGAGGAGGTAGTCCACCGCACCCCCATCAAACGCCGCCAGGGCATGCTCGGTGTGCGCAGTGGTGAAGATGATGGTCGGCCCGTCGTCTGGCCACAGCTGCATCGCCTCCACGCCGGTCAGTCCGGGCATGTTGATGTCAAGCAGGACCACGTCGGGGCGCGGCTCGGTGCGAATTCGCTCCAGCGCAGCCGCTCCGCTGACGCACTCTCCGACGAGCGTGACGTTGCTCATCGCGGACAGCAGTCGGGTCAGTCGTCGCCGGGCCAGCATCTCGTCATCGACGATGAGCACCTTCATCTCGTCTTCCTCTCGTGCTGTGGCAGGGTGACCTCGGCGATGGTGTGGCCGTCCTGCGCAAAAATTCGAAGCCGGGCGTCGGCATAGAGCAGCGCCAGCCGCCGCTCGACCATCTTCAGCCCCTCGCCGCCGTCTCTGCGGCCCGTGAACGGGCCAGGGTTCTTGATCCGGATGCGAAGCTGGTCTCCGAGCGGCGTGATGGACAGCCCCATCGGGCCGGCGTGTCCGGCAGCGGGTCCGTGCTTGACGGCATTCTCGACGAGGGGAAGCAGGATCATCGGCGGCAGCATCGCCTCGATCATCGGCTCGGGCAGATCCATCTGGACGGTGAACCGATCGGGATCCCGGATCCGGTGCAGCTCCCAGACATCCGTGACCAGCTTCAGCTCCTTGCTCAGCGGCCACCGCTCGATGCGTACTCCGGTCATGACCTCTCGAAGCAGGTCAGACAGCCGCAGCACCGCCTGCTCCGCGATCTCACCGTCTTCTCGACACCACTCCGCGATGGCGTTGAGGGTGTTGAACAGGAAGTGTGGATCGAGGTGCGCTCGGATCGCCATGAGCTGTGCTCGCTCTGCTGCTCGAGACATCTCTTCGGCGCGGGCCCGCTCTGCTGCCACCCGCTGCTCCATCTCGATGTCCCGTCCGATGCCCCAGGCTCCCGCCCAGAACAAGCTTGCTACAACCAGGGTGTTCATCCCGGTGGTCAGGAAGGTGTGGGGGGCTGAGGTGAGGTAGGGCCAGGCCCAGGAGAGGAGCGGTATCACTCCGCCGAGGAGGCCGAACAGCCCGACACGCCAGAGGCTCAGCGGCACGCCGTGCGGGAACAGCCGACGCCACAGCCAGGGGCCAAGCGCCAGGAAGCCCAGGCACATCAGCACCGCCTCGACGACCCCATACTGGGAGCGGGTGAACCACGCCTCCGTAGCGATCATCGAGCCACCCACCATCGCGATGGGGAGGAGGCGATGCGGTCTGAGGATGCCGCGCCAGGTGTCGAGGAGGAGGTTCACACCGTCAGTCTATTCAGTGTCGCGACTCCTGGTGCTGTCAGCAGCCCAGTGTGGTCGCGACATCGGACTCAGCGGTCGCGACATCAGATTCAGCGGCTGGCGAGCTGCTGTCGGACTGCGGTGAGGCTGGTGAACAGGTAGTCCCTGGAGGGATCAACGAGATCCCAGTCCCGCAGGTTGCGCGGGTTGAGAAAGACGTCAGGCGCTTTGTTGCGCCAGATGAAGCCACCGTCGATGAGGAACATGGCGTTGCTGGTGACGGTTTCGCCGTCGGCGTTGGTGAACACCAGCATCTGGAAGCCGGGCATGATCGCGATCGGCGCGGTGTCTGGAACACCATCGACGTAGCCACCTGGGGGCGGGACGTGGATCTCGGTGACGGAGGAGACCTCACCTCGGATGACCTCAGAGACCACGATGTTGACCTGAGTGCCGTTGATGGCGTGTCCGCCTGGGTGGTACATGTTGACCACCTCTCCGATGAAGACATTCTCGGCGTGTGCGCTGTACTCGTCGAGGGTCTGCTGGAGCAGGGCTGCATCCTGAGCGATCTCGGCGTCATCAGAGGTCAGCCAGAGGCGACTCAGCCTGGCCTCTTCAAGCAGCGACGGAGTCGCAAGAGTCTCAGCAACGGTGGGCTCAGTGGGCGTCTCAACAACAGCGGGCTCACTGGCAGAAGCGGCACCCATTAACATCCACAGCATCACAATCGACCTCCCTGTGACTTAGGCAGTCGGATCGAGGAATGCGGGACTCAACCCCCCGGCGGCATTTTTTTGGAAGGAGCCGTTGAACGCTCCGCAGATTCCTTGAGCTTTGCGAGTCCATTGTCAAGTTCAATGGCAAGCTCTCCTCGGGCAGCCCAGCCTGCAATTCTGGAGATGGGACCGAAGCCGGTCTGGCTCTGATGGACCCAGACCACCGCAGTGCCACCCTCGACAGGCTGGAGCGCGAGGAAGCCGCTCGTGGGAACGGCGAGGTTGTGGACCTGGTAGTGGACCTCGTCCTCCTTCAGCTCGCTGAGGATCAGCTGGCCACCACCCGGCCAGCCGCGTGTCGCGCCGACGCCCGTGGTCTGCTCGCTGGTGGTGCCGGTCCCCCAGGGCTCCCAGTCGTTCCACTTCGAGAGGTCCGAGAGGCTCGGATACAGCGCCTCTGGCGTTGCCTCAACGAGGACGGCCCGCTCGATGTTCAGCTCGGTGGGCAGGATAAAGGAGCCGATCATCAGGGCCAAGAAGAACCCCAGGAGGATGATGCCGATCGTCTTGATGTTCATGGTGGTGCTCTAATACGGAGATGTGCTGTAGCCCACCATCCGTGGGGGATAGTGATGGAGACTGTTTGGCTCCGTATTGCTCGTTAAGATTACGAAATAACGTATGTTTTTGGTCGCAATGCTGCGGCGTGCTGTGAAATTCTCAGCCGGAATGTCAGGCATGTGATGCCATCGGCATGCTGGACTTCTCTCCAGCGGACGGTGTAGGGACTGCGGGTGTCGTGCCGCCTGTCGAGATAGGGAAGAGGCTGGAGGCGCCATGCCTGGCATCGACGAGAGCCGTCCGTTCATCCCCGTCAACATCGCAGTCCTGACCGTCTCAGACTCCCGCACCGAGGAGACCGATCGCTCAGGGCGGGTCTTGGCCTCTCGGGCGGCCGCAGCCGGTCATGCTGTGGTCGACAAGCGCATCATTCCTGATGATGTTCCTGCGCTGACTGCGCAGCTTCGAGCATGGATCGAAGATGACGGTGTCGACGTGGTGCTGACAACCGGTGGGACCGGACTGACCGGCCGCGACGTGACCCCGGAGGCGTTCTCGGCGGTCTGGGAGAAGGAGATCCCGGGGTTTGGTGAGCTGTTTCGGTGGCAGAGCTACGAGAAGATCGGGACCTCGACGATCCAGTCTCGGGCCTGCGCGGGCGTTGCGCGGGGAACGTACCTGTTCGCGGTGCCGGGCTCGACCGGGGCATGCAAGGATGCTTGGGATGGAATCCTGGCGTTCCAGCTTGATTTTCGGTATCGGCCCTGCAACTTCGTGGAGATCATGCCCCGGCTTAGGGAGCACGAGATGAGCCGAGAGAAGGCCTGAGGGATCACTTCCCGACGACCCTCACGCACCGCTTCTTGCCTGCCCAGACGACCTCCTCACCCTCCAGGAGTGCAGCGGGATCGCTGATCTTTGCGGATCCGATCCGAACGCCGCCGCCCTTGATCAGTCGCCGGGCCGCGCCCTTGCTCTTCGCCAGCGCGCTGTCGACCAGCACATCGATCACCGGCACCGGAAATGCTGCGGAGAGTGTCGGCATGTCTGCTGAAGCTCCCCCCGTGAATGCCGCCTTCGCAGCAGCCTGAGCCGCCTTCGCAGCAGCCTCGCCGTGGGCGAGGACCGTCGCCTCGTACGCCAGGACGTGCTTCGCCGTCCGAATGTCTGCGCCGGTCAAGGCCGCCAGCGCATTGATGCGCTCCATCGGCAGGAACGTGTACAGCTTCATCAGTCGGATGACGTCGTCGTCGTGGACGTTGACCCAGTACTGGTAGTAGTCGTACGGCTTCAGGCGCTCGCCGTCGATCCACACCGCGCCCTTCTCGGTCTTGCCCATCTTCTTGCCATCTGCGGTCAGCAGCAGCGGGATGGTCATGGCGTGTGCGGTGGACTCGGTCTCTCGACGGACGAGGTCGACGCCGCCGAGAATGTTGAACCACTGATCGTCGCCGCCGCACTGAAGGGTGCAGCCGTAGCGGCGGTTGAGCTCCAGGAAGTCGTAGCTCTGCAGCAGGTGGTAGTTGAACTCGATGAACGAGTAGCCCTGCCCCCGCTCCAGGCGCTGCTGAGCACCGGACGAGGCGAGCATCCGGTTGACCGAGAAGTGACGGCCGATGTCGCGAAGGAACGCAATGTAGTTCAGCGACAGCAGCCACTCGGCGTTGTTGACCACGACAGCCTCGTCGAGGTCGAGGAACTTGCCGAACAGGGTCTTCTGGGCGGCGATGTTCTCCTCGATCTTCTCGGCGGTGAGGATCTCCCGGGTCTTGTCCTTGCCCGATGGATCTCCGACCATCGCCGTGCCGCCACCCTGGACGACGATCGGCCTGTGTCCCGCAAGCTGCAGCCAGCGCATGCAGAGGATCGGGAGGAGGTGTCCGACGTGCAGGCAGTCTGCGGTCGGATCGAAGCCGATGTAGAAGGTCACCGGACCGGCTGACAGCTTCTCTCGGAGCGCGTCGGCGTCGGTGGTCTGCTGCACGAAGCCGCGCTCAGTGAGGATGTCGAGGATGTGGCCGTTGAGGACAGGGGTCTGCATGGCGAGCATTTAGAATGCTCCGCGTCCTTCGGCAAGCCTCAACCGCGGGGGTATCAGTCGACAGCACCATGAGGGCACCGGGGATGTGGCGGCCGTGAGGGGTCTGTGGAGACCACCTGGGCGGCAACCTGCCGGGGGCGTTGCCGCTCGGAGCGATGCCCTTTGGTGGGCTAAAAGTAGTCGTTCACCACTTCTCGAATGGACGCCTGTAGATCTGGATCGTCGGTCAGTGTGCGACAGAACGCCGCCTCACAGGCTGATACTGGGGCGCTTCCCTGCTTGATGAGCCGAGCCGCGTGGATCAGCAGCCGAGTCGAGACGCCCTCCTCAAGTCCTCGGCTGGTCAGGTTGCGGATCTTCTCACCGATCTTGACCAGCAGCCGAGCCGTGGCGTCGTCGACCCTGGCCTCTTCACGCAGCACCGCGCGCTCGATCTCGGCGGGAGGGTAGGTGAAGTCCAGCGAGACAAACCGCTGCCGGGTCGACTGCTTGATCTCCTTGAGAATGGACTGGTATCCAGGGTTGTAGCTGATGACGAGCATGAACTCTGGCGGCGCGCGCAGCACCGAGGCGAGCTTGTCGATGGTCAGCGCCCGGCGGTGGTCGGTCAGCGGGTGGATGACGACCATGGTGTCCTTGCGCGCCTCGACGATCTCGTCGAGGTACAGGATCGCCCCGTGGCGGACTGCGGCGGTCATCGGCCCATCGACCCACAGCGTCTCGTCGCCCTGGATGAGGTAGCGGCCGACGAGGTCGGATGCTGTGAGGTCCTCGTGGCAGGCGACCGTGACCAGCGGGCGGTCGAGCTGCCGGGCCATGTGGGAGACAAACCGGGTCTTTCCGCAGCCGGTGGGTCCCTTGAGGATCACCGGGATGCGTGCCTGCCAGGCGTGGGTGAACAGCTCCACCTCGTCGCCGACGGGCAGGTAGAACGGGTCGTCTGTGACGAGAAAGTCTTCAATCGGGGGAGTCAGCTGCCGCATACCATCGGCTTAACGTGCCGCTGACTGTCGGGGTGCCTACGGCTCGATCGGGTAGCTGAACTGTGCTGAGGCTCCTGCACCGCCGTTGCCCTCCGGGTAGGTCACCGTGAACAGGCACTCACCCTCCGCTGCGCCAGTGATCTCGAACCAGCCGTACTCGTAGGTCGATGCATCCGACGGCTCGATGTCTGCGACCGTGCAGATGTCGGGGGTGTCGGAGGTGACGATCTTTGTGACCTGCGCCTGACAGATGGTGGCGGTGTTGGTCGTCGGTCGGACGTAGAAGGCGCTGGTGTCGCCGACGTCGATGTCCTCAAAGACCCACTCAGTGGGCTCGTTGACCCCGGTGATGTCGGCGGGAGAGACGACGGCCATGGCGAGGGTGGTGTCGTCGATGATCGAGGTGAGGGTGGCGGAGCCCGGCGCGGCGGTGTCAAAGGCCATGTATTGCTGACCGGAGTCGTCCACGCTCAGGCTCAGGCTGGACTCCGAGTCCAGGGTGATCGGGTAGTAGCCGTAGCCGATGACCGGCTGGCCGTTCTCCTTCTCCATCTCAAACGGCAGCCAGATGCGCTGGCTGGTGAGGTAGGCATCGCCCTCGCAGGTGTGGGAGAGCAGCAGGACCTCGGGGATTCCCGCCAGCATGTTGACGGCATCGGTGAGGGTCTCGCCGTCGGCGGTGGTTCCTTCCACGGAGAGCATCGCGCTTCCGTCCGCGACGCCGGCCACCGTGATGGTGCTGCCGGAGAAGGAGACGACATCGAGGGTCTCCACGTCATCGAACGCCGCAGCGAGCAGCTCGATGGGCTGGAGCGCGCCGACGTCGGTCACCTCAATGTCCAGGTAGCCGCCGACAGCGATGGGCTTGTTGAAGTCGGTGATCCGATCATCGGCGGTGTAGGAAAACTGGAAGTTGCCCTCGTTGCCGGTGATTCGGGACGAGCAGGCCAGGATAGTGACGGCCATGAGGGCGAGGGGGACACGAAGTCGCATGGTGGTTTCCTCCAGCTAAAGGGTAGACCCACCAGTGGACGGGCGACGAGTCGAAATCTTCGGTGATGCGGATGCGCAATGCGAACAGAGCGGCACGGCGGCTCTTGTGGTGTCAGGCTCATCGGGATCCCAAGACACCGCTTCAGCTTTGCGGCTTGAGGACCGGGGCGGCGCACGGGCTGCTGCGCTGGGCTTGGAGGAGAGCACTCCGCTGGCCGGAGAGGTCGGCTGCCTCTGTCGGCACGGCAGAGGCAGCCGACCTCTGCGGCTGCGGTGGTGTGAAGATCGCGGCCTCAGCAGCATCGTGTCGCGGTCTGCGCGACGGTGGATGGGGGCGTGCGAATTCAGACTCCGGCTCCCGCCCTGATGATCCTATTGATTTACCGCACGGCCAGCGCGCCTCCGGTAGAATCGAGAGATGGAAGTTGCCGACCTGAACACCGTGCTCCGGCGTGGTCATCCAGCAGCCGAGCGCTGCCTGTCCGCTCTGGGGCGGCGCCTGTATTTTCCGGGTGGGGTGACCGCCCAGGCTGCTGAGGCTGCGGGGTGCCCGCTCAACGCGACCATTGGTCAGTTCGTCGACGATGACGGAGGGGCTGTTCCGCTGCCGTCGATGGCGCGTGCCATCGATGCCCTGGATGGCCGGGAGGTCTTTCTCTATGCCCCGCAGGGCGGCCGGAAGGATCTTCGTCAGGCCTGGCAGGCGCGCCTCCGAGAGCAGACCGACGGGCCGCTGAGTCTGCCGATGGTCACCAGCGGACTCACCCACGGGCTGAGCATTGTCGCGGACATGTTCACCGACGTCGGAACCCAGGTACTCCTCCCGGATCCGGGCTGGGGCAACTACAATCACATCTTCGGCACCCGCTGTGGCGCGGAGATGGTTCCCTACTCGGTCCTCACTGAGCGCGGTGAGCTCAACCTGTCGGCCATCGCTGCTGCCCTTGACGCAACCCGGGGACCGGCAGTGCTGCTGCTGAACTTCCCCAGCAACCCGCTCGGCTACACCCCGACCCTCGAAGAAGCGGCTGCGCTCGTCGAGGTCATCCGTGCGGCTCCCAATCCCCTTGTGGTGCTCTGCGACGATGCCTACCACGGCATGGTCTGGGAAGACGGCCTGGCCGTCGACGGCATCTTCCCGCTGCTCGCGGGAGCGGATCCGGCTCGGATCCTGCCGATCAAGATCGACGGTGCCACCAAGGAGCTGTTCTTCTTTGGCGGACGGGTGGGCTTCATCACCTTTGGCGCCGACGGTGCTCCTGGCGCAGCCCTCGAAGAGAAGGCGCGTGCGCTGGCACGGGCGACCATCTCTTCTGTCTCCGCCCCTTCTCAGGCGATGGTCATGAAGGCGCTGTCGGCCCCTGACCTTGCCGCGCAGCAGGCCGTCCTCCGCGATGTCCTCCGCCGCCGCTACCGCGTGCTGTGCGCCGCTCTGGAGCGCCACAACCTGTCGGTATACCGATTCAACAGCGCCTTCTTCGCCCTGCTTCGTGTGGAAAATTCTCACGCCATTCGGCGGGGTCTGCTACAAGACGGCGTCGGACTGGTTGCCTTCCCGGGTGCGCTCCGGCTGAGCTACTCGACCATCCCTGAGGGGGAGATCGACCGGCTCGTTGCAATTACCGCCAGCCACATCTCCCGCTAACCACATCTCCCGCTCGTAGACCAAGAGCCTCTAGACCAAGAGCCTCGATCTCGCTCCACTGGGTGCCCCATGCTCCTCTCCCTCCTGTTTTCCTGCGACATGACACCCAACCATGTCGAGGCCTCAGACATCGACGATGCCCTCTCCCGAAAGCACTACAAGACCATGTGCGTCGGGCTCTCCATGAAGGACGACAGCGTCCGCCAGTACGCCACTGAGCGCATGCGTGCAGTCACGGAGGCTGAGGGAATCGCGATCGCGGACGCCTGCATCTGCGAGAACATTGTCCACCCGCAGTTTGGCTGGGATGCCTCCATCGCGATGGGCCTGACCGGCGAGCAGCGCGACGAGCCGACGGCATGCTTCGCCACCCTCGTCGCGGATCCCGCTCAGCAGAACCGGATGGAGGCGATCACGGCCCTCACCCGGATCCCGAGCCCCTCTGCCCGGCAGGCTCTCGCAGACATCGCCGCCTCCTCTGGACCGACCGACCAGCGGATTCGCGCGCTGGAGAGCATCGGCGGGATGGAGAACTTCCGCGACTCGATGCTCAAGGTCCTCGCTGAAGACAGCGACGAGGCCGTCCGTGCGGCAACGGCGACTGCGCTGGGCGGTGCCGGAAAGAGCTCTCCGGTTGTCCGCGCCCTCAAGGACGCTGCACAGGATGAGGCTGGTGTCGTTCGCGGTGCTGCGCTCGTCTCGCTCAAGCGACTCACCGGCTCCTCTGCTGATGATGCCCTGTGCGAGGCGATGATGAAGGACGACAGCGCGGAGGTCCGGCGGGCCTCTGTTGGTGCCTTCCAGGGAACCAAGCGCCCCTCCGCCATCGCCTGTCTCAAGGAGCGTGCGATGAGCTTTGAGGAGGATGCTGCGGTCCGAGAGACGATGCTCAAGGTCCTCAAGAGCTCCCCACACGACGACGCTGCGACCATCCTCTGCGATGCCATTCCGTTCTGGCTTCGCTCATACTTGGTCGAGGATCTTCCCGAGAAGCTTCCGGGCACAGACATCATCAAGGCCCAGAACGACCGCGACTGGAAGCGCAGCTACGAGTGCGTGCAGAAGGCGTACCAGCGGCGCGGCGGCTACTCCTGCTACGGAAAGATGTACGTCGGTTACTGGTTCAACGAGCTGGGCGGAAGCGGGAGCATTCCCGAGTGCCCCAAGTACCCCGCGCCGTAGTGTATTGTTAAGCACCAAACTCGATAGACAAGAGGTTGAACAGATGGGTTCACTGGTAGAGACGATCAAGGAAGATGCACGACGACGCGCTGTCGTCGATGACTGTGTGACGCTCTTGGAGTCTGAGGTTGCCAGCAAGGGCGGCTTCTCTGGTGTCGCGATCAAGGGCGGCTACAAGACCGTCAAGAAGATGCGTCCAGGCATGATCCCGATGGCGATGAACCACCTCCTCGATGACTTCGCCGCTCAGATTGATCCCATCTGGGCGGACTGCGGAGGGGACACGTCGAAGTTCACTGCGCGCAAGAGCGACATCGCCAACGCCCTGCTCTCCATCACCGACGATCGCGGCCGCAAGAGCGACCAGAAGATGCTGGTGAAGGTCTACAACAAGCTCCGCCCCACCGCCATTCAGCACATCGGCGCTGCCGTGCCCCGTCTGGCGGACCTCATCGCGAAGCACGCCTCCTGAGCAGACACGCTCCGCAGGTCGGGCCTTCTCTGGCAGCCTGTCTTCGAGGGAAGGCGGCTTGAACCAGAGCGGGCCCGATTTTTTTGTGGGGTGAGCGGTCAGCGCATGGCTTCGCGGCGGCGGGAGAGACACCGGGCTGTGCCCGATGCAGTACCCGGCTGTCTGACCGGGGTGCTCAAGTCAGTTCAGCGCGACCATCGCCTGAAGCATCCGTCCCATCGGACCATTTGGATCTACCGGCGTCGAGGGCGCGGGCTCGTCGACGAGATCCTGAAGAATCCAGGTGACCTCTCGGAGGCGCTGGGAGAGCACCATCGCCATCGCCTTGAGCAGGCGTGTGGTGCCGGGGTGGTTGGCCTCCATCAGCTCTGCGAAGGCCTCACGGGGCAGGCGGAGCAGGGTGGTTGAGCCCTGTGCGGTGGCAGCGCCCATGCGGGGAGAGTCGTCGAGCAGCGCCATCTCGCCGAAGCCCTCGCCGGGCTCCAGGGAGCCCAGGACGTGAGGCGGCCGGCTGTCGCTGGCCCGGGTGATGACCACCTCACCGCTGATCACAAGGTACCAGGCGTCTCCGGGAGCACCCTCGGCGAAGACCTCTTCCTCGTTGCTGAGGACCATGATCTCGGTGCGGGCGATCAGCTCTGCGATCGCGCCATCGGAGAGGTTTGAGAAGTAGGTGGTGTTGGACAGAAATTCAGCAACAGTCATCAGAGGCCTCCGTTCAGACCACTGCTATCACAGGCTGGTGGTCAGCGTTGCCTCATCGCTTCGCTCACCGGTGTCATCGCCGATGTTCTTGCTGCCAGACTGCGTGGCGAGCACGGTGCCGTCGCTGTTGAGGACGCTGCTCCAGGCACCGGCAAGCCTTGATGCCTTCGCTGAGGAGCGAAGCGCTGACCGGTCCTCGGGCCGTCGGTCAGGGAAGACGCGATGAGCTCTTCCTGGCCTCCGTCCGCGCTGACCTGCACCATGAACCGATCCCAGCCGAGCCCAGGGTCAGTCGCTGACATGCTCATCCCGGGCATCGCACGAGAGCCCGCCACAGGGCGATCCCGTGGTCCGTCGAGGCGACCTGAGGGCTGTCATCGATCGATGGATCGACGTCGGGGGTGTTGGTGAATGGACGACGGCAGGCGAGCAGGGCAAGGGGCCCCGCCGAGGCGCTCAGGCTGAGCGCTTCAGGGGAGGACGTGCCGGGCTGCTGTGGAGAGGGCACCGCTGCTTGGGTGAGGTGTTGAGGCCTCGAGGAGGCATGAATGTCAAACCACAGGGGAGCATCACCGGTCATCGAAGGGTGCGGTTGAGCGCAGCTTGAGGTACGCTTGTGCGCGGAAATGCACTGGAGAAAGACATGCGCACGGCACTCCTGACCCTCCTCATCGGCAGCCTGCTCGCCTGCGGTGACAAGGAAGATGACACCTCGACTCCGGAAGAGGCGGATGCCGACACGGACAGCGACACAGACAGCGACGCCGACACGGACAGCGACGCTGACGCTGACCTCATCGCGGTCGATGGCTGCGTGGCATACGACGACGGTACCGCTGCCACCAACAAGAACGTCCGCGTCCAGATGTGCAACAGCACTGGCTGCTCGCCCGCCTTCCCCGATGCCAGCGGGTGCTTCTCGTTTCCGGGTCTTGGTCCCACGGACTACGCCTTCGACGTGGTCCCCACAGGTAAGGATTCCGGTCACACCTACTCCACGCCCCTCAGTCTGGTCACCCTCGCCCCCGAGCAGGGCTCCTGGACGGTGGACACGGTGGTCATCTACAACTTCACCACCAAAACGCAGCTCTCCACGGGGACCCACAGCGGCGACAATGGGCTGACCATTGAGGTGGATGGCGCTCAGTTTGAGGGTCCGATCGACGATCCAGACGCCGACTGGATGGCATCGGTCAGCGTCGACCCGGCGGCATCTGGCCTGCCGCTGGACATGTTCTCTGGTGAGATCGTGGCGATGTGGTACCTCGGGCCAGCGACCGCAAAGGTTGGTCCCTGGGCATTCTCTGTCGATGGCCTCGGGCTCACTGAGGGCACCCAGCTTCGTGCCTACAACGCCTCGTACTACGACTTTACCTGGATCGATCTCGGCACAGTGACCGCAGACGCCGACGGCAACCTGTCCAGCGATGACGGAGTGGGGATTGCGCACCTCTCCACACTCATTCTCGTCCAGGAGTAGGTGCTGTTCGCCCTCTTGCTGGGGTGTGCAGGCTCTTCGACTGATCTGGGAGCCGTCGAGGACACTGGACCGGCTGCTCAGGTCGCCTCCGGCCACGATACCGCAGCGGGTAAGGGCGGCGGGCTGAGCTTCTCCGTGGAGCGCCTCGAGCCGTACCTCGAAGCGCCCGAGCCGCTCACCGAGACCGACGTCCTGGTCATCGGCGGCGGGCCTGCGGGAATGGCTGCGATGATCGAGGCTCGCGCTCAGGGGGCAGCGGTCCTCTTGCTGGAGCGCAGCTCACGGCTCGGCGGTGCGGCGATCTACTCCAGCGGCGCCACTCTGTTCTCTGGAACCCCCGAGCAGGCTGCTGAGGGCATCACCGACAGCCCGTCAGTGCTCCTGTCTGACTGGCCGACGATGACTGGCGGAGACCCAGACGCAACGTGGATGCTTCGCTACGCCGAAGACAATGTCCCAGAGGTCTATACATGGCTGACGGACATGGGCGGCAGCTTTCACCTCTCTGCGGAGCAGTCCAACGGCGAGAGCGTCCCCCGGATTCACCTCTTCAACGGGGAGGGACTCGGGATGGTCGGGCTGCTCGCCGGGCAGATCCCCATGGATGACGTGATGTTCAGCGTCGAGGCGCAGTCGCTGGTGCTGGATGCGGAGGGCCTCTCGGGGGTGTGGGTCACCCTGGAGGGTGCCCAGGCGTTTATCGCTGCGCAGTCGGTGGTCGTCGCGACGGGCGGCTTTCTGCGGGATCCCGAGCTGGTCAGCATCGCCAACCCCGCGCTAAACACCGACGCCCTGGTCTCCTCCGCTGCGCCCCACGCCACCGGCAGCGGGCACCACATGCTCGATGTGCTGGGAGCTGACTGGCTGCGCCCCGGCGCGATGGGTCTGTATGCGCATGGTGTCCCAGATCCGCATGAAGCGGGAGAGGAGGTCGTGCTCACCAGCCTGGAAGAGGCCCTGTGGGTCAGCGCCGCTGGCGAGAACTTCCTGCCAGAGCCTCACACCAACAGCTACGCCACCGCCGCTGCGGTCCTCGCCCTGCCCGAGCACCGCGCTTTTGGCATCTTCGACGCCGGATCCTGGCCCCAGGATGGTCAGCTCTTCGACCCCATCGTCCCGCCGGGAGAGGCGCCCTCGCTGGTCACCATCGATCACCTGCTCGATGCTGAGACGGCCCATGAAGCTGCGTCTCTCGCCGAGCTGGCATACGCCGCTGGGATCGATGCTTCTGGGCTCTTGGAGGCTGCCGATGGTCTCGCCGCACCGTACCTCGCGGTGCAGATCGCTCCGGCGCTGGCGAAGAACTTTGGCGGGATCGCGGTCGATGCTTCAGGGCAGGTCCTCGCCGGCGGAGCGCCGCTGCCGGGGGTGTTCGCGGCAGGGGAGCTGACCGGAATGGCGGGCGGCAGCCTCGTCGGAGACAACCCTCTCACCGGCTGCGGGTTTACCGGGAGTCTCTCTGCAGTGCTGCTCTCTGGGCGGATCGCTGGACGGAGTGCATCAGAGGGGGTGCCGAAGGCCGCGGGAGGAGATTCCGGGTAACATCACCTCGCCTGCAATCCTCCCCCCTGTCTCGTCCGTAAGCAGATCGATTTGACCGCCATGTTCCAGCTCATTCACGACGCCTTCCACCGTCCCCGTACGCGGGTCCACCGCGTCGTGAGTGCAATCGTCTGGGCGATGATCCTCTTGTCGATCGGCCTGTTTGGTCTCGATCTCTACCGCGGTGTCAAAGACACCACCCCCCACCCGATCCTCGACATCGTTGACCGGATCCTGGTGGGCCTGTTCGCCATCGAGGTCTTCCTCCGGGTCGCCAGCTATCGCCCTCCCGCGCTCGATGTGCTCCGGCACAACTCAGTCTCCCGGCTGCGGGTGAACATCCTCGGGCGGATCCGGTTCTGCTTACAGCCGCTCATCATCATCGACCTGCTGAGCATCCTCGGCTCGTCGGCGGCCCTGCGCGGGCTGCGGGCGATGCGGCTGCTGCGGCTGCTGCGGTTGCTGAAGAACGACCGAATCTTCCGCTACTCCAACCCGCTCTACAGCACCCTGAAGGCCTTCCACGACAACGCCCTGCTCTACTCGCTGGCGTTCTCTGCGCTCGGGACTGCCACCCTCATCGGTGGACTGAGCATCTTCCTGTTTGAGCGCGGGATCAATCCCAACCTCATTACCCTCGCGGACGGGATCTGGTGGGCGCTGGTGACCCTCACCACAGTGGGCTTTGGAGACATCTCGCCGGTGACCTGGCAGGGACGGATTGTCGGAAGCGTCCTGATGATCAGCGGGATGTTTACCCTGGCGCTGTTTGCTGGCATCGTCGGAAGCACCCTCTTGAAGTCGGTGCTCAGCATTCGTGAGGAGCAATTCCGGATGAGTAATCTGATGAATCACATCATCATCTGTGGCTATGAGCCTGGCACGCGGATGCTGCTCGATGCGATACCCAAGGAGATCGACATCGAGAACATCCGGGTGGTGATCTTCGGTGACGGCGAGCGCCCCGACGACATCCCCATCGAGTTCTCCTGGATCACGGGCGATCCGACCAAGGAGTCCTCGCTGGACAAGGTTCGCCTCAGCTACGCCGCGGCGATTATCATTGTCGGCCGCCGAAGCCTCCTGCCAGCTGCTGCAGATGCCAACACCATCCTCAGCGTGTTCACCATCCGCTCTCACATGCGCAAGACCCTGATCACACTGCGCCGGGAGCGTCCGCTGTACGTCGTCGCTGAGATCCTCGACGCCGAGAACGTCGCCCACGCGCGCACCGCTGGGGCCGATGAGGTCATCGAGACCACGCGCCTTGGCTTCTCGATGCTCACCCATGCCATTGTCCAGCACGGCAGCGCAGACATCATGGGCAAGATCACCGCTGCGGGAGCGCACAGCCTCTACCTCGGCAGCCCACCGTCGGAGATCACGCTGCCGGCTCCGTTCTTGGAGGTCGCCGAGCGATGCCGTCGCGAGTACGGCATCTTGATCATTGGTGTCCACCGCACAGCGATCAAGACCGACCAGCTCAACCCCCCCGATGAGCTCCGGGTCACGGAGGAGATGCAGCTGATCTACCTGGGAACCAAGGTGGTCTTGCCAGAGTGAGGCTGAGCTGGATGTGGCTCAGTTCCCGGTGATGTTCACCGACCCGTCCACGTTCTCCTCGCCGATCACATCGAGCAGAGCCTCCGCAGTGCTGTCACCGAGGCTGCTGTTGTAGGTGATGATGACGTCGCCGCTGACTGAGGAGACGTTGTTCAGTCCGGTGATGTCTGACAGCGCGGTGTTGCTGATGAGCTGGAGGTCCTCGCCGATGGCCGTCAGCCCGGAGAGGGCGTCGAGGTTGCGCAGTGCGCTGTTGCTCTGGATGTCCAGATCGCCGCTGAGGCTGCTGAGGAACTCCAGGCCCGCCAGGGAGGTCATCCCCGAGTTCTGCTTGATCTGGAGGTTGTCACCGACGGTGGTCAGGCCGTCGAGTCCGTCCATGCTGGTGAACCGTGGCACAGCATTGATCGCCAGGCTGCCGTCGACCTCGACGAGGGCCTCCAGGCCCGCCATGCTGGTCAGCGAGTCGCAGTATCCGATGTCGAAGTCGCCGCCGACGTAGGTCAGGCCGGAGAGGCCGCTGACGTCATTGAGGACGGCGTTGTTGTCCAGCAGGAGGTTGCCGTCGATGCTGGTGATGCTGTCGAGGCCGTCGAGGTTCAGCAGCGCCACGTTGTTCTCGACCCGGAGGTTCTCACCGACGGTGATCCCGGAGAGACCGGCGAGAGAGGAGAGCGACTCGTTCTCGTCGATCTTCAGCCCCTCGCTGACCGCTACGCCGGCCAGGGCGCTGATGTCGGAGAGGTTGGGGTTTCGCTCCAGGATGATGCCACCGTCGATGTTGGCGAGGCTGCCGAGGCCATCGATGCTGGTGAGATCCTCGTTCTCGTTGACCGTGAGACCGTCGCCGACGCTGGTGACGCTGTCGAGGCCGACGAGGTCGGTGAGGGCATCGTTGTTGTCTACGGTCAGATCACCGCCGATGCTGACGAGGCTGTCGAGGCCGGAGAGGACCTCCAGGTTGGTGTTGTCCTTGATGCTCAGGGCATCCCCGATGCTGACGAGGCTGTCGAGGCCGGAGAGAGAGAGGAGGGCGTCGTTGTTCTGGATGTAGATGCCGCCGCCGATGTCGACCAGCCCCTCCAGGCCGGCGAGGCTGCTCAGCTCGGAGTTCTCCTCCAGCACGATGTCACCGCCGAGAGCGGTGAGGCCAGAGAGTCCAGAGAAGTCGACGAGGTTGGAGTTGCTGCTGATCTGGATGTCCTCGCCGACGGAGGTGAGGCCGGACAGCGAGGAGATGTCATCGAGGATCTCGTTGGTGCCGAGGAAGAACACACCATCGACGGTGCGGAGGTTCTCCAGGCCGGCGAGGCTGGGCAGCTTGGAGTTGACCACGACGTAGAGATCGCCGGTCAGGTCGGCGATGCCCTCCAGACCCGTCAGCGAGGTCAGGTCTTGGTTGTACTCAATGCGCAGGTTGCCCGCACCGCACAGGCAGTCCAGGTCCGTGAGATCATCGAACTCCGAGTTGCTGATCGACAGGGTCCCCTCGACGATGACCTCGACGTACTTGTCACACAGGGGGTAGTACTTCTCGTCATCTCCAGAGAAGCCAAGATCGCCCTTATGGATGGTGGCCTCTGCGCAGCGATCGGCCTCGTCACAGTCCTGATCGATGCCGTCGGTCGGCACATCGATGGCGCCTGGATTGATGCTGCCGTCGGTGTCGTCGCAGTCGGTGGCGTCCGCAGAGTAGCCGGTCGGTGGCTCGCAGGACTTGATGGTGCTGCCCCCGTCTCCATAGGAGTCGCCGTCGACGTCCGCGTAGTACAGCGGAGCATCGATGGCATCGACGTCGATCTCGTCGTCGCAGTTGTCATCGATGCCGTTGCAGTACTCCGTTGCACCGGGGTAGACCGTCGGATCGAGGTCGTCGCAGTCCTCGTCTGCGACGTAGCCGTCCGAGTCTGCGTCCGTGGCCCCAGGCTCGGTTTCGGTGTCTTTGTCTCCGCATGCGACAAGGAGCGCGAGCGAGATGAGGGAGAGGGGGCGATTCATGGCGTCTCCTGAGGTCGTCGCCCGGAGGGTAGTCGAGGGCGGAGTGGATGTCTATCCCAGCCCGCCTTCGCACGGATATAGGGTCACCTGACCCCTCATGAAGGCGAGAACATGGCACGCGGACGGTACTTCTCTGAGTTTGAGATTGATCAGAACTTCACCTCGGTCGGACGGACCGTCACGGAGACGGATGTGGTCAATTTTGCTGGCCTCTCCGGCGACTACAATCCGCTCCACATCGACGCGACCTTCGCAGCGAAGACACCGTTCAAGCAGCGCATCGCCCACGGCATGCTCTCGGCGTCGATCTCGACGGGGCTGGGGCAGACGCTGGGCATCTTCGAAGGCACGACCATGGCCCTGCTCGGTCAGACCTTCGAGTACAAGGGCGCGGTCTTCTTTGGCGACACCATCCGACTTCGCCTGACCGTTACCTCCGTCAAGGCCTCTTCCCGAGGAGGGAAGGGCGTGGTGGTCTTCCGCAGCGACATCCTCAAGCAGGATGACTCCGTTGCAATCACTGGCACCTGGACGGTGCTGTTCCGGGATCGTGCCTGACGCGCGGAGGCCCTATGCCTCAGGGACGAGGGCGGTCAGCTTGGCCTCTCCGGAGGAGTTGCCGTCCTCGTCGAAGATCTCAATGGTGAACTTCTGGTCGCTGATGTCGTCGCAGTCCAGATCGTCATACTTGTCCTCTCGGAAGCTTCCAAAGCAGTTTCCGCCGGAGCAAACCACGATGTCGTCGCTGAAGATCAGCGATCCGTCCTCGTCGTAGGCGTAGAACTTGCTGCCGATGGTGGCGACGTTGCTGGAGCCCTGAGGGTCGGTGACGTCCGCATCGAAGTAGTAGAGATCGAAGGGACTGTCGTCGTCACTGGACTGGCACTCAATCGTGCCGCCTTCGACGACCGGGGAGTCTCCATCACCGATGGTTTCGGTGTCGGTGGTGTCGGCGGTGTCGGTGGTATCGCTGGTGTCATCGGTGCTTGTCGCGCCGGTGTCATCATAGAACTTGGTCTCACAGCCGAGGAGCATTCCGGCGAGCGTCAGTGTGATCATGGTGGTCTCCATCTCGATGCCGGGTGGGCGGGATGGGATCAGTTTACTCCAGCGATACGTCAGATTGTGCATGCAGGGTGTCATGAGCCATTCCTGGCGCTATGACATCGATAATGAATGGTGTGATTCTGCTCAATTTGGGGACTCCGCAGGCCCCCACGACTCCGGCGGTGCGGCGCTACCTCCGAGAGTTCCTCTCTGACTCCCGCGTCATTGATATTCATCCGGTCGCGCGGTTCGTGCTGGTCAACGGCATCATCGCGCCGTTCAGGGCTCCGAAGTCAGCGGCGGCCTATCGCGAGATCTGGACCGCTGAGGGCTCGCCGCTGATGGTGCACAGCGAAGCGCTCACTGAGAAGCTGGCTGCCCGGATGGGGCAGTCGGCGCGAGTGGTCCTTGCGATGCGCTACGGAGAGCCGAGCATCTCTGCGGCCCTAGAGCAGCTGGATGGCTGCGATCGAGTCGTGGTGCTGCCGCTGTACCCGCAGTATGCCAGCTCCTCCACCGGCACCGGCCTGGAGGCGGTGTTCGCTGCGGCCAGCGCTCGATTGGTGGTGCCATCGCTCTCTGTGGTGCCGCCGTTTTATGACCACCCGGCGTTCATCCGGGCGCTGGCCACGGTCAGCCGTCCGCACATCCAGCCCGATGACCATGTCATGTTCTCGTACCATGGGCTGCCGGTTCACCACATGCCCTGCACGCCATGCGATCAGACCAGCGCTTGCCCTGCGCCCGTCGGTCCGCGCGCGAGCTGCTACCGGGCGCAGTGCTACGCCACCACCGAGGCCCTGGTCGATGCGATGTCGATGCCCAACGACTGGACCGTCAGCTTCCAGTCCCGCCTGGGGCGCCGGCCATGGATCCAACCTTACACCGACGAGGCTTTGGACCTGCTTCCAAAGCAGGGGGTCGAGAACCTCGCAGTGATGTGTCCTGCGTTCGTCGCGGACTGCCTGGAAACCCTCGAAGAGATAGGCATTCGTGCCCGTGAGCAGTTCCTCGCAGCCGGCGGTAAGCGGCTTACGCTCATCCCATGCCTCAACAGCCACGATGTCTGGGTCGAGGCGGTCGCTGAGCTTATTGCGTCGGCTTGATGCTGGACTGCGTCGCGCTGGTGCCATGCTGACACGGCCCGGCTGGGTAGGGCAGATACAGAAGGTTTTTCTTACTTCCGGGCTGGTCTTGCTATCTGGTCGCGCTCGACTGAGGTACGCTACCAGAGTACGCGGAAACCCGGTCAGCCTCGGAGATTAGATAGATGCGCAGTATTGCGGTATTGGCCTTGCTGGCTCCAACATCAGCTCTTGCTTGGCCTGCTTCGGGGGACTGGGAAGGTCTCGAGAGCGGCGGGAATCCCTACGTGGATCCGGCCGATGACATGGTGGAGTTTAACGCTCCGGCCTACCTCGACCTTGTCGGCGACAGCACCGCCACTGCTCCAGCAGGGCTCTGGTATGTCGACGCGGACGCCCTCTACTTCCGGCTTCGCCTGGACTCCGATCCGTCTGACAGCGACCACTTCGCCAGCGAAGGCGCCTGGGTCGTGCTCATCGACAACGACGGCGACACCTCGAGCTACGAGTACAGCATTGCCTACGCCTCTGATGGGGCCGGCGAGGGCAGCATCCAGGTCTTCAGCAATGCCACCAAGACCGGCGATGCTGACGATCCCGCGGAGAACATCCTCTGGTCTACCGACTACGATCCCACGGGCGCCACCGCCACCGCTGAGATCTCGCTCGGCGACTCCTCCATCTCCCTGAACGACGACTACTTCATCGATCTCACGATCCCGTGGGCTACGCTGGAGACCGAGACTGCGTTTGCCTTCAGCCGGAATGCGTACTTCCAGGTCGCGCTCGCCACAGCGGAGGAAGCTGACAACGCTGCAGCAGTGGATGTCGATCTCGCAGAAGCGGCGGACATGGACGAGCTGAGCGGAGCCTGGTCGGATGCCATCGCCATCGACGGCGACGGCGACGGCCTCTTCTACTTTGAGGAGGTGGATGAGTACGGGACCGATCCCGACGATGCAGACTCCGACGATGATGGGCTCTCCGATGGCGACGAGCTCCTGCTCTATGGTACCGACCCGCTGCAGTGTGACTCTGATGGTGACGGCCTCCCCGATGGGCTGGAGCTGGGTGTCTCAGAGCCCGGATACGACACCGACACCGCCGCGGGGTGCTTCCGCGCGGATGCCGACAGCGCCTCTACGACCAACCCGCTCACCGAGGACACCGAGGGCGATGCCCGACTGGAGTGGCTCGAGGATGTCAACGGAAATGGTCGGGTCGATGACTGGGAGTCTGATCCCAACATCTTCGATGTCGACTCCGACGGCGACACCATCGTCGACTTTATCGAGGAGCAGTGCGAGGAAGCCGACGGCACAGAGACCGATCAGGACGGCGACGGCACCCCGGACGCAGACGAGGCCACTGACGACGATGGCTTCCTGCTCGACTCTGACGGCGACGGCCTCCCCGACTTCTGCGATTCCGTGGATGGCAGCGGCAACACCGATGGCGGCGGCGGAGATGACACCGGCGACGACGGTGGCGGAAACAACGACGGTGGCGGCGATGACACCGGCGGTGGCGGCGACGACACCGGTGTGAACACGCAGGGCATTGAGTCGGTCTGCGGGCTTCCGTTTGTTTGTGAAGGCCGACTGACGGGGGGATCGTGCAGTAGCGTTAATGCTGTAACAGGCTATATCCCCGCTCTACTGGCGTTACTGGCGGTGTTCCGCCGGAGAGAAGACGACTGACTAGGTAGAGGTAGCGGAATGGGTCTGGTTGGTTTGCTGCTTGGTACCCCGGTCTGGGCACAAGGACTCGATGCGCAGAGCTTTGATCCCGCCATCGACGGCCATGACTTCGTCAACCTCGACGACAGCCAGGTCGGCCCTCAGGGGCCGGGCGGCGGCTTCGTGTTCAACTACGCTCAGGATCCGCTGGTCTTCCGGTTTACCGATCCTGAGACGGCCCCAGAGGGGCTCGAAGAGTCTGTCCTCCTCTCCTCGGTCGCGACCTTCGATCTGCTCGGCTACTACAACGTCAGCCGGTACCGCATCGGCATCGATCTGCCCGTTAATCCCTACGCCAGCGGCTACAACCTGACCGAGGGATACCTGCTTGGTGACATCGCTCTCGATGCCAAGGCAGAGCTCATTGATCGGCAGACCGATCCCGTCGGTGTCTCCCTCTCGCTCCGTGGCACCCTGCCCACCGGCAACGAGGCTGCTTGGCTCGGCGCGAGCCAGCCGACCCTCGGCGGTCAGGTCATCCTCGCCACCGGGGCCGATGTGGTCACCGCCCTCAACCTCGGTTTCCGAACCGGTACCTCGACGGTCGACGAGGGCTTCACGGTCGGCAGCCAGATCCTCGCTGGGCTCGGCGCGAAGGTGCCGCTCTCCAGCCAGACCTGGCTCTCAGCAGAGGCCAATGGTCGCTACTACATCAATGCCTCAGAGCCGGTCGCGGGCTTCGGTGCCGAGGCGCTTGGCTGCCTGCACGTCAACCCGTTTGAGGACCTTGTGTTCACCATCGGCGGCGGCACCGGCCTGGCAGAGGGCGTCGGTACTCCAGACTTCCGGGTCGTCTCTGGACTGGTCTGGGCACCCTACCGTCAGGTCAGCGGTCCCGCGTCCATTGGACCCGATCTCGATGCTGATGGCATCACCGATGATCTCGACCGCTGCCCGGATCAGGCAGAGGACTACAACGGCATCGACGATCTCGACGGCTGTCCGGATGGTGAGTGGACCCCGACCACCGTGTTCGTTGTCGGTCCTCGGGGGGCCCTGATTGCGGGCTCTCGCATCGAGCTGCTCCAGGGACCGGTCACTGGCGAGTGGGTCACCGAGGCGGGTGAGCTGCTGCGCTCCCTGCTTCCCGGTAGCTACGAGGTCTTGGTCCGTGCCGAGGGCTATGAGCTCCTGGCGACGACCCTCACCGTACCTGCCGGAGTCAACTTCGAGCAGCGCCTCCGCATCGAGCCGGAGGGAGCGCTGGATGGCCGCATGGTGATCAACGTCACCGACATCGATGGCCTGCCCATCGAGGCCTCGATCCGGGTCATGGGCATGGGGGGCAGCATGACGCGCACCTCCAGCGATGGACTTGGAGAGCGTGCCCTTCCCGCTGGCAGCCACGAGATCGTCATCTCTTCTGTCGGCTACAAGACCTCACGGCGCATGGTCACCCTCCGCTCGGGCGGCGAGTCGCTGATCGATGTCGTGCTGAAGGACTCTCGGGTTGAGATCGTTGAGGGGCGGATCAACATCTACGATCGCATCTTCTTTGAGTACGACTCGGACATCATCAAGCCGGAGAGCTTCGCCATCCTCGACGAGCTCTCCGACATGCTCAAGAACGATCCGACCATCCAGCTCGTCGAGATCCAGGGACACACCGACACGTCCGGCTCAGAGCTGTACAACCTGGAGCTGTCGCAGCGTCGGGCAGACTCGGTGCGTCGCTACGTCATCGAGAGCGGCGTGAGCAGCGCACGCATGGTGGCCCGTGGCTACGGTGAGGGCGTCAACCTCCGGTCCGGATCCAGCGATGCCAACCGCAGGGTCGAGTTCCATATCCTGAAGCGGGCTGGCCAGTAGCAGCGCCGGCAGTGCGCTTCCCCGGCAGTGTGCTCCCCGGCAGTGTGCTCCCCGGCTACTTCAGCTTTACCTCGACCCACAGGTAGCCGCTGACGTCTTCCTCTGCGAGCAGGGGGTAGGTTCCGGCGCCGAGGACCGCGACCCGTTCGCCGCTGTAGGGAGAAGCCCAGACCGGCGTGACGCTCTTGATGGTGACGCGATTGTCTGTGCGGCTACAGACCTGTCGCGGGCAGCCGATCCAGGCGCTGCTTGGCGCGCTGGCTGGGATCTGTGAGGGGCTGGTCGCGGCAATGACTGCGGGCTTCTTCTTGGCAGCGACCGCTGCGCGCTTCTTCTTTGCCCGGGTCGGTGCGGCGGAACGAGACGGGACGACCGCCTGTGAGTTGGCCTTGCCCTCCGGGAGCGGCGGATCTCCAGCCGGCTCATATCGAGCCTCCAGGGCAGCGACCCGGCCGGTGAGTCCGCTCAGTGCATCGGCTTGCCGATCGGCGCCCTGGGTGATGTTGCGTGCGAAGTCGGAGAGCTGCGACTCGATGCTGGTCAGCTGCAGCTCTACGCGCTCCATGCGCTGGGCGAGGTTCTCGATCAGTGGGCTTGGGGAGGCTCGGTCAGAGAGCTTCACCACGTTGGCGATCAGCAAGACCACGATCAGCACGACCAGAGCCAGCATGACAAAGAAGCGGACGTCTGCGATCTCACGCCGGCCCCGCCGCGGCGGGGCCGGCGTGAGAT
>JAQXDW010000116.1 GCA_029251165.1 Myxococcota bacterium
TCCGAGGCTCTTGAGGTTCTGCTCGGTGGTTCGTACTGGCGTTGGCGGCCATCGACCAAGGTCATCCTGGAGGCTCTCGCCAAGCGCTGAGAGCACCCGCCAGTCAGCGCCGGACCGCAACCAACACCAGATAGTCACCGAGCAGAAGAAGGCTCACAACCGAGGCGGGCAAGCCGGACAAGAGGGCTGTTGATCTGTTGTGATGTACTGGTTGCCGTGCTCGTGGGGGGCGTGGCGCTGCCTTTTCGCGCCCCGCGGTTGACGGGTCACCCTTCTCCTTTTCGAGAAGCGGACAGTTGTGATTCATTACCAGTCTCAAAAATTCCGATGTCAGGGGTGGGCGCTCTCGGTGAGCTGAGCGCGTAACCATGCGTGTGCTGGGTCTTGGTGGTGGTGCTCGTGCCAGCGCATCGAGACGGTAAACTGCGGCAGCTCAAAGGGGGGCGCGATGCAGACCACGCCGTGGTGCTGCTGGAACCACGCAGCCAGGCGGCCGGCGACCGTGAAGATGAGATCACTGGCCTCGACCACGGCACCGACGGCCAAGAAGTGGGGAATGCGAAGGTGGATGCTGCGGCTCTGGTTGTGGTGGGCCAGGAAGTGATCAATGATCCCTGCTCCCCGACCGGTGGTGGAGAGTAGGCCGTGCTTGGCGCCTACAAAATTCTCTATGTTCCAGTCATCCAACATTGGATGACCCGTACGCAGCACACACATGAACTGCTCACGGTGCAGCGCGCGCTGCATCAAGCCAGCGGGTGCATCATGAAAGACACCCACGCCCAGGTCCACCTCGCCACGCTCTAGCTGGTCAGGGAGCTTGTCGTAGCTCAGCTGCAGGGTGTTGAGGCGGATCTGTGGTGCGCGGACCTGGAGCTGCTGGGTGAGCTTGGGGAGGTGCAGCACGCTGAAGTGGTCCAGGCTGGCCAGGGCGAATGCATGGCTGGAATGGGCCGGCTGAAACTCACCCTGATCCCCGACTAAGGCGTCCATCTGGGAGAGCAGTGCGTGCAGTGTGTCGGCCATTCGCGCGGCGAGGGCGGTGGGCTCCATTCCGCGGCCGGCGCGCACCAGCAATGGATCGTCAAAGACCGTTCTTAGGCGGGCGAGGGTCTGGCTCATCGCGGGCTGGGTCACGTGGCAGCTCTGGGCGGCCCGGGTCACGCTGCGCTCGGTGAGCAGTGCGTCCAAGGACAGCAGCAGGTTCAAGTTGAGGTCTTGAAGATTGTGGTGAGGCATAGGTGCAGCTTATTCCGGTAGTAAAAATAAGTAATGGGATGAATGGGTTTCGGCGGCCTAACTCTTGATTCAGACCCGCCTCAACAGTCCAAGCAACACCCTGGAGATCCCCATGAATCCCACTCGACGCTGTGCCCCTGAGCTGCTCAAGCAAGACCTAAGCGGCAAGATCTACATCATCACCGGCGCCAACTCAGGCGTGGGCCTGGGCACGGCCCGTCAGCTGGTGGAGCAAGGAGCCCATGTGGTGCTGGCCTGCAGGCGGGTGTCTGCTGGAGAGGAGGCTGCACAGACGCTGGCTACGCTCTCTGGCACCACCGAGGTCATCGCCTTGGACTTGGGCAGCCTGAGCTCGGTTCGGGCCTTTGCTGAGGCATTCTTGGAGCGCCACAGCCGGCTGGATGCACTGGTGAACAACGCCGGGCTGATGAACACCCCACAGGGCAAGACCCAGGACGGCTTTGAGACTCAGTTCGGCGTGAACCACCTGGGCCACTTCCTGCTGACCGAGCTGCTCCTCGAGGTGCTCAAGTCCAGCGCTCCCTCACGGGTCATCTGTGTGGCCAGCGCCTACCATGTCGAAGCTCAGGGCAAGCCCGGCCGCATCGTCCTGGACGACCTGAACTTTGAGAGACGCCCCTACGATGGCTGGGAGGCGTACGCCCAGGCCAAGCTCGCCAACGTTTTGCATGCCCAGGAGCTGGCCCGTCGGCTGGAGGGCAGTGGTGTCTCCGCTTTCTCGGTTCACCCAGGGTGGGTACGCACCAACCTGATCTCGAGCACCATGCCGAGTTGGTTGCAGAACGTGGTGATGCGGCCCATCGGGGCACTCATTGACCTGATCTCGGTGGAGGATGGCGCGCAGACCACGCTGCACTGCCTCCTGGATCCCCAGGTCCCCGAGACCAGCGGCGCCTTCTACGCCCAGACCGGCTCCTTTCCTGACAAGCAGGACCGCAAAGGGGGCTGGCCAATGACCTCGCCGAACCCACAGGTTCGCGATCTGGCTCTGGCGGAGGCGCTGTATGTGCGCAGCCGTGACTTGGTCGGCTTGACCTGAAGCCCTTCGAAAACCACGCCAAAAAGAGGGCCCCCATCCCTTCCCAGAACTCCGTCTGAGGGGCGGCGAAGTAACTACACAGGCTGAATATTGAGCGCACAGGAGTGCTGCGGGAGGTGGGTAGGTCTGCCTCCGGTCTCGAAGACGGACCCTTTCCTGGCTGTGTCGTAGAGCATCGGGAACACATCCCCAGGACTCTCCGGACATTTGCGCAGGAAGGCGTGTAAGATTCTCTCCACGGGAGGCATCTTGCGCGTTCTTTCAGTTGCTTTGTTCATGACTCCCTTGGTCCTGGGCTGTCAAGCCGGACCAGATAAGACAGGCCCGGAAAACACGGGCATCTGTGGCACATGGCCCGATGTCGTGGTCGATTTCGAAGCGGTTGTCTGGAACCATCAACTGGATGAATCTGTGGAAGGGGCCCAGCTTCGCTGCGATGGGGAAGTCAGAGCCACCAGCGATGAAGAAGGCGTCATCGCATTTACTCTCGAGACCACCGAGAGCACGGGGGGGTGTGGCTACACCGACTGCAACACCGTGACAGTCGAGGCGCCTTCCGAAGGTCTACAGCCCGTCACAATGGGCCTCGACGAAGCCAACGGCAGCACCATTGAGCTGATGTACGGAGACGACTGAGCCGAGACAAGACACAGTCGTTGTGAGCTGAGCTCGAAGGTCCAGCCGCCCTGCGATTGGTGGGTCAGGAACCAGGCCATGTTGGCGATTCCGTTCGGTGACACCTTTTGCTCAGTGGTGAGGTGGGACCCATTCTTTGTAGAGGCCAGGGGAGTGAGGTCAGGGCTGCTCATGCGCGCCGCTGCGGTGGGCGGGAGAGTAAAAAACGCCGCCTGACTTGCCTGTCAGCCCAAGTGGGTGTGAGCCAAACCGCTCCTGGGGCACGCCCACCGAGACCACGATCTCTACCGTCCATGCGCTGCTGCGAGACATCGATGGCCAAGCTCTCGTGGTTCACTGCGCGAACTTCGAGGAGGACCGTGCACTGCTCGCAGAGCTCAAGCGCCGCGCTGAGGGTAGTCGAGAGGCCCCTATTACGGCCTCAGCAGCCCCCGTCCTGCCGCCGTCTTGCTCACGTGTTCGCTGCCGTATCCTGGAACACATGATTGGTGTAAAGGGCATTTTCGAAAGCGAGCCTGCTGTAGCAGGGGCGGCTGGCACAGCGCGCGAGGGCTGGGACTGATGGCCTCGCCCTATGGGGCGGCACATGGCCATGCGCCGAGATCGAGCTGATTGTTGTCTTCATCGCAC